>DATJZF010000011.1:0-256407 GCA_035499255.1 Dongiaceae bacterium | reverse complement strand
GAACGTATGCTTCGGCCTTGAACTTGGTGTGCGGGGTGATCGAGCCCGGCTTGCAAACCACCTGGCCGCGCTCCACATCGTCTTTTTCCGTGCCGCGGAGCAGCAACCCGACGTTGTCGCCAGCGATGCCCTCGTCGAGCAACTTGCGGAACATTTCCACGCCGGTCACAACTTTTTTCTGCGTGGGACGGAAGCCGACGATTTCGATTTCTTCCCCAACCTTCACTTTGCCGCGCTCCACACGGCCCGTAACGACCGTGCCGCGGCCAGAGATCGAGAAGATGTCTTCGATCGGCATGGCGAACGGTCGATCGACGTCGCGCACCGGAAGAGGCACTTTCTCGTCAACGGCGGCCATTAGTTCCAGAATCTTGGCTTCCCACTTCTCGTCGCCGTTCAGAGCCTGCAATGCGGAACCACGGATGACGGGAACGCTATCGCCGGGGAACTGGTAGCTCTTCAGCAGTTCGCGAACTTCGAGTTCGACGAGCTCCAGCAACTCAGGATCTTCCACCATGTCGCACTTGTTCAGGAACACGACGATGTATGGAACACCGACCTGACGGGCGAGCAGAATGTGCTCACGGGTCTGGGGCATCGGGCCGTCCGTAGCGGCAACGACCAGAATGGCGCCGTCCATCTGCGCCGCGCCGGTGATCATGTTCTTGATGTAGTCGGCGTGGCCGGGGCAATCCATGTGCGCGTAGTGGCGGTTCGCGGTTTCGTACTCCACGTGCGATACCGCGATGGTGATACCGCGCTCGCGCTCTTCTGGCGCGTTATCGATCGAATCGAACGCGCGGAACGCCACCTTCGGGTTGTGCTTCGAAAGCACCTTGGTGATCGCCGCGGTCAACGTCGTTTTGCCATGGTCAATGTGACCGATCGTGCCAATGTTCACGTGTGGCTTACTGCGCTCAAATTTCTCTTTCGCCATTGCTTACTCTGCTCCTCTGGAAAACGTGCAATCCTAAATCCTGTTCTTACCTTGCGGCCTTCCCTGTGGCCTTGCTCACGACCTCTTCCGCTACCGACGCCGGCGCTTCCGCGTAATGCGAGAAGTGCATGGTGAAGTTCGCGCGGCCCTGCGAGCGGCTGCGGAGGTCCGTGGCATAACCAAACATTTCCGACAGCGGCACCTGGACGCGGATAATGTGGCTACCAGCGCGTGTTTCCGAGCCCTGAATCTGGGCGCGGCGCGAGTTCAGGTCGCCGAATACACCGGCCATGTATTCCTCCGGCGTGGTGACTTCGACTTTCATGATGGGCTCGAGCAAAACCGGCTTGGCCTTCGCACAGGCCTCTTTGAAGCCGATGGAACCGGCAATTTTGAAGGCCAATTCAGAGCTGTCCACGTCGTGATAGCTACCGTCGACCAAGACTACGGCGACATCAACCATCATGAAGCCCGCCAAGCCGCCGTTATCCATAGCTTCGCGAATACCGGCTTCGATCGGGGGAATAAATTCTTTGGGAATCGCGCCACCGAAAATCTTGTCGATGAAGAGGAAGCGGTGCTCCTTGTCAAAGCGCCACTTGCCGCCGTTTCCGGCAATGGACTTGGCTAGCTCATCCAGTTCGTCGGTGGACATTTCGTGCATATTTTCGTGGTCGGCGCTCGGCAACGGATGCACTTCCAATTTGCAGACGCCGTACTGTCCCTTGCCGCCGGACTGCTTGACGTGGCGGCCTTCGGCTTCGGCTTTGCGTCGAATGGTTTCGCGATAAGCAACTTGCGGGCGGCCGACATTGGCATCCACGCTGAATTCGCGCTTCATGCGATCGACGATGATTTCCAGGTGGAGTTCGCCCATGCCGGAGATGATGGTCTGACTGGTTTCCGTGTCGGTGTGAACACGGAACGTAGGATCTTCCTGCGCCAGGCGAGTGAGCGCCATGCCCATCTTGTCCTGGTCAGCCTTGGTCTTGGGTTCGACGGCTACGGAGATAACCGGAGCCGGGAAGTCCATGGCCTCGAGAATGACCTGCTTATCCTCATCGCACAGCGTGTCGCCAGTGGTCACGCTCTTCAAGCCGACGCAAGCACAGATGTCGCCCGCATGGACTGCTTCAATTTCTACGCGCTTATTGGCATGCATCTGGAGCAAGCGGCCAACGCGCTCGCGGGTGCCCTTGGTGGAGTTGTAGATGTAGCTTCCGGCATTCAACACGCCAGAGTAAACGCGGATATAGGTCAAATGGCCGACAAAGGGATCGGACATGATTTTGAAAGCCAGCGCGGAGAAGGGCTGATCATCAGCGGCGCGACGCAGAACGGTTTCATCCGTATCGGGATTGATGCCTTCGACCGGCGGAACATCGGTAGGTGACGGCAAGTAGTCCACTACCGCGTCGAGCAGAGGCTGAATGCCCTTGTTCTTAAACGCCGAACCGGCAAGCACCGGAACGATTTTCATCGCCAGGGTGGACTTGCGAATGGACTTGCGCATTTCATCGAGCGAAAGCGTGCCTTCGGTCAAATACTTGTCGAGTACTTCGTCATCGTGCTCGGCAATGTATTCGACGACCTTGGCGCGATGCTCTTCATAGAATTTCTTGTCGATCGCGGAACCCTTGAGGGCGGCCGCGATATCGGGACGGCTGGAAACGAAGGAGGAATCCCAAAGCTTGGCAACTTCAAAGACTTCGTACTTGGCGCCAAGAGTTTCTTCGAGCCATACAATCACATTTTCTTCAAGGAAGTTGATGCAGCCGATGAAATTGTCTTCGCGGCCGAGCGGAAACTGCAGCGGCACCGGATGCGCACCGAGGCGTTGACGCATGGTACGGATGGCGTGGTCAAAGTCCGCGCCCATCTTATCCATTTTGTTGACGAAGGCGAGACGGGGAACGCGGTACTTATCAGCCTGGCGCCACACAGTTTCTGATTGCGGCTGAACGCCGGCAACGCTGTCGAAAATGGCGACCGCACCGTCGAGCACACGAAGAGAACGTTCGACTTCTACCGTGAAATCGACGTGCCCCGGAGTATCGATGATATTGACGCGATATTTCTTGTCAAAACGCGTCCAGGAGGCGGTAGTGGCGGCGCTGGTGATGGTGATGCCGCGCTCCCGCTCCTGCTCCATCCAGTCCATGGTGGCCGTGCCTTCATCCACTGAACCGATCTTGTAGGTGACACCCGTGTAGAACAGGATGCGCTCGGTCGACGTGGTTTTACCGGCGTCGATGTGCGCCATAATCCCGATATTGCGGGTGTCTTCGAGTTTGAATGCTCTAGCCATGATCCCTAAAAACCTTTTCTCCCCTTTGACTGCTGTACCGCTTCTCCTCGTACCCACAAAATCTTGCTTGAAGCTTTCGTTGAGATCCTTCGTCGCAAACTGCGCTCCCCAGGATGACAACGCTGCGTCAAATTGACTACCAGCGATAGTGGGCAAAAGCCTTGTTGGCTTCGGCCATGCGGTGGACGTCTTCCTTTTTCTTAATCGCGCCACCACGGGAATTTGCTGCGTCAATCACTTCATCCGCGAGCTTATCGGTCATCGTCCTGCCCGCACGCTCGCGCGAATACTGCAAAAGCCAGCGAATCGCGAGTGATTGGCGACGAAATGGGTTCACTTCCACAGGAACCTGATAGTTCGCGCCACCGACGCGGCGAGTCTTGACCTCGACGAGCGGCTTGAGATTTTCGATAGCCTTCTTGAAAATCTTGAGGGCATCGTCGTTGGTCTTCTTGGCGACCTGATCCATCGCGGTATAGAACACGCGCTGGGCGGTGCTCTTCTTGCCGTCCCACATCATCGAGCAAATGAACTTCTCAACGATAGGTTCGCCGAAGACGGGATCGACTGCTTGAGTCCGCCGGCTGACTAATCCTTTACGAGGCATCGCTTATCTTTGCTCCTTCAAAACTCTCACTCCGTCTCAACTCAACCGAATCAACCTGAGAGATCTTTCGTCGCTAACGGCGCTCCTCAGGATGACGATCCTCACCGGATCGTCACTTGGCCGCTGCGCCGGCCTTGGGGCGCTTGGCGCCGTATTTCGAACGGCCCTGCTTGCGATTTTCCACGCCGGCGGCGTCGAGCGTGCCGCGCACGATGTGGTAACGAACGCCCGGCAGATCCTTCACACGGCCGCCGCGCACGAGCACGATGGAGTGCTCCTGGAGATTGTGGCCGATGCCGGGGATGTACGTGGTAACCTCAACGGCGTTAGTCAAACGCACGCGCGCGACCTTGCGCAGCGCGGAGTTCGGTTTCTTCGGCGTCTGCGTGTAAACGCGAATGCATACGCCGCGCTTTTCGGGGCAGCCCATCAGCGCGGGCGATTTCGTCTTGGAAATGACGCCTTCTCTTCCCATCCGTACAAGTTGCGAAAACGTTGGCACAGTCGTTCCTCGTTTTTGATTCCACTACAAACAGCAAAAGCATCGCGCGCAGACACAGCTTGCGAACTCTCGCGGAGCGCGCACAACAAAACGCGAGAGCACACACATATGCTGAAAGGTACTGCGAATCCGGAGAGAACCAGCAAGAGACTCCGTACGCACTCCAAGAGACAAGTCTTACGCTCTCGGTATCGAATCGGAGAGGCTTACTCGGCTTTTCGGGGCTGGCGCCCCATTCCGGCCGCTCTTCTGTCCCATTCCATCGAGCTTGTTCCGGGACTGAAGAAATTCCTTCCAACCAGTCTCCCCCACCCGGAGAAGACCTTACTGCACGGGTAAAAATACCCCTGACAAAACACAAAGTATAGAGAAGTTAGGGGGTTCTGTCAAACAGGAATCGCACAGAAGCTGTCGAAAAACATGTGGAAAAGTGGAAAGTGGTATCGGGCATGCTCAAAGTGGATGATTCTGCGCAAGTTGATGCCACTTTCGCAGGATGGGGACCTGCGGTCCCAGCCCGGCTAAATCGTTCGTAAGATGTGTTTTTTCTATCAGTTATAAGAATGACTGGAATCCAGCCCTTGTTCCCCAAATGTCCAGAGGCCGAAGGCCTTGAGGAAGTCATATTGACCTTGGTCGCGAAGCATTTTGGCGGTACGGTCGGGAGGCCAGGGGGAGGCGAGGCGGTCGGGACGATCCGCTAGCCAAAAAGCGGTGAGCGCCATGATCGTCGCATTCTGCGTAAGAACATCGGGCTTGACCGCTTCGAGGGCATCGGCCGCGGAGTGATGCGTGTATTTGTAGTCGGGCGAGTCCTGATTTAGATTGATGCCCGGCAGGCCCGCGAGAATGAATGGCCCGGTATCCGTGCCGAATTCGCATTTGTCGTTCACTTTGATTTCGCGAACATTTTCGAGCGAGTCGACAAATGCTTCGATGGCGGGAATCAGATCTTTGTGTCCGCCCATCTGGAATTCTTTAATCGGGCCCTGGCCTTCGTCGAGAATGATAGCCCCGAGGTGATCCTTCATTTCGGAGGCGTGCTGCTTGGTGTAGGCAAGCGAGCCGAGCAGTCCCTGCTCTTCTCCGGTGAAGAGAACGAAACGAATGGTGCGACGGGGACGCTGGCCGCTCTTCATAATGGCGTCAGCCGCCGCAAGCACACTACTCGTGCCCGTGCCGTTATCCGTTGTGCCTTCGCTGAGATCCCAGGAGTCGAGGTGAGCGCCGACAACAACAATTTGTTCCGGATGGTCGCGGCCAACTATCTCGCCGACTACATTAGCCGTCTCGACCGGGGCACCGGTGAGCGTGTTCTGCACGTTGATGTGGACACGAGGAGTCTTGCCTGCGGCAATGAAGCGCTCGAGTTGGCCCTGGTCCTCCATGGCCATGTCGACCACGGGAATCGCATAATCCTGGGCAAAACCGAGGATTCCAGTGTGAGTGAGATGCATGCCTTCGGCTTTAAATCCGCCCTGGCCACCGATAACCGCGACGGCTCCTGCCTTGCTTAAGGCATTTAGAAAATCGCCGTACTGCGCGAAGATCAGCCAGAAATTTTTCTTCGGAGCGCCTTCCGGTTTCATCATCACGATCTTGCCCCGGAAGTGGGCCATGTTCTTCATCTCTTCGTCGAGATCGAATAGGTTCGCGGTTACGACATCAGCTTCGGTTCCGTTTGGAGAAGTAGAGCCGGTCCAACCCATGGCGTCGACATCGAGCTTGTGGTGCAAGGGAAAGAGCAGTTCGGCACTGGCCGTGCCACGAGTCCATCCTTTCCATAGGGAGTATTTCTCGGCACGCACATTGACAAGACCGATGGAGTTCATCTTCGCAAGGCCCCAGTCGATGGACTTTTGGCTCTCGGGCGAGCCAGTGATACGGCCGCCGACATTGTCGCTAAGGTCGGTAAGGTATTCGAACGCCTGTGAATTCATGAAGCCTTCGCCGGCGATTCGCGCAAGGGCAGGGCGGGTGCCATCCTCGGCAGGGCCCTTGGGCCGAGCCGTATCATTGGCGCGGGAAAGGGGCGCGATAAGGGCGACGCAGAGGAGGAAGAGTAAGAAGCGTGTGTTCATTCGGGCTCCGTGGTGCGCAGTATGAAAACGAGCAGAAGTGACATTTTACATTAGACGCGGAAGGAGGCGGTTTAGTGGGGCCGTTCTGACCCTCGCCGCGGGAATGCGATTGCGAAACTCCAACCGCTGGTTGGCTTTACCCGAAGGCGGTCGTCGCCTAAACTGCGAACGTGAACAGTCAGGGATCCATGTGGAGATCGGACGGCCTCAGAAGGCCGTCCCTGCAGAGATTATTGTTCATTGCAGCCGTCGTGCTGTGGGTAACAACGGCGGCATTCCCCCAAACGCAGGCACCTACCCAGAGTCCAGACGAAAAGCCAGCGGCGAAAACTGCGCCTGCGGCAGCAGCAAAGAAAGAACGGCCGCAACTTCCCTTTCAGATCCAGTTGCTGGACACAACAATTCGGTTTGAGGCGAACGGAGATTCACGCAAGGAAGTCCATACCATCGTTAAGATCATCAACATTCTTGGCGCGCAACAGTTCGGAAGGATTTCGTTTGATTACAACCGCGGCTTTCAATCCGTGGAGATACCACTGGTGCGCGTGAGTCACGCGAACGGCGGAACCTCCGAGGTTTTGCCTAGTGCCGTGACCGACACGCCGAGCGCAGCGGCTGAGCCATTTCCGGCATATCACGATGTGCGCGTGAAGTCGGTGCGAATTTTGGGCCTACAGGAAGGCGACACGGTCGAGTATCGCGTCGTTACGACAACAACGAAAGCCCCGCTGGCCCCGGATTTCTGGCTGGAGCACACATTTGACCGGTCTGGCCAAGTATTGGAAGAACATTACGAACTGGAGCTGCCGGGGTCACGAAAGATCGATCTGAGAACCAGCGCTGATGCAAAGGAAAATCGACAAGAAAAGATTGGCGAGGGCGACGCGGAGCGGGTGATTTATCGCTGGACGCGGAAGTACGAAGCACCCAAGGATTTGTCGGCAGAGGAACCGCCCCCGGTTGCAGGATTCGATGTGGGCCTGAGCACCATGACATGGAATGAACTCTCGGCCCGCTTAGCAGAACAACTGCTTCCAAGCGCCAAGACAATCAGCCTTGACAGAACATCGCAAGAAGCTCGGAAAGAGTTGCCACGAATACCGGAAGTGGCTGCTGCGGTGAAAATGAAAACCACTGCTCTGACAGCGGAGACTAAGACAGATGTGGAACGAATGGCCGCGGTCTACGATTTTGTCGCAGCCAAAATCTCCACGGTAGACACCCCACTGAACGCACGAGGATTTCGTCCACGAAGCGCCGACGAGATTTTGGATTCGGGTTACGGCGATGGTCAGGAGAAGTATGTTCTGTTGGCAGCGATGACGGCGGCACTTGGATTGCGGGCGGACGCTGTCCTTACGGGAGCCTGCGAGCCAGGATCGCTCGCTACCCCGACGGGCTTCAGTCACCTGGTTGTGCGGGGCGCGACGAAAAACGGCGAATACTGGATGGACCCGGCAGTGGAAGTAGCACCATTTGGAATGATCTCGCCTGCGAAAGCAACGTGTGGGCTACTGCTGCGAGGGAATTTTGCCCAGAACGGTGCGACGGAACAGGCCTGGGTGAAATTGCCGACAGAATTACCGTTCCCCGCAACGCAGCGCGTAACGGTAGATGCGACGTTAACAGAAGCTGGGCAGCTAAACGCGCGCGTGAAGTACGTCGTGCGCGGGGAAAACGAGTTACTGTTGCGGGTGGCGTTTCACCAAGCGCCGAAGGAAAAGTGGAAGGACGTGGCTGGTTTGTTGTCGCTGTCGGACGGATTTCGCGGCCAAGTGACAAAGGTGGAAGCTTCCGACCCGGCGGAGACGAAAGATCCGTTTGCCGTCGAGTACGAGTTGTCGCAATTGAATTTTGTGGACTGGAAGAAAGCACCGGTGCGAATTCCCGCACTGCTGCCGCAGATAGGGCTACCGGACCCGCCACCGGCCGGAGCGACAGCACCGATCGAGCTAGGTACACCGCTCGACGTGCAGACGAGCATGACGCTGCACGTGCCGGCCGGAACAGAAATTCAGACACCTGTCGCCACGGCAGTCACGCGAGACTATGCGAGTTTCACCTCGAAATATTCGGGTTCAGAGAATTCCATTGTCGCGTCGCGCCACATCCACTTTGCGAGAAGGCAGATCCCCTCAGATCGACTGGCGGATTACAACGCGTTCTTGCACGCCGTGCAGAACGATGCAGCACAGAGGATTGTGTTGCTGCCCAGTAGCAAAGAGAAAAGTGCTAGTAGCCCAAAACCTTAGCGGAATTGTATATCGTTGCCGAGAATCGATAGACTGAGATCCTTCGCTTCGCTGAGGATGACAAAGCTTCAGTAAATTGAGTGAAATGGCAAAAAACTAAACGCTCATGACTTCCTTTTCTTTGGTAGCGCAGAGGTCTTCGACTTTTTTCGTTTCGGACTGGGAAACTTTGTCGAGCTCTTCGAGCGAGCGTTTTTGTTCGTCCTGGCTGATCTTCTTTTCTTTTTCGAGCTTGTCGATGGCTTCCTTCACGTCGCGGCGAATGTTGCGGATCGCGGTGCGGTGATTCTCCAGTGCTTTGTGGATGTGCTTGACCAGCTCTTTGCGGCGCTCCTCCGTGGGCGCGGGAATCGGAACGCGCACGACCTTGCCGTCGGTGGTGGGGTTGAGACCAAGATCCGAGGAACGAATGGCCTTGTCGATCAGTGGAACAGCACTGGGGTCCCACGGGGTGATCATCAGCATGCTGGCGTCGGGGACAGTGACGTTGCCCAACTGGTTCACCGGCATCGGCGTGCCGTGATAGTCGACGCGCACGTGATCCAGAATTGCGGCGTTGGCGCGGCCGGTGCGGACCGAAGCGAGCTCCTTGCGGAAATCCTCGACGGCTTTCTCCATGCGGGTCTTTGCTGCAACCATGGCATCTTTCGTTGTGGCAATCGTGGTCATTGGTTGTTCCTCTTTTTTCGTTACTCTAGCATGAATGAAATGGATATCCGATATCAGAGAACTGAAGACAAGAGAGATTCCTCACTCCGCAGACTCCGTTCGGAATGACGGGTTCTCAGCCGGCGCGAGACAGATCGGTCGTTAGCCCATGGCTAGAAGGTCTTCTGCTCGGCCGGCATGACGGTTGAGCCGACACGTTCGCCCAGAACAGCACGGCGAATGTTGCCAGCTTTGTGCATGTTGAAGATTTTGATGGGCATGCCGTTGTCCATGCACAAGGAAATGGCGGTCGAGTCCATCACTTTCAAATTCTGGTGCAACACATCGCGGTAGGTAATCTCCGCGAAGAACTTGGCGTCTTTGTGTTTTTCGGGGTCGGCGCTGTAGATGCCGTCAACCCGCGTAGCCTTCAGGATGACATCGGCCTTGATTTCCATGGCGCGAAGCGCCGCGGCGGTGTCGGTGGAGAAATAGGGATTGCCAGTGCCGGCAGCGAAGATTACGACGCGGCTCTTTTCGAGGTGACGCGTAGCGCGACGGCGGATGAAAGGCTCGCAGACCTGGTGCATTTCGATGGCGCTTTGCACCCGAGTGTGAACGCCAACTTTTTCGAGCGCGTCCTGGAGGGCGAGGGCATTGAGCACCGTGGCCAACATGCCCATATAGTCGCCGGTGGCTCGATCGATTTCGAATCCCTTCTGGCGAGCGCCCCGGAAGATGTTGCCTCCGCCGACCATGATCGCGATTTGCACGCCGAGCTTATGGACGTCGCGGAGTTCTTTGGCGATGTCGTAGATGGTTTGGCCGTCGATGCCGAAACCTTGGGGGCCTTGAAGGGATTCACCGGAGAGTTTGAGGAGAATGCGATGGTAGGCAGGCTTCTTGAAGTTTTTGCCGTTTTTGGAGGGCATTCGTGTATTGTCCCGTTGGAGCGAAACGTTGGAATTGTAACAAACAACCGGTTGTATGACATGTGCCGATGCGCACAGATGCGAGCCGGTACGAAACTGGGCGGCACGGTCATTCCCACAAAAAGAATGCCCCGGCTTTTGACCGGGGCCTCGAAAAGCAAAAGAGAGATTCCTCGCTTCGCTCGGAATGACGATACTGGCTAAGACTCAGGATTTGGCAGCTTCGGGTTCGGCGGTTTCGGTCTTGGTCGCACCGGTGACTTCGCCGACCTTGAAGCGCGAGAAGCGGCGAATGGCGATGTTTTCGCCGAGCTTGGCGATGGCGGCGTTGATCATCTCGCCGATGGTCTGCGTTTCGTCCTTTATGTAGTGCTGCTCGTAGAGGCAGGTCTCCTCGTAAAACTTCTCCATCTTGCCCTGGACGATCTTCTGGATGACGGGCTCGGGCTTGCCCGTGGCGCGGGCCTGGGCGGTATAGATTTCGCGCTCCTTGTCGAGCATCTCAGCGGTCACGTCTTCGCGGCGCACGTAGCGCGGATCGACTGCGGCGATGTGCATGGCGACGTCGTGGCAGAGCTGCTGGAAAGCTTCGGTGCGCGCAACGAAATCGCTTTCGCAATTGACTTCGACGATCACGCCGATTTTCCCCCCGGCATGAATGTAATGACCAATCAGACCCTCGCTGGCTTCGCGAGTGGCTTTCTTGGCAGCCGCGGCCTGACCCTTCTTGCGAAGAACGTCGATGGCCTTTTCGATGTCGCCGTTGGCTTCGACGAGCGCGGCACGGCAATCGCTGAAGCCGGCGTTAGTCCTCTCTCTGAGTTCTTTCACGAGCTTTGCTGGGATTTCCATGACTGGTTTGGTTGTACTCATCCTTTTCTCTCTAGTCTCTTTCCGTTAGCTTCCGAAATTTGTATGAATGGCTAGTAAAATGGCCCGGCGAAGGGCATTTGCTCCGCGCCGGGCCAGTGAAAAATGTGACCGCGCGCGAGGGTTAGCGCTTTTCCTCGTCCGGAGGAACGGTGGTCTCGGCAGCCGAGATGAATTCCTCGGTGCCTTCGACGAAGTCGCCTTCCTGCTTTTCGTACTGCTCGTAGGCGCTGGTATCGACGTAATCGACGCCGGCTTCATGAGCCTGATCGGTCGCTACCTTCTGATCGACAACCTGCGACTGTTCGTAAATCGAGCGCCCTTCGGCTACGGAATCGGCGATCTTGGTAGTGAACAAACGGATGGCGCGCAGCGCGTCATCATTCCCGGGAATGATCCAATCGACCATATCGGGATCGCAGTTGGTGTCCACGACGCTGACCACCGGAATACCCATGCGGCGGGCTTCCTTCACGGCAATTTCTTCGGCATTTGAATCGATGACGAACATGGCGTCGGGAAGCTGCGCCATGTTTTCGATGCCTTCCAAATTCTGTTGGAGATGCTTCATCTCACGATCGAGGCGCGCGCGCTCTTTCTTGGAAAGCTGCTCCATGCGGCCGTCTTCGGTCATGGCCTTGAGGAGCTTCAGGCGCTTGATGGACTTCTGGAGCGTGGCCCAGTTGGTAAGAGTGCCGCCCAGCCAGCGATGATTCACGTAATACGCACCCGCGCGCTTGGCTTCTTCGGCGACGGCTTCCTGAGCCTGGCGCTTGGTGCCGACGAAGAGCACGGTCCGGCCATGGCTCGAGATTTCAGTCACGAAGCGAGAGGCTTCGCGGAACATTTTGAGAGTCTTCTGCAGATCGATGATGTGAATGCCGTTGCGCTCCCCAAAGATATATTCCTTCATCTTGGGATTCCAACGACGGGTCTGGTGACCGAAGTGAACACCGGCCTCCAGCAACTCTTTCATGGTGATTTCTACCGCCACTCTTCCTCCTTAGTAGATAGCTGCTTATCGATCGCTCCAAAGATGCCAGGGAAAGCCCGGCGCTCCGGAGCTACGCAGCAGCCTCTTGCCGGCGTCTTGCCGGCCGTGATCTTGGAGTTCCGGTTTGCGCCAGAACTCCAGAGCCCGATTGGTCCCACCCAAGCACGTGTCGTTGAGATCCTTCGTCGCAGACAACGCTCCTCAGGATGACACGCCGCGGAGGGCGCGGACCAAATTCCCCAAGCGATTAACGCTTGGTGAACTGGAACCGCTTGCGCGCGCCCTTTTGGCCGTACTTCTTGCGTTCCTTCATGCGGGAATCGCGCGTCAAAAAGCCGTTCTTGCGAAGGCCGGGACGCAGTTCCGCGTTAAACCTGCTGAGTGCGCGAGACAGGCCCATGCGAACCGCGCCAGACTGTCCGCCCACGCCGCCACCCTTGGCGCTTGCCACAACATCGACCTGGTCGAGCAGGCTCGTGAACTTCAGCGGCTCGGTGGCATCATGCTCCCAAGCGTGATTCGGGAAATATTCTTTTACCGGGCGGCCATTCACAGTGAACTTGCCGCTGCCCTGACGGACGAACACGCGCGCGATCGACTCTTTGCGCCGGCCCGTGCCGTGAAACCAAGTCTTGCTGCCCACTGCGGGCGTTTCGACAGTACTCAAAGCTCCTCCTCAAAACCTAACAGGCGAGACAAGTCCGCCTCGTGAACTTCGCGCTCGGAAGATTCCCACCTAAGACACAACTTAGAAAGGAACAGCCAATGCGGAAACTCTTAAATAATCAGACCGCGTATCGTAGAGACGGAAGAAAAACAGCCGTCCCTATCCGCGCCAAGCAACATCGGTTGAGATCCTTCGTCGCAGACTACGCTCCTCAGGATGACAATCGAGGAAATCCAACCGGCTAAACGGCAACAGGCTGAGGCTTTTGTCCGGAGTGCCGCGCCAGACCGGCGGCGTCGCGATAAACGCGCAATTTCCTGGCGCGCCGTGCCCGCAGCTTGTTCTTTGGCAACATTCCGACAATCGCTTCGCGAACCACCCACTCCGGCTTAGCTTCTCGAACCCGCTTTGCCGGAACGGCTTTCAAACCGCCCGGGTAACCGCTGTGCGAGTAGTACACCTTTTGCTCGACTTTGGCTCCGGTCATTTTGATCTTGTCGGCATTGATCACCACCACGTGATCGCCGGAATCAAGGTAAGGTGTGAACACGGCTTTGTCCTTACCGATCAGAATGCGCGCGGCCTTGGTGGCCAAACGACCCAACACCTGGTTGGTCGCATCAATGACAAACCACTGCTCGCCGACTTTCAGGGCTTCCGCCTCGGCTCCTTTTGCTACATACGTCCTCATTGCAATCAGCCACACCTTTCCCTGTAGAGACAAAATCTAAGTTTAGAAGGCCAGGCAGGGTTTGTCAACGAACGAGTTTGCGATTCGCGCGCCATTTCTGTGAAAAATCAGCCTTTGAGACTGGTTTCCCGCGGCGAGTTGCAACCCTTCGCCGCCGTTGCAATGGGCTTTAGCGAGTGATGAGCCAGGCGTTGGCGCGGGGTGAGCCTTGCAGAATCGCGAGATGTTTGCCGTCGGGTGAAGGAATACCCCATCCCAGATCTGACTGTTTGGAGCCGAAAGAACTGGTGATCTTACCGGTCAGATCCATGCGAACGAGACGTTGCTCTTCGCCCGAATCGATTTTGACCCACAGGCTCTTGTTATCCGCGGTCCAGTCGATGTACTGGACGCCCGTGCCAAGTTCAAGCGGAAGATTGATGTCGCGTCCCGTATCGACTTCATGCACATGAATCACGGTTGGCTCTCGTCCGGTGCTTACCCTGGCAGTCGCCACACGTTTACCGTCTCGAGAAAGAGTCCAATTGAAATAGTAGGGTTCGTTTTCCTGCAGGCGCAGAAATTCCTGCTTCTGACCGGTGTGCTCGTCGAACTGATAAATGATCAGCGTGGAAGGAGTGGGCGCGTCGCTGATCAAGCACAGGCGTGAAGGCAGGAAGGCGCATTGAAAATTACTGATGATGCTGCCTTCCAGAATCTTGCGCGGCTCACCACCTGTCAGCGGCTGTTCCATCAAGCGGTAGGGAGGAGTCTTGTGATTCGCGTCGGCGGACAAAAGATACATTACCGCGTTTTGCTCAGGATTCATGCGAGCAATCATCACCGAATTCTCGCCGCCCACGACGACCTCCGGCGTGGCTTGGTCAATGTCTTGCCGAAAGACATGGAACGTGCCGTCGCGGTCGGAAGTGAAAATCACCGAGCGGCTGTCGGCGGTCCAACCGTAAGGCATGTCTTTGCGGTCGTCGAGCGTCAAGCGGCGATAATTCCTCAAATGCCCAGCCGAACCTTCAATGTCAGCCAGATACACGTCTGGATCGTTTCCCCCGCGCCCGTAGAGGATTTTCTTTCCATCGCGTGAAGCGGATGCGGCATATTTTCGGTCAGGGCCGCTGGTGAGCCGCAGCGGCGGACCGGTGGGGAGAGCGGTGCGCGGATTTAGAGGGAGTTCCCAAAGATTCGTGTCATTTTGTCCCGGGGGGAGGTCGGCACGTGAAAATTGAAGTTTATCCTGCTCCGACCAGGTGAGTCCGCCGCTGAGGCCTGAATCCGAAAAGATGACGTTGACGGTGCCGGTGGCGAGTTCGAAGGTGACCACGGCAACATCCCAGGAGTAGTGGCCCTCTTTCGCGAGGCCGCGAACAAAGGCGAGCCATCGCCCGTCCGGAGACCACGTCATTCCGATGATTCCGGCGACGGGTGTGGAAGTGAGCACGTGTTCGTCCGTGCCGTCCACCTTCGCAAGCCAAATTGCTTGAGCCCCTTCATCGCCGCGGACGAAAGCAATACGCTGCCCATCGGACGACAGCACGCCTTCGCGGGCGTCGTCGATGATTTTTCTCGGGTCCGCACCGAGGACGGAGATACTCCAGAGGCCGGGTCTACCGGATTGCGGATCTCGAGCGAAGGCCAGAATGTGAGTACCATCCGGGAACCAACCGAGAGCGCGGGGATGCACGCCCTGAGGCACTAATACTGGACGAGTTTCGCCGGTCTCGAGCACGCGCAAAAACAAGCCATTCGCGTCGGAGTAGGCCACAAAGTTGCCATCGCGGGAAAGAGCGGCACTGTGGATCGGGAGCTCAGCTGGATTGGCGGTTACGCGAATTTCAGAAAAATGAGCGGCAAGGGCGCTATTGGAGCGGCGTCCGAGAAGCCATCCGGCAACGCCCGCCACAATCAAAATGATGCCGAGAGCGACCCACGTTAACGGATCGTTGCGAGTCGCGTGCATCGCAGGCGGGGGAACGACAACCGTCGGCGAGGATGCTCCGTGCACGGGCGCAATGAACCGATAACCGCGACGTGCGAGAGTTTCGACGAATCGAGGATTGTCGGCGGAATCGCCCAAAGCATCGCGCAGACGTTTGATCGCGGTGTTGAGACTATGTTCGAAATCGACGAACGTGTCCGCCGGCCAGAGGCGCGCCTGTAGTTCCTCACGCGTGACGACGTCTCCAGGGCGCTCCAGGAGAAGACTCAGGATCTGAAGAGGTTGGTCTTGTAGTCGAATGCGAATGCCGTTGCGACGAAGTTCGCCCGAACGGAAGTTCGCCTCGAAGGTGCCGAAGCGAATCGTCGGCGTTCCATTTTCGCCAATTCCTTGAGCCCCGGCCGCCAGACATCCTCCCTCAACCGGACCGTTAAAGTCCTATACGACGGTTTCCGCCGAAGAGTTTCACGTTACCTCTAGGCGCAACTATTTGACGACGGAGAAGTTGATTGGTCATGTGCGAATCGGATGGTCGTAACCCATAGACCATTGAGGTACTTCGGGCCGGGCGCCAAGGTGAATCCCTCGAAAGGGGGAATTTACCTTGAAACGGCTATTGCGCTACTCGCTCCTGGTTGTTTCTGCTCTGGGGATGACTCAACGATTGCAGGCTCAAGCTGGCGGCCCTACACGCCCCGAGCCATCGCTGTTGACAGTCTGCCTGGTGAACGACGCTGGCTTGACGGACGATGAGGTGACCAAGGTCGAAGGAGGGGTCGACCAACTATTTGGGGGGGCAGGGATTGCGATTCGGTGGATACGAGGGGGGGACCCTGGGAGAACGGTGGAAGAAAAATGGGCTTGCGAACATCCCGAGTCATGGCAGCGAGTTATGGTGCGTTGGATGAAAAGCGGGTTGGTCACTTCGCCGAATGAATTGGCGGAGGCGTTCCTGGACGGGAGCGGAAGAGGGGTGATCACGGACGTATTCTTAGACAAGGTAGAGCGGGTAAAAGGGGAAAGAGGAGTGGATTTTGACATGTTATTGGCGCACATCACAGCACACGAAATTGGGCACCTGTTGTTGGGCGGTGAACCGCACTCGATGTCGGGATTGATGCAGGCAAAAGTAAGCGAACAGAGCCTGACGAGGATGATGCAGGGAAATCTGAGCTTCAGCCGTGCCGAGCAGAAAAAGATGCATGCGCGGGTAGCGACGGCGGAAATGTCCGCACTGCTGGCGCGAAATCAAGCCGAAAAATGGGGCAAATAGGCGCGGGATCAGGCGACGGGAACATGGCGTGCCCGCCATGCGGTCAGGGCGATGAGTGTTTTCGAGCAAATCTCGTGCGGAGCCCCTGTGGCAGCAATGGTTAAAAGCAGCCCCGCTCGTTTGTAGAATTGGATTAGGGGCAAAGTGCTGCGGTCGTAAGCCTCCAGCCGAACTCGAATGGATTCCAGGCGATCGTCTTCGCGCTGGAAGAGTTTGCCGTGACAGATGTCGCAGGTGCCGGAGATCTTAGGAGGACGTTCCGTGGCGTGGAACACCGCTTTGCACTTTTCGCAGGTAAGGCGTCCGCAGAGGCGAGCGATGATTTGTTCGATAGGCAATTCATAGTTGATGACCGCGGTCAGGGGTAGACGCTCGGCTTTCATCAACTCCGCGAGGGCTTCGGCTTGTTCCAGGGTGCGCGGAAAGCCATCGAGGATGAAGCCACCTCCGCAGCGAAGGCAGGCGGAACGTTCGCGGACCATCGCAAGGACAAACGCGTCGGGCACAAGGTCTCCGCGGCGCATGTACTCCAGAGCAGATTTCATGGCAGGGGTGAGATCGCACTCCGGTTGAGTCTTGGCAGCACGGAAAACGTCGCCGGTGGAAAGATGGCAAGCGTGTAGTTCTTTGTTAAGCAGAGCTGCCTGCGTGCCCTTGCCGACACCGGGAGCGCCGAGGAGGATGAGCCGCCACGGGTCGGAGGTGGAGGGGGGTAGGAAGGAGCAAGTGGCGGAGGGACCTTGCAACCAGCCAGCGCGGTCATTTCTTCGTGCGTTGTCCATGGAGTCGTCCTCGAGAAAGTCAAAAACGAATTTAAGGAATGGCATTGGTGATGGCTGTGACCGGAATCACGGGCCGAGCCTTACAGTGGACACAGTAAGACTCAAAGGATATTGACGGCGCGAGCGGCAATCAGAGCGACGATGGTCAAAGAAATGATCGACTGGAGCATGGTGGCCAGCTTGGCTGAGCGCGAAAGGACCGCAGTATCTGTCGGGGAAAAAGCAGTACTGGTGTTGAACGAGAGGAATAGATAATCGACGAAATGGGGGGCCCAGTGTGGAGCGTTTGTGTCGCTATGGCTGACCATCTGGGGAAAGAGGAAAGAACTCTTGGATTTGGAGTCGGGGTCTTCGCGACGGAGAGGACCACCACCATCGAGCTTCCAATACCAGAGTGCGAAGACAAGGATATTGGCGATCCAGAGAGCAACCGCAGAACGAAGAAGGGTCTTCGGAGCTTCGGCGTGCTCGGGGATTCCCTTCACCAAGTGAATCAGCGACGCAATCATAGCTAGTGTGATGATCGCGTTGGCGATGAAAGTCAGTGCGCGTGTGACTCTGTGATCGCCGCGGCGGTCGGAGACCACAATGGGAACCATAAGGACCACAATGATGACGAAAAGTCCCCAGCCTGGGCCCACCGACAGTGGTTCGGGTAGCGCCAAATACACTCCCGCAGCCGCCAACATAGCGATAAAAGCAGGCCAGCGAGGTTCGCGAAGCCGGACTGGTTGTGAAGTCGTTGGCATGGAAGAATTGCCGCGAATAGTCTAATACAGTCGCAACCGGACTCGCCTTTACGAAAATTACTTAACGACTCCGGCGACACCGGCAATGCCGATAACAGGTAAGGCGCATACGCGAAATCACCGTTGCGACGTGCGTGGGGCTTAATTAATATAAGCGCATCTCGAAGCGGGGCCCGGAATGTCCTCCAAGGTAGCCCCACCGCAGCAAGGAGCTCGTCATGTTCGTAACCCGGTTTACCCGAATCGCACTTTCGTTGTTGGTTTTGGCGGCCTTTGGAGCAGCGGCAAAGGCGCAAACGGCAGCGGCAGCCCCAACGGCGGCTCCGGCAGCTGCCCCAGCGCAACCCGGCGTGAAGCATCGCGTGGCAGTGATGGCGTTCGACTACGGCACGGTACATTCGAACGTCGCCGCGATCTTTGGATCAGACCAAGACATTGGCAAGGGCATCACCGACATGCTGGTTCAGAAATTGGTGCAGGACGGAAAATATTCGGTGATCGAGCGCAGCGCACTGGACAAACTGCTGGCGGAACAGAATTTTTCGAACAGCGATCGCGCGGATGCCACCAGCGCAGCGAAAATCGGCAAACTGCTGGGCGTGGACTGCATCATCATCGGCTCGATCACGCAGTTCGGCCGCGATGACAAGAATACGAAAGTGGGCGGCGGCGGATATAGCGGCTGGACGCACGGCATCGGCGGCGTGGGAGTGAGCAAGGCCAAAGCGGTGGTGGGAATTTCGGCGCGCATGGTGAATGTGAACACCGGCGAAATCCTGGCGGCCGTGACGGGTATGGGTGAATCGGAGCGAGGCAGCACTTCCCTGCTGGGTGGCGGCGGCAACTGGGGAGGCGGCGGGGGTGGCAGCCTCGACATGGGCAGCAGCAATTTCGGCGCGACGATTCTGGGCGAAGCGACGCACAAAGCCGTGGATGATACCGGAGCACAACTGGATGCGTCGTCCGACAAGGTGCCGACCATCAAGCTGGTGGTGAACGGGTTGGTGGCGGACGTCACCGGTAGCACGCTGATCGTGAATGTTGGCTCGAAGGCCGGCGTAAAGATTGGCGACAAACTGAGCGTGACGCGGCAGGTGCGCGTGGTGAAGGATCCGGCAACGGGAAAAGTGATCAAGTCGGTGGAAGATAAGGTTGGCGAAGCGACCGTGACGGAAGTGGATTCGGACTCCGCGACGGCAACGTTCTCGGGATCGGGACCGGCGAAGGTCGGGGATGTGGTAAAGAATTAGGCGAAAAGACAGAGCGTTCTCCGCTCGGAATGACGGTCACACTCCTGCAGGCTTCCGATCAGTGGACGGCCTAAGAAGGCCGTCCCTACAAAAGAAACCGCACAGGCTAAAGCCTATGCTACAAATGCGTATGTTCCCCGCCCTGAGGAACCGGATAAGTTTGGAGGCGCTATGACAGCCGAATTTGGCGTGGGCCAACATGTTGGCGACTATGAAATCCTGTCGATCCTCGGCATGGGAGGAATGGGGAAGGTTTACAAGGTTCGCAACGTGATTGCAGACCGGGTCGAAGCAATGAAAATCCTGCTTCCGGACTTGAATTCGAACCAGAGCCTCGCCGATCGATTTCTGCGCGAAATCCGTTTGCTGGCGACGCTGAACCACCCGAATATTGCGGCGCTGCGCACCGCGATGACCTTTCAAAACCAGTTGGTCATGATCATGGAATTTGTGGAGGGCGAGACGCTTGCCAACCGACTGAACCGGGCACCCCTTTCCACAGCCGAGACCGTGAGCTACGCGGACCAAATCCTCTCGGCGTTGAGCTATGCGCACAAGCAGAACATCATTCACCGCGACATCAAACCCGCGAATATGATGCTCACCCCAGTCGGCGTGGTGAAGTTGATGGATTTCGGGATAGCGCGATCAGTTTCGGACGGATCGCTCACAACAACAGGAACAACATTGGGTTCCCTGAACTACATGCCGCCGGAACAGGTGCGGGGCGAGGCCGCCGACGCGCGGTCGGATATCTACTCGTTTGGTGTGTCGCTGTACGAAATGCTGACCGGCAAGCTGCCCTTTAAGGGTGACTCGCAATATTCGCTGATGACCGCACATCTTCACGAAACGCCTCCCGCGCCGATTGCACTGCGCGGAGACCTGCCTCCAGCGCTTAGCGAAATTATCATGATGGCGATTGCAAAGGATCCGAATAACCGTTTCCAGTCAGCGGACGCGTTTCGCGCGGCGCTCAGCAGCGTTCCGGTGAGCGATTTGCCAAAGGCAGATACAACGCTGACGCCCTCGCCGGGGTCGAAATCGACTGGGGCTACCACAATCATGGATTCGCCAGTAACGCCGCGCGTAGCATCGACGCCGCCTGCGTCACGCACGCCAACGCCCGCGCCGGTTCCGACGCCCATGCCCGCGACAGTACCTATGACTGCATCTGCGCCACCTGCCGGAGTCGTACCGCCGCCCGCTGCTGCGCGGCCCAGTTCAAGCCGGGGCATCTGGCTTGCGATCGGAGTGCTGATTGGCGTAGGCGCCATCATCACCGCAGGAATGTACATCCCGCGACACTTCGGGACGCATGCGGACCCGAGCAAATCCGCGTTTCCGCCCCCCAGCAATTCCGGAGCGAATGCTTCACCCCAAGGCGCTGGTACCGCGGCGCTGGACAAAACCGCCACGAACGGCGACCAGAGCGGCAAACCCGGATCGGACATGGTGAATATCCAATCGGATCAAGGAAGCATGAAGGTCGACGCGAACGGGAATGTCAGCATTGATAGCCCGCAAGGAAGCATGCATGTTGACGCAAAGACCGGTTCGGTGAAGATGACTGGGAAGAATGGCGAACAGTTGTCTGTGCGTGGGGGAAATCCGACGCCTCAACGAGTAGAGACACCTGCTGCGCCTGCCGCACCGGCGCCACCTCCTGGACCTACGCCCGAGGAGATCGCCAAGGCGGAAGACGACGCGGACAAGATCAACGTGCGCGCCGCGACGGTACAGAACAGCGTGGAGACACTGCGAAGACAACAGCAGGCGGCGGGATACAACTTGCGCGCGGATATTTCGTCGTCGCAGGACCGCATGCAGGCGTATTTGGCGAAGGGGAACGCGGCGTTGAAGGCGCAGGACTTGAAGAATGCGCAAAAGTATTTCGATTTGGCGGAAGGGGAGTTAGGGAAGCTGGAGAAGTTTTTGGGGCACTAAGCTGTCCAGATAAACTTGCGGCCAGCACTGGATGTTTTTGTCGCCCGCCGCGGCGGGCTCCTCAGGGCGACAAGTTTTAGAGAATCTGTGGCGCCCGGACGGCCTCAGAAGACCAACCATGCAAAACCGCGGCAACTCTAAAGGAAATACGGCGGGCGGCCGGATTTAATATTCCCCACGCGCTCGCACCGGCCGCCCGTCTCGCTCACTTTTTCGCTTACTTATTTCATTCCAGAACGTGAATGTTCTTTTTCGCGCAGATCTCCTTCAGGATTTTGGGCCATACCGTCACGGTAACTTCGCCCAGGTGCGCCTTGCGCAAGAGAAGCATCAACGTGCGTGCCTGGCCAATGCCACCACCGATGCTGAGCGGAATTTCACTTTTCAGAATGGCCTGGTGGTAGGGGAATTTCAGAAAGTCGAGCTGCTTGGACAGTTCGAGTTGCTTCTGCAGAGTTTCCGGATTGACGCGGACGCCCATCGAGCTGAGCTCGTGACGGCGGCGCGTGACGTGGTTCCAAACGAGGATGTCGCCGTTCAAGCCGTGATGCTTGCGGCCATCGACGGTGGTTTCAGTGACCCAGTCGTCGTAGTCGGCGGCGCGCATTTCGTGCGGATAGCCGTCTTCAAGGGGATAGCCGATGCCCGTGATGAACAGGGCCGGGCACTCCTGGAGAATAGCTGTCTCCCGCTGCTTGCGCGGCAGATTCGGGTACATGTGCAGCAGTTCTTCGGCATGGAGGAAGGTGATCTTTTCCGGGAGATTCGGATATTTCTTGTTCTTTAGTTCGGGGAACAGTTCCTGAGCATAGCGTTCCGCTTCGGTGAGAACGGTCCAGATTTTGTTGACGATGTGCTTCAGGAATTCGAGGTTGCGCTCGGCGGGAGTGATGACGCGCTCCCAATCCCACTGATCGACATAGACACTGTGGTCGTGGTCGAGGAAGTAGTCCTTGCGAACCGCGCGCATGTCGGTGCAAAGGCCTTCGCCATGGCGCATGCCGAACTCGCGGAGAGCGGTTCTCTTCCACTTGGTAGCGGCCTGGACGATCTGCGCGTCGATCGGATGCTTGTCGTGATCGTTGCGGATGTGGAACTGAATGGGCGTGCGAGAGCCGTCGCGGTCGAGCATGTCGTTGACGCCGGATTCGATATCGACGATGAGCGGGACGGTGACCATCATGAGATTGAGTTCTTTGCAGAGATTGTCTTCGATGAACCGTTTTACAGCGTGAATGGCTTTCTGTGTTTCGCGGCGAGTGAGCGCGCTGCTGTAGTCAGTGGGGAGAATCTTTTCGAGTTCGTCGTAATTGCCGATGCCGGGACCGGCAAGGTCGGCAGCCTTGGGATTGGACATGAGAACCTCCGGGGCGAGGGTGGGCCTAAAGGGGGCAGGAGGCCAGTACATGGGGCACTGGCGGGGGTGATGGTGGGCACAGGGCGAACACCGGCAAGCCGAACAGGCTAAAGCCTATTCTACGGGTTAAGATAACGGCGATTTCAGCACTATGAGAATCGATGCGCACCAACATTTCTGGAAATACGAGCCGCGGGAGTATGGGTGGATCGACGAGAGTATGCGCGCGCTGCGGCGGGATTTCCTTCCCAGGGATTTGGAGCCGCTACTCAAGGCCAATGGATTCGATGGTTGCGTGGCAGTGCAAGCGCGGCAGTCTCTGGAGGAAACGCTTTGGCTGCTGGAGCTGGCGAAACAGTTCCCTTTTATTCGTGGGGTGGTGGGGTGGGTGGATCTGCGTGCGGAGGATTTGCAGGCGACGTTGGCGACCCTTTCGAAGAATCGAAAGCTGGTGGGCGTACGGCACATCGTGCAGAGTGAACCGGATGACCAGTTTTTGCTACGGCCGGATTTTTTGCGTGGAATTGGGATGCTGGAGGAGTTTGCGCTGGCGTATGACATTTTGATCTACACGAAGCATCTGCGTGTGGCGGCGAAGTTCGTGAGCAAGTTTCCGCGGCAGAAGTTTGTGCTGGACCATCTGGCGAAGCCGCCGATCAAGAGCGGGAAGTTGGACGAGTGGGAGCGAGGGATTCGAGAGATCGCAAAATTTCCGAATGGAATGGCGAAGGTATCCGGATTGGCGACGGAGGCGGACTGGACAACGTGGAGGCCTGAGCAAATTCGCGCGTGCCTGGATGTCGCACTCGAGTGTTTTGGGGCTCAGAGGCTTATGATTGGGTCGGACTGGCCGGTGTGCACGGTGGCAGGCACGTATGAGCGCGTGGTGGGACTGGCCATGGAGTATTTGCGGGAGCGTTGTTCGGCGGAAGAGGCAGAGGCGGTGTTGGGCGGGAATGCAGCGAGGTTCTACGGATTGCAGGGCTGAACGAAGAGAGATTCCTCATTTCGTTCGGAACGACATTCCTCTGCGCAATTGGACGGAACACCGTGTTCGTGGCTTAACGAAGACACGCCCAACACGGCGGTTGGCGCTCCCGGGCTATGCTACAGTAGCCGCACAATGAACAAGGTGCTGCAAATTGATCCCCGCGATAACGTGCTGGTTGCGCTGATGGATTTGAAGCGCGGCGACTCCATCACTTTCAACTCAAACAGCTATGCACTGGAGACCGATGTAGCGGCGAAGCACAAGTTCGCGCGCGAGAATCTGGCGGCGGGCGCGGATGTGGTTATGTACGGCGTGATCGTGGGAAAAGCGACGGCGCCGATCCGGCGCGGCGAAGCGGTCACGACAAAGAACATCCGCCATGACGCAGCGGCGTTTGCAGAAAAATCGCGGGAGTATGTTTGGAACCCACCGGATGTGAGCCGGTGGAGAGAACGGACGTTTGCAGGATTCCGGCGCGCCGACGGCCAGGTGGGCACGCGAAATTATTGGCTGGTGGTGCCCCTGGTATTCTGCGAGAACCGGAACATCGCGGTGCTGAAGCAAGCGTTCGAAGAAGAGTTGGGATTCGCGCCGCCGCAGGTTTATCGGCGGCAAGTAGCGGAACTCGCTCGACTCTACCAGGAAGGCAAGACGGAGCAGATCGGCAAACTGTCGATGACCGCGGAACCAGGGCGGCCGCAGCGGTCGAAGATCTTCAAGAATGTCGATGGGATCAAGTTCTTGCTCCACGAAGGCGGGTGCGGAGGAACGCGCGAGGACTCGAACAGTTTGTGCGGACTGATTGCCGGATATTTGCATCATCCGAATGTGGCGGGTGGAACGATTCTGAGCCTGGGCTGCCAGCATGCGCAGATCGCAATTTTGCGGGAGGAGTTGCGGAAACGGGATGGGGAGTTCGCAAAGCCGCTGGTGATTCTAGAGCAACAGCAAAGTGGAACCGAAGCGGCGATGATGACGGAGGCGATCCGGCAGACGTTCGTTGGATTAATGAAGGCGGACGAGTGCAGGCGGGGGGAAGCGCCGCTTTCGAAATTGTGTGCGGCGTTGCAATGCGGGGGGTCGGACGGTTTTTCGGGAATTTCGGCGAACCCGGCGATCGGGTACACGGCGGACCTCTTGGCGGCGCTTGGCGGAACGGGGATCTTATCGGAGTTTCCTGAGCTGTGTGGAGTGGAACAGGAGTTGATCGACCGCAGCACGCGGAAGGAAGTGGGCGACCGCTTCATGGATTTGATGCGGCGGTATGGGGCGCGAGCGAAAGCGGTGGGGTCGGGTTTCGAGATGAACCCGAGCCCGGGAAACATTCGCGATGGGCTTTTGACGGACGCAATGAAGTCGGCTGGCGCAGCGCGGAAAGGGGGAACCTCACCGGTGACGGCAGTGCTGGATTATCCGGAGTACGCGACGGAGCCGGGTTTGAATCTGCAATGCACGCCGGGGAATGACGTGGAGTCCGTTACGGCGCAGGTGGGAGCTGGAGCGAACGTCGTCCTGTTTACGACGGGGCTGGGTACACCGACCGGAAATCCCGTGGCGCCGGTGATCAAACTGGCGACGAGCAGCGGACTGGCGAGGCGCATGCCGGACATCATTGATATCGACACGGGTGGAATTGTCTCCGGAGAGAAGACGCTGCAGCAGGCGGGTGAAGAAATTCTGGAGTACGCCATTCGGGTGGCAAGCGGCGAGGTCCGAACCAAGGCAGAAGAGAAAGGGCAGGAAGATTTCATCCCATGGAAGCGAGGAGTATCCCTTTGAGCGCGCAGAAGGCGATGGAAGCGAGCTATCGGTTGGATGGAAAAACGGCGGTGGTCACTGGAGCGGGAAGCGGGATCGGACGCGCGATTGCGATGTGCTTTGCGGCGAATGGCGCGACCGTGCGGATTTTGGATGTGAATCGCGAACAAAGTGAACAGGTTGCGCAGGAGATTAGCGGTAGCGGCGGACAGGCGAGCGCCCACGTTTGCGACGTGACGGATTTGTCCCAGGTAAAGAAAAAGCTGGAAGAGGTGTTTGCGCACGGACGCGTGGATATTCTGGTGAACAACGCAGGCGTCTCGCATATCGGAACCGTTGAAACCACCTCGGAAGCGGACTTCGAGCGAGTCATGCGCGTGAATGTGTGGGGCTACTACCACACAACGCACGCCGTTGCTGGGCATATGAAGGGGCAAGGCGGTGGAGTAATCCTGAATATCGCGTCGATCGCGGCGACCGCGGGCTTGGCAGACCGCTTCGCGTATTCCACCAGCAAAGGTGCGGTGTTGGCGATGACGTATTCGGTGGCGAGGGACTTGTTGCCGTACAAAATCCGGTGCAATTGCATATCGCCGGCACGCGTGCACACGCCGTTCGTGGATGACTACCTGAAGAAGAATTATCCCGGGCGGGAGAAAGAGATGTATGACAAGCTGGCCGCCTCTGCGCCGATGGGACGAATGGGCAAGCCGGAGGAGGTAGCGTCACTGGCGGTGTTTCTGTGTTCGGACGCTGCATCGTTTCTGACGGGCGTGGATTATCCGCTGGATGGCGGTTTCTTCAATCTGCACGGATAACGCATGGACCTGCAACTCAAGGACAAAGTGGTGATCGTAACGGGTGGCGCTAAGGGGATCGGCGCCGCGATCGTAAAGGCGTGCGCAGCCGAAGACGCGATTCCAGTGATTGTGGGCCGCGACGCGAAGACCGGGGGCGAATTGCGTGACGAGTTGGCCCGCGGTGGGGCAAAGTGCGGGTTAATTACCACCGAGCTTGCGGCGCCCGAGAATTGCGCCCAAGCCGTGGAACAGACGGTCAAGCAGTTCGGGCCCGTGTACGGGCTGGTGAACAACGCGGGACGAAATGACAAGGTAGGATTGGAGAAAGGCAGCCCGAAAGAGTATGTAGAGTCACTTGAACGCAACCTATTCCACTACTACAACATGGCTCACTTCGCGTTGCCATATTTGAAACAGACAAAAGGCGCGATCGTGAATATTAGTTCGAAAACGGCTTTGACTGGTCAAGGCGAGACGTCGGGGTACGCGTCCGCAAAGGGAGCACAACTGGCACTAACCCGCGAATGGGCCGCGGAGCTCTTGCCGTATGGCATCCGGGTGAATGCGGTGATTCCAGCGGAGGTGATGACGCCCCTGTACCGAAGTTGGGTGGACACGTTCCCGAGTCCCGAGGAAAAGCTGAAAACGATTATTTCCAAGATTCCTCTCGGGAAGCGAATGACAACGGCGGAAGAGATCGCGGCGATGACGGTGTTTTTGCTGTCGCCACAGTCGAGCCACACCACCGGTCAGCAGATTATTGTGGACGGCGGGTACGTGCATTTGGACCGTGCGTTGACGTAGTAAAGTTGCTGGCAACATGAATGCCACTGAACATCATTCCATCCCGGTAACGGAACGACGGTTTCTGGTTCCCTCCATCCTGATCACCAGCTTGTTTTTCCTTTGGGCGTTCGGCGTCAACTTAAACGACATCCTGATTCCGCACCTCAAGCGAGCCTTCGGGCTGAGCGATTTTCAATCGTCCTATATCCAGGTTG
The DNA here is from genome assembly GCA_035499255.1 of Dongiaceae bacterium. Classification (GTDB taxonomy): domain Bacteria; phylum Acidobacteriota; class Terriglobia; order Acidiferrales; family UBA7541; genus Acidiferrum. Next base: position 229,077 of record DATJZF010000011.1, on the reverse strand, counting down.
CGTTTTTCGGCGGCTACTTCCTAGCAGCGTTCCCAGCCGGCTGGTTAATGGAGCGAATCGGGTACAAGCGCGGAATTCTGGCAGGGCTGGCGCTATGTGCTTCGGGAGCAGCGTTGTTCGTTCCGGCGTCTTCGGCGCACGTGTACACCTATTTTCTGTTGGCGTTGTTTGTGATGGCATGCGGTCAGAGCTTCCTGGAGGTAGCGGCAAATCCATACGCAACGATTCTGGGTCCGCCGGAAAGCGCGGAGCGCCGGCTGAATTTTGCGCAATCGTTTAATGCCGTTGGAGCAGTGATGTCGCCGCTGGTAGGGCGCGCGTTCATTCTCAATGGCACGGAATATACCAGCGCACAAATCGCGGCGATGGGCGCAGCGCAGCTCGAAGCGTATCGCGCGAGCGAAGCCAGCACAGTCAAAGGACCTTATCTCGCAATAGCGGCTATTTTCGTGGTGGTGGGTGTGATGATTGCATTTACGCACCTGCCGGAAGTCCACGAGACGGAAGCCGGCGTGAAGGCAAAGTCCGATGCCAGTGCTGGACACGATTCCCTGCTGACGCATCCGCACCTGCTGAAAGGTGTGTTGGCGCAATTTTTCTATGTGGGTGCGCAAGTGGGTGTGGCGAGTTTTGTGATCCGGTACGCACAGTTTTCGGTGGGGGGAATGACAGCAAAGACCGCGGCGATTTACCTGTTGGGTCACCAGATCGGGTTCATGCTCGGGCGATTCATCGGGTCAGGGATGATGAAGAAAATCGCGCCTGCGTCACTGCTGGCAGCCTTTGCTGGTGGCTCGGTTGTGTGTGCAGCCGTCGCGCTGCTAGCTTCGGGAATCATCCCGGTGCTGGCGGTGGTGCTGATCGGATTTTTTCACTCCATCATGTTTCCGACCATCTTTGCGCTGAGCATCCGGAACCTGGGTCCACTGATGAAGCGCGGATCATCGTTGCTGGTGATGGCGATCATTGGCGGCGCGGTATTCCCAGCGATCATGGGGCGAATCTCGGACGCAAGCAGCATCCAACGGGCGTTTATCGTGCCCCTCGTGTGCTACATCTACATCTTGTATTTCGCAGTCGCCGGGTATAAGCCCGAGCCTGCGCGCGCGATGGCTTCGGCCACTACAGGAACGGAGCGTGCTTGATGGCGACCAAGCGATATTGCCTGGCTCTGGATTTAAAGAACGACCCAGCCCTGATCGTGGAATATGAACGACATCACGAACAAATCTGGCCGGAGATCACAAAGAGCATCAAGGATGCGGGCATCGAGAATATGCAGATTTACCGGCTCGGTGCGCGCCTGTTCATGATCATGGATGTGAATGACGAGTTTTCGTTCGAAAAAAAGGCGGAAGCGGACCGCGCAAACCAGAGGGTGCAGGAATGGGAGCAACTGATGTGGAAGTTTCAGCGGCCACTCCCCGAGGCCAAGCCCAATGAGAAGTGGCTGCTGATGAAGAAGATTTTTGAGCTGGATAGCTCATTCCAGGAAGGGCGATAAGTCCCACTTCGAAAAACGCTTAAAGAGAAGAGAGATTTCTCACCCCGCAGACTCCGTCCGGAATGACGGTTTCTAACATTCGCGAGTTGCACTCTCTCTGCTAGAGCTTGGTGTAGTTGGAGTTTTGCATCACCACGGTCAGTTGTTTGGCTACGCCTTCGATCGTGGTGCTGGACATATAGTTCGTCCCGTCGGGCAACTTGGAAAAGTCCACTGTGAGGTTCATGGCGTCTTTGGGATCGTCCATCCAGCTGTTGATGGCTATAGAAGTGAGCTGTTTCGCCGTTTTGTTGAAGGTGAGCGTCATGGCGTCGCCCTGCTTGACGTAATCCTTAAAGATGAGTTTAACGACGTCGGAACCCTCGGGCGTCAACGATACTTTGCTCGCAGCGACCGCAGCCTGAATCTTGTCCTTATCCGGGGGCAAGTACTGCGCCGCTAGGCTTTTCATGTCTTCGCCATAGTCCTTGAATTCCTCTTTCTTCTTTTCGACGACGTGTTCTTTCAGCCGGCCACCCCGCCCGCCACCAGATTGCTGTTGTGCCTGCTGCGGAGCGTCAAGAGGAGTTTTTTGCGGCTTGCCATCGGGGCCGGTCCGCACCTGAAAGTTGGAGACCTTCTTCACTTCTCCTTTGAGCTTGACCGTGTCGGTTTCCTTCCAGGTGTAAGTGGCGAGACTCTGTTTATTTTTGGCGACGGATTCTTTGAGTTCGGCGACGCGCTGCTGAAGTTCTCCTTGCGCGGAGACTGCGGAAGGAGCCGCAAAGAAACAGACAAGCACAGCGGGAACGGCGAGGGACAATTTCCGGAGCGATGCAAAACAATTCATATTGGTTTCCTTTTTTTGAGTCGGCTGGTTGAGCGGAAGCGACGCAGTCAACGCTGGAATCGTGAAAAATCTTTTAGCAGTTTTTGGCTTACTTTGTCGAGCGCATTTTCCATTAAGGCCTAAACGCACAGAGAAAGCAGGGCTTGCAAAACAGGGGTTACTGGTACGCTCAGCAGTGATTTACATCACGGCATATAGCGGGGATAAGATTATTTAATGATTCTGCTTTGCGGCCAGCCCCACCGCCGGTTCCAAGGCCACAGGAATTCATGCCTTTTTCTCTCACCAAATCAACGAGGAGGACGCATTCATGGGTACGACTATGCTTACCCCTCCGGTCATTAAACAGCCCGGAGAATATATCAAGGACGTAATCAATATCGCTCGAGCAAAGAATCCCGCCGAAACCGAATTTCTCCAAGCCGTAACAGAAGTACTCGAAAGCCTCGGTCCAGCAATCCAGAAACATCCCGAATACCAGAAGGCCAGAATCCTGGAAAGGATGATCGAGCCGGAGCGCGTGCTGATGTTCCGGGTGCCGTGGATCGATGATGCGGGACACGTGCAAGTGAATCGCGGATTCCGGATCGAGATGAACAGCGCCATTGGTCCCTACAAAGGCGGGCTGCGCTTCCATCCATCGGTGAATCTGGGCATTTTGAAGTTTCTCGCTTTTGAGCAGGTGTTGAAGAATTCCTTGACGACGCTGCCGATGGGCGGCGGCAAGGGCGGGTCGGACTTTGACCCGAAGGGCAAGAGCGACAATGAAGTGATGCGCTTCTGCCAGAGCTTTATGAGCGAACTGTTCCGCCACATTGGGCCGGACACAGACGTGCCGGCAGGCGATATCGGCGTGGGTGGACGCGAAATCGGTTTCCTGTTCGGACAATACAAGCGACTGGCAAATAATTTCACGGGCGTGCTCACGGGCAAGGGTCTGAACTGGGGCGGCTCGCTGATTCGGCCGGAAGCAACGGGCTATGGCTGCGTGTACTTCGCGGACGAGATGCTGAAGACGCGGAAAGAATCGTTCCAAGGCAAGACGTGCCTGGTGTCGGGCAGCGGCAACGTCTCGCAGTACACAGTGGAGAAGCTGCTCGATCTCGGAGCTAAGATCATCGCGCTCTCCGATTCGAATGGTGTGATTCACGATCCAGAAGGCGTTAATCGTGAAAAACTGGCGTATGTGATGGAACTGAAAAACATGCGCCGAGGCCGCATCAAGGAATACGCCGACAAGTTCAAGAGCGCGAAATATACGCCGGTGGATGCGCGGCTGGACTACAACCCGCTGTGGGCAATCAAGGCCGATTGCGCGTTCCCGAGCGCGACGCAGAATGAAATCAACGCCAAGGACGCGGCAACGCTCGTGATGAACGGGTGCAAGCTGGTCTCCGAAGGCGCCAACATGCCGAGCACCCTGGATGCGACCAAGCTGTTCCTGGAAGCCAAAATCCTCTACGGGCCCGCGAAGGCAGCGAATGCCGGCGGCGTGGCTACGAGCGGATTGGAAATGAGCCAGAACAGCATGCGGCTGAGCTGGACGCGCGAAGAGGTGGACGATCGTTTGCACAAGATCATGATCGCCATTCACAAGAACGCGTTCGACACGGCGGAGAAGTATGGTCACCCGGGCAATCTGGTGTACGGCGCGAATATAGCCGGATTCGTGAAGGTGGCGGACTCGATGCTGGACCAGGGGCTCGTATAGGGCAGCGGCGACTGACTGGTGGCGAGTGGTGAGCGGGGACGTTCGCAAGTCACGTGCGCTACTAGATGCCCGGAGTAGAATTACGGCGGGGTGGTGAAGAACCATCCCGCCGTTTTTGTTGAATGAGTGGGAGACGTAAGAGAAGACCCGCCCTTTGCGCCGCGGGCGCGCAAAAGATTGGGGCACCTTCAAGAACTGACTTGAGCATGGATAAGAAACAGCAAGAGCTTCCGATTCCCTTCCCGGACGTGGAGACGCAATTCGAGGGCTTCGACAACCTGATGCCCTTTCGCGTGCAGAACATTTTGCTGGTGTCGAGTTTGTACGACTCATTCATCTTGCGCGAGGACGGGCGGCTGAACGAACTATTGGTAAGTGAATCGCAGGAGTTGCACCTGCAGCAAATCCCCCGAATCACACACGTATCGAGTTGCCGTGAGGCATTGGAGCGGGCCAAGGCGGATCCGCGATTCAATTTGATTGTGACGAACCTCGAAGTGGGTGATATGAACGCGGCGCAACTGGCGCGCGAGATTAAAGCAGCAGGGTTGGATGTGCCGGTGGTGGTGCTGGCGTACGACTATCGCGAAATCAAGAAGTTCGTCGCGAAAAACCCCGTTACTGACATCGAAAAGATCTTCCTGTGGCAAGGTACGCCGCGCGTGCTGATCGCCATCGTGAAGTACATCGAGGACCGGCGAAACGTGGAGCACGATGCGTCAATGATGGGCGTGCCGGTCGTGCTTGTAGTGGAAGACAACATCCGGTATTACTCGTCGTTTTTGCCCCTGATGTACACCGAACTGATTTCCCAGACGCGGCGCGTGATTCAAGAAGGCGTGAACCTGGCGCACAAGCTGATGCGCATGCGTGCGCGGCCGAAAATCCTGTTGAGTTCGAATTTTGAAGAAGCGTATGCGTTCGCCGTGCGCTATCAGGAGCACCTGCTGGGCATCGTCAGCGATGTGGAGTTCCCGTGGGGAAGCACGCTGAACGCCGATGCGGGATTCGAGCTGGCACGGCGGGTTCGCGAACTGGTTCCGGATCTACCGATCGTGCTGCAGACGAGCCGGACGGCCTTCCGCCAACAGGCGTATGCGGAGGGCTATTCGTTTTTGCGAAAACGTTCGCCGACTTTCTTGCGCGATTTGCGGAAGCTGCTTACGCAGGAGTTTGCTTTCGGAGACTTTGTGTTCCGCACCGCGGACAAAGCGGAAGTAGCGCGGGCGACCGACCTGAATTCACTGGAGGAATACCTGCGTACCGTGCCAATAGAGAGCGTCGCGTATCACGGGCAGAGAAACCATTTTTCGCGGTGGTTGACGGCCCGTACCGAGGCGGCGTTGGCACAGAAACTGCGACCGAGGAAGGTATCGGACTTCGCGAGCGTCGAAGATCTCCGACAGAACCTGATCAACTCCATTGCCGAATACCGGCGAGAACAAAGCGATGTGTTGATCGGGGATTTCAAGCCCGCGGCGATGCAGATCGGCGGTTCGTATTTCTTGCGGATTGGCAGCGGCTCATTGGGTGGCAAAGCACGTGGGTTAGCGTTTGTGCGGCATTTGCTGCACAAAAAGCGTTTTGCGAAAAGATTTCCGAACGTAAATGTTACCGTGCCACCGGCGGTGGTCATTGCCACCGATGTGTTCGACAAGTTCCTTGCGGAAAACAGTTTGTTGGATTTTGCCGTGCATGAAACCGATGACGCGGAAATCCAGCAACGATTTCTGGATGCGAATTTGCCGGCTGGGCTGATCCAGGATTTGCGCGTGTTTTTAGCGGAGGCGCGATTTCCGATTGCCGTGCGATCCTCGAGCTTGTTGGAGGACTCGCAGTACCAGCCGTTCACGGGCGTATATGAAACCTACATGCTGGCGAACCACCAGGAGGAGGATGAGTTCCGGTTCCGGCAATTGAGCGACGCGGTCAAGCTAGTGTACGCATCGACATTCTCGCGGCACGCGAAGGCCTATGTGCGCGCGACGCCGTTTCGCCTTGAAGAAGAAAAGATGGCGGTGATCCTGCAGCAGGTGGTCGGCTCGACATTCGGCACGCGATTCTATCCGGACTTTTCCGGTGTGACGCGCTCGCGGAATTTCTATCCTGTCCCGCCGATGGCATTTGAGGATGGAATCGCTGCGGTAGCACTGGGCTTGGGACGGACCGTGGTGAACGGAGGCAAGTGCCTGTCATTCTGCCCGCGATACCCGGCCAATCTGGTGCAGTTTTCCTCGGCGGAAGATTTCTTGAACGAGTCGCAGACAGAGTTTTGGGCGTTGTCGCTCGACGCGCAGTCCGGAAACGGATCGGGATCGAACTTACACGAAGTTACGTTCACGCTGGATGTTGCGGAGAAAGACGGGACGCTCGATGCGGTGGGCTCAACCTATTCGGCAGATAACGATCGCATCACGGATGGGCTCGGACGCGAAGGAGTGCGGCTGGTGACCTTTGCGCCCATCTTGCATTATGGGACGTTCCCGCTGGCAGCACTGCTCGATCAATTGGTGAAAGATGGAGAGGGCGCGTTTGGGCAGCCAGTGGAAATTGAATTCGCTGTGAAGCTGTCGCGGCGGCCCAGCGAGCTGGCGCAATTCGGATTTTTGCAGATACGGCCGCTGGTTCTTTCGCACGAAACCGAAGAGATGCACATGGAAGGAGTGGAGCGTGGAGTAATTTTGGCGCAGAGTAACAAGGTTCTCGGGAATGGCCGGGTGGCGAATCTCGAAGACATTGTGGTGGTGGACAGCCAGCGGTTCGAACGCGCGCAGAGTCAGGAAGTGGCCAGGCATGTGGCGTACTTCAACGCGAAGCTGGCGGGAGAAAATCGGCCTTATTTGCTGATCGGCGTGGGACGCTGGGGATCCACCGACCCGTGGCTCGGCATTCCGGTGGAATGGGACGAAATTTCCGGCGCGCGCGTGATCGTGGAAGCGGGTTTTCGCGATTTTCGAGTAACGCCTTCGCAAGGAAGTCATTTTTTTCAGAACTTGTCGGCATTTCGTGTGGGCTATTTCACTGTAAACCCTGATCTGGGCGAAGGCACGGTGGAGTGGGACTGGCTGGGGCAGCAACCAGCGTTAGAAGAGCGCGGGTGTGTGCGGCATGTTCGATTGACAGCGCCCGTAACTGTGCTGATGAACGGCCATACTGGTGCGGGGGTAATCCTCAAGCCTTAGGAGCGGGAACGGGAACGTCAGTGGACCACTTGCGCGAATGGGCTTTCGATTCAGAACGCGAGTTGACGCACCCGCGGTGCGCGTAAAGGCGCTCTTTTTCTTTGGTCCGCACCGAGCAAGGCACCGCGAGCACCGATAAGCCTTTATCTCTCAACCACCGGGGGAATTGGAGAGCTGGCGCACCCTTTGGACCCACTCCTGCAAATTCTTTAACGGGGTAGTCTGGCCGAGGATTGGCTGGACCGAGGAGGAGAGGCATGGATAGCACCATCATTCTTGCCGCCATTGGCGTTCTGTTAGCCGGCATGATTGTCTTTAGCCTGGCTTTGTCGATTCGGACATACTTGCGCTTCCGCGGCGAGCGGTTGGTGAGCTGTCCAGAGACCCACAATCCCGCGGCCGTCCACGTGAATGTGGGGAAAGCGGCGCGGAAGGCGTTCTTGGGCAAGCAGCAAGTCCGATTGGATCAGTGCTCGCGTTGGCCGGAGCGGCAGGGCTGCGGGCAGGAGTGCCTGGCGCAGGTGCATGCGGACCCGGAACACTGCCTGGTCTGGAATATCGTTGCCGATTGGTACAAGGGCAAGTCTTGCGCGTATTGCCAAAAGCCGTTCCTGGAGATGCACTGGCACGAGCGGCACCCGGCACTGCTATCGCCCGATCGGGTTGCGAAACAGTGGAATGAAATTCCGCCGGAGACGCTGCCTGAAGTGTTTCAGACGCACTTACCGGTTTGCTGGGACTGTTACATTGCGGAGACGTTCCGGCGTCAGAATCCGGATCGCGTGTTGGATCGTGCGTGGGAACGAGGCGCGGCCGGAGAGTACGTCCCGAAGGAAGAAGCTGAACCGGCATCCAACGGCAAGACAGTGAACTGAGACAGCAAGCACGACTGCCCTCATGGGGAAAGCCTGTGCTCCATGGTGCTCCGATGGTACAGTTTACGGACCCACGGGAGCATAGGTATGTCGACGACGCCGGAAAAGCACGACACTCATCACAAAGCACTCTCCATTAACCTGGATGGGACCATCTTCGGCTCATTTGCGGAGATTGGCGCTGGCCAGGAAGTGGCGCGGTGGTTTCTGCGCGTAGGCGGGGCCTCGGGAACCGTCGCGAAGACGATCTCTGCGTACGACAAAGAAGTGAGCGACGATTTGTATGGCGCCGGAACACGCTATGTGTCAAAGCCACGCCTGGAAGCCATGCTTGACAACGAGTGGGCGCAACTGCTGTCGCAATTGCACGCCACGCGGGCGGGTACGGCGAAATTCTTTGCCTTCGTTGACACTATATCCGCCCGGAACTTTGCTGGCACAAACGATTGCCACGGATGGATGGGACTTCGCTTTTTGCAGCAGGCGGGCGGAGAATCCAGCCAGATCCTCTTGCATGTGAACCTGCGAGATTCGACCAACTTGCGGCAGCAAGAAGCGACGGGAATCCTCGGGGTAAACCTGATTTATGCCGCCCATTTTGCGTTGGATTCACCTGCACAGTTTTTGGCGAGCCTGTTTGAGGATTTAAGCCTTTCCCGACTGGAGATCGATTGCCTGGAGGTGAAAGGACCCGCGTTCGAAGGATGGGACCCGAACAAGCTGCACGCCTTGTTAGTAGCGAACGGATATGCGGAGGCGGTCGCGTTTCCCTCAGATGGCCAGTATTTGCCGGCAAACGAATTACTGTATAAGCGCGCGTTGGTGCTGGCACCCGGACGATTCGACAACGTGACCCAAATGCATAGCGAATTGATCCGCCGGACACTGGCGGATTTGCCGGAACCAGAGGTCAAAGAAAGCAAAGGCGGGTTAGGCCTGTTTTGTCTGTCGACCGCTCCTGGGATGAATGAAGATGGTCGCGTCACCGCGGAGGAAGTGATGCGCCACGTAATGGACCTTCAGAAGTTGGGATACGGAGTGATGGTGTTTCGCGCACGAGAATTGTATACGATGAGCGCGTTCGTAAATCGGTATACCAAGTCCCGGATCCACTTTGCCATCGGCCTGACGGTCCTGGTAAAGGTTCTGGAAGACAATTACAACAATCTCGCTGGGAGCCTTATGGAGGCGATCGCCCGATTGTTTTCGGAGAATGTGCGGTTAAGTGTGTACCCGATGAAAGTGGAAGATGTGGAGCGACGGGTCCTGTCTGCAGGGTTGACGGGATGGCATTGGCAGGAGATCGACGGGCTTGTGCACGCGGACAAGCTGTATCCCGACGCCCCGCTCGGGCATTTATATCAGTACCTGTTGACCAGCGGGTTTATCTTGGTGGGCAAGCCCGAAAATTCGGAAGCCGCCGCCGCGAAATAGGCCAGCACAGCCCTGTCTGTACTGCGGGCTAGTGGCAGAATTCGCAGGCGCGTCCAACTGTTCCCAAACCTAACAATTCGACATCCGGCGAAATGTACCCTGGCTTTGCCGGTTCTTCGCTCATCAGGCACGTACTAAGGTACTTTTTGTTGTCGTCGCAGAACACTGTGACCACAGCGGCATCGGGTGACAATCTCTCCTGCGCCTGGATCGCCGCCAGGAAATTGCAGCCCGAACTGATGCCCACCGCAAGACCTAGATTCATCGCAAGTTTCTGTGCCATCAGGACGGCGTCACCATCGTGGACGGTAAGAACTTCGTCTATCTCCTTAAGGTTTACGATCTCCGGAACAAATTCATCGGAAATGCCTTGAATGCGATGGCTGCCGACCTTGCAGCCCGTCGAGAGCGTTGGCGATTCGGCAGGCTCAACAGGATGAATGCGGATCGAGGAGTCGTGGCGCTTCAGGAAACGGCCCACTCCCATCACCGTGCCGCCCGTGCCGACTCCCGCGACAAACGCCCGTGGCCGCTTGCCGACGGTCACAAATTGTGACCAGATCTCCGGGCCGGTGGTTTCTTCATGCGCTTCGATGTTTGCGGGATTCGAAAACTGCCGCGGCAGAAACACGTCATTGCGCGAGGCCGCAAACTCTTCGCACATGCGGATGCTGCCGAGGAACCCGCCATTGTCCCTGCTCACCGAAACAACTTCGGCGCCGTAGCTGCGGATGAGGTGGACGCGTTCCTGACTCATCCAGTCGGGCATGAAAATTTTTACCGGGTGCCCAAGCATTCGCCCGATGGCGGCAAAAGAGATGCCGGTATTGCCGCTGGTCGCCTCGGCAATGGTGTAACCGGGATGAATTTTCCCTTCGTTGTAAGCCTTCTGCAGAATGCATAGGGCCATGCGGTCCTTGATGCTTCCCGTGAGATTGAGATATTCCGATTTCGCAAAAAGGACCCGATGTCCGCCACGATACTTAAAGTGGATGGATATCAGGGGCGTGTTGCCAACCAGCCGGGTCAAGGCCTTGAATTTAGATGTAGGCACTTCGAGTGTAGTGGTCATAGCGATTCATTCTGGGCACGTTTGCGTGTTTTCGGCAACGCCCTGGGTCACACGAGAAACGGACCGTTTTGCGCGGGTTTTTGTTGATTTTGGGAAATCATTACCACTCGATTCGAGCACTTCAAGCTCAGTACCGCAAGCCGGGTCGGCGGGGCAGGGTTGACTGGCAAATGCTACCATGGTACATATATACCATGGTCCCAGGAGGCCCTATGATTGAAGTTGAACGGGTGCAAACCGGTGTGCGCATGGAGAAACGGCTTCTGAAGGTGCTGAAGGCTTTCGCCGAGCTCAAAGATCTCACGCTGGGCGACTTGCTCGAAGGTATCGTGCTGCACGCTTTTGAAGGCAAGGCGCCGTTTGGCAAGGAGTCACTCTCTCAGATCAGTGAACTGAAGAAAATCTATGGCCTGACGCTCAAGGCCGCTGACAGCCACAAGCTGAAGGAGAAGGCGTTATGAGGGCTGCGGGATATTTTGTTGCCGGCGCACTCTTTGCCACTGTATTCGCTGCGATCCCCAAAGCGATTGCGCATCTCCATCCCGCGATCCCTCCCGATCACGGCAGTGAGCATCCCACAGGTCAAAACCGTGCACACACGCATGAAGAATTCGCATTCACAGCAAATGGAACGATGGAGCAAGCGGCGCCTCTGTTTGGAGCCGATGGAGAACGAGTGTGGGTAGATAGTTGGGATCCGCAATTCTTGTTCCCTCGCCCGGGAAGCGATAAGCAGGGAATGGTTTTCACAATAGATCGCCACGGAAGTCATGCCGTCTGGGTGAACACGGAATTCGATTTGAAAAACGGGCGCATGCAGTATGTCTACGTGGTTCCTTCTGTTATGGCCTCGCTCATTACGCTGCGGTTGGCTCCCAGCGGAGATAAGACGGAGGTCACAGTAATCTACGAGCGAACATCGCTGAGCATGGAAGCCGACGATCGCGTCAGGCAAATGGCTGAAGCGGATCGGGAGGCGGGCCCAAAGTGGGAAGAAGCGATCAATCGCTACCTGGAGAAGGCCAAGCTTTAGCGCGCCAATGATATTTACAGGTCCGTAACTCAGGCCGTGCACCATGGACTGCAATTGGGCTAAGGTGGAGTGAGTAACTTCCCTCTTGGGTGAAACCTCATCATGGCAAAACTTACGTTTCTGGGCGCGGCGGGTTGCGTGACCGGGTCGAAGTATCTTGTGGAAGCAGCAGGCAAGAAACTGCTCGTAGATTGCGGCCTGTTTCAGGGCACGGACGACTTGAAGGATCGAAACTGGAAGCCGCTTCCGATCGATCCAAAGACCATCGATTATCTCGTGCTCACGCACGCTCACTTGGACCACACGGGCTGGCTACCCGTTCTGGTCCGCGATGGCTACAGCAAGCCGATCTTTGCGAACCCCGCAACGATTGAGTTGACCGGTTTGCTATTGAAAGACTCCGGCCATTTGCAGGAAGAAGAGACCAAGGACGCACAGAAACACAACTGGAGCAAGCACCCGCAGCCACGCGCGCTTTACACCAGTGCGGATATCGATCCGGTTCTGCAAAAGCTGAAGCCGATGCCGCGCACTGGCGGCTTCGACATTTCACCGGAGTTTCACATCGAGTCGTACGACGCAGGCCACATTCTTGGCTCGTCCAGTTTGGCACTTACCATCACCGAAAACGGCAAGAAAACCGTGATTGTTTTCTCTGGCGACATTGGGCGCTACGACCAGCCGATTCTGAATGATCCTAAAACGCCCGAGGCAAAACAGATCGACTTGCTGCTTTGCGAGTCCACCTACGGCGATCGCGAGCATCAAGCCGGCGACCCACTGCAAATTCTCGGCGACGTGGTCAATCGCGTGGTGAAACGCGGCGGCTCGATCGTGATTCCAGCGTTTGCGATTGGCCGCACGCAAACGTTCATGTATTACTTGCGGCAGCTCGAGAATCTGCAGCGAATTCCGAAGCTGCCGGTTTACGTCGACAGTCCGATGGCGCAGAGCGCCACACAGCTGTACCTGAAGTATAAGGATGACCACGACGTCGAATTCGGCCGCGACGAAAAGAATGGCGGGGATCCCCTCAGCGTTCACGAATTCCATCTCACGCGTAGCGTCGAGGAATCTAAACACATTAACGACGTGAAGACACCTTGCATCATCATTTCCGCCAGCGGCATGGTTACGGGCGGCCGCGTGTTGCATCATTTGGCGCAACGTCTCGGCGATTCGCGCAATTGCATCATTCTGGGCGGCTTTCAAGCGGAAGGGACGCGCGGCCGTGCTTTGCAGGAGGGCGCAAAGTCACTCAGTCTTTTTGGGCAGAATGTGCCGGTGCTTGCGGAGATTGTGGAGATGGGCCAGTTCTCCGCCCATGCCGGAAAAAGCGAATTATTACGTTGGCTTACTGGATTGCAAGTGCCGCCCAAGCAGTCGTACCTGACGCACGGAGAACCGGAAGCAGCGCAGTCTTTGCAGCAGGCGATCACCGCCAATTTCAAATGGCCCGCGGCAGTGGCTCGTTATCTGGATACTGTGAGCATCGGGTGAACGCGAAAGAAAATGGGCAGGAAAGAATTCCCACAAGCGAACAAAGTCCCATGAACGAACAATTTAGACCTACTAAATGCAATTAAATTAATTTGTGAAATCTGTGCGGAACTAAGAAACATTTCGTAGGGAATTACCGTCTATAGAAGCAAGACCACTCGCAGGGTAGGAGACCGACCACCACAGGGCAACCGACCAACGGTCTCCTACCCTTATCTTCCTCTCGGAAGAAGACTTAGGTATCCCTTGAAACCGTAAAATCGATTAACCTTTTGCCGCTAAAATCGCCCTACGCGTGGGCGTTTCCTTCGACATGGGCGGCACTTCTTCCAAATCCAACTGCGCAACAAACATCGGGGTCGGAGCGACGCGTCCCCAACGGTTCAGCTCCCATTTGGCACGCAGGAACTTTACTTCCGTTCGTAGCGATACGTCCAGCACCATTTTTGTAGTGCCCCGATAGAATTGCTGCGGAATCTTCAGGAGCGGCCTTTTGCCGAAATCCCGCCCATCCGCCGAACCCCAGATCGACACATCGATCGATTCCTGCTCAATTTGCTCGGAGATTGTAAGCCGGCAGAAAAATGTGCGCGTCTCCGATGGCGAAACATCCACGGGCTGGCCATTGCCGTTGGCTTCGAGCTTCGAATCGGATGGAATCAACGAGAAATTCAAGGGCACGCCGGCCCCTTTCCCCGGAAGAGTGATGCGCAGAGTCTAGCACACCCGGGCAAGCAGACCTGTGATTCTCGCCACACCAGATTCGCTTTGAGCTTAATTTCAGATAAGTTCTTGCGGGTTAGCACAGGTCGAGCGCCCTTGCTAAGCGTGGAGATGCGCGAAGCGGGCTTCGGCGGCGGCCAACGTTTCTTCCTTCTTGCAGAAGGTGAACCGGACCTGCGAGGCGCCGTCCTGCGGGTCATTGTAAAAGCTGGAGCCGGGAACGCAGGCTACTCCAATCTGCTCTACGAGGTATTTGGCGAACGAGACATCGCGCGATTCGGCCGGATACTTAACTTCGTCCCAGTGGAAGCGCGAAATGTCCGTCATGATGTAATAGGCGCCACGCGGCTTATATACCGTGAACCCGGAGTTCTCAAGGATACCCAATAACCGCGCTCGCTTTTTCTCATAAGTGATCGCAAGGCCGTCGTAGTAGGGCTGCGTAAGCTTCAGGGCGAGCGCGCCGGCCTGTTGCAATGGGGCAGCCGCACCCACAGTAAGAAAATCGTGAACCTTGCGGATCGATTGCGTAGCGTCGGCCGGAGCAATCGCCCAGCCCACGCGCCAACCCGTCACGCTATACGTCTTCGACATCCCATTGATCACGATGGTGCGGTCGCGCATGCCGTCGACCCGCGCCATGGTGATGTGTTCGTTGCCGTCATACAAGATGTGTTCGTAAATCTCGTCGGTGATGCAGTAGCAGTTCCAGCGCACGCACAGGTCGCGAATGAACTCCAGTTCGGCGCGAGTGAAGACTTTGCCGGTGGGATTGTTCGGCGTATTCAGAATGATGGCCTTGGTGTTGGGCCCAAACGCCTCGGTCAGTTCCCTGTTGTCAAAAGTCCAATCCGGCGGAGCCAGCTTCACGAACCTCGGCGTGGCGCCGGACAAAATCGCATCCGGGCCATAGTTCTCATAGAACGGTTCGAACACCACGATTTCGTCGCCTGGATTGATGATGGCCATCATTGAGGACATCATCGCCTCGGTGGACCCGCAGCAAATCGTCAACTCGCGTTCAGGGTCTACTTCTACGCCCTGCGTCCGCGCAAATTTCTCGACGATCGCGTCGCGAAGCGGCTTCGCGCCCCAGGTGATCGCGTACTGGTTGATATCGTCGGCTATCGCCTGCCGCGCTGCTTCTTTCACTTCCATCGGGGCGGCGAAGTCGGGGAATCCCTGAGAGAGATTGACGGCATTGTGCCTTAGCGCCAGCCGAGTCATCTCGCGGATGACCGATTCGGTGAACTGTTCCGCTTTGGCGGACAACATTCTCCGCGCGATCTGGGACATGTTGGTTTCGGTCGACATGGGGAAATATTGTATCGCACGCGCGGGATGTCACCGAGATCGAGAACAAGTTTCAAGAAAGGTGTCCTTGAGCCGGAGATCTTTGCGGGGTTCCGGCTGGACATTGCTGGTTCCTGGGGCCGGTGCTTTAGCGGGCTGGTGCTGGAATCGTTTCGCGTCGAAAAGAGATGAATCGAGCTTCGGATTCACTTTGACATCCGAATAGATTTCGCTGAACACCAAGTGTCCGTCGACATAAAACTCGACACGGGCGGCCACCCATCCTACGGAGAGCCGACGGTAATCTTCGAAACGGGTGTCGTTGATCTTCGCCGGTTCCTTGGAATCCGGTTCGATCAAGCGCACAAAGAGCAGGCTTTCCTTGTCGATCCAGAACTGCTTGGTTTTCAGATCGCCTTTGTCGGCGCCGACCACGTAGACTGGCTTTCCATCCCACGTATCCTCGTGGATCTTTGCAAGATCAAAATCTTCACCTTTAATCTGCACGATGGTGGTCTCAGGCGTCTGGCGGTAGACATCGAAGCCCAGCACAAGCAGCATGTGGACAAATGGCCGGCTGGTGGTGACTTCATGATTCTGGAACCGGGTTAGCGTGCCGTCCGCTACCAGCATTCCGTTTCCGGCATCCCGCTGGCCGATATCGATACGCAACTTGCCCGGCAGCTTCAGTGCTTCATGCCAGATCTCAATTTTTTCGGCGCTGTCGCCCTGGTGCGTGATTGATTTTTGCTCAAATGTCAGCGTGTCGTACCAGTCTTTTGCGTAGTGCTCGTGCATCGCCCGCAATACCGCCTCGCCGTCTGGCAGATCGGTTCGCGACGCAGTACGTCCCAATCCCCAAAAGAAGACAATGCCCGCAAAGACGGCACACACCTCTCGAATCCTCATAGCTCTCCCTGAACACAATTGTCAGATGGGCGTCACGCGGTGGGCATCCAGAACGCCTGAGACTAGTTTGTCAGAAAAGTGATTTTGTTGCGGATTTTTTGATAGGGGACGTATCATTGCAAGCCTCTGCCCGGCAGTTTACGGATTTACCGAGGAGGTTGAATCGCCGCCGATTCTGGGACTGCTGGTGGAATCTAGCGGGCCGAGTGAGTTTGGGTGCGCACGGCCGCAGAGATCGTGTTTTTCTGCGTGTCGCCGTAGAGCTGGCGGTACATGGTCGCGTTGCGCAAAACGATTTGCACGTACTCGCGCGTCTCGGTGAACGGAATCGATTCCACGAACTCGGCAATCTCGTCGTAGTTGCGTTCGCCCTTCCACAAAGCCAGGCGATCTTCGCCCGCATTGTAGGCGGCAGCGGCATACTCAAATGCACCCGTACTGCGTGAAAGATCGGAAATATAGAGCATGCCCAGCTCGATGTTCATGTTCGGATCGAAGAGCGTTGCTTTCGTGTACTTGACTTTGCGTTCGCGAGCGAGGCGGCGGCCTTCCTTCGGCAGAATCTGCATCAAGCCAATCGCATTGGCGTGCGAAACCGCGTCGGCCTGGAACGTAGATTCCTGGCGGATCAAACCCGCCGCGAACATAGGATCGAAATTATTCCGTTCGGCCTCGCGACGAAGCTGCGTTTCATACGGTAGCGGATAAAGCGCCTTCCACGCGCTCGCCGGCACTTCATTGAGCTTTCGCGAGTCGAAACTGGGCACCGCCAGGCGGCCGTAGTTCATCCCGGATGCGAAGTGTCCTTGGTCGAACGCGGCCTGTGCCGCCTCTACCAGGAACCGTGGCGACGCGGTAATTGCATAGGCGGCCTTCAATTCCAGCTCGGCAGACGTGTCAAAGGCAATGGTGCGCAACGCCTGCGCTCGATTCCAATGGCCAACGGCAGTGGACGCGACCGGCTCATCGAAGGGCCGCAATGGCTGCGCAGCGGGGAGTTGCATCAGAAAATCGGGTGAATCCACGTCGCCTTGTCCGAGCTTGTCGAGGTGCGCCTGTGCCGCGTAAGCGAAATAAGTATTCGGCCAACGGTCAAGCGCCTTCCTGAAATAGGCACGGGCGTGCGCCGGATTGCCGCTGCGTTCCGCGTCCCGACCTAACCAATAGAGCGCATTTACCGCGCCGCCGGAAACCGGGTACTTTCGCAGGAACACAGTGATCTTGTCGTCTGCATAGGGCTGACGTTCCAGATACGCCACCCACGCGATGCGCCATTCGGCGTTGTAGGCGTTCTTGCCGCCAGGGAAATTGTCGAGTACTCGCTCGTAGTAATGGGCGGCTTTGCCTCGATCGAGCTGCACCCAATAATAGTTCCCGCCCGCCATCAGCGCTTCTTCGGTCCACTTGCTTTGCGGGAATTTCTCCGCCACCAACTCGATGTTGGTGAGCATGGCGGTTTCGTTTTTTTCGGAGCGATAGGCCTGGGAAAGCGCGTAGAGCCTTTCCGCTTCCGCGTCGGGGTCGCTCAATGTCTTGATGTTGGCCAGCAAGCTCGGCGCTGCCTTGGGATGTTGCCGGGCTTCTGCTGAACGCACTAGCGCCCGTTGGCGAGTCGGATTCGACGGATCCTTCAACATCGATGCCAGCTTGTCGTACTCGATTCGCGCTTCCTTCCATTTGTGCCCATCGTAGAACGCCTGGGCGCGATCCGCCTGCAATTCAGCCGTCGCGTAAGGAAATTCGCTATGCAACTCCTTGTTCAGTTTGGAAAGCGCGATGCCCGCAGTATGTTCTTCATCGGAGAGTGGGTACTTATAGAAGATAGTCTGGTAATCTTTCGCAGCAGGTACCAGCTTGCGAGCATTCTCGTAAGCCCGACCGCGAACGACCAGCAGAGAAGACTTTGAGCCGGTTGGGCCATAGGTAGCGAGCATATCGAGCGCGGCTTGCGCACGGCCCAAATCCAGTGCCGCAGTCGCGTAACTCTCGATCGCCTGCTCCTTCATCACCGTGTTCGGGTAATCGTTCAGGAGCGTCGTTAAGTCCTTCAACGCGTCCGCCTGACGGTGCAGCGAGATTTCCGCCTGCGCGGTCCAGTAGCCGTCGTACTCATGGAGCAGTTCGTCAGCCTTAGCCTTCTGCAACCAAGTCAAAGCCTGCGGAAAACGCGCCTTTGCATAATCGCTGTATCCCAACGCCAACGCTGCCCGCTGTCCCCATACGCTGGAAGCGTGGCTATTCGCAAAGGAGGCAAGCTTGTCATAGGCGCCATTTATACCGATGTGGAGGTCTCGCGCGAGACTGGCTAGCTCTTTTTGAGCGGCCGCATCGTCAGGTCTGGCGGAATCCAACGCCGGTGAACTCGTCTCCGGCTTGCAACCGCTGGCGCACGCCGGCGACTTCGGGTGAACCGGTTTCTTCTTTTTCTTGGGAGTCTGCGCGCCGAGATCGAACGCGAAGACAAGTGTCAGTGCGAGGCAGGAGAACAGAGCGACCGCAGATACAACTGCCGCAAGGCGCGAGTGACGTGCGGAAATTCGCCGCGGGTCAGCGTGATTTTCCGGCGGGAGCGTAGGGGTATTCGCCGAGCGAGGAAGAGTCGCCGTCAGCCAGGATCTCCACCAGCCACCGGTAAAAATAATCGACCGGGTGGTCCATGATGGGCTTGAATCTACGATCGTATTCTCTGTGAGCCTTTTCAATGTCGTCTTTCAATCGGATGCAGATATCTTTGTGTTCGCGGCCCAGTCTGACCTGTTCCGGACGTAACATCTTAATATCCTGCATCGAAACTTTTGCCACGCGATTTGCACGCCGGTGCAGCTCCTGTTCCTCAGGAGTCAACTGGTTGATATCGAATTCATCGGCGGCGGCGACCGCAACTTCGGCTGTCTCCAATTCTACAGGAGTGGCCTGCGGCTCGGTGGCCGTAAAGTCATGGGCCGAGGGTTCCAGCGGTACCGATTCGCGCATGGACGCGGGGCCAGTGGCCACCACAGGCACGGGAGCTCGGGGCGTTTGATGCTGCGGGGTCGCGGAAGGCTCGGCAGCGATGGTTCCCATCGCCTGGGTGATCTTCTCTTCCAGGGGACTCCGGGGACCGGGTTGCATCGACACGGCGATGAACCGGGCCAAAACTTCCAAGGCGGCCGAAAGCGAGGCGGCAGAGGTCTGTGCGCGCAGCATTGGGGGAAGGGCGTTGGTGGGCTTGCTGCTGGAACAAGCGGCGACCACATCGTTAATGGCCTGTTGCAGCTCATCGCCACTGCGCTGGATGCGCTCGAGATTGTCCCGCAACGCGCGGGCTATGGCTTGTTCGAAGGCGCTGGGCTCTGATGGCATACGTAAATGGGGGTGTTTTAGCGGCAAAGGCCCCCGTTTGGCCATTTTGCGGGGTAGGGGTGGGGGCGTCAACGGCGAAGCCCCCGCATGTGCCTAAAGCGCTGATGAGGCATACGGGTGCGGAGGCTAGGGCATTGGAGGGGCGGCTTTACGCCGCCCGCAAAAGGCGGCCAACGAAACACGCGAGATCCGCTGAACTGCCTCTCATGTTTTTCAGAAACCAGTCCCGCACGGACTGGGTTCTCAAGCACATAGTTGGCACAGTTTCGAAGGTCCTCGTCATCGCGGATAATATGGTCGTGAAATCCCTTCTGCCAAGCGCCTTGTAGGCCTCGGCGCCGAAAGAGAACCGCCGCCTTGTCTTTGAAGCTGCGAACTGTCGATATCAGGTCGCAATAGGGATCCAGACCACAAATCACGAAATGACAATGATCGGGCATGAAACAATAGGCATAAAGATCAAACAAGTGCTCGCGCGCGACCTCGCCAAGCAAGACAATCAGTAGATTGACCAAATCTGCTTCGACAAACAAGCATCTACGTTCTTTCGTGCAAATTGTGACCAGATAGGAGCGCGGCTCGATATAGGCGTTTATCACCGCACAGTATTATCACTGTCACCGAGCCTATCTCAACGCGCGGCATAAAGCCGCCCCTACATGACGATCGGCAGCACCAGGGCGCTGGGGTGATCTTTGTCGTGAAAGATCATGTTTGTGGCGGTAGCCCACTTGTCGGAGGTTGCCGCAGACTCGCCGGTGTTCAGGTTTCTATCGAACCGGGGGAAGTTGCTGCTGGAAACTTCCAGCCGGATGCGATGGCCGGCCTTGAAAACATTACTGGTCGCCCATAGGTCGATAGTTAGCTGATAGACCTTTCCAGGAGTCAGGAGAGTGGCCTTTTCCTGGGAATCGCGATATTTGGCGCGGAGAATCCCCTCGGCCAGATTGATCGCTGTTCCGTCGGGATAGACATCCACCAGCTTGGCAGTGAAATCCGTATCCACGGCACTGGAAGATGCGAAAAAATCGAGGCGCATGGGTCCGGTAACTTCGAGGTCGCGCTCAAGGACCGCAGTCGAGTAAACGAGGACGTCCTCGCGCTGCTCCACCGCGCGCTGGTCCCACGGGCCGCCGTGACGGCGGGAGTCACAGCACAGCGGGCCACCTTCCGTAGGGACGGGGTTTGCGGGATCGTAAATGTACTTATCTTGCGGCTCTTTTCCTGGTTCGGCCGGGGACAGCGAGCCAGAGCCCTTGTTAGAATTGGCATCCCCATTCGAATGCAAAAAGTATTTCGTAGATTTGGCGCGAGCCAGGGGCCAGTCATCCTCCTGGCGCCACTGATTGATTCCCAACACGAAAATCTTGACCGGCTTCCCACTCGCGAAGTCGTTTTGCACGCCCTTGAAAAGGTAGTCGTACCACGCCAGTGTGACGTCGTCCTCATCGTTCTTCAGCGCTTCCGGGCCAAAATCCAAAGCGCCGATCTTGCGCCCGCTGCCAGCATGGCCTCCGATGGTCACCAGGAGTTGCTGGCCTTTTTTCGCACTCTCGGAGCCCCCGCTAGCTTTAATTCCAATGTAGTTGCGCAACGAGCCGCCGAGAAAAATGTCATACCATGCAGCGATATGAAGCGCAGGAACGTTGATATGCGAAAAGTGTTCCTCGATCGAAACACGCTTCCAATAGTCGTCGTAAGTCGGGTGCCCGAGCCACTCGAGATAATAGGGCGCAACTACGGCCGCGCCACCATTTACAACACTCGCAGGATTCGTGTTGAAGATGGGGTACTGCGTTAGAGGCAGCACTTCTACCGCTTCCGGAGTTCCCGGCATGCGCTCGATCTGATGCAAAACGGTGTCCTGCGCGAGGCCCGTCGTCCAGGATTGATTGAACCACTGTTCGAATGCGCCCCCCTGATACGTCCAGCCATCGTGATAATTGCTCGCGGTCACCACGGGGCAAATTCCTGCAAGGTGTGGCGGATGCGCGATGGCTGCGAGCATCTGCGTCGCACCCACGTAAGAGCCGCCAAACATCCCCACTTTCCCGTTCGAGTAGGGCTGCGCGGCGACCCATTCGATGGTGTCGTAACCGTCGTCCGCTTCATGAATGAACGGGTACCAATCGCCATCCGAGGTATAGCGGCCGCGCACATCCTGGAGAAAAACAACGTACCCGCGCGACGCGGCCCGCTGCGCGAAATCAACGTTGTAACCCCACGGAATGGACCTGCGGTAAGGAGTGCGCTGCAGCAGCACCGGGAATTTGCCCTCAGCGTCAGGACGGAATATGTCGCCGCGTAAAACAACGCCGTCGCGCATTTTGATTTCAATATCTCGTTCAACTTTTACGGAATAGGACTGGGCAGCGAGGATCGGAGCAAAAAAAGACGCCAGTAGGAACACAACTGCAGTCAGCCTAGACTTCATCGGAAAGCCTCCGGGTAGAGCCACAGGAGCGACTGCCGCTATTCTCCGTTCGATCGCGCGCGAATAAAAGGGGAATCGCGGGCGTCACTCCGCGAGGCGCTTGGTCATCAGATATCGCTGGTGATCCGCAAAGCCGCAGCGACGGTACAACTCAATCGCCGGGTTCCCATGGGTCACTTCCAGATGCAGGAACATCGCGCCGTGCTCCGCCGCAACTTCTTCCGCCAACTCGAGAAAGCGCATCCCGATTCCCTGCCCTCGGTGGGAGCGCACCACAAACAGCTCGTCAATCCACGCGCCCTTGCCTTGGTATTCGAGGCTGAAATCAAAACAGATGACCAGGTAGCCCACGGGCGCACCCTCATCTTGAGCAACGTAAATTACGCCATACGCGGGGTTCTGCAATACATCGGCCAGGGATTTCCTCACGATGGATTCTTCGAACGGTTCGGACCAAGGATCGTCACACTGCATCTGGCGCATCAGTGCGAAGATCAATGCGAGATCGGTTAGAGTCGCCTGTTGGAAACGCATAAGCTTCAACAGAGCACAAAAATGGTGCAACGGCAATTCACGAATTTCTTGCGAACCGATGACCTCAGCTTACAACAGGCTTGCTGTCTTGGTCTTCGGAGACAGAACCAGTCGAGTGGCGCGAGGCGATTTCCTGCTCCAACATGGCATCCAAATCCTGAGCCTGAATCGGTTTGGCAAGGTGCGTCCCGTAGACTTATGCCGCCCTCATCTCTCTTGAATTCCCATCTCTAAAAATGTGACGGCTCATTCCAGGCCTAGCGCCGGTATTCCCACGAAATGCTAAAATGTATTCAGGGGGCGACACGGTTTCGACGGAAGCTGTCGCGTCCCGGAGGCATGCCGGGGGCCACCCGCCCGTAACAGGATGGAAACTAGAACTGCCAACAACAACTTGGCACTTGCTGCTTAATTAATTAAGCGCACGCTTCCCCGGGCTTTGCTCACGGGCCCGGCAAGAAGCGTCATACAGTGAGCTGGCCCGTTCCTTTCGGTCCGTAAGGGGTGGGCGAGACTGATCGGACTAGCCGGCTGCGTTTCTTGCTCGTTCCAAGCGCGGCGGGCGAACCTAACGAACTGAGATAAGCATGTAGGCTCCGTGGCGTAGCGCTTTTCGGACGGGGGTTCAACTCCCCCCGCCTCCACCATCTTCTATTCGAAAAATTTCGCGCTTCATCGGCCGTAAATTATCTGTAAATAGAGGCGAGCAGTAATTTCTGGCGCCGTTGCAAAAAAATAACCCGGCGGCGGGCTCCGCATCCAACAGTGTCGTAATTGCTTTACTTCGGAGAGCCCTATCGACCTTTCATGAGTTGGCCGCAAGTTCTTTGAACCAGCTTCTTCCGCGCAACAAACGGTATTACCACGTGCCCATCCTCAGCTGTGGCTCATTCTCGCGTTGACCCTTTTTCATCCGGCCGCTCTTGACGAGCACCGCGCAAGTCCGCCTGATCCCAACTAAGGAGAGAAATGGAATGAAGTTGTTGAACCGTGAAACGCGAAAGTTCGTTTCGATGGTTGGTGCAAACGGACACTTAAATGAATTGGGAAGAGTCCGGCTGACCAGAGAGCTCTTCTGTGGCAAGCATCGCCCCGGCCAACGGGTGCGCTTGCGAGATATCGCGGCGAAGTATGGGCTGGACAATGATGCGGTCTTGAAGTTGTTTACGGAATTTCAGTCGCTGGGATTGACCAAGCTAGCCGGCAATTTCTCGGCAGTCGTTCAGGTCCCGAATGCCAGAGAGATGCACGAAGCGTATGAAATACGAGCCGGACTGGAAGAAATTGCGGGGAAGACAGCGGCGGAGACACTCAAGAAAAACAGTAACGAGTTACAAAACGAACTAGACAGCATGCGCCTGGCGATCCGCGCGGGCGACCTCGATAGCTATGCCGAACATGACGCCAAGTTCCACCGTCGCATTCTGCAGGCCTCCGGAAACAAAGTTTTGCTGCGGGTCTGGGAGGCACTGGCTTTCGACATACGCATCCGAATTGCCATCGGCAAGGTGTCCCAGGAGCTCTCCGAAGTGGTTGAGTCTCACCAACCCATCGTTGACGCGCTGGAAAATGGCCGAGGCAAGGAAGCCAGCCTGTTATTGCGCAACCATGTCGAGACTTTTCTCGAATACCTCAAGAAAGCGGATTCCGATTCCGGATTTCACAAGGCATTCCGCAAAGACCTGGAGGGTGCTAAAGACGTTCAGCAGGCTTTTTTCCCGCCGCAAAGTTTTTCCATCCCTTGTCTGTCTTGTGAGACGTTTTATCAACCCGCTCGCGGCATCGGTGGCGACTATTATGATTTCCTTTCGTTGTCCGGCGGACGCTGGGGCATTGCCATTGGAGACGTATCTGGAAAAGGGATTGGCGCCGCCCTGCTGATGGCCAGCCTTCAGGCCTCTCTGCGAGCACAAGTCCTGCATCCCTATCTGGATCTACCGACGCTGATTGGCGACGTTAACCGCCTGGTCTACGAATCGTCCCCCTCCGCATTCTTTGCATCGCTGTTCTACGCCGAGTACGAGCCAGCCAGCCGAAAGTTGCAATACGTCAACGCCGGCCATAATCCCCCAATCGTCGTGAGGCCTGGACCGAAATCCTGTGAACTCTTCCTCTTGCGGCCAGACGCGGTTCCGATTGGCATGTTCGCCGACGCTCATTTCGAGTCAACCAGGTTCCAACTTGAGAAGAACGACATTCTCGTGGCGTATACCGACGGAATTACGGAGGCATCAAATCCGGCCGGCGACTTGTGGGGGCTGCAAAAACTGGAAAGCCTGCTGCGATCTTGCGACTCCATGGCGCCGAGCGAAGTCGTTGAGCGCATTCTGTCCGAAGTGTCCGAATTCGCACACGGCGAGCCGCAGCGCGACGACGTCACGCTCGTGGTGATGAAAGTCCAGAAGGGATGTGAGGTCTGAAAGGTTCCGAAGTGGTGAGTCTTTCACAAGAGCTTTATTACTCTTCGGAACCAAGGGCGACGCCGATTTCGTCGGCAACCTTGACCAATGACTTGCCATCGCCGGCGCCCAGAGGCGTGCGCGACAGCGTGTCTACAATTTCCGCAAAAAATGCCGATGCTGCATCATTGCAATCTACGTAATACTTGCATTGTGTGGCGATGTTTGTGGCCAGTGGCAGCAAATTCCCGCGCGCATTCTCGCTGGTTTGATCGAACGTCAGTGACTTGGTGAGTTCCTGGCCGTAATGGCTGACATCGTAGGTAAACGTGCCCGCCGAATAAAAGAACTGTTCATCCGGCAATGCCAGGCAATATTGGTTCAACTTGCCGTGTAATTCGGCGACAAGTTCAGGAATCTTTTTTTGTCGGTCGTCGGTAGGCGCAGAGAGCCGCGCCACCCCTTGTTGTGACAGGTCGATCAAGTCTTGCGGCGCAGCAACGTTGGTCAGGTCCGTCAAGATGCTGGCGGCGGCGCGTTCCGCCACCCGCCCCGGTTGCGGCCAATATTCTTCGATTAGCCGCATGCTGAGTCCGATCCGATAGAAAGCCCTGGCCTGTTTCTTCCGCTCCTGATGTTGCGTTTCGATTGCCGCAGGATCGCTCGTGGGAGGCGTTACGTTTTGCGGAGGATTCCCGGGCGCAGTTACTTGCGCCGGGGGAGGAGCCGTTTCGATCGACGGATTCTTGACGACCGCTTGCGGCTGAGCAGGAACGGAGTGCGGCGTGCGCGGAGGATTCTTCAACAGCGCAACAATTTCTACGTTGCGCGATTTTTCCGCCATCGACAATGCCGTGCTTCCATCTTTCGCGGCGATCTTCTCGTCAGCGCCATGCTCCAGCAACATGCGCACGGCATCCAGGTGGCCCTGGCGCGTTGCTTCGATCAGCGCGGTACGGCCCATATCGTCCCGATGATTCAAGTCGGGGTGATGCTCGAGCAGCACGGCAATCGAATCCGTGTCGCCGCCATAAGCCGCGTGCAGGAGTGCCGTGTCTTGATACTTGTTCTGCCCATTCACGTCGGCGCCCTTTTCGAGCAAAAACCGCACCGTGTCAGTCCTTCGGGAAAAAGCAGCCCAAAATAAAGGTGTCCAGCCCTCGTGATCGTGCGCGTTGATGTTGGCGTTCTTCGAAAGCAGCACCCGCACCGTTTCCGTGTAGCCCTCGAATGCCGCTTCCATCAGTGCAGTGCGTCCCGCGTTGTCGACTGCGTCTACCTCCCCGCCTTTGTCGATCAACGCTCGAACAGTATCCGTATGGCCGCGCGCCGCCGCTTCCATTAACGCGGTGTTGCCGTAGGATGGCCCGCGCGCATTGACCCCCGCTCCATCGCGAATCAGCGACAGCACTTCGGCGGTGTCTCCGGCCTCTGCCGCCTGCAACAATTTTTGGTTTAAGAGATCGCTGGCGGTAGGGGGGTTCACTGGCTGCGTGGGAGTCGTTCCGGTTTGCGACGGTCGATTTTTGCGCGAATCAGGATTCTTGCTCTCGCCAGGAGTAGCTTTGCCGGAAGTTTCCGGGGCGCCGCCCGATTCTGTACCAGATGCAGCGGCGCTCTCCATTTGCCGCGAAGCGTTGTGCAGCAGCTTCAGGATTTCGTCGTACTTGTATTTCTCGGCGAGCCGGAGCGCCGTTGTTCCATCTTTCGCTTTCACCCTGGCGTCGGCGTTGTGCTGCATCAGCATCTTCACGGTATCGAGGTGCCCCAGGTCCACGGCACTCATCAGCGCGGTCCAGCCGTAATTGTCTTTCGCGTTAACGTGCGCTCCTTTGTCGAGCAGCGCTGCCGCCACGTCTGTGTATCCCGAAGAAGCCGCCCAAAATAACGCGCTGCGTCCCTCGCCGTCCCTCGCGTTCACTTCCGCACCACGGGAAACCAGCGCGCGCAGGGTTTCTGTTCTCCGGGAAAACGCCGCCCAGAAGAGCGCCGTCCAGCCGACGCGGTCCGTCGCGTTCACTTCCGCTCCATTCTCAAGCAGAGTGCGCACCGTTTGGGTGTAACCCTCTGACGCAGATTCCATCAGGGGCGTGCGGCCATTTCTGTCCCGCGAATTGGGGTCGGCGCCTTCCTTCAACAATTCCCTGACCTGTGCTGTGTCTTGCGAGCGGGCCGCATCGATCAATCGTGAATTCAGGTCTTGCGCACAAACTGGCAAAGGAGAAAAGACCAGCAGCGCGAAGAACGTCCGGAACAGTTTTGGGCAAACATTAGGATTGAACTTTTGCAGCATCCGCCATCCGCCCCGCACAGCTCACCCCTATGTACTCGAACCCCGTGCCGAGGACCTTGTTTTGAGGCAAATATGATTCTAGCGCGAGGTGTGCGCCCTCCGCCCACGGAATGGTACGGGCGCGTGAATCGATAACATCTGCGCCAGGGCCCTGACGCACCAATTTGGGACGATTGCACTCCTCTGAAACTCATTCCCCTCCTTGGTTAGCAATCCACTGACGCCCCCACTGCGAGTGCTCCGGCATACTGGGAGCGCGCGGCACTAACTCCTGCCGCTTCAATGTAGTTTCGGCAAGAATTCGCATGCGGTCTCTTGTGGGTGTAACTGACTGCCCGCTGTTCTGTATCCTCGCCGGTCTCTCATTGGCTTTCGTGATGCATATAGACCACTAAGGCGGAAGCAGGCACTTAATGGCGATCAATACAAACCATCTCAAACCCGGCGGCTATGCTAAGCAGCGTCGCAGCCAGCGGATACTCTTATGCATTCCTGTAACAGTCTCCGGCCAGCTAGCTCACGGCGCGACTTTTTCGGAACGGACCAACACAGTGGTCATCAACGCTCACGGCGCGCTGTTGGAATTGCGCCAAACGGTCGTCGTTGGACAAGCACTCTTGCTGAAGCACCTCGGGACTGGCGAAGAACTACCCTGCCGCGTCATCGACATTAATCCCGCTGGCCATGTTCCAGAGGTGGGCGTGGAATCCGATAGCCCTTGCGCGCACTTCTGGCGAGTCGCCTTTCCTCCGGCCGATTGGAGCCCCCGCGGCCCGGAAGCAAAACGCTTCGATTCCATGGCACCCGCTACAGCAAAGAAATAGCATTTGCCCGCCTGAGCGTCCTACCGCAGAATAGACAGGCCCCGGCCTTGCCCGCGCGCATCGATGGGGCGCCGCGGACCGAAAACTGATTTGTGTCCGACCGAGGTGAACTATGAGGAACTTACGTATGCTCTGGGTGGTCTTGGGCATTCTGGTGGTCGTCGCGTGCGGTGCATTCCTGGCTTATGGCATGCGCGCTGGAGATAAGGCGCCCGCGGTTGGCTCAACAGCCCCTGATTTCACTCTCAATTCGCAGGACGGAAAACCCATTAGCTTGCACGACTTCAAGGGCAAGTGGGTCGTGCTGTACTTCTATCCGAAAGATATGACCCAGGGCTGCACCATTGAAGCCCATAATTTCCAACGCGACTTGGATAAATACACCACGCTCAACGCCGTCATACTCGGGGTGAGCATGCAAGACGAAAAGTCACATCAGGAGTTTTGTGCCAAGGAAAGTCTGACGTTTAAGCTCCTGGCCGACACCAAGAAGGAAGTTTCTGAAAAATACGACTCAGTCATGAACTTCGGTGTGACACAGCTTTCTGCGCGGCATACTTTCCTGATCGATCAGAACGGAGTGGTTCGCAAGGTTTGGACCGACGTCGACGTGAAGCGCCACAGCGACGACGTGCTTGGGGCGATCGAAGAGATGGAAAAGGGCAAGTAGGACGCGGGACGAATTTCCGCTGGATGGATTCGGGCTCCGGAATGGGTTACAGTGCCGGAGCCCATTTTCTTGGAGGTGACGCGTGCTGCGCGGACTGGTAAATGTGATCCTGACGACCTTGTTGATGCTGACTGGTGCGCTGATGACGAATGCACAGGCCAAAACGGAGACGGTGAGCTACAAAAGTGGCTCGGAGACCGTGAGCGGCTACCTGGCGTTGCCTTCGGGCGGCGGAAAGCATCCCGCGATCCTTGTGATTCATGAATGGTGGGGACTGAATGATTGGGTAAAGAAGCAGGCCGACAAGTACGCCGGCCAAGGTTACGTAGCGCTCGCGGTGGACCTCTACCGCGGTCAGTCGGCCAAAACTCCTGACGATGCGCACATTCTCATGCGTGGGCTGCCGGATGACCGCGGACTCCGCGATCTCGAGGCCGCGTTTGCGTACCTCGCTTCCCGGCCCGACGTGGACGTGAACAAAATTGGGTCCATCGGCTGGTGCATGGGTGGAGGCTGGTCCATTAAGCTGGCGGAAGACCAGCCGAAGCTGGCCGCTTTCGTGGTGAACTATGGTTCCTTGCCCAGCGATCCGGCGATCATCGCCAAGATCAAAGCGCCGATGCTCGGAAATTTTGGCGCCGACGACAAAGGCATCCCGCCCTCGAGTGTGCAGGCCTTCGAATCGGCTATGAAGAGCGACGGCAAATCGACGGATATCAAGATTTACCAGGGCGCCGGCCATGCCTTCCAGAACCCCGATAACAAGGATGGCTATCGCCCGGATGCGACCGCCGACGCCAACAAGCGCATTGACGGTTTCTTCGCGAAAAATCTGAAGTAGACATTCGACTCAAATATTCGCGAGCGGCCTCGACCCGGAAGGCAAGCGGAAGACTGAACCTATGGCTCGTCGTCGCCTTCGGCGTCTTCGTTCAGTTCTTCCCCTGAGGGTTTCTTCGGATCAATGGTGGGCAGACCCGCTTTCTTCAGGTCCGCGTTCAAATCGAGGATCTCGCGTTCCCGCACCACGCTCCATTGCTTCCTCAGCGCTGTTTCGTTCTCCTCGAGTTCGCGAAAGGCGGACTCGGCTTGCGTCGTTGGTGCTGCATCCGCGCTGTCCGCGATCGCCAACAGCCCGGCGAAATGCTGGTGTAACGT
Source organism: Dongiaceae bacterium (assembly GCA_035499255.1). Taxonomy (GTDB): domain Bacteria; phylum Acidobacteriota; class Terriglobia; order Acidiferrales; family UBA7541; genus Acidiferrum. The sequence continues at coordinate 199,358 of DATJZF010000011.1, read as the reverse complement.
CGAAAGATTCTCGGGCCGCTTGCCGCTTGGAGGAACTCCAAAAAACGGACTCTGGGTGGCGCCCAACAGGTCAGCACACTTCTTGTCCAGGTCGTCGAGGGACTTCGCCAAGTTCGCTTTGCCTGATGCCTTTGGCGTTAGTTCCTTGATTTGCGCGCGAACACTCTTGACCTGTTCCAGTTGTTCGTAAGTTTCGTTCATCCCTTCAACAGATCCCGCTTCCACCTCGTGCTGCTTGCGCAAGTCTTGCAGCGCCGCCGGAATTCGCGGATCCATTTTCAGTGTCAACGGCTGCGTGTAGCTTTTCCCATCGACCGTCAGCCTCACAGTGTATGAACCTGGCAATGCGCGAACTCCCAAAGGATAGAGCGGAGTATTGTGCAGGATCGCCGAAATGGGGAATTCATGGTTGAGCGTTAGCGGCGGCGCGCCATGCAGATCCCAAACGAAGCGATGCATGCCCGCTTTTCCGGAGAGAATCTGCGTCGGCCGAACCCAATACATCGGAATCGGATGCTCCGCTGCGAGTTTCTCCATCGACGGCGGCTTGTCTGTACTCGAATAGCGCCGCACCAGTTCCCCAGTCGGTTCCAAAATCTCAAGCGTTACTGGCTCTTGCGTCTTTGCCGACAGGTAGTAGTCGATGATCGCTCCATCCGGCGGATTCGCCCCGCCCGAAATTTCCGGCGGGAATGGCGTATCGGGATGCCTGTTCCAGCGCCACCGCAGGGCTTCTTGCGGCGCAAACAAGTACGTTTGCGATTTTGCGATTTCCTCGCTGATTTGCCGCAGCGGCGTGATGTCGTCCAAAATCCAGAATGATCGTCCGTGCGTGCCAACGATCAAGTCATCGCCATGAATCGCCAGGTCCCGCATCGAAGTGTGCGGCAGATTCAGCTGCAGCGACTGCCAGGAATCTCCATCGTTGAAAGACACGTAGACGGAAGTTTCCGTGCCGGCGAAGAGCAAGCCCTTGCGCACGGGATCTTCTCTCACAACCTGGGATGGCGCGCTGTCCGGAAGCCCCGCGACCACTTCTTGCCACGTACTTCCATAATCGCGCGTGCGGAAAATGTGCGGCTGGAGGTCATCAAGACGGAACGTGTTCACAGCGGCATAAACGGTACCCGCATCGAAGTGCGACGCCTGCAGAATCGAGACTTTCGCCCATGGCTTCATCTGTGGTGGAGTCACGTTCTTCCACGTCTTCCCGCCATCTCGTGTGATTTGAATTAGCCCATCGTCGGTCCCGGCCCAGATCGTATCGGCCTCTTTGAACGATGGCGCCACAGCATAGATCGTGCCGCGATGCTTCCCTTTCTCCGGATCGCCCGCGGCGAACCCGCCCAGGTTGGCAGGCGTTTCGTATGATTCCCGAGTCAGGTCCGGGCTAATCACCGTCCAACTGTTGCCGCGATCCGTCGTTTTGAAGAGTACGTTTGCGCCGAAATAAAAGACCTTCGGATCGACTGGGGAAAAAATGATGGGCAACGTCCGGTTGTAGCGGTATTGGCCTGAGCGAACGGGCTCGGGCGCGATGTCTGCGATTTCACCGATGTCCTGCCGTGTCCGCGTCAGTTTCGCGCCGAACACCGTATTGGGGTCGGTGGGATCAACGGCGACGCGCCCGTATTCGAATACTCCGGGAATCGTCCAGTCGCGAAACGTAATTTCACCATTGTCGCTGCGACTCTTCGTCGCGGCGCTCCCCGATTCCTGCTGGCCGCCATATACCCAATACGGAAAGCGAGTGTCCGTGGTGACGTCATAAAACTGCGCGGTCGGCTGGTTGTACCAGGTGCTCCAGGTGGCGCCACCATTCACGCTGATGGCTGCGCCCTGGTCCGCCGAAATAGCGATCACTTGCGGATTGTCCGGGCTGACCCAGATTCGCTGGTAGTCGTCGCCGCCCGGCGCGCCCTTCCATCCCACAAAGGTCTTTCCCGCGTCCGTCGATTTCCACGCAGCGGTGTTCGCAACATAAATAGTGTCGGGATTGTCTGTAGCCACCGCGATGCCCATCGCGCCGGGGCCACGTCCGCCGATGCGGTGATCAGAGTTCACCAGGGTCCAGGACTCGCCCGCATCCTCCGACCGATAGATGCCCGCTTTATCCTTCCTCGTTTCGACGTTCAAATACATGCGCTTTGGATGGCTCGGCGCAATCGCAATCCCGATGCGCGCAATCCCATCCTCCGTGGTCGGCAAACCTTCTGTGATTTGCTTCCAAGTGGTCCCGCCGTCCGTCGATTTGTAAAATCCGCTTCCAGGAATAAGGAAGGACTCGCCGCTGCGCACTTCCCAAGGCGCAACGCGCGCCGCCCACAATGCCGCGAACAGGACCTGCGGATTGCCCGGATCCATCACGATGTCCGCCGCGCCAGTGTTCTCATCCTTATATAAGACCTTCTCAAAGGTCTTGCCGCCATCCAGGGATCGAAAAACGCCTCGCTCCGCATTCGGCCCGTAAGGATGGCCTTCCGCCGCCACAAACACGTGGTCGGCATTCTTCGGGTCGACGACAATCGCCGTAATCTGTTGCGCATCGCGCAAACCAAGATGCGTCCACGTCTTGCCCGCGTCCGTGGACTTGTAGACGCCGTCGCCCACCGCCAGGTCCGGCCGCTGCAGACCTTCGCCACTACCGACGTAGATAGTGTTCGAATCGGAACCAGCCACCGCAATTGCGCCAACCGATCCTGACGGCTGGTCGTCAAAAATTGGGTTCCACGTGGTCCCATAGTCGTCGGACTTCCACACTCCTCCGTTCACCGGCGCCATATAAAACAAGCCGGGATGTTGCGGCACACCGGCGATCGCCACGGTACGCCCGCCACGAAACGGCCCGATGCAGCGCCAGCGCATTTCGCTGTAGAGTTTCGGATCAAACTGTTGGGCTCGCGCAGGCATACTCAAAACCACCAAAACGAGCAGAACCGTCCACTTGCTGCGGAACATACTGGCCATTCGAGTCCTCCAGGAAACAAGCGAGAATAACTCCACCAGCAACCCCCAGCAAAGCACGTCTTTTTACAAAAAGCCTGTTTACCTTGCACACCACACCTTCGTCTTTACTTGCGACGGGGGAACTTCGAAGGGGAGGCGTGTGATGAAGTCTCTGTTCAAATTCACTTTAATCGCGGCATGGAGTCTGGGTGTTTTCGCCGGAAGCACGGCCGCGCAGTTTAAGAACGGCCAGCAAGCTACCGAATTAATGCTGCCAACCATCAGCCAGCACGGCGTGGTCACGCAAACAATCGGCATTACCACGGTGAGCATCGACTATCATCGCCCGCTTACCGGCAGCCGCGAGGTCTTCGGCAAGGTTGTGCCCTATGGCAAGGTGTGGCGCGCGGGAGCCAATGAAAACACGACTATCACTTTCTCCGACGACGTAACCATCGAGGGAAAGCCCCTCGCGTCAGGCAAATATGGACTCCACATGATTCCCGACAAAGATCAATGGACCATCATCTTCAGCAAAAACTCCACGTCGTGGGGCAGCTTCAGTTATGACGAAAAAGAAGATGCGTTGCGTGTCGCCGTAAAGCCAAAGGCGTCCGAGCCGGAAGACACACTGATCTACACGTTTGACGAGGTAAAAGACGACTCCGCCGTCGCTACGCTTCGCTGGGACAAGATTGCCGTGCCCTTTCGTGTCGGCGTAGACGTGAAGACCGTCACCTTCAAAAGCATTCAGAATCAGCTTCGCAGCGTCGGCGGGTTCACTTGGATGGGTTACGATGAAGCGGCGCAATGGTGCCTCGACAATAACTACAACCTCGAACAGGCGCTAAAGTGGGAGAACATTTCCATCCAAAACGAAGATCGCTTCGAAAATCTCGAAACCAAATCTCGCATCCTCGATGCCATGGGCCAGAAAGACGAAGCCGCCAAGACGCTCGACGCCGCCTTCGAAAAAGCCAATGCACAGCAGCTTTATGTTTACGCCCGCGGATTGCAGCGTTCTGGAAACGCCAGCCGCGCTTTCGAACTGTACCCCATGGTCGTGAAGAAAGATCCCAACCACTGGCTGGCGCATCTCGCACAGGCGCGCATCTCCTCGAAAGCGGGCGACTTCTCCACCGCATCGAAAGAAATGAAGCTGGCCATCGCCGGCTCTCCGGATGTAAACAAGCCTTTCCTCGAGCCTCTGCAAGCGAAGCTCGAGTCCAAACAAGACATCAACAACTAGCACACACTGCTGTTGGCCTTTCCTGTCATTCCGAGCGGAGCGAGACACTCGGCGCCATCGTGCCTTTGCGCGATGAATCTGCTTCTTGCCATTCTCTCGGCAACAACAGTAGATTCCTCGAACATAGGCCGCCCTCGGAATGACACGCTTATCTGACCGCTTGATTTCGTGGACCTGCTCCTGCGCAGAGATGGCGGAACCTCACCGTGCATCGCTGGTTATGTGAAACTGGTGTAGACTCTCACCAGTTACTTTCGCTCCGTCCGGTAACTCAAGCAGGAGACAAATGAATGAAGCCCTACAAGAATCTATGGTTGGCGGTATTGTGTCTGTGTTCAGCCGGCGTGCTCGCCGCTCAAGAAACGAAAACCGTTCCGGATGAGGACGTGGTGAGCCGTTCCATCAAGGCTGTTGGATACGAAGTCGGCGGCGGTGGCACCAAGGTGATCTTCAACGGCACGAGCGCGGCACCGAATGCCAGCGGAGAAGCCAAGGTTGAGGCGAAGAAGAGCGGCACCGAGATCGATCTCAAAGTAACCGGAATGCCGGCTCCAACGAGCCTTGGCCCGGAATTCCTGACGTACGTTCTGTGGACCATCAGCCCCGACGGCACTGTCGCCAACCAGGGAGAAATTCCCATCGATAAGAATGGCCAAGGGAAGCTGGACGCCATCGCGCAGTCTCAGACCTTCGCCATGATTGTCACCGCAGAACCGTACTTCGCGGTTCAGCTGCCCAGCGAAGTCGTGGTCCTCGAAAACGACACTAAGAAAAACACCAAGGGCAAGATCTATCCCGACAATAACTTCAAATTGATGAAGCGCAGCCAATATGCCAAGGAAGGCAATCCGATGGCCCTCACGCCCGACCTCAAGGCGGCTCCGCTTGATACCTACGAAGCCCGTAACGCCGTCGCTATCGCTAAGTCCAAGGGCGCGGAAAAATACGCTCCGGAGATTTTCTCGAAGGCCACCACCAGCCTGCAAATGACAGAGAACTCGGTGGCCTCCAAGGCAGACAAGAAAGTCATCATCACGAACTCCCGGCAAACCATCCAGTTTGCGGAAGACGCCCGCCTGCTGAGTTCGCAACGCCAGGAAGCGGAACGCATTCAGAAGGAGAAGGATGCCGCAGCAGCGGCAGCGGCAGCTAAAGCCAAAGCAGAGGCCGAAGCGCAAGCCGCGGCCGAAGCAAAACGTCAAGCGGAGCTTAACGAGGCCAAGCAGGCTCAACTGAAGGCCGAGGCGGCTGCCCGGGAAGCTCAACAAAAGGCCGCCGCTGACTTGGCCGCCTCGAAGGCTGCTGCCGAGCAGGCCGCCCTGCAGGCCAAGGAACAGGCTGCCAAGGATGAAGCCGCTCGCGCACAGGCTCAAACGGCCGCACTTCGCGCTCAGCTCTTGAGCCAGCTCAACGCCGTGCTGCAAACCTCCGACACGCCGCGCGGGCTCGTCGTGAATATGGCTGATGTGCTGTTCGAAACCGCCAAGTATAACCTCAGCCAGGATGCGCAGCTGAAACTCGCCAAGCTCGCCGGCATTATTCAGGCTCATCCCGGCCTGAATCTGGGCATTGAGGGTTACACAGACACGACCGGCTCCGACGAATTCAACATGAAGCTCTCCCAACAGCGCGCCGACTCTGTCCGCCAATTCCTCGTGAGCCAAGGACTCTCCGGCGACATCATCACTTCCAAGGGCCTGGGACCGGTGAATCCGGTTGCCGACAACGGTACCGCCGCGGGACGCAAAGCCAACCGCCGTGTCGAGATCATCGTTTCGGGCGAAGTAATCGGAACGAAGATGGGCACCACCTGACCTAAAGCCGCGTTCGCATTCGTGGCCGGTCCTCCACGGGCCGGCCTTTTCTTTTAGTTTGCGCCGCGAGCCATCCTGTCAGTTTGAGGGCGGGCCGGCACGCTGTCGCCCTTAACATAGTGCCCGTACCAGGCCAGATATCGCTCGTTCAGATCCTTGATGTGCGAAGGCGTTTTAAATTCGTGGTACTCGTCGGGATAAACAACCAGCAAAACGTCCCGTCCTAGCGCCTTCAGCGACTGGTACATCTGTTCGCCGCCAAGAATCGGGACGTTCCAGTCGATATTTCCGCCCACGAACATCGTCGGAGTGCGGATATCCTTCACGCGCGAGATGTACGCGACGTGGTTCCATGTTTCCGGATGCTCCCAGGGCAAGCCTAGCTCTGCGATGTAGTCCTTTACATACTGGTCGTGGCCCCACAAGCTCGTATAGTCGGCCGCGCCAGCGCCGGATATCGCCGCCTTGAACCGGTTCGTCTGCGCAATGATGAAGTCAGTCGAAATTCCGCCATACGACCAGCCGCCAACTCCGAGTTTGTCGGGATCGGCGATTCCCTGTTCCACGGCGTAGTCGGCAAAAGCCATGTCATCTTGAAAATCGTGGTTCCCCCAATCCGCGAAGATGGCTTTGCAGAAATCCTGGCCATAGCCCGAAGAACCTCGCGGGTTCGGAAACAGAACCACGTATCCATTCGCCGCCAGCAATTGCGCCAAATCCTGGAATTCCGCGTAGTACGCCCATACTGGCCCGCCATGCGGCCGCAAAATCGTCGGGTACTTTTTGCCGGGTGCATAATCGGCTGGCTTGTACATGTAACCGTGGACGGTGGTCCCGTCCTTGGATTTGAACGAGACATACTCGCCAGGCGAGAGTTTGAACTGCGCCAGCCACGCGTCGTTCACGTGTGTCAGCCGTACCACGTTTCCACCTGCCGTAGTGAACAATTCAAAGGGCCGGTCCATCGTCGAATAGCTCGCAGCGAGCGTTCCGTCCGATGACACGGAGAACTGGTCTACAAAGATTCGTCCGCCGACTGGCCGTGTGATCTTCTCATCCGCTAAGTTCACCCGCGCCACATTCTGTGTCCCGTCGTCGTCCACGATGAAATAGACGGACTTGCTGTCCGACGAAAAATGCGGGTCGGTCGCATTTCGATCTAGCGCCGTTGTCAAAACCTTCTGCGTGCCGCCACCCGCCGGCGAAATGGCGATGTGCTTGGTGCCATATTCGAATAGCTTGGCGTCGAGTTGCGTCGAGTACGCGATCCATTTGCCATCCGGAGACCATGCCGGATGGTGATCTCCTGCCAAACCGGTGGTCACCTGCGTCGGATTTGCCCCTTTGTTCTTGTTGTTTGCCGCCACGGTCCAGATGTTCGTCGCATAGGTGGCGTCCGGATCCGGCTTCGACCGATTGCTCTCGAACGCCAGCAGCTTCCCGTCCGTCGACCACGCCGGATTCGAGTCGTCATAATCGCCGGAAGTCACCTGCGTCAGTGCCTTCGTTGCAATCTCGAAGGCATACAGGTGCGTACGCCGCCGCTCCAGATAGCCCACAGTATCCGACTTGAAGTACAGCCGGTCAATCACCCAAGGCCGCTGAGACTTGGACTTTTTCGGCTTCTCGGTCCCTTCTCCGGTCTTGCTCTTCTCTGCCGCTTGCTCCAGCTCCTCCGGCGACGGGTCGCGGAGTACCAGCACCAGCCGTTTTCCATCCGGCGACCACCCGAAGTCGTCCACATCCTGAATCGTTTCGGTCAGCCGCTGCGCTTCTCCGCCCAGCCGATTCAGCAAATACACCTGGCTCTTGCCCTCATTGCCATCCTCACCTTTCCGGGAGGAGGTAAACGCCAGGTACTGGCCATCAGGCGACCAACGCGGATGTTCCGAGGAAACACCTTCCGCCGTGAGCGGGAAAGCCTCACCGCCCACCGTGGGTATCATCCAAATTCGCGTCTCTGACTTATCGTCTTTCAGCGATGTGGACTCGACGGTATAGGCGATGTAGCGCCCGTCGCTAGTAATCTGCGGGTCATGCACCTCGCGCGCACCGAAAAGGTCGTCAACGGCGAACGGCCGCGGCGTCGCTGGCGTCTGTGCCAGTGCCCGGCAGGGCGTCAAAGCTGTTATTCCCAGGAAAAAACCCACACAAAGCTTCATGAACTGCCCCCTTGGAAAACTCTTGTAGGAAGTTGGATGCGAACGAGTGTAGCACGAGCAAAATCGCCCGAGCAGCAGGCCTTCTCCCTTCTCGTCTGCAAGCCGAGGCGGTTTTCAGTCCCGTGGAACAAAGGGCGCGCTCTTTGCAAGAGGGTGGTAAGTCCTCCGCTGCTCTTTTGACGTGTCCGCCTCCTGACGCGCGAAATTCTCCAGCGCCGAACCAGGCGAACGCCGAAATCGCTGGCCTGGTTGCCCGACCGACCAGTTTCCGCGCTGAAAAAATATCCATGCGCATGCATTTTTTTGTTGCATGCGTTTACAGACTCTGTATTCTTCGAAATGTGATCTGCTTTCGCGCACAGCAAAGCGTGAGCGTCGCTTAGGAGGACGAGAGAAAAAAATTGAGTACTTTATCGCTGCCAGCCCATCCTTCGCAGGTCATTCCCAATACAAAAAAGACAGTCGCCAAGTTGACCCTCTGGCCGCTTGTGGCCGCGACTTTCTTTATGGTCTCGGGAGGCACCTACGGCACCGAAGCGATCATCTCCGGCGCCGGTTATGGGCGAGGCATCCTCGTACTCCTTTTTCTTCCCGTCTTGTGGTGCTTGCCGACGGCCTTCATGATCGGTGAGCTTTCCAGTGCGCTGCCTGCCGAAGGCGGCTATTACGCGTGGGTTCGCCGGGGTCTTGGCAACTTTTGGGGCTTTCAGGAAGCCTGGCTCTCGTTGGCCGCCAGCATCTTCGATATGGCTATCTACCCGACGCTCTTTACCATCTACTTGAAGCAGATGGTACCTTGGTTCGGCGAAGGCAATTTTGAGATCTTTGGCGGCCTGGTGACGCTCAACCACGGCATTTTGGCCGCTCTCTTTGTGGTGGTCACCTGCGTGGTGCTCAACCTCGCGGGCATCCGCGTCGTGGGCCTGACTTCCCTCTGGCTCTTCTTCCTGCTTTCCTTGCCATTTGCGATCGTCGTTGGCCTCTCTCCGGTGAAGGCCGGAGCGTTTGCCGACCCGCATGTTGCGGCCGCCGGAGCGAACGTCACCCTCTTGGGAGCCGTGTTGGTGGCCATGTGGAATTACATGGGCTGGGACAATGCCTCCACGATCGCTCAGGAAGTGGAACGGCCAAGGAAAACCTACCCGCGAGCCATGATCGCCGCGGTCATTCTTGTCTCGCTGACCTACGTTCTGCCCTTCCTGGCCGTATACTTCACCGGCACACCCGCGTCTGCCTTCAATGAGGAAGGCTCCTGGGCCGCTATTGCCGGTGCGCTTGGCGGTACGATCGGCGGCTTCGCCTGGCTGCGCTTCATGGTTACTCTGGGCGGCATGATGAGCGCCTTCGGCATGTTCAACGCGCTCGTCCTCAGCTACTCCCGCCTCCCTCTCGCCATGGCGCGCGATGGCATGCTCCCTCCCGTCTTCGCCAAGGTCACCAAGAACAATGAGACCCCCTGGGTTTCGATCCTGGTCTGCGCGGTTTGTTGGCTGCCTTGCCTGGTGATCGGTTTCCAGCGCCTTGTCACGTTGGACATCATGCTGTACGGCGCTGCGCTCATGCTCGAGTTCGTTACCCTGGTGGCGCTGCGCATTAACGAGCCGAAACTTCCTCGCGGCTTTCTCGTTCCTGGCGGTATGGCTGGTGCAATCACCTGCGGCATCTTCCCGGGCGCCCTGCTCATTCTTGCCATGGTCGAAAGTGAGCATGAATCCATCCTCGGGATAAACGCGCTCGTCTTCGGCGCCGCCATCATCGCGATGGGCTTTGCAGCCTACTTCGCCACCGGCAAGGTCCGCGCCAAGTACGCCGCCGCTATCACCCCCGAATCCACCGAACTAGCGTAACCATCGCTCGAACCGTCCGTCTTTACAGCATCGGACTTAGCTTGTGCTCCTGACCCACACAGGCAAGCCAACACCCTCAGAGTATTCGAAAGGAACACGGCCGGGATTACTTGTAGGGGTGGCTCTACGCCGCCCGCCATTTTCCGGAAAGAAATTTGGTATTCTTCTTCCAGTGGGACCTTCCATTCGCAATTTTCGGCTCGCTTTCACCTTCGCACTGGGCTGCTTGCTGTCGCTTGCGGTCGCTCGTGGATTCCAAAACAAAACGCAGACCGCCTCGAATGCACCGCAGTTCCCCGCCAACACGCCGCCCTCTGCGCCCGCCAACGCCCCTTCTGCCCCTCCCTCTTCTCCTCAGTTGGCTGCTCCCCGCATGGGCTTGAACATCATTGTTCTCGACCCCGCTCACGGTGGGACGGACTTGGGCGCACGTGGAACGGAGGGTATTCACGAAAGTGAGGTGGTGCTCCAATTCTCCGCCGAAGTGAAACGCGCCCTGGAAGCGCAAGGATTTCAGGTTATTAGCACGCGCGACGGAAATGACAATCCTTCTTTCGATGACCGCTCGGCTCGTGCGAATGCGCAGCGTGGTGCGGTGTTTGTCACCCTGCACATCGGCTCGATCGGTGTTCCGGGGACGGTGCGGACTTACGTCATGCCCGACTTCCCTTCGTCCAACGACATCAGCGGCCTTATTCCGTGGGATCGCGCCCAGGCTCCTTTCACCGGTTTGAGCCACAAACTGGGCGATTTGGTCCAAACTGAGCTTGCAAAGCGTTTCCGGGGCTCGCCGCCGACAGCTCAAACCGCTCCCATCCGTCAACTCCGCACCACCGCCGCCCCCGCCATTGCCGTTGAGGTTGCCAGCGTCTCGGTGCAGACTCGCGCTGAACTTGATCGCATGATCCCTGGCGTCGCGGAAGCGATCGCCAGTGGCGTGGCGGCTTTCCGGCCGTCCTATATTCTGCCGACAATGCCCGGGAGCTCCCCGGGCCAGGGAGCGCAGCAATGAACATCTCCTGGCGCTCTTGGCTCGTCATCGTGTTGCTTATCGCTGTCGTCGGCGCGGCGTTCTACTTCCCTGCTCTCCGCAGGCAGGTCTACAAAGCCAGGGACATCACTGAAAAAACTGCCGAGCAGGCCCGCCGGGAGCTCCTCCCCCCCGCTCCCGTCACCAGCGGCGACCCCAGGGTTAAAGCGAAAATGTACTGGGGCTCACGGTCCGAGCCCGGTCAGTTAGATCCCGTCATCATCGAGCTTCCGCTCTCCCGCGATCCTGTACTCCGAGCGAAACAGATTCTGAATACGCTGCTGGCTGGCCCGGTGGACCCGGAGGCTCGGACCCTCCCCCCCGACGCCGCCCTCCTGGCGTTCTACCTCCTACCCGACGGCACCGCCGTAGCGGATTTCTCCGAGCCCATGGCTACCTCGATTCCATCCGGCATCGAGAGCGAGCAACTTGCCGTCGAATCCATTACGCGGACTCTAGCCGCGAACGTCCCGCAAGCGCAGCAACTGAAAATTCTGATTCACGGACAGGAAGTCGATACGCTCGCCGGCCATTTGGATCTAACGCAAACGTTCGTTGTCAGCCTGAACGGCGTCGCCGAGCCGCGCTCGGGTGTTTCGATCATCACCGAACCGATTGAAAAAGCGATCGAAAAGGTAAAAGACGCTACGAAGCGTTGAGTGGCTAGAGATTTCTTTGTCATTCCGAGTGAAGCGAGGAATTTCTCTTAGGTCTTGAAATTGAAGGGATTCCTCATTGCACGGAATCAGTTCGGAAATGAACGGCAACAGATTTTTGTCGGGGAGACAATCGATTGAGAAGCGACGGAAGAAATGCCGACCAGTTACGCCCGGTGAAAATCACGCCAGACTTTATCTCGCAGGCCGAAGGTAGCGTGCTCATCGAACTGGGCAAGACCCGCGTCATCTGTACCGCCACGGTAGACGACGGCGTTCCCTCCTTCCTGAAAGGTTCGGGCAAGGGTTGGGTAACCAGCGAATACGGAATGTTGCCTCGCGCCACGGAGGAGCGCACTCCCCGCGAAGCCGCACGCGGCAAGCAATCCGGCCGCACGCTCGAAATCCAGCGCCTGATTGGCCGCTCGCTTCGGGCCATTACTGACCAAGAAGCTTTGGGTGAACGAACTGTTTTTATCGATTGCGACGTGATTGAAGCCGACGGCGGCACGCGCACTGCTTCGATCACCGGAGCCTTTGTCGCACTAGCTCTCGCGATGGAACGCATGGTGGCCTCCGGCATTCTGAAGATTTCGCCGCTCATCGACTCGGTAGCGGCGACTAGCGTGGGCATCGTCGATGACCTTTCCTTGCTCGACCTTTGCTACGAAGAGGATTCGCGCGCCGAAGTCGACATGAACGTGGTCATGACCGGTCGCGGCGATTTTGTGGAGATTCAGGCTACCGCTGAAGGACGCCCGTTCACCGGCAGCGAGATGCAAGATTTGCTGGCCCTGGCCGCGGCGGGCATTCGCCGGCTCGGCGACGAGCAGCGCGCCATCCTGCCGGCTCGCTTTCTGAGCGGCAAACGATGACGGGCGCGCGCGGGCTGCGCCAATTGATTCTCGCCTCGGGCAATCCCGGAAAATTGAAGGAATATGAGGTGCTAGCCGCCGGGCACGATTTGGCGTTGCAACTCCTTCCTGGATTCGCGGCGATTCCCGAGTTTCCCGAAGACGCGCCTACGTTCGCTGAGAACGCCGCCGGCAAAGCAATCTACTATTCGAAACATTGCTCGGATTCGGTTTTTGCCGATGATTCCGGTTTGGTTGTTCCCTCGCTTGGCGGCGCGCCCGGCGTGCAGTCCGCGCGGTACGCGGGTCCTGGCGCCAGCAATGATGCCAAGATCGCCAAGCTTCTTGGCGCGTTAAAGGGGAAAACTGGCGAGGAACGCGCCGCCTATTTCGTCTGTGTGATTGCGGTGGCGTTGCTGGGTCGGTGCACCGAGGTGGTGTCGGCCAAGGTCGATGGCATGATCCTCGACTCGCCGCAAGGCACCGGCGGATTCGGCTACGACCCCATCTTCTACTTCCCACCGCTGGCGAAAGCCTTCGCCGAACTCACGCCCGAAGAAAAGAATCAGCACAGTCATCGCGGCAAAGCTTTCCGCCGCGTGATGGAAGTCTTGCCTTAGCTCCCTGCGTTCCACATTCAATGTTGTCATCCCGAGGCGATCCGGCGGGGAACGCCGAAGGATCTCAACGTAGACACGACCAACCACTCGTCCGCCAATGCTTTTCGGATAGACAGATGGCGTATCATTGCTTGAGCCAGCAAAAGCTTTTGTAGGGACGGCCCTTCCGAGGCGGTCCGCCAACGCAGATTACAAGGATCGGCACAATGCCCGCCAAGTCCAAAGCAAAAGCCATTAAGAAGGCCACCGCGAAACCAAAAGCTGCGAAACCCTCGGCGAAGAAAACGTCAGGTGCAGCCAAAGGCACCGATCCCAAGCGCGTGGCGGCGATCCTGGCAAAACTCGACGAGGCCTATCCCGCCGCCACCTGCGAACTGAAGCACGACAACGCCTTTCAGCTCCTGATCTCCACGATTCTCTCGGCACAATGCACGGACGTCCGCGTAAACCAGGTCACCCAGGAACTGTACAAGAAATACAAGTCGCCCCAAGACTTCGCCTACGCCAATCCCGCGGAACTTGAAAATGAGATTCGCCCGACGGGTTTTTTCCGCAACAAAACGAAATCGATCATCGGCGCAAGCAAGGGCATCCTCGAGAAATTCGGCGGCCAGGTTCCGCGCACCATGGAAGAAATCCTCACGCTGCCCGGCGTCGCGCGGAAAACGGGAAATGTGGTGCTCGGAACCGCCTACGGCGTCGCAGTGGGAGTCGTCGTAGACACCCACGTCATCCGGCTTTCTAACCGGCTGGACCTGACGCGCAACGAAGACCCAAAGAAGATCGAACAGGACTTAATGGCGATCCTTCCCAAAGACAAATGGATCATCTTCTCGCACCAGCTCATTTGGCACGGCCGCCGCGTCTGCTACGCCCGCAAGCCCAACTGCGCCGCTTGCAACCTCGAAAAGCTCTGCTACTCCAAAGATAAAACCATATAGGACTATCGCCGCTTAAATCACCACGTCCAGTCGCAAGTTCTTTGCACCTTTGACGTTCGATGGGATTAGTGCGATAAGTTAGGCGATGGCGGATGCGAGGAACACTCGATTCGCTCCCTCCAAAGAAACGCTCATCGCTGGTCTTACCCTTCTTGCAATAGCGTTGCACCTCGTTTTTCGCTACGCACTGTATCTTCCCGCCTTACAAGCCAACCTGCCCCTCTTCGCGGTTCTGTTTGTCGGCGGCGTCCCAATGCTTTGGGAGCTACTCAAGAAACTCTGGAAGCGCGAGTTCGGCTCGGATCTTCTCGCCGGAGTCTCGATCATCACGGCAATTCTTCTCCGCGAGTACCTGGTCGCGACCATTGTGGTCCTGATGCTCTCGGGTGGGGAAGCTCTAGAACATTACGCCACAGCCCGCGCGTCGTCTGTACTGGACGCGCTCGCACGACGTGTTCCCACCATCGCTCACCGCAAAGAAGCCGACGGTCTGATGGACGTAAAACTCACTGAGATTCGCGTCGGCGACGAGTTGACCGTGCTCCCGCATGAGATCTGCCCAGTGGACGGCACTGTCCTCGAGGGCCACGGCGTGATGGACGAGGCATATCTCACCGGCGAGCCTTACGAAATTTCCAAAACTCCCGGCTCGATGGTCATCTCCGGCGCCATTAATGGAGAAACCCTGCTCACCATTCGTGCGGAAAAACTGGCGGAGGACTCGCGTTACGCCCGCATCATGAAAGTGATGCAGCAGACTGAGCAGCAGCGTCCACAACTGCGCCGCCTCGGCGATCAACTGGGAGCGTGGTACACGCCGCTCGCGTTAGGTATCGCCATCGTCGCCGCGGTAGCCAGCGGTCACGCAGCGCGTTTTCTCTCGGTCGTCGTGATCGCTACACCCTGCCCGCTGTTGCTCGCGATTCCCACCGCCATCATCGGCGCGATCTCACTGGCCGCGCGGCGTGCCATCATCATCAAGAATCCCGCCGTGCTCGAACAAATCGAAAAATGCGAAACCTTGATCTTCGATAAGACCGGCACGCTCACATACGGCAGACCCCACCTGACCAACGTAATTTGCACCAACCGGTTCGACCAAACGACGGTGCTGCAGCTTGCCGCGAGCCTTGAACAATACTCAAAGCACCCGCTGGCCGCAGCGATTGTTATGGAAGCCAAGCGCCGAGGCATCTCCATATTGCCGGTCGACCACATCAGTGAACGGCCCGGTGAAGGCTTGCGAGGCGCAATCGGCGGCCGCCGTGTGCAAATCACCGGACGGAAGAAGGTGGAATCGCTGCAACTTGACTTGCCGCTCCTCGAAAGCGGCCTCGAATGCCTGGTTTTTATCGATGGCCACTACGCCGCTGCGATTCGCTTCCACGACGCTCCGCGAAAAGAAAGTGCATCCTTCATCCAGCATCTCCAGCCAAAACACGGTGTTGGGAAAGTCATCCTGCTATCGGGCGACCGCGAATCCGAAGTGAAATACCTGGCGGAGAGTGTCGGCATCAATGAAGTTCACGCTGGTAAGAGCCCGGAAGAGAAAGTCTCGATCGTGAAAGAGGAAACCGCGAAAGCGCGCACGCTGTTTGTCGGCGACGGTATCAACGATGCGCCCGCTCTGATGGCCGCAACAGTCGGTGTGGCCTTCGGCTCGCAAAATGACATCACCACCGAAGCGGCTGACGCCGTTGTGCTGGAAACGGCGCTCGCCAAAATTGATGAATTGATGCACATCGGCCGGCGTCTGCGTCGCATCGCACTGCAATCCGCACTGGGCGGCATGGCTGCCAGTATGCTCGGCATGATCGCCGCGGCGCTTGGCTACCTGCCGCCGATCTGGGGAGCCGTTGGGCAGGAACTAATCGATCTGCTAGCCGTGTTAAACGCCGTGCGCGTGGCCATTCCGACCGACGATCTGCAGGATTTTTGAAGGAGACGGTAGTCAGAAGTTGGTAGTCGGTAGTCGGTAGTCGGTAATCAGCAGTCGGTGTCGGCTAGAACGAACAGCACGCAAGCCGATAGTCGCAAAAACTCGTCGATCCGAGCGGAGTCCGCGGAGCGAGAAATCCCTCTTTATCTCACTGCCACAAAAGAAAAGAGGCTGATTACGGGTCACCGATTGCTGATTACCGTCCGATGGTCGCAGATCGCTGATATCTGGTATCTGATAGCTCGCTTCTACGGCTTACTGGGGTTCCCACCCTGGGGCTTCTGCGCCTGTTGTTGCTGTTGCTGCTGAGTCGGTTGCTGTTGTCGCTGCGGCTGCGCCGTATTCAAGATGGAATTGAAATCCGGATGGTTGGCCGGCATCTGACCGCCTGCACCACCCGTGGTTGGGTGCCCGGGAGGCATGGTGCCCTGCGGCGGCATCTCGCCCGGAGCGGGATGCTGCATTCCTCCCGTCGGCTGGCTCTTCAGCACCACCCACTCGTTCCCCTGCTTTTGCATCTGGTAGACCATCTGCATCGGCGGCGCGGCAGGATCGCCGTTTTTGGCGCGAATGTCGACGCTGGCTTGCGCGGTATCACCGTTGACCGTCGCCTGTGTCACAGTCACGGTCATATTATTCATGTTCAGTCCGCTCATGCCTGCGATGTGCTTCACCACACCATCGCGAATCGCGTCTTTATTGTCCGTTTTCGACTTGCAAGCGCCGCTAAACAGCAGCAGCGCCCCCAGGGTAGTTGCAAGAAATGCCCGGTTCATCCACATTTCCTTTCAAAACGAAGGATTGAGCTGGAGTATGGGTCTCAGTTCATAGTAGCGCACTGGCTAATCGAATGCGACCCGGGGCAGTCCAATTGTCGTGACAGAAAGCACAGCATCGTACGGTTGCATCGCCGTAAAATAGACGGAAACTCTTTACCGTTGCGACACAAAGTCTCCTTCATGTGACTCTCGTCACCCCTGCACGTGCCTCCTGTTCCAGCCTACTTTTGCTTCTCTCTTTATCCTGCCATTAGGGAAGTCTTGGGACCTTCCGAAGGAGTCCTGTGGCTACACTACCTCTTACCTCCATCCCTACCGAAGATCAGACTTTTATCGATCAAGTGATTCGAAAACACCTCGGCCGCCCCGGCGCTCTGCTGGGCATCCTTGAAGACGTGCAGGAGCATCACCCCCACAAATTCCTGCCGCTGGACGTGTTGCGCTACGTCGCAATGAAGACGGAGATCACGTTTTCCAGGATCTATAGCGTCGCTACGTTCTACGCGCTATTCAATCTTCAGCCGCAAGGGGAAAACTCCGTGTGCATCTGTCGCGGCACAGCCTGCCACACGCGAGGTTCGCGCAACCTCCTGCACAGCGTTTTGTTCGATCTCGGCCTGGATCTGCCATCAGAAGAAAACGGGAATAACGCCGATAAAATCCTGCTCACCACCAACGACGGCAAATTCACCGTGCGCACCGTGGCCTGCTTTGGCCAGTGCGCTCTCGCGCCCGTCGTTGAAGTGAATCACCACATCTGCGGCCACGTCACGGAACGGACGCTGCAGCGCGAAATCGAAGCTGTACGCGACGGAGAGTGACCCATGGCGCGCATTCAGGATATCGGAGCGTTCAGTTCGGTTCGCGAGGCGGGCATGGCAAAGCTTGCGCCGAATGTGCCCCGTATTGGGGTTGGGATGGGCACGTGCGGCCGGGGGAATGGAGCCGAAGCTCTGTTCCACGCTTTTTCTGAGCAGATTCGCAGCAGCGGGACAAACGTGATTCTTGCCCCGGTGGGATGCTTTGGCGCGTGTTTCCAGGAACCGATGGTCAACGTGCGAATCCCGGGCATGCCACTGCTCTTGTTGCGCAATGTGCAGGCCAACGATGCGCCACGCATTTTGCAGGACTGCATGAGTGGGCAATTCCATACCGGTTTGGTCGCCTGCAAAATCGAAGAGTGGGACCACATCACCGGCAAACTGAAATATGGTCAAGGCTTTCGCGATGTTCCGCTCTGGAATGAAACCGCCTTCTTCAAGCAGCAGAAAAAAATCGTGCTGCGCAACTGCGGCATTATCAATCCCGACGACATTGAGGAATACATCGCGGTCGGCGGCTATCAAGCGCTCTATAAGGTCTTGATCGACGGCCGGCCCGACAACGTCATCGAAATGGTCAAGGCAGCACGCCTTCGCGGGCGAGGCGGCGCAGGCTACCCCACCGGCAATAAGTGGGAATTCCTCGCCAAGGCAAAATCATCACGGAAGTACATCATCTGCAACGCCGACGAAGGCGACCCTGGCGCGTACATGAATCGCAACGAGATCGAGAGCGATCCGCACTCGCTCCTCGAAGGCATGCTGATAGGCGCTTACGCCGTCGGCGCGACGCAAGGAATCATTTACGTGCGCGCGGAATACCCCCTGGCGGTGCATCGTCTGAATCGCGCGCTCGAGCAGGCCCGCGAATACGGCATGCTCGGGGAAAACATCCTCGGCCGCGGCTTCAATTTCGACATTGAACTCGTCGAAGGCGCAGGCGCGTTTGTCTGCGGCGAGGAAACCGCCCTGATTGCTTCGCTGGAAGGCGAGGCTGGCCGGCCACGTCCACGACCGCCGTTTCCCGCAGAGAAAGGTCTCTTCGGCCATCCAACGAATATCAACAACGTGGAAACCTGGTACAACATCGCCCCTATCGTGATGCGCGGTCCTGGTTGGTTCACGGAAACGGGAAGCCCCAAGAGCTCGGGTACGAAGGTCTTTTCACTGGTCGGCAAGGTCAATAACACCGGCCTGGTCGAAATGCCGCTGGGCACATCGCTGAAAACCTTCGTCTACGACATCGGCGAAGGCGGCGCCGCCGGAAAACAGATCAAGGCGATTCAAACTGGCGGCCCATCTGGCGGCTGCATCCCCCACGAAATGTTCGACACACCGGTAGACTATGAAAACCTCGCGCAGCTCGGTTCGATCATGGGCTCGGGCGGCATGGTGGTGATGGATGAAGACAACTGCATGGTTGATGTCGCGCGCTACTTCATCGAGTTTACCCATTCCGAATCTTGCGGGAAGTGCGTACCCTGCCGCGTCGGCCTGAACAAGTCCTTGCGAATTTTGAACCGCATTACCGAGGGCGGCGGAAACACGCATCATTTGGAATTGCTGGAAGAACTTAGCCGCTACATTCGGGAGTGTTCGCTCTGCGGATTGGGGCAAACCGCGCCGAATCCAGTGCTCACCACCTTGCGGCATTTCCGCAACGAGTTTGAGGATCACATCCTCGCACATCGCTGCCCGGCAGGCGTTTGCGAGGAGTTGGCCCTCTCGCCGTGCGAAAACAGTTGTCCATTGCACATGAACATTCCGCGCTTCCTGCAGCTGTTCAAAGAGAATCGCCTGGAGGAAGCGTTCCTCTCGGTGATCATGGATAATCCACTGCCGTCGTCCACAGGCCGTGTCTGCCAGCACCCTTGCGATTCGCGCTGCCGGCGCCAGACGCTGGATCAAGCCGTTAACATGCGCGAAGTTCACCGTTTTATCGCCGACTCGATCTTCAACTCGGACCGCTTTGAACCCACGGTGCAGAAGATTCTCGATCGCAAGCTGGAAGCCACAGGCAGAAAGATTGCCGTGGTGGGCGCCGGGCCCGCTGGCCATACGGCTGCCTTTTACCTCGCGATGTTGGGACACGACGTCGCCGTCTTCGACAGCAACAGTGAAGCCGGAGGCATGCTGCGCTTCGCACTCCCGGAATATCGGCTGCCGAAAAGCGTACTCCGGCGAGAAATCGAGCTGGTCGAACGCCTTGGCGTTAAATATCGCTTCAACACCCGTGTCGGTGTCGATGTCCCGTTAAATGAACTCGACGACAATTTCGACATGGTGTTCCTGGCTATCGGCACGTGGAAGGAATCGTGGGTGTATCAGCCCGGCACGGAATTGAAGCAAGTTCTGCCGGCGCTGCATTTCCTCGAGGCCGTAGCCTCCGGGCGCGAAGTCCCCCTCGGAAAGCGCGTCATCGTCATCGGCGGCGGCAATGCCGCAATCGATTCCGCGCGTACCGCGTTGCGCATGGGCTCCGAAGCCACGGTCGTCTACCGCCGTGAACGTAAGGACATGCCCGCCATCGAGGAGGAAACCCGCTCGGCCCGTGAAGAGGGCGCCAAGTTCCTGTTCCTCGCCGCGCCTCATCGCGTGATCGGCGATGCGAAGGGAAATGTCAAATCCATCGAAGTGGTGAAGACGCGCCTCGGCGAGTTCGACAAGTCAGGCCGCCGCAAACCGATTCTCACCGACGAAATTCAGCGCATTGATTGCGACACCGTGATTCTCGCCATCGGCGAGAACGTTGACCTCGACTTTGCCCGCGCTTCCGGCCTCACTCTTAAGGAAGACGGCACCATTGACGTAAACCGCTACACACTCGAAACCAGCCGGCCGCATTTCTATGCCGGCGGCGATGTGGTTACCGGCGCGTCCAACGTCTCGAACGCCATGGCTTTCGGCAAGCAAGCTGCCCGGCACATCGATCGGCAACTCATGGAAGCGGACCGCTGGAACAGTCTTTTCCCCGAATTTGATTACGAGCAAGCCGTCCCAGAAGAACCGAGTCCCAGCCGACGCCATACGGGCTCCATGTTGGCGGTGAGCACCAGCGTGCATTCCTTCGAAGAAGTCGTCACCGGCCTAACCGGCGAACAAACCCACGACGAGGCCTGCCGCTGCCTCCGCTGCGACGTGAAGACGGCCAACGTAAGCTGAGAAGGAGCGACCTGTGGCAAACAAGAAACTCTCGATTCGCATCGATGGTCAACTGATCAGCGCTGACGAAGGGCAGACTATCCTCCAGGCGGCTCAGGCAAACGGGAAATTCATTCCCACGCTTTGCGCTCTCGAAGGCCTCACCGCCGTTGGCGCGTGCCGGATTTGCCTTGTGGAAGTCGCAGGCAGCGAACGGCTGTTCCCCGCGTGCACCACTCCCATTCAGGAAGGCATGTCGATCACCACCAACTCCGCCAAGCTGACCCGTTACCGCCGCATCACGCTGGAACTGCTCTTCATCGAACGCAATCACGTCTGCTCGGTCTGCGTGTCGAACGGGCACTGTGAACTGCAGGCCATGGCCACTTCGGTAGGCATGGATACTGTCGGCTTCGCCTACAACTTTCCTCGCATGCCGCTCGATCTTTCCCATCCACGCTTCGTTTTTGACCACAACCGCTGCATCCTCTGTACTCGGTGCGTGCGCGTCTGCGCGGAACTCGAAGGCGCGCATGTCTGGGAACTGACTTCTCGTGGGATTCACGCGCGCATCGTCAGCGACATGAACGATCGCTGGGCGCAATCCACCAACTGCACGGCGTGTGGCAAGTGCGTCCACGCTTGCCCGACGGGCGCACTCGCGGAAAAAGGCTGGGCCGTCGAGGAGATGGTGAAGAAAGTGAATACCGTCACTTCCCTTCTTCACAAGCGAGGAGTGCAGGCATGAACAAAGCGAAAGTAGCAACGGTCTGGCTGGATGGCTGTTCCGGCTGCCACATGTCCCTGCTGGACATCGACGCGGCGATTATCTCTCTGGCGCGCAAAATCGATCTGGTTTACGGGCCGTTGGTCGACGCGCAGGAATTTCCTGAAGGCGTGGACGTGGTTCTGGTTGAGGGCGCGGTGAGTTCTCAAGATGATTTGAACAAACTGCTGAAAATCAGGGTCCGCAGCCACGTGCTGGTTTCCCTCGGCGATTGTGCGGTTACCGGAAATGTTCCTGCGATGCGCAATTCTGTGCCGGTCAACAAGTTGCTCCAACGAATCTACATCGATGGGGCGCAAGACAAGAAGGTCATCCCCGTGGACCGCGTACCTGCCCTGCTCAAGCATGCGCGTCCGCTGCGCGAGTTTGTGAAAGTCGATTACTACCTGCCGGGCTGCCCTCCGACTGCTAAAGCCATTTCTGGGCTGATCACCGATCTCCTCGATGGCCGCAAGGTCGAAACCAATCCCAAAGTGAAATTCGGTTAAGGAGCGCGCTATGAAGCGCATCACCATCGATCACGTCAGCCGCATCGAAGGGCACGCAAAAATCACCATTCAGCTCGATGAGCAAGGCCAAGTGGCCGGAACCCAGCTGCACGTCACCCAGGTGCGCGGCTTCGAAAAGTTTACAGAGGGCAGGCCCTTTTACGAGATGCCAGGCATTACTGCACGAATTTGCGGCATTTGCCCGATCAGCCATTCGCTGGCTTCCGCCAAAGCCTGCGACGCCATCATGGCTGTGCGGATTCCTCCAGCCGCACGCAAACTTCGTGAACTCATCCACTTTGCCCAGATCGTTCAATCGCACGCGCTCAGCTTCTTCTATCTCTCTTCGCCGGACCTTCTGCTGGGCATGGATTCTGACCCCGCCACCCGTAATGTACTAGGCGTCATTGCTGGGAATCCCGAAATGGCGCGGGACGGGATCGAGCTCCGCAAATTCGGCCTGCAACTCATCGAAGGCCTAGCTCAGGAACGCGTCCACAGTTCCTGGATCGTTCCCGGAGGGGTCGCCGCTCCTTTCCCAATCCTTACACGCGACCACATCCTCGCGGCCTGGCCCGCGGCAATGGCCATTGCGGAGCGCACGTTGCGTTTCTTCAAATCGGCCATCGACAACTACAAGGAAGAAATCGAGCATTTTGGCTCTTTTCCCACGATGTATGCCGGGCTCGTCGATGCTTCGGGACATTTGCAGCTTTACGATGGACAGCTGCGTTTCCGCGGCGCCAATGGTGAGATTGTTCAGGACGCCATACCCGCAGAGAACTATGCGCAATGGATTGGTGAAGCCAGCCTGCGCGACTCTTACCTAAAAGCGCCTTATTTTAAGCCTCAAGGCCACCCCAACGGGGTCTATCGTGTCGGCCCCCTGGGCCGCCTCAACGCCGCCGATCGCTGTGGAACTCCCAAAGCCGACGCGGAATTGCTGGAGTTCCGCCAACGTTTTGGCCCCGTTCCACAAAGCTCTTTCCTCTACCACTACACGCGCCTGATCGAGATCATTTTTGCTCTCGAACGAATCCAGGAGCTACTGCGCGACCCGCAGATTCTCGCGATACAAGTGCGCGCCGCTGCTGGGGTCAACGCCACGGAAGGCGTAGGAATGATTGAAGCGCCGCGCGGCACGCTGATTCACCACTACAAAGTGGACGCCGAAGGGGCCATGACTTGGGCGAATCTGATTGTCGCCACCGGCCACAACAATATGGCTATGAGCCACAGTGTCGAGCAGGTAGCGAAGCACTATGTCGACGGCAACAAACTGAACGAAGGCATGCTCAATCACGTGTGCGCCGTCGTTCGGGCCTACGACCCGTGCCTGAGTTGCTCGACGCATGCCTTGGGCATCCCAGCAGTAAAGATCGCCCTGGTCGACAGCCGCGGCGTAATCCTCGACTCTATATCCAGCGACTGACTCGCCTCCTCCAATCTCGAGCCTACAGGCGCTCCCATCCGCCTCTGCACCGTTTACGGGGTTGTTCCACATTTCGCTGCAACTAATCTGGTCGCGTGGGTGACACACCACAACTTTGCCGGGAGGATCCAACATGGCGACCGCAAAACAAAAGGCAGCAGCGAGGAAGAACATCAAGAAGGCCGCTTCCGCGGCCCGCAAGAAGAAGACGATTGCGCACCTTCCAAAAGATACCCGCACAGCGCTAGGGAAGCAGGGCGCTAAAACTCGCGAGAACGGATAGAGGGCTCGCTCGCATCTAAAGATCAGCGAAGTCAAGGAGAGTCCCATGGCCGCAAGCATTTGGAAGGGATATATCTCTTTCGGGTTGATTTCGGCTCCCGTGCGACTGCTGGTTGCCGCTCGCGAATCGCATGTGCGTTTCCATGAAGTGCATCGCGAGTGCGGCACACGGGTTCACCAGCAGCTGTATTGCCCTTACGACGAGCGCGTGGTGAGTCGCGATGAAATCGCCATGGGCTACGAAGTGAGCGATGACAAGTACGTGCTCGTTGACCGAAACGAACTGAAGAAACTCCAGCCTTCTTCCTCCACGGCCATGGAAATCACCCAGTTTGTGAAGCTGGCGGACGTCGATCCTGTCTACTTCCAGACTTCCTATTTCTGCCTGCCTGAAGAGGCCGGGAAAAAAGCGTACGCGTTGTTGCTTCGGGCGATGGAGAGCCTGCAATATGCAGCGATCGCCAAGATTACTCTTCATCAGCGCGAGCAAGTCACTATTCTCCGACCCTATAAGGATGGACTGACGCTTCATACGCTTTACTATCCGGCCGAAATTCGCGAGGCCAAGGGCTATGGCAAGGATTCCGGTCAAACGTTGAAGAAAGAAGAGCTACGGCTCGGCGAGGAGTTCGCGAAGGCTCTGCTGAAGCCGTTTCACCCACAGGAATTCCAAGATGAATATCAACAGCGCGTACAGGAATTGATTGAGAGCAAAAGCACAGGCGAACAGGCTCCAAAACCGGAAAAGGGCCGTCGCCTGGCGCCGGTGCTAGACCTGATGTCCGCGTTGAAGAAAAGCCTCGCTGAGCCTCAGGACAAAGGCGAATCGAAGTCGAAGTCTCGCAAACTGAAGCGCACCGCCTGACGGAGGCGTCAGGTGAAGTCATTCTCTCCACTAGGCGGTCTGCTGGATGGACCTTCCGCGCGCGCGGCCTCATACCTGTCTTGTAATCTGTGCAACTCACTTTGAGGGATATACATGCCGCGCAAAAATCACAAAGATCGCAATTTTTCCTTCCTGCTCGCCGACGCCTTTCTCTTACTTTTTCTGTCCGTACCGCTCCTCGCGTTAGGCCAGTCTTCGTCTTCATCTGCGGATAGCAAATTCGCCGCGGAAGCCGCGCAAGGCGGTATGGCTGAGGTAAAGATGGGACAACTCGCCCAACAGAATGGATCGTCAGATGCCGTCAGGTCATTCGGGCGGCGGATGGAGCAGGATCACACGAAAGCCGGTGAAGAGCTGAAGCGTGCGGCGCAAGCCGCGGGAATCACTCTGCCAGCGGATCTCTCCACCAAGGACCAGGCAATGTATGACGAATTGGCCAAGCTGAAGGGGACGCAGTTTGATCGTGCTTATGCTCGCGCGATGGTAAGAGACCATGAGGGCGATGTGAAGGATTTCGAAAAAGAGAGCCAGCAGGGTCAGAATGACTCCATTCGATCTTTCGCAACACAGACTTTGCCGACTCTGCGGGACCACCTGAATCAAGCTCGTCGGATGCAACAAACCGTTTCTGCGACATAGATTCGGCTTAATGGTAGTCGTGAGATTCCGTTTCCGCTGCGGTAATGGATACGGGCATCACCCGGGCAGCTTTAATTGAAATCGTGCCCTGATTCTGCAAAATTCCATCGACCCGGAGAAACTTTTCCCGGTTGATAATTAGCCGGTATCTCGCGTACAGATCGGGATGAATAATGATGTTTGCGATGCCAGTTTCATCTTCCAGGCTGAGAAATACAAATCCTTTCGCCGTTCCAGGTCTTTGCCGCGCTATCACGCATCCTGCCACCCGCGTATACGCGCCATCGGCTAAGCGTTCCAGGTCGCAGGCTCGCTCGATTTTCAAGGCCTTCAGATTCTTGCGGCAGTAAGCCATGGGATGAGGGCCGGTTGTCATACCGGAAGCATGAAAATCCGCCACCAATCGTTCCTCATTGGTCATTTTTTCCAGCGGCGATGTTTCCGATTCCTCGGGTATGGCATCCAGAAGGGGACCCGCTGGACGCGAAGCTCGTTCCACCTGCCACAAAGCCGTTCGGCGGTGCACTGATTTTCCTAGTGAATTCAGCGCACCGACCTCACTCAGGTTTACAAGTTCGGCCTTCTGCAATTCCGGAACGCGCTGCGCCAAATCCGTTATTCCATCGAACGTTTTTTGGCTCCTCGCCCGAAGAATCCCCTGCGCCGCTTTTTCCCGCAATCCGCGTACATAGCGTAAACCCACGCGTAGACATGGAACTTCTTTCCCTTCTTTATTAGTGCCATTCTCGATAGTGCACAACCAATCCGATCGCACAATATCGATTGGCCTTACACGCAAGCCGTGCCTTTGCGCATCCTTAACAATCGTCGCCGGACTATAAAATCCCATCGGCTGATTATTCAACAGTGCCGCGGTAAACGCCGCCAGATAATGGCACTTCAAATACGCGCTGGCATATGCAATCAGCGCAAAACTTGCCGCATGCGATTCCGGAAATCCGTAGCGCGCAAACGAAGTGATCTGCGTGATGATCTCTTCCTGCACCAGCGGATCAATCCCATTTCTCTGCATTCCGTTTCGCAATTTAATTTCGATGTCCCGCATGCGGGCTTCCGAACGCTTGAAGCCCATCGCCCGCCGCAGATCTTCTGCTTCGCCCCCCGTAAAATTTGCGGCTACCATAGCCATGCGCAAGAGTTGTTCCTGAAACAGCGGTACGCCCAAAGTACGCTTTAAAATTGGCTCCAGCGACGGATGTGCATAGCGGACTTCCTCTTGCCCCTGCCGGCGCCGCATATACGGGTGCATCATCTTCCCGATAATCGGGCCCGGACGGATGATCGCCACTTGCACTACAAGGTCGTAAAATTTCGTCGGCCCATTTCTCGGCAATGACGCCATTTGCGCGCGACTCTCCACCTGAAACATGCCCACCGTATCGGCGTTTCGCAATGTTTGATACACAGTTGTATCATCTGCGGGAATCTGCGCCAGATCGACAGAATGGCCATAGTGCCGCGGAATCAGCTGCAGGCACTCCTCCAGCACTGCCATCATTCCGAGCCCCAGCAAATCTACTTTCACGATGCCCATCTCCGCGCAATCATCCTTATCCCATTGCACGACCACGCGACCCGGCATCGTCGCCGGCTCAAGCGGCACCACGGAATCCAGTTGCCCCTGGCAAACCACCATGCCACCCGAATGTTGTCCCAAGTGGCGTGGCAAATCCTGAATGCGATTGCACAATTCCAGGTACTTGCGAATCAAAAAGTGGCGCAAGTCGAACCCAGCATGTTCGAAATAGGTTTGCCAATTGTCTTCCGCGCCCCGAAATTCGAAGTTACCCACCAGACTCGACAAACGATCCAGCGTCTCGGCATCGAAACCGAGTACTTTGCCCACCTCACGCGCCGCCGAACGCCCGCGATACGTGATGACATTCGCGGTCATCGCCGCGCCCAGTTCCCCATAGCGTTGGTAGACATACTGGATCGCTTTTTCGCGCTGGTCGCCGCTTGGCAGATCCAAATCGATGTCGGGCCACTCGCCGCGCTCCTCCGAAAGGAAGCGTTCGAATAGCAACTCCATCCCAACAGGGTCGACCGCTGTGATCCCCAGCGAGTAACAAACTGCGCTGTTCGCCGCCGACCCGCGTCCCTGCACCAGAATTCCCTGCTCCTTGCAGAAGCGCACCATGTCCCAGACAATCAGGAAATAGCCGGCCAATTTCAGCTTCTCGATGAGATGCAGCTCGCGTTGCACCTGCCTGGCCGCTTTTTCGTAGAGCTGGTCCCCTTTTGACGCGTATCGCTCGCTAAAGCCCTCTTCCGCACGCTTTCGCAAGAACGAGTCCATGGTTTCCCCGACAGGAATCGGATAGCGTGGAAACTCGTAGCCCAGATCCTCGAGCGTAAATTCCAGGCGAGAGGAAAGTTCTATCGTGTTGGTAATTGCTTCTGGGACATCCGCAAACAGTTGCCGCATCTCCTTCGGCGAACGCAAATGCCGTTCTTCATTTCGCTCCAATAGCCGCCCGGCTGTTTCCAGTTGGCAATAGTTTCGAATGCAGGTGAATACATCCTGGATCTCGCGGTGACCGGACTGCGCATATCGCACACCGTTCGTTGCCAGCAAGGGCAGATTCAGGCTCTCCGCTAGCCGAACCGCTGCCTGGTTCCGCTGTTCTTCCATTGGGTCGAAGTGGCGCTGCATTTCGACATAAACGTTCCCCAGCCCAAACCATTGAATCAGCTTCTTCAAATTCGTTTGCGCTTTCTCATAGCCTTCGTGTGCCAGAGCCGCCGCAAGAATTCCCTCCTCTCCTCCGGTCAGACAAACTAATCCTTCGGCGTGTTCGGCAATTTCCTCCGGAGTGGCCGAACCCGTTCCCTTCTCTTTTTCGCGCAACTTATATTTCGTGATTAGCCGGCACAGGTTCTGGTAACCCATGCGATTTTTCACCAGCAAAGGCAACCGCACCGGCCGAGCCGGAATTTTGTTCGGTATCCACGAAGGCAATGCCGCCTGCGGTCCCAGATCGATAACAGAAATTTCCGCTCCAATATGTGCGCGGATCCCGCACTTTTGGGCCGCCACATGAAATCTGGGCGCACCATAAACGCCATCCCGGTCAAGGAGTGCCACCGCGGGCATGCCATGGTTTGCTGCCACTGCTATTAGGTCTTCGGGAAGCGAGGCTCCTTCCAGAAAGCTGAATGCAGACCGAGCATGCAATTCCACATACATCAGTCGTAAATCCCTTCTACAAACCAGGAATTCGAACGCAGATCCAAATAAATTCGATAAAGGGCAGTTTCTTCTTTTTTGTTGGAAGTGTTAGCGAACGAAGACTCGTACTTTGGCCGCAGCGATGGAATCAACACGTCCCACTCGTCTCGCGCCCACGGCGATTCGGACCACCATCCACCTTTCGCGCGAAACGGCCCCGCATGGGCCAGCACAGCTTTTTTCGCGCCTTCGCAAACAACTGCCGCCGGCTTTTTCTCCTTCAGTTCCACCTTTGCAGGCAGTGGCGGCCGGAAAATCCGCAGTACCGGATGGACCGAATGCTCAGCAGCTTTAGTGAATTCTCCGGAAGCCTCGCGCAAAACAAACCGTTCTTGTTGAAACGCTCCTGGCCGGTGCGAATCCATGAGCGCCGGGGCCCCCACCCGTCCCTCTCCCACCGTGTTCTCGATCCTTGCCAAAGTAATTTCCAGCGCTTCCGGTTCCGGACTCAATGGTAGAAATAGTCCCAGCTGTCTCGTACGCGAGCGCGTCGGCACCGCCACAATGTGAAGTTTTGTTACCGGTGCGCCAGGTGGATGCGCCTGCAAATCCAGTTGCAGCAGCTTCAGCAGAAATTTGGCTTCTTTTGCCGGAACGGGCAGCCGCAGCGTGCGGATGTGCAGCAAAGCCTCCGTGTTTTTGCCACGCGAATCGCCCGGTTGCAGCGTCAAAGTAATTTTTAATTCACTCGTGGCCAGTACGTGCATTCTCAGCCGCAAGCACAACTGCTCGAGCAAACGGTTCACCACGAAAAGGAGCGATTCCAGCAAATCCACTGGAAAATCCAGATCCATGCCTTCTTCAAATTGCGAAGGGAAATCCTGCGGAATTAACTGCCGCACTTCACTTCCTCGCGCCAGTTGGTGCCACTGCTTTCCTTCCTGTCCCAGGCGTTCAATTACCGCGATTTCCGGCAGCGCCGCAAATTCTCCACAGGTGTGCACACCCCACCGATGCAGGGTTTCGAGGAGCTCTGTGGGAAGGGCCAGCAAAGATAAAGATAGCTTCCCGAGAACCTGCGCTTCTTTCCCCTCCGGGATTACCGTAATCTCAGCAAATCCGCGAGCCGCGCAGATAGCCGCCTCGGGATTTCCTGCAATCGCTACCTGCGTTTCGAAACCGACCTCGGCTGCTACCCGTTTCAAATCGTTAGCAATCTTCAGGTAGGAACCGAATAACTTTTCGCAGCCTTCAATATCCAACACCACAGTGTCCAGCAAACTCTCTTCCGCACGTTTCGGCCCCTGCTCGATGCGAGGCGAAATCGTCCACGCGCAGTCGAGCAGCGCCGCTTGCGCGGTTGCCTCCTGCAAAGCCGATCTCCACCGCCATTCGATCGCCCCGCAAGCCTCCGCCTGCAATTTCGTCATTCCCGATTCCACGCCCATATCCCTGGCCGCAGAATTTGTCCCGAACACGCGCGTGAGCGGCGGCGCGCCCTGATAAATCACCACCGGTTTCCCGCGAAGATCCGGCTCCAGCCGTACCACCGCCTGTACCGGAAAATCAGGGACGAAGATGCATGCAAACGCCAAGCGCAACCTCTGTTTTGGGTGGAAGAGGAAGAGAGACGAACCCGAATTAAAAACTATTCGACCATAAACTTTTTGCTATCCACTGTGCAGAATCCATTGGCGGCAATCCAATTCTGGAACTTAGAATTCTTCCTTCCATTTCGAAACCTTGAAACATAGGGAGTTCTGCAGGACATCTCTCCTCGTACGCCGAACTCCAGTTTTCCGATTTGCGTTCGCAGCGCAGCACCACCGAAGAACAACTCTTCGCGCACGAATCTTCCCCCAGTAACAGCAAAATCGTCGGCGTATTCTCAATCGCCCGCCGGAAGCGGAACCACGTGCTCAATTCAATTCGCCGCGCATCCACCCAGGATATATTTCCAAAATCAATTACCACCACGCCCCACCCGCCCGCGTGCAGCAACAAGTCCGTCACTTTCAGTGCCTGCTCCAGTTTTTTCCAGGGTTTGTTCTTTCCCAAGGGTCGTCGCGTAAAGGGTCGATCCGTCATAAATGACTCTGTCGCTTTTGGTGTTGTGTGTAGTTCCTCTCGTGATGGCGAAGGGGCTTTTTGCTTCACGATCTGCGAATAGGTTTTATTTCTTTCCATCTTACCGATGACCGACGGAATCGCATTTTCCAGCCCGCGAATCGATTCGCGCGGGTGCTGCCATCCTGCTGCTCCGCTTGCTTTTTCTCTCGCTTTTCCATGCGGAGGCTTCGCTTCCGCTTTCGATGGTGCAACCGGCTTCTTTTCGGCACCCATCGTTTCCGGATTGCCGCATCTCACCCACAACACCCGAGTCAGATCCACTCCCGCCGCAGCCAATGAAAAAGGATCCAGGCAATCGGAAACATCCACGAAAGCACACGTTTCCTGACGTGCTGTCGCTTGCGCCAGTAATGAAAAACTGACACTCGTGCGCCCCGAAGATGAACTGCCACAAAGCTCGATTACCGATCCTCGGGGAAATCCGCCCTGTAAGAGTGCATCTAATTCTGTAATCCCCGTGGATTGCAGCTCTGCGGGAATGCGATGCCGGAAGCCTTCCAGTCCGCGGCCAAAATCGTTGGAAACTAGGGGAAATCGAGTTGAGGCAAGGGTGGCCATATTCGCTTTTTATTCGCCACGCAAAGGATAGGCTTTTACCTTTCCCCTGTCAACCTGCACATCACTTCTTAATTTTGGCCACCCGCGCCATATCCTTCACAAACTCTTCTTCCTGCTCGTGGCGCGTTTTCTCATCCGGTGCGCGCAAGATTGATGAAGGATGTACGGTCGCCATCACATACTTCGCCAGAGGCGACTCTACGAATTCACCGCGTTGCGCGGTCACCCGGAATGCGCGGCCTAAAATCGTCTGGGCCGCCGTGGCTCCCAGACAAACGATCACTTGCGGTTGCAGCTCGGCAATTTCCGCATCTAACCAGGGCCGGCACGCCTCAATCTCCCGCGCATTTGGTTTCTTGTGAATGCGCCGCTTCCCCCGCGGTTCCCACTTGAAGTGCTTCACCGCATTCGTCACATACACGTCTTTCCGATCGATGCCTGCTTCCTCCAACAACCGGTTTAGCAGTCGTCCTGCCGGGCCCACGAACGGGCGCCCCTGCAAATCTTCATCATTCCCAGGTTGCTCGCCGATCAACAGAATGCGAGCTCTTTCGCGCCCTTCGCCAAAGACAGCCTGCGTCGCATTTTTCCACAGGTCACAATTCCGGCACTCTTTCGCCTTCTCCCTCAGCTCACTCAGACTGCCCGAAACGACTGTTAATCCTTCTTCCGTGTCTACTTCTCTTTTAGATTTCATAATTGCGAGATCTACGCGACATTCACTCCGGATTAAGGCTAGGAGACATCGCCAAAACACAAAATCCGGGAATCCACTTAGGACTGCCGGTGCCCGCCTCTTTCGTAGCCTGCTTGGCTGTTGCCCATACAAACTTGGCTGTATTTTTAGATGGAAAGATGCTGTACTGCGGAATTCTTGTTGAATTTTGCGATTGTTCTCATATCGCATCCAACTGCGAGTACAATTTCGTGCGTCGGCTTACGCGCTCATTGCGCGTCGCCAATTCCGGGGCACCTGGAGTTCACCATGGAGCAACTAGTCGGCGGCCGGCAACTGCAGTACGAAGGAGTCCATTGCGCGCTCACCCTCGAACAATGCAGCCCTCGCGTCGTGCTTCTGAAAATCTCGGGAACGGATATCGGTGAATTTGGTGAAGCTCCTATGGCAACTCTCAGCGAATGGCTTGAGAACAGCCTGCCCATTCATTTCTTCATCGACGCTCGCGCAGTTCGTGGCGCATCCATCGACGTCAGTGGCGACTGGGCAAAATGGCTCGGCCGAAATCGCGCCAAACTTCATTCAGTTACCATGCTTACCGGATCGCGATTTATCAATCTAACCGCGGAATTTGTTCGCCGGTTCAGCGAATTGCAAGGCATCATGCGCATTTGTACGGAACCCGGTGTTTTTGATGGCGCGCTCAACGACGCCGTTCATCGCGCCTAGTCGCTTTTGTCGCTAGCCGGTGGCAAGAACCGCGAGCATGCCTTAAAATGAATGCTGACTTGTCGGGGCGTAGCGCAGCCTGGTAGCGCGCCTGCCTTGGGCGCAGGAGGCCCCCGGTTCAAATCCGGGCGCCCCGACCAATTGTCTTTAATCAATTCATTCCATCAAGAAACGCAGCTATTTCTGCATTCCCCGATTGAGTGTAGAGAGGCCTGGTGACGGTATTGCCGGCCGTAATGGCCTTTCCTTCGTCTTCTAGCTGCATAGGTTCGGTGACTTGGCGTTAGAACTTCTCGAGATCCTTCGAACAGCTTTTGCAACCTGCTGCGCCTCGGAGTGGCTCACGTTGGAATAGGGGCAGCGACACTTATGATGTGGCTGCCCCTTCGGTTCGTTACGGCTTCAGAGCTTCGCGGATTGCGTTGCTCGATTGTTCCAGAGCAGCTTGAACTCCGGCAACGTCATTGATCGGTCCGGCTCTTTCGACCGGTGTCATTCCGAAGGATTGCAGATCGAGACATCTTGCAATTGCCACGTCCAAAGGACTAACTTAATAAACGTTACAAAGTCCGGCAGCAGGCGTGGCGAAATGGGTCCGGCCGCGTTGCACCGGCGTCACCGCGAACTGTCCATTCGAGGAAGAACCATGAAGCGAACACGCGCACTCTGCCTGGCGCCCCTGTTTTTACTGGGGCTTGCGGCAGCCTCCGCCCAGGAACGGAGCTTGATTCCCAAAGCAGCCTGGACGCGCCCGCTGGGCTTACCACTGGAAAATCCCGGAGTCACCCGCGTCCACGGCGACATCGACGACGGATTCTGGCAAGGCGCGCCCGTGGGAGGCTTCGGCTCCGGCACGTTCTCTCGAACGTATCGAGGAGACTTTGCGCGCTGGCACGTCAAGGCGGGAGTACACAAGTACGCTACAGTCAGCGCAAATCAATTCGCGATGTTTCAGCAGTCCGAAGGCGAAGCGCAAGGAACGGCGCGCGTGCTGATGACCGACCACCCCAAGAACGGAGCGCTATCCCGCTGGGAGTGGGATTATCCTGTCGGCGCTGGCGAATATGCGGCGCTCTACCCGAAGTCGTGGTTCGCCTACCGATGGGAAAAATTCCCAGCGAACGTGACGCTTGAGCAGTTTTCGCCAGTATTGCCGGACAATTACCGTGAATCGAGCTACCCGGTGGCGGTGTACCGCTGGCACGCACAGAACCCAACGCGCCATGCCGTGACCGTATCAGTGCTGTTGTCGTGGACTAACATGGTGGGCTGGTTCCGCACATTCACGCGCGATTTTCAGGGCGCACCCAATCAGGGCAATCACAACCGGTACGCGAGCGAAGCTCTGGGGGCGGGAACGATGAAAGGAATCGTTTTCGAACGGAATCGCACCGGCAAACAGTTGTCGGAAGCCGACGGACAGTTCGCCATTGCGGCGTTGGAGACAGCCGGAGTCGAGGTGACGTATCAGACCACGTATGCGGCCGAAGGGGACGGCCGTGCGGTCTGGGACCGTTTCTCGAAAGACGGGCGCCTTGCCAACAGCAACGTTTCGTGGGTCAGTGACAGCGAAAAGCTGGCTGGCGCGGTCGCGGTCCGATTCACGCTGCAACCCGGCGAAACAAAGATCGTGCCGATGGTGATTGCCTGGGATTTCCCCATCGTGGAATTCGGAGAGGGGCGCCGGTGGAATCGCAAATACACGGAGTTCTATGGAACGAGTGGCGAGAGCGCCTGGGCCGTCGCGCGCGACGGTCTTCGCAACGCCGGCGATTGGAGCCGGGCCATCGACACCTGGCAGGCGCCGTATGTGAATGACGAGAGCCAGCCGCTGTGGTATCGCGGAATGCTGTTCAACGAACTGTACACGCTGACGGATGGTGGTTCGTTCTGGGGAAGGCCCGAGGGACGGGAGAAAGCGGTGCCAGCGTCGTTCGCGCTACTCGAGTGCTTTGACTACGCGTATTACGGGACGCTCGACGTCAGATTCTATGCTTCCCTGCCCCTGGTGAAGTTCTGGCCGGAAATCGACAAGCAAGTGCTTCGCGAATTCGGCGCCACCGTCGCCCGCGAGTGGCCCGAAAAAGGCCAATGGGTTTGGAAGGGTCTGCAGACCGGCGAGCCAAGCCTGCACATGCGTAAGAAGAAAGGCGTCGTGCCGCACGACCTCGGCGTGCCTGAAGGCGATCCGTTTTTTGCGGTAAACGAGCCGGGCTGGCAAGACACCAATGAATGGAAGGATCTCAATTCGAAATTCGTGCTCATGGTATATCGCGATTACGTTTTGACGGGACGGAAAGATATTGCATTTCTGCGCGAGCAGTGGCCCGCCATGCGCGCGGCGATCGCGCACCTGGAGGAATACGACCGCGGCGGCGGCATTCCGGAGAATTCGGGATTTCCAGACCAGACCTACGACTCCTGGGTGGTGCGGGGCGTCAGTGCCTACTGCGGAGGCCTGTGGCTGGGCGCACTGCGCGCCGCGGAGGAAACCGCTCTGGCGTTGCATGACTCGGAAGCGGTTGCGCTTTACCACGCGAAATTCGAAAAGGCGCAGAAGACCTATATCGACCGGCTGTGGAACGGAGAATATTTCCGGTACGACACGGAAAGCGCCAATCGCGACAGTATCCAGGCCGATCAACTGGCCGGCCAGTGGTACGCGAATCTGACAGGACTCGGCGACCTGGTGCCTCACGAGATGCAGGAAAGGGCGCTGAAGACCATCTTCAAGGTGAATGTCCTCCAGTTCGCGAATGGAGAAGCCGGCGCAGCGAATGGCATGAACCGTGATGGCTCGATGATCCGCGACAACGAACAGGCGCCCGAAGTCTGGGTGGGCACTACCTTCGCTCTTGCGGCGCTGCTGTGGCGCGCGGGCCTGCGCGATGAAGCGTATCAGACGGCGCAAGGCATCTATCGCGTCATCTATGAAAAGAAGGGCTACTGGTTTCGCACGCCGGAAGCGTGGGACGAGCAAGGAAACTTCCGGGCTTCGATGTATATGCGCCCGGCAGCGGTGTGGGCTCTGGAAATGGCGGGAGCGAAACCAAACTGAACAAACGGCAAGCGGCGGAAAGCGTGGCACGGTCCGAGAGTCCGGGAGAGAAATGATGACGTTCCTCAATAGCAGGGCAGGGCGGAAAGCAAGGCGCTTGAGTATCGGATTGCTGACGGCTGCGCTCGGGTTGGCGGGATTGACGCACTCGCAGGAGCCGGCCCCGGTCATGCCGATACACGAGAAGTACGAGGATGGCGCCGAGTTTCGCTGGCTCAACAAACAAGTGTTGAATTTTCGCTTGCTCGACGGAATGGAGGAGCTGACCAATTGGGCGTTCAGCGGCGCCGGTGAGATGGC
Source organism: Dongiaceae bacterium (assembly GCA_035499255.1). Lineage (GTDB taxonomy): Bacteria > Acidobacteriota > Terriglobia > Acidiferrales > UBA7541 > Acidiferrum. The sequence continues at coordinate 163,401 of DATJZF010000011.1, read as the reverse complement.
TCTGGCGAGCGACCATGTCAAGGAAGGCCAGCGTTCCTTACGAATTCGCTCGACCACCAACGTGGCACAGGTCGAAGGTGCGGGAGAATGGGAAGACTTGGTGGTCACGCGGAAGTTCAACAATGAGGATTGGACCGCCTACAACCGCATTTCGCTTTGGGTCTACCCGGACGTCGTGGGTGCGCCCGCACTCTCCTGTTCGTTGACACTGCACAATGACGGCGCGCACAAATTGCCGGACAGCTACAACGAAGGCCGCCACGAATCCATTCCATTGCGTAATCATTCGTGGAACCACGTTGTCTGGGAAATTGCTCCCCTCGATCGCGAGCGCGTAACCGCGCTCGATTTCGCGTATAGCCTGCCCAAGAAATATCCCGATCCCGGCGATCAGACCATCCTTGACGTCGATCAACTGGAGTTGGAAAAAGTCGTTGCGGATCACGTAGAAGGCTGGGCCGTAGCTCCCGGCAAAATCGCCTTCAGCCAAAGCGGATACACCCTCGGTACAACTAAATCCGCGATCGCCAGTGACCTCAAAGCTTCGCAGTTTTCGATCATCGATGAACAAACCGGCCAAATTAGTCTGACGAAACCCGTCGAGCAGAAGACCACACCTCTCGGGGTCTATCAGGTCTTGGATTTCTCGGAAATTCGCGAACCCGGCACCTACCTTATTAAGGCTGGGGACACGCTGACTCGTTCCTTTCGCGTCGGCGACGACGCGTGGCGCAGCAGCATCTGGAAGGCCGTTAATTTCATGTACAGCGAGCGCTGCGGCACTGTCATCCCAGGAATTCACGGTGTCTGCCATCTCGACGTCTACACCACTCACGATGACAAACGCATCGTTGTCAACGGCGGTTATCACGACGCCGGCGATCTCTCCGCGACCGGCAACACTCCGGGCATGGTCTATGGCTTGTTATCTCTCGCGGACAACCTGAGGCGCCAGAACGCCGACCCCGCACTGACTGCACGGCTTCTCGACGAAGCTCGATGGGGACTGCACTGGGTGCTGAAAACACGATTCGGCGATGGCTTTCGCAGCACGGGCCAACTCGTGAGTTATTGGACCGACGGCATCATGGGCACCGGGGATGACCGCTTCGGAAAAGCCGTCAACGATCCGGAGTGGAACTTCCGCGTTGCCGGAGTCGAAGCGCTCGCGGCACGCGTCTTGAAACAAAGTGATCCCGAACTATCTCATCGTAGCTTGGTCACCGCCGAAGAAGACTGGAAGTTCGCCGTAGAAGGACTCAAAGCCGCTCAACCATTGCCCGAAGTCTATGGAGCCAAGGATACTCTCGAACAAATCTCGTACGGGGTAATCGCTTCCGTCGAGTTATATGCCACCACCAAGCAACAGCAATACAAAGACGAAGCTGTTGCTTTGGGGGACCTCATTCTCGCTTCTCAGGAGCGCAAGCTTCAGCCATGGACCACTCCCCTGACCGGCTATTTCTACACCGGCCCCAAACGCGAAAACCTATTTCACCGCTTTCATATGGGGCAGGAGCAGGAGCCAATCGTCGCGTTGGTTCAGTTGTGCGAGGCATTTCCCGATCATCCCAACTGGATGCAATGGTATTCGGCCGTCGTGCTGCACTCGCAGTATTACTTGAAAGCGGCTGCGATGCTCGATAAACCGTACTCCGTCCTTCCGGCGGGCATCTACCGCGAAAGCGAAGCGCGCCTGATTCCCGAGGCCAAGAACTGGACGCCTCTACGGGCGGCCGATCGAGACGCCTATGTAGAAGAAGTAAAGCGCGGCGTTCCTCTCGGCGGTGAATATTACCTGCGGCGCTTCCCGGTCTGGTTCGACTTTCGCGGAAACTCCAGCGTATTGCTCTCGCAGACCAAAGCGCTCTCTGCGGCTGGAAGACTACGCGGCGATCTCGAATCCATGGATCTCGCACAGCGCCAAGCCCAATGGTTCGTGGGACGAAACCCATTCGCCGCGAGCCTGATGTATGGCGAGGGCTACGACTGGACCCCGCTCTACAGCGTCCGTTCCGGCCAAATGGTTGGCGCTCTTCCCGTCGGAGTGCAAACCAAGGGTTTCGATGACGCACCCTATTGGCCAACGCAGATTTGCTGGACCTACAAAGAAGTGTGGACCCAACCCGTCGGCCAGTGGATATGGGTGATGCAGGATGTCAGTGTGCCGGCTGTTGTGCGGGGTGTCGTCGACCCAAATAGCCAAGCACCTGTCGAATTCCGGGAAACTCGCACCGGAAAGACGATCGCCGTGAGTGTGACTGCAGCAGACGGCTCGTTTGAGAGCAAAATCCCGGAAGGCCACTACCAAGTCACACAGAACTCAGCGCGGAAAGCTCTCACAGTATTGCCCGGTGAAGCCTATCGCGTAGATTTGCGGGCCGGCCAACACTTTGATTGCCAGGTCACCTCTCAATCGATCGCAAAGAATGAGATCGCCATTCGTGTCAAATGTGACGGGATTGGCCACCACGCCTTTGCGATTCGTACGGATAACCTTGTCGTAGCAGAAGCCGCAAAGCAGGAGGTCGATCTGGCATCAGCGAATGGATGCGAAGTCATCTGGCACGCCCACATCGCTTCTTCAGATACGCCGTGGGTCGCAGTGATTGTTCCTGACGGCACCATGTCTGAACGCCGTGAAGTGACCGGAGTCGCGGCACCGCAGGAGTGACTTTCCAGAGACGGGCGCAGTGCCACCCATTTAGTGGCCTACGTAGAGTTGGAATGGCGCCCAATAGAACGGTTTGCGAAACACGCTCGCCGAATTGGACTTGAGGATAAAAAGCTTCGCATTCCGCAGGGCGACGGCAGGATCTTCCCCCTTATCCAATCCATCGTATAGCTTGTCCATCAATATCCCCGTCGAAGAAGCATCACTGACTTCCCACAGCGACGCTATGACGTTGTGGGCCCCCGCTCGCAAGAACGCCCAGGACAACCCTACCAACCCTTCGCCGGCATACGCTCGAGTCCCTGCTCCATTGCACGCGGAAATCGTCACCAGCTGGGCATCCAGCGGATGCGCCACGATGTCTCGCGCATAAAGCTTGTAGGAGTCTCCTTCGCGGCTCAGGATCACGGCCGACTCGAGCGGCTGGGCCACACTTGCCGTTCCGTGCGTCACAAAATGCAAATAAGAGAACTGTCGCGGCTCGCTGTGCAAAAAGGCGGAGGCGGTCGCTTGCTTTCCATCGAGCACTTTGCATTGGCCCGGCGAAAAATGTGCCGACACTTTCTGCATTTCCAGCTGCGCTTGTGCGAGTACCGGAAATTCCGGGACGGCTGGTTCGGGATTCCCCACAAGCAACAGATTCTTTTTCGCTTCCGGCGATCTCTCCGCCGCGGCAGACAGTAGTGTCAGTGACCCAGCCTCCGACAGGGTTACATCATCGATCCAATAGTGTGGCGTGGCATCGGGCACAATCAGCGTTTCAAAATTGAGTCCATACAGGCCTTCCCCGGGAACCACCACCACGCGCGATCCTTTCGGTATCAGGCTCTGGGCCGGGGAGAGAAGGAGCCCGTACAGTTTCTGCCCGTTTTCGTCTCTCGATCCCAAAATGTCTCGACTCTCCAGAATTGCCTTCCGATAATTCTGAAGGGGCAGATCGATTTCCGATTTTGTTGGCAGCCGCAGGCACGTCAATTTGCCCGCCGAGATCACCCACAGATAGGAATTGGTCCTTCCGACCCAATAGAACAACAGAACGGAGTTGAGCCGCCGCGCGATTTCCTGAGGATGAACCTCCGTCGCCTTCGTCGAAGCGGTTTCCGGTTTCCCTAGACCTTCCGCGAGCGTACGGGCACGGCTCAATTCAGCCACTTGCAGTGCCTGGAGCACCCGGTGATGCCTTACAAGGAAATCGATATAGTCGTCGTACAGCGTGATGACTGCAGAAATGAAGGACATCCGCAGTTCTTCTGCCCGGACCGACGAGCGCACTTCCTCGACGGTCGCCAGCAAATTTCGGTACTGAGCCTCGGCCTTGGCGTCGTCGTGTTCTTCAACGTAAAGAGCCGCGAGTTCGGCTTGCGCTCCCCATTTTTGGGAAGAATCGCTCTTTGAGTCAGCGACAATGCTCAAAAACATTTTTTCTGCTGCGGCAAATTGCCCCTGTCTTCGCTTAATCGTGGCGTCGACCATTGCCAGATCCAAAGCTGTTGCGGCGTCTAGCCCCTTACTGGCGTAACCCGACCCTTCTGCCAAGTAACTTGCCGCTGCCTCAACCTGCCCTGTGTCCAAAGCAATGCCAGCTAGTCCATTCAAATACTGAATCAGAATTGTCTTATCGTCCTGCCCACGCGCCACGCCCAGACCTTGCTGCAGGTACCGGCGCGCCTCCTCCAGATCGCCTTGCTCGTAATATGCGTTCGAAATCGCCGCAAGCCAGTAAATTTGTTCGGCTGTGAGATGCGCTTGGCTAGACACCTCTTCAGCCTGCTTGTACAACGTCAGAGCGTTTTCGTAATCCCCAAGTTTGCGGTAGCACCACGCCGTGTTTCCCAAGATCTGCGCGAGGTAGTATCGAGCTCCGGCAGTCCGGGCCACCGGCAGTGCAGTGCGATACGACTCCACCGCCTCATCGTAACGTTGTAGCTTGGTTTCGACGATCCCTAAGCCGCTCAGCGCGGCGGCCTCGAAATAGGGATCCTGGTGTTGGCGAGCGCCAAGTAACGCCCCGCGATAGGCAACCTCGGCGCATTTCAGATCGTCCGCAAGGAAACACACCGTACCCTTGCGCAGAGCGACTTCCCCCGCTAAAGCTGGCTGCTTCGTCTCTACAAGGCTCTCCGCTTGAGCGATGAGGGAAGCGGCCTCGCTCGAACGCTGCATATTTGCCAGCGAGAGCGCCTGAGTCAATTTCCGCCGGATCGCGAACTCGGAATCCCGCAACGTGTCTGGCGGTTCAGCGTCAAGGAGCGCCAAAGCCTCCTTATACTCGCCCTGCAACTCGAAAATGTGCGCTTTGATTCCCGTGAATTTCCAATACCACTCGGATTGTTCCGACCCGTAGCCCTTCAGAGCGTTGTCCACCAGAGTCGTGGCGCTTGTCAAATCGCCCTGTTTGACCTTCAGCCACGCATCTTCATAAACCGTGTTAGGTTCCTTGCGAACTCCGCAGCCTGCCGAAACCAGGGAGAGAACAACTACGATTACGAGGAGCCCGGCGGACGGCCGTTGGTGCCGGACTGTCCGGCCGTGCCTCCGCCACCATTGGGAGAACCCAGCTCGAAGCGAATCATCGTCAGCGTCTTGCTGCCGTGCGTCAGGACGAGTTCCGCCAGATGGACCTTGCCGAACTCCGGTACCACCAATACGTGCCCGTGGTGCCCGAGGTGTTCGACGCCGGGGCACTTCTCGGGTTTGAGCGTTTTGACTAAGGAGCAACAAATGACTCCATGCCGTTCAATTTTGTCAGGCAGCTTCCATGCGCCCAAGGGACTCTCGGCCATTTTCCTGAATTCTTTGTTCTTTTTAAACTCCTCAATAGCGAGGTCGAACGTCTTGAGCTTTGGTCCAAACTCGTGGTGCAATTCAACTTCGATCTTACAGCCCGCGATCTGCAGATTATCGAAGCGGCTTCCCAGCCACACGCTTTCGGGTTCATCGCCTGATTCGTAGCTGGATGCCAAGCGGGACACTACGCGGTCCGCCGTAATCACGTCAAGAATATTCAAGCCCTCCACCACCGACGTCGCCTGTGTCGTGTGAATGCAGTGCTCCTTCCCTTTTTCATCCGTTACGAATTTCTCGCTGCCGGAAACTTGCGAGTATGCAACTTTGAAGGATGCAAATCCGTCGAACCGGAAATTCTCGACACGCGCACTGCCGTGCCCTCCCGTTATTGGCAGAGAAGTCCCGGCCTGCACCTCAATCAGGCGATCGACTGGCCTCGTAAAGTGAGCGCTGAAGGCGTTCGCGCAGGCATGATAAAAAAAGGGGGTAACGTGATGAGTCATTTGGGGACCCTCCACTAGGGAATTGTGCTGCGAGTTCTTGCACCAACTATGGACGGCTTTCCACTATAAACGGTATCCGCTGAACTTCCCGCGGCACGGGATTCTTATCCGACCCGTTTTCACCCAGAAACACCAGCTCATATTTTCCAGGCTGGACCTTGCCTCCCGCTACGACCAGGTGGATTTCTTTGTTGGCCATTTCTCCGCCGACCGGGAAACTCATTAGCGCTGTGCCTGTCCCGTCCACCAGCTTACCCGTATAGCTCTGGTAAGTTACCGCCGGAGTGAAGTCGAAGTCCAGCGCGAAACTCTCACGTGGGGCAACGGCGACCTTGGAAGCCCTGTCTCCTCGTGTAGCCCCTTGCAAGTGAAAAGACGACTCAAACGCTTGGGCTGCGCTTCCCACTTCGCTCCCTCTCTTCAGGTCTGGAATCGTCACGAAATTCTGAAACACAATCACCAGCGCCAGCGCCGCCATCGCCGGCACCGCAATAACCGGCCGAAACCAGGCAAGCCAGCCGCGGCCCGCAGCGGGTTCTACCGACCGTGCTGTCTCGACGGTTTTCGAACGAACTCCTTCGGCTAGGATCTCCCGGCTCGTGGCCATAAACGTTGTCAAGGCCCTTACGTCCGTCGCGCACTCGCTGCAGTCAAAATAATGCTCTTCAAATTCATCCCGGGTGTCCGCTGGCAACTCTCCCAACACATACTTCTCGACGGCTTGTAGCCGCACTACGTCTGAATGGTCCATATTCCCTGTCCAGTAGATAGTGCATGTCGAGGCAAATTCGTATCACCCTGTCTCGGTTTTTGCTGATGCCAACGGCAATTTTTCTGCCTCTTGGGCGAAACAAGAGCGAAAACGTTCTTTCGCTCGGTGCAGCAGAACCCTCAGATATTGCCGGTCCACCCCAAATTCCCGGCAAACCTCGTCCTTTCCGCGTTCCTCCAGGAACAAGGAACGCAGCAACTGACGGTCGCGGGGCTTCATCTCCCCCAGGATCTCCCTCACTTTTTCTTTGGTTTGTTGCCGGATTAAGGATTTCTCCAGGTCCACAATCTTGTCCGGGAGCTCCAGATGATCTTGTTGCAGGGCCTGGCTGCGATGCCAATCGCGCGCGCTTTCCCGCAATACGTTCTTGCAGATGGAGTTGACGAATGCCCCAAACCGCTCGGGTTGCCGCACACCGCCTTCGCGTCGCAATATCGCGATGACGCGGGTCAAAGTCTCCTGGCGGACATCATCCACCTTCTCCGGCGGCAAATACCGCGCCCGGAGCATGATTCCTAAAAGGTGCCCAAAGTACGCCACAAAGTGCTGTTCGGTTGCCGGTTCCCCATTCCTCAACCGATCAACATAGGCTTTATCAAATGTAAAAAGCTCCAAAACTCCCTCGGGACAATCGGCGCGAGTATATCTTTGCCCCCCGTAACACGCAATCACCCATCGGTTTACCCGAAATGAAACGTTTTGCACACTCCGCGCACTACTTGCCAAGAGGAACCAATTGCACAGCGGTTCCCTTTGCCTGAGACACAGTCACCAACTCAGGTTCCCCAGGGCGCGTCTACTGGACCCTGACCAAGGCGCGCCCCTCTTTTTTTACGAGAAGGAGGGGATTCATGGAGGTTTCGTGGCAAGCCCAGTTCAGATCAGCAGCTATTCAACGCCGCCCATTTCTTCGGACGAATTGCTCTGCAAGGAGCGTTCTCAAACCAACGACACCTCTGCCAGGAAGGTAGCTTCTTCCCCGAGCAGCGAAGAAAGCGCGGCGCTCGCTTCTCCCGCAATCATCGCCCACAGTTTGGAATTCGTGGCCCTTCCGGGCAGAGCGGAAGGAATTCAGGTGGAAATCCCCATGGCCATGCGCCATGCCTTTCGCGATACCGATGGCTTCATGGGGTCCATGGTTCTCGTTTCGGAGCAGGAATCCCGCTTGGTTACGATCATTACTCTGTGGACCGGCTCGAACCGTATTGCGCTTTGCGGAGAAGGTGAAGCGCGCTTGCGGCGCTGGCTCACCCCATATGTCGACCGCTCCGTTCGTACCCGTCGCTTCGCTTCCTTTGTTGCGGCGCCAGATCGGCTACCTGCCAGAATTCATCCCAAGTCCCAGGTTGCCGGGCGTGAAAACTCCATTCACCTGCAATAGCCTTCGCGCTTCCGTTTGTGGAAAGTGAGAGAACCCGTGCGTTATTCGGACCAGAGTGTGCATTCCGCTGCTACGGGCACTGCAAGGGCTCCCCTCGCTTCTCGTTGCGCCGACAACGCATGCGGCAATCAGGCCCTTGTGGTTATGGCAGGACGCGGATTCTGCCTCGAACACTTTCTGAAGGCGTGCTATGAACGGCTCGACAGCATTGAGCCATTCGTTCGCAGGTTGCACATCGACGCACAGGAGGCCCTGCGCCTTTGCACCTTGTTGCAGGAGTGCGCGAATCAGACCCTTCTCGTCTGTCTGCGGCATGAGCCACTGAACAACCTCGAGCGCTCGCGCTTGCTGGAAATTCTGCTGCAATGCAGTGACTTGCAGGTGCGGCTTCATCGGCCCACTCAACACACCGTGTGACCTCGCTACCTCGCGGGATTGACGCCAGTTTCCCTCAAAAGGTACTTTTAACGGATGTACCGGCGTTTCCTCCTAAACAGAGTTGCGTGGTTCGCGGCAATCATTTTCCCTACGGCGCACCTGCTCTTCGCAGACGCCGCTTACCGGCAGTCGGTTGAAGACTGGCGCCAGGCTTATCAGGCTTCCCTCACCTCCGACACCGGATGGCTCACAGTTTCCGGGCTGTTTTGGCTTAAGGAAGGCGCCAACCGCTTCGGTTCCGACCCTTCGAACGAGATCGTGCTCCCTTCGAGCGCGCCGCCCCATGCCGGTGTTTTTGAATTCCATGGCGAGAAGACCACCGCGCGAATCGAGCCCGGTGTCGTCGTCACCCGCAATGGCACGCCGGTGCAAACTGCCGAACTGCGTCCCGACGTTGCCAGCGACCGTCTTGTGCTCGGCGACCTCACTCTCTATGTCCATGCCAGTGGCAACCGGCTCGCCATTCGCTTGAAAGACAAAAACAGCAAGTTGCGCAAAGAATTTAGCGGATTGCACTGGTTTCCCGTGGAGGAGTCCTACCACACCACTGCTCGTTACGTCCCTTATGAATCACCCAAACAACTCGATTCCCAGAATGTTCTTGGTGATCCCATTAAACTCGAGATCGTTGGATATTTGGGCTTTTCTTTGCGTGGCCAGGATTTTCATCTCGAGGTCGAACAGAACAAGGATGGTGGCTTCTTTGTTGTATTCCGCGATTTGACTGCGGGCAAAGAGACCTATCCGGCGTCACGCTTTATCGACACCGAGCCGCCGAAAACCACTCCCCAAGGCAAGACCGTCGATCTGGACTTCAACAAGGCTTACAACCCACCGTGTGCCTATAACCCTTTCACTACCTGCCCTCTTCCCTTGCCCGGCAACCGCATGAAGATCGCCATTCCCGCCGGCGAGAAAATCTACAAGGAACATACCCACTAAATAGCGGCGGCGCAGCCCCTGGCGGTGCGCCTCCAAATCTTGCAAACAAATCCCTACTGAAAAAAAGTAAGGTTTCGACTAGAATACTCGTCTCAATTCCTGTCCAATTGGAGATTGCCTCATGGCCATTGCAACCACGAATCCTGCGACTGGCGAAGTCCTCAAAACATTCACCGCGCTGACCGACGCGCAGGTCGATGAAAAAATCGCCAAGGCCAGCGACACTTTCCACTCTTTCCGCGAAACCTCTTTTGCCGACCGCGCCCGCTGGATGAACAAAGCCGGCGATATTCTTGATGCCGAGAAGGAAGACCTCGGGCGCCTCATGAGTCTCGAGATGGGCAAAACCCTCGGCTCCGCGATTGCTGAAGCAGAAAAATGCGCCTCGGCTTGCCGTTATTACGCGCAACACGCTGAAGGTTTTATCAAAGACGAAGTCATCGAAACTACCGCCTCAAAGAGCTATATCCATTACCAGCCGCTCGGAATCGTCCTCGTCGTCATGCCGTGGAACTATCCCCTCTGGCAGGTCTTTCGTTTCATCGCCCCGGGCTTGATGGCGGGCAATGTCGGCTTGCTCAAGCACGCCTCCAACGTCCCGCAATGCGCACTTAAAATTGAAGAAATTCTCACGCGCGCCGGTTTCCCTGACGGCGTTTTCCAAACTCTCCTCATCGGTGCGGCGCAGGTCGACCGCATTTTGAACGATCCTCGCGTCGCTGCCGCTACTCTTACGGGAAGCGAGCAAGCAGGCATCCAGGTGGGAGTATCCGCCGCAAAGCGCATCAAGAAAGTCGTCCTTGAACTAGGCGGCAGCGACCCTTTCATCGTCATGCCTTCCGCGAATCTCGACGAGGCACCCGCCGCCGCGGTGAAAGCCCGAGTCCTTAACAACGGGCAATCCTGCATTGCCGCGAAACGTTTTATCGTTCATGAACAGATCGCCGGCCAATTCGAAAAGGAATTCGTCCGCCGCATGCAAGCCCTCAAGCTTGGCGACCCGTTCGACCCCAAAACCGATGTTGGCCCCCTTGCCAACGCCGACGCCGTGAAAGATCTGCATGCTGATGTTCAGAAAACCGTCGAGGCTGGCGCCAAAGTGCTGACGGGCGGCTCCCCGTCTTCCGGTCCCGGCTTCTTCTATCCTCCGACTGTGCTGACGAATATCCCGAAAGAATCACCCGCTTATCGCGAAGAGTTCTTTGGTCCCGTGGCTAGCATCTTCCGCGTTAAGAACATCGACGAAGCGATTGCCATCGCCAATGATGTCCGCTTCGGACTCGGCGCTAGCGCTTGGACTAACGACCCCGGCGAGCGCACCCGTTTCATCAACGAACTCGAAGCGGGCATGGTCTTCATCAACCAGATGGTTGCTTCTGACCCGCGCGTCCCCTTCGGCGGAGTGAAAGCATCCGGTCACGGACGCGAGCTCGGACCTTACGGCATTCGCGAGTTCACGAACGCCAAAACCGTCTGGATTAAGTAGAAACCGCGACGCGCCTGGCTTATATCCCACGACACCCGCCTCTTCTTCCTCCGATTGACTCGCGAACTCCACTAGGAGCATGATTTGTGCTCTAGGTCCGAACCAGGTTTCGTTCCCTGGCGCCGCCCTATGTTGGCCGCGTGCTGCTCCGCACGCGTGGGTTCGGGCAAGGAACCGTCCATCTCTTCTGTGGAGTGAATGCCGTGCCGAAAATAGTGGAAAAGAAGCAACCCGAGCGGAAATCCCGTGAAGTCCGCCCCAAGAAACAGGGACTTACCGAAGCACAGATCGCCGTGCACTGGAAAGAAGAGGAATACGTTCGCCCGCCGGCCCGCTTCATCGCCCAGGCGAACTTGAACGACCCTCGTCTCGTCGACCGCTTCAGCGAAAAGAATTTTCCGGAGTGCTTCCGCGAGTACGCCGAGCTCCTTCACTGGGACCAGTATTGGCACACCACTCTCGACACCAACCATCCCCCGTTTTGGAAATGGTTTGTCGGCGGGCGCCTCAACGCCTCTTACAACTGCGTCGACCGCCATCTCGCCAAGTGGAAGAACAAGGCTGCCCTGATCTTCGTCCCTGAACCCGAGGATGAGAATCACGTCGTCATCACGTTTCAGGAACTCTATCGCCGCGTGAACGAAGTCGCTGCGATGCTGCGTGAGTTTGCCGGTCTGCAAAAAGGCGATCGCGTCACCATTCACATGCCCATGGTTCCTGAGCTTCCTGTGACCATGCTGGCCTGCGCGCGCCTCGGCGTCATCCACTCCGTCGTTTTCGGTGGTTTCTCTGGCGAAGCTTGCGGCCTTCGCGCCGCAGACTCCGGCAGCCGCGTCCTCATCTACATGGACGGCTACCACCGCAACGGTCGCTGGGTTGACCACAAGGCTAGCGCCGATATCGCCGTCGAGACCGCCAAGAAAGAAGGCCAACATATCGACAAAGTGCTCGTGTGGAAGCGCTATCCCCACAAGTACACTTCCGACTCGCCCATGATTCTGGAGCGCGATTACTTTGTGGACGAAGTCCTGAAAGACTATCGCAACCGGATCGTTGACCCCGTCTCGATGGAAGCCGAAGATCCGCTATTCCTTATGTACACCAGCGGCACCACGGGTAAACCCAAGGGCTGTCAGCATCGTACCGGCGGCTATCTTGCCTATGTCACCGGCACCGCAAAGTTCTATCAGGACATTCATCCCGAAGACGTTTACTGGTGCATGGCCGATATCGGCTGGATTACTGGCCATTCCTATATCGTTTATGGCCCGCTTTCTCTGGCGGCCACCAGTGTTCTCTACGAGGGCGTGCCACAGTTCCCCGACGCCGGCCGTCCCTGGCGCATCGCGGAACGCCTCGACGTAAATATCTTCCATACGTCTCCCACCGCGATTCGCATGTTGCGCAAAGCCGGCGCCGACGAACCCAAGAAGCATAACTACCGCTTCAAGCACATGACCACTGTCGGCGAGCCCATCGAGCCGGAAGTTTGGCGCTGGTATCACGAAATCGTCGGCAAAGGTGAAGCGGTCATCGTCGACACCTGGTGGCAGACCGAAACCGGCGGCTTCCTTTGCACCACCAAGCCCGCTCTTGATTCCATGAAACCTGGCAGCGCAGGGCCCGCGTGCCTGGGCATCTATCCTGTGATTTGGGATGAAGAAGCCAAGGAAGTCACCAGTCACGCTGCCGGAAATATCTGCATTCGCAATCCGTGGCCAGGCATTATGCAGACCATTTGGGGCGATCCTCAGCGCTTCGTCAATAACTACTACAAGAAATACAACAAGAATGCTCATAGCAAAGATTGGCGCGATTGGCCGTACTACGCTGCAGACGGCGCGGTTCTTCCGCCGGACGGCTTTTATCGCATCCTGGGCCGTGTCGATGACGTCATCAACGTGGCCGGCCATCGCCTCGGCACCAAGGAACTCGAATCCGCCTGCCTCACCATTCACGAGATCGCCGAAGCTGCCGTGGTGCCCGTAGTTGACGAGGTCAAGGGCCGCGTTCCCGAAATCTACATTTCCCTGAAGCCCGGCGTTTTGCCGAAGAAGACCATCACCGAAAAGGTCACCGCTACCATCGAAACCATGATCGGCAAAATTGCACGCCCGAAGCGCATTCACATCGTGCCCGATATGCCCAAGACCCGCTCCGGCAAGATCATGCGCCGCGTCCTCGCTGCCGTTTCGAATCACATGGATACCGGTGACATTACTACTCTGGCGAACCCTGATATCGTCGAACAGATTCGCCAACTCGTTCAGGGTCGCGAAATGATGCCGCTGAACGAAGGCCCCGAAGACATCAAAATGTTCGGCGACGAACGCTAATCGTCGAGCGTCCAGAATCTTCAGCTTGCCCATCCTTTTTTGCGCCACTGCGAAGGGATGGGCGACTCTCGTTCCGCTGAAGCTCCTTCAGTTCCCTTCTTGAAATACCACTTTGCCGGCAACCATCGTCAGCACCACTTTCGTCTTGCTGATCTGGTCGGCCGGAATCGTGAACACATCTTGCGACAGCACGGCGAGATCCGCTTCTTTGCCGGTCTCGAGCGTTCCCAGTTTGTCTTCGGAAAACCGCGCGTAGGCTGAGCCCCACGTGTATCCTCGAATCGCTTGTTCAACAGAAATGCGTTCGCCTGGTATATACGAGAGCATCGTGCCGACCGCTCCGCCCTGATTCGCTCCATCCAGAACCGCGCCGATCAGCCCTGACTGCGATGCCGACCTCCACACCTGGCGTGTTGCTTGCTCCTGAATACTCACGAACGGATCCGGCGGCCATGTGCACGGCCAGTCGCTCCCGAACGCCAACGTTGCTTCCGTCTTTTCCAGACTGTTCCATCGATCGGTGGGCGCCTTTTCCTGCGGATCAAAATTCGCGCCATTGTCTCCGCAACAAAATGTTGGTTGCATGCTCACCACAATATTCAGTTTGTTGAAGCGCGGGATATCTTCGTCCCACACAATGTCGGCATGTTCCATTCGCAATCTGCGGTCCCTCGCACCATTCGTGTTCTCCAGCTGTTCGTAGGCGTCCAGAACCATATGAGCGGTATCGCCCCGCAAGGAATGCGTCATCAACTGGTACCCGCGCTTATCAAGTTCTACGACAAGTTTTTTGAACTCTGGCGCCGTGTAGGTCAGCGGCGGAATCAAGCCACTCCCGCCGTCGGAGAACAGCTTCACAAGATTCGCCGAAACCCAGTCATCGTGGTACTGCGTTCGGGCTTTCTCCAAATCGGCCAAGAACTCTGGTGTCAAGTGATGATTCACAGCCACCGCGCCGAACGAATTGCGCGTGCGTACGGTGAGCCCGCCGCTGTCCCGCAGCGCCGCATACAGCTCAATCTCGGCCAGGTTCCCCGTGGCATTCACGACGCTCGTAACCCCATACCGGTTTAAATACAGCGACGCTTCGTGCAGCCAGGCCAGCTTCTGCTCGCGAGGCACAGTTGCGAACACCGCGCGTTCCATGATTTCCATGGCCGATTCGAGCAGCACACCAGACGGATGCCCCATCGCGTCCCGGATGACATTCCACTCCTCGTCGGGATTCGCCACCGGCTCGTTGGTGATCCCCGCAAACGCCAATGCTTTCGCATTCACCCACAACGCATGTTCGCTTGTGTTGTGAATAATCACTGGCCTGTCGCTGACCGCACGGTCGAGTAATTCGTGCGTCGGCGTACCCGGCGGCGCTGTCCCAAAATCAGCACGCCCAAACAGAATCTTTTCGTTCGGATGCGCCGCGGCAAACGCTTTGATCTTTTCCACCAACTGGTCCGGATTATCTTGAGTGATCGTGGCGTCTGGCGTCGACAAATTGAAGCCGTGCAACACCATTGCCCCTAACCACATGTGCGTATGCGAGTCGGAAATCCCCGGAATCACGGTTCGCCCGTGAAGGTCAATAATCTGTGCCAGGCTCGGCCCCTTTGCCAGAATCTCCGCGTCGCTTCCGATCGCCTCGATCTTCGTCCCGTCGATGGCCATCGCTTGCGCCCACGGCGTCTTCGCGTTTCCAGTATAAATATGCCCGTGAATGAGGATGATGTCCGTCGCACTTACCAGCTGTGACACAGACAATGAAACCAGGAACACGCATAGAACGTTTGCTCGAATCCTCCGCATCCGTCCCTCCCCGAATGCTGGGGATTCTACACTGGATTTCGAGTTTGCCCGTGCTATTGCAGTTCCGCAGACGGTCCTGCCAAGACCTGCCCAGCTTCCTCGAATCGCCCTTGTGCTCGTAAGGTTTTCGCCAGCAGTTCGCGCGCGATTTCCAGGTCCGGATTCTGCTCCAGTAGTTCGTGCAACTCTTTCGCTGCTGCCTCGTACTTCTCCTGTGCCAGATACGCGTTGCCCAGCGCCAGCCTGAGTTCCGGCCAATTCGGCGCCAGTTCTTTCGCCAATTTCAAATGCTCGATCGCCTGCCGGTAGTATCCTTCGGCGAAATATAACTGAGCGAACTCAAACTGATAGCGGGGATTTTTGCCCTCGAGTTGCACCGCCCGTTCAAACGCCCGCAACGCTTTTTCGTACTCACCCAACGAACCGCAGATCCGGCCTCGCGATGCATATATCTCGGCATAGCCTGCATGGAGCTTTTCGGCCCGGTCCAGCGCCGCAAGCGCTTCGTCATACCGTCCCTGGCTCTCTCGCGCGTGAGCCAGCGTAATGTATCCTGCCGCATCATCGGGTTTTAGCTCCACAAACAAGAGCGCCTCGCGCACCGCGCATTCGGGCAAGTGCGAGTGGTAACACACCGTCGATCGCGTTCCGTGCGCGTAGGGGGATTCCGGAGCAAGCTGCACCGCAGCACTGGCCGCTCCATACGCGCCAATCCAGTCCTCCGCCACGCTAAGCATGTGCGCGTACACTAAACGTACATCCGCATCGCGCGGCTGCTTCTCTACTTCCGCTTCCATCGTCACGAGCGCATGCTGCCAGTCATTCCACAGGACCGCGCCGGCCATTTCATATAAATAGTCAGTCGGCTTCGGTATTCGCAGCGCCAGTCCCCATCGAGCCCGTGGCCCTGGAGCATGCTGCACCACGCTGATGGTCTCCGCATCCGCCCCTGCCGCTGACAGCGCGCTCAAGAATGCAATGTCGGGATAACTTGCCAGCCCGTGCGTGCGAACCTCTTCCCGAATCTCTTCTTGCGTCAACCCCTCCAGTTGCCACGCCAGAACCTGTTCCGGTTGCACTGGAATCCTCTCATGATTGACTGCGGAATCTTGGTGCTGAGGAAGGGAAAGAGCTGCAAACAACACAAAAATAAGCACAGGCGCCGCCTTGCAGGCAAACCGGCAGAATCTGCCTAACCTTGCTCTATCGGCAGCCTCTCGTTTTACCTTGACGCTGTGAGTTTCTTCGCTTTAGCCCATGAAGAAATACTGAGAAATGCTTATTTCTTGCGGGAACCCGTTGTATCAAAAGTGGGCGGTCTCACGTCTCACGGCGTGGGCGCCGTGACTGTCGTTCCACACGCCTGCTCTACCGCCGCCTTAACATCGGCATCCAACTGCGCTCCGCGCCAACCTTGAGCCGCGCACACCTGCCATGCCTCCAGTCCTTTCGCACCTCGCAGGTCCGCTCCCATTAGATTCGCTCCATCCAGTTTCACCTGCCGTAGTACCGCGTCAGTAAACATACCCCCACGCAAGTCTGCCTTTGACAGGTCCCCTTCGAGGAAGATCGTTCCAATCGCCTGCGCCCCTGTCAGGTTTACCCCCATCATCTTGGCCCCTGACAAATCGGTCTGCTCGAGCGTCGCCAGCGACAAATTCGCGCCCTCCAGCTTCGTATCGCGCAAGTCCGCGTGCGAGAGATCCGCGCGCAGCAAGTCCGCATTCCGCAAATTCACCGAATACAATGTCGCGCGCGACAAATTCGTCGTCGCCAGCCCTGCACCCTCCAGGTTTGCGTAAGATAGGTCCGCTCCTTGGAACGAGCCACCCGAGAAACCAGCCCAACGTGCATCCGTGCTGATCAGGTTGGCCTTTTCCGCGCGCAAGCCCTCCATACGCGCCGATTTCAGATTCGCCTCTCGCAAGTTCGCTCCGCGAAAATCGGCTTCCACCAGGCTCGACCCCTCCAAGTTCGCGCGCCACAGCCGTGCATTCCCGAACGATGCGTGATATCCGCGCGCGTACCGCAGATTAATCTCATTCAGCCGCGGGCCGTTCCCCTCCCTGGTAGGAGCGCTGTTTGTCGGCTGTACTCTATCCTTGGCAGCCGACATTCGTTCGTCCGTCAAGTCCACATACGGGCGAAATCCTAGCGCCTCCGATGCCGTCGACGCCCATCGCCTCGGATCGCCGCTCGCCACATCCGGACGGATGCTCTTGTCTGCAGGCAATCCGCGAATCACACCCATGGAAAACAGGAAGACCGCCAGTCCCGCCAATACCGGCACGCGCGTAGCTTGCAAAACGTCGTGAATAAAGTGAGAGGTCGTTTCCTCGGTCCAATCCCCGGGTCGCAACACCCGCTTTACAACCTTTGGCATTCCACATGCCACTGCGCTCGCTACCGTTAATAAAAACACGTGCAGCAGAGTGCCGCGATAATCCTGCATCACCAGGTACCGCAACCAGAAAAACAACAGTGTTGCCGGCACAGCCCAATAAGCGAGCCCCATCGCCACGTAGCATTCCGCCAACCCCAGCGGGGAACGCGGGTCCCGCGACCACCGCAGGTGCGGCCGGATCGGACCCATCAGATACCATCTCCCGTCTTTCTCTGGCGTCTGCCCATCCGGAAACACCGCCGGCAGCGCCCCCATGCTTCCCCACAACCGCAGCAGCAAGAATTGCAGCCGCATATACAAGATCGCCAGCAGCAGCGGCGCGCCCAGGAAAAATCCCTGCAACGGAAGAATGTTCGGGATGCGCGACGTGCGAATCGCCGATTCATCCAGCAGCAGGCGCACGTCCGTGGTCATCGCGATCAATGCGCAGCAGCCTGCGCAAATCGTCATGAGAGCCAGGTAGAACCATCGTGCCGCGCGCGTGAACTGCTCTATCGTTCGGCTGCCGCTCAACGCCGCCACTGCTTCCGGCAACGTCGCGTCAAACAGGTTCGTCCCGCCCAGTCTCCCCGCCCACAATCCCTGGGCTCCATACAAATTCGCGCCCATCATGTTGGCGCCGGAGAATTCTGTTCCCAACAGATTCGCCTCCCTCAGGTCCGCTTCCACCAGGTTCGTGTTGCGCAGATTCGCCATCGACAAGTCTGCGCCCCGCAAATTCACTTTCTGTAATTGCGCCCCTTGTAGATTCGCTCCCGTCAAATCGGCATCGGCCAGATTTGCGCCAGAGAACTCTCCCCGCGTGCCGCTGCCTCCCTCCGTCTCCACCCACATGCGGTGCTGGTCCAGCATCTCCGCGTACTCCAAAAGATAGCTGGACGTCGCGTGGGATTCGGGCACCTGCTCCACTTCGGATGGTTCTGGGTATTCAACCCCGGGCTCGTCGGGCGCTGGTTCCGTTCCTTCCGGCAACGGTCTGGAGTCGTCAGCTGCTTCCTCAATCTCAGGCTTCCGGCCAGTGTCTGCGGGAACTGTTGCCGAAGGCACTCCATTCTCGATCGCCGACGCCTCTACAGACTCCGTCGCCGGGCCGTCGAACAACGCCATAGCTTCTCTGACAGCATCGGCATCCGGTTGCTTGGCTGGCTCTAGTGTGGGCTCGGCTGCACTCAAAGCGGGGCCTATCAGATCCTCAAGGCTTGCTTCCTTCACTTCGTTGACGAGGCTTTCCGGCCTGCGCTCAGTAATCTCGCCTGCCGGCTCAGTCACCGTAACCGCTGCGGGCGAGTTCCGTTTTACTAAATCCTGCACCAACTGCTCCTCGAATAGAGCCAGGATTTTCGCTTCCGTCGCCGGATCAGGCGCAATCGCTCCGTATTCCGCCAGCTCTTCCGCCGTCGCGAGCCGTTCCTGGACTTTCTCGGAACTTCCCCACGAGAATCCAAAAAATCGTTTGGCCGGTTGTTCCGGCATAGTTGTCTTTCCTGTTGCTTCTCCCCCGAGAAGCTGTGAAGTCACACCCCTATTGGGATAAGGGCATCTTGGCCGATCGCCTCGCGAAAATCGCCTGCACCAAAGGACAGGCGCTTCCTGGACGCCAACGGTCACTCCTCACAACGCTGTATGGGATTTGGCGGATTACGGATTACCAATATCTGATCGCCGCTATCTCATATCTCGCTCGGACTGGCGGGACGCTCGGAGGGCAATTTCCGATCAAGGAAGGTAACTTACAGCCCACATCAACACAAAGCGCCGGGGTGCTCCGCTGAGGGGCCGATGCACCCCGGCTATTTCCCGCCCGCCTCCGCAGTGAGCGAGCAAGGAACTTGTACTTCTAAAATCGTCGGGCCTTCCAGCCCTCGATTACTGCTCTTCGTTTCCGCGTAGAAACTCGTACCGCTCGATCGCTGCCACCACTCCGACCGAACCCTCTTCGCGCGGCTCGGTACGCTGTACGCGACCCAAGCAACGTACTTTCACCGGGCCGGCCAAGGTAATTTCATTCGGCAGCGTCAACAGAATCTCGACGGGCGATCCTTCTTTCACATCTTTGGACAAGAAGAAATAAACCCCACGCGAGCTGACATCGCGGGATTCAGTACTGGTTTCACCAACTGCTGCCCCGGTGGTCCAACGCACGGTAAGCGGCAGCCGCATGGAAAACCTCTGGGTTGTGCGGCGCTCTGAGCCGGTCAAGGCAAACCTCCCTGATTGAAGGACTGAGTTTATAGGGGCTTACAAGCAAGAACAATAGAACTGGGGATTCAAAGATTTCGCCTGTCGAAAAAGTACCAAAGTCCTAGGACCGCACGCTAACCCTAGCTCACGGAACTTGATGCGCTTGGCAGACACCTGTCACGCCGACGCCAAAGGAGGTTTTGTAGGGTCCGCCTTCTGAGTCGGACCGCACGTCGGCTCTGCCGAAACCTTTACGCGTGCGGTGCGATTAGAACAGGAACTTCAGCGCCAACTGCACGATTCGTCCAGGCTGCGCCGCCGTGATATACCCGAAATTCGGCGAGTTGATATCGTTATTGGGCAAATGGAAATTCACGTTGTTGAAGATGTTGAAGAATTCGGCTCGGAATTGCAGGCTCTTCGCCTCGTGAATGGGAATGTTCTTCACCGCTGAGAAATCCCACTGCTGGAACGCCGGGCCCTTCAGCGTATTCCTTCCGACGTTTCCAAACTGTCCCGTTGTGGCGTGCTGGAATGCGCCCGTATTAAACCAACACTCCGCACTCCTCACGGGCGCTCCATTCGTTGCACAGCCTCCGGTGTTCGGATTTCCCACCTGATTCGGTCTCGCACTGTAGAATCCCGAGATTTCGGGGGCGCTTCCCTGCGCCGGCGGGTTGCTTGAGTCATACACAGTGAATGGCGTATTGCTCATCAACGTCGTAATGCCGTTCACCTGCCAGTTCCCGAGAATGTATCCGTACCAATTCTGTGGACGGTTGAACCACGGCAGGTTCCACTGGTAGCTCGCCACAAAGCGATGTCGCGCGTCGAACATCGACCGGCCCCATTCCGACTTTACATCGAACGGATTCTGCGCCAGATCATTTTCCCCCGCCACGCTTTGCGACGCCGAACCTGTAATGTTGAAGGTGGACGCGTCATCCAGAGTCTTCGACAACGTGTAGGACACCAGGAACGACAGCCCGTGCGACAGCCTTTTCGTCAGGCTCATCTGCAGGGCGTTGTAGCTGGAATCGGCTATCCCGCTGATCAACCCCACCGACGAATAGGTGCAAGGTGCGTTCGGATCCGCGAACGTGCAACCCGAATGCAGCCGGTTTTGGTCCGACGCATTGTCCTCCGGACTCAGTGCCGGATTGTAGCTGGTCGGGTTTCCCTCGATGAACCTCGGCAACTTGGTTCCCTTCGTCCCGATGTATCCAATCTCTGCCAACCAGTTGCTGCCGAACGCCCGTTGAATGTTCAAGTTCCAATCTTGCGCGTAAGGTAGTCGCAGTTTCGGATCCAGCGTTAATAGCGTCATGGGTGACGCGAAATCTCCGTTAAATGGGTTCTGCCCGTTATAAGGATCTGCAAAGTTCGGAATCTGAATCTGCGGCGTCGCTAGATACGGCGGCGCACTGATTGGCGTTTGCAATGGTCCACCCTGGCCTGTGTAGTACGGGTCGTAGAAGATTCCGTAGGAACCGGTGACTAGCCATCGCCCGTTGCCCGTCACGTCCCAAGCCAACCCAACTCGGGGCGCGAACGCGTTCCATTCCGTTGGGATCAGGCCGTTCGGCACGCCTTGGTCGCCCGGGTACAAAAGTCCGGTCGGTGCCGTCGGAAACACAGTCGATTGTCTCCCCGGAATCCACAGGTTCTGCCGGTTGTGAATCTCTGTGTACGGCGACGGCACTTCATAGCGCAGCCCGTAGTTCAGCGTCAGCCGGGACGTAACCTTCCACGTATCCTGTGCGTATAGATCGAAGGCGTGTCCGCGAAGGCCCCGCGAGAAATCGCCTCCCCCCTGCAGGAAAAACACCGGCTGTCCGAACTCAAAGCTCGCCATCGGTACGTTGACCGGAAAATTCGCGAACACGAAAAATCCGTTGGTCGCGATCCCCTGCAGGACATTAATCTGGTCGTACTGAAACCCACCTCCGAATTTCAGCTGGTGCTTGCCCAGAATCCACGTCAGTGATCCCGAGAAGTCGTACGAATTCTGGTATGTGTTCCGCGGTCCGGTAATCGGGTCGCCGATCGATGCGTATCCACCAACCTGCACGAACGGCGGTCCGATTGCCTCCTCAAGTGTCGGCGCGTACTGGAAGCCCAAACTCGCCGGATCGGTGTGGTTCAAATGCTCATCGAACAAAAATTTATTTCGCAAATAGGAGAACCGGAATTGCCCCACGACCGCAGGCGCAAACGTATGCGTTTCTTGCGCTACGAAGTTCTGCGAGCGCTGATTTTCTCCTACCGGGAATCCAGGCACGTTCGCCCCCGACGTCGACAACGGGTCAGTTTGGCTGCGCTGCGCGAAACTGTAACGAAAATTCAACGCATCCGCCTGCGTTAGGTAGTGGTCTACCCGCACTCCAAACTGATCCAGGTTCGAAGTGAGGAGTTGTGTGCTTACGAATCCCGTGGCCCCCGAATTCGCATGAGGATAAAAGTTCAACAGATTCTGCGAGATTGGATCGATGAATGGCAACTGGTTGAACGGGAATGGCTGTCCGTTGAACTCGTTGATCAACTGGCCCGCTGGCACCGAGCACATTCCATTGGCGTCAAAGGTTCCGCCGTTGGTCTGGGTGCAAAAGTCACCAAAATTACCCTGCCGCTGCGCGTCCGACGGCACCGTCGTCACGGTTGTTTCGCCCTGCGAATTGTGCAGCCCTTCGTAGTATCCAAAAAAGAAGGTCTTGTCTCGACGGACTGGTCCACCAATTGTTCCGCCAAACTGGTTCCGGTGTAGTGGCTCCACGCTGTCCGCAAAAAAGCTTTTCGCATCCATCGCATTGTTCCGGAAAAATTCCCACGCCCCTCCGTGAAAGGAATTCGTCCCCGACCGCGTCACAATATTGGTCGTCGATCCCGTGCTGTGACCGAACTCGGCGTTCGCCGTATGGGTCAGGATGCGAAACTCTGTAATCGCGTCCACTGGTGGTTCTAATACAAACCCGCCGTCTACTGCGTTGAAGTTATCCGCGCCATCAATCAGGAAATTGTTGGACTCCGGCCGTTGTCCATTTACCGCGTACGCTTGCCCCTCACGCAGCGTGCCTCCAGCTTCCACCAGCCCCGGAGTCACGGGCGTAACTCCCGGCTGCAGCAAACCCAATTGCGTAAAGTGCCGGCCGTTCAGAGGCAGATCTAAAATCTCGCGCTCACCCACGGTCTGCCCCAGGCTGGTAGCGGTTTGTCCTACCAAAGGCGCGTCCGTGCTGACTTGCACTTCCTGGGTTGGCAAGCCAATCGCCAGATGAATCGCGACGGTCGCCGTCTGATTCACACTCAACGAGAGTCCTTCCTGTACGTACTTTTTGAATCCTTGTCCTTCCGCCTCCAGCCGGTAATGCCCTACCGGCAATTCCACCAACACGTAAGCACCTTGCCCGTCCGTCAGCGTGCTTCGCTTTAACCCAGTCTCCTCCAGCGTCGCCGTCACCGTCGCCTTCGTCACCGCCGCGCCGCTCGCGTCTAAAACCGTTCCCCGCAAATTCGCAGTGACTTCCTGGCCTGAGGTGTGCCCCCCTATAGCAATCACTGCCGCAAGAGCCCACGCATACCGCTGCCACATCTTCATTCGACCTTCCTCCGCCTCGACGTAACGTTTTCTAATGGGATTCTGCGGACGGCACCAATTACGTCCTGCGAAATTTCGCAGCCACGGCCTTCACACACCCGTACCCCGCTGCTCGATTCCGATCGCGAACCTACAATCCGCTTTTCACTGAGTTCCACGGCCAGACACACGATCCGAGCCGCTGAACACTTCCCCCGAAGTAACGCGAGGATACGCACCCAACAAATGCGGCACAATACTCGAAAAGAACTAGCCGATTTTCGCTGGTGCAGAAAAGACAGGTTAGATCACTAGAGCGAGGCCAACCGTCTCCGCAAATGCGCGGAAATCACGGTCGCGTGTAAGCAGCGCTATTCCACGATCCAAACAACTTTGTGCGATGAGCGCATCTCCGAGCCGCGCTCTCCTTTTCTTCGCCAGCAGCCGGGCCCGCAGCCTCCCCACTCGCTGCCAGTAACCTTCTTCGATCTCGATCAGCGGAAGTGTCAGAAGAATTTTCTCGATCCTGGCGGGCAGCCTAGGATCGCTGAGTAATTCGCTCAGTACCGCCGGCGGCAATAGCACTTGGTGATCCGTCAGAGCCTCGTCCAGCAATTGAATATCATCGCCGCTATCTCCCTCAAGGAAAGCCACCCAGGTGCTCGAGTCCACCGCGATCATCGATCGTCCTTCATTTGGTCGATCGTGATGCTGAAACGGTACTTTCCACGGAGCTGGCGCGCCTGAGCATAAGCCTTCGAGGCGGCAATGATCTGCAGGCCCCTGCGCACGGTCTCGGTTATCCCGCTTCCAGTCGCCCGCTGCGCCTTGTCGAGCAGTTCTTCCGGCACTTCAATGGTGATTTTTCGTGTGGCCATGCTTGCTATTTTACCATATTCGATACCAGCATTGAGTATGGTAATCGAACTGGTGCAACCCTCACTCGCTGCACCAGAAATAGATCGGCCCGCCGTCTGAGGCGGGCCGCTGAACACTAACTGTGAACTATCGACTGGAAGCTGCCGGCTGCTACGTCTGATCAATCAGCCGGTGGTGAATCGCGTACAACGCCAGTTCCAAACGGTCGGAAACACCCAGCTTATCGAAGATATTGTGAAGGTGATTTTTTACGGTCTGCTCGGAAATGAACAGTTTTTCGCCGATTTCTTTGTTCCGGAATCCCTGCGCCACCAATTGCACGATTTCCTTTTCGCGGTCCGACAGGAGTGGTTTCTCTCGCCTCGGCCCCGACTCCGATGACTTAGCGAACGCCTTCATCACTTCCGCGGTCATCCGGTTATCCAGCCAAATCTCTCCCGCGTGTACACGGTGAATGCTCTTCACCAACAAGTCCGTCGCCGATTGCTTCAGCACCACGCCCCGCGCCCCCAACCGCATCGCTCGCACCACATCGCGGTCGTCCTCCGCGGCGGTCAGCACGATCACCCGCGTCGGAATCTGGTCAAAATTCACTTCCTCCAGAACCGCCAGGCCGTCTTTTTCCGGCATCCGCAAATCCAGCAGCAGAATATCCGGCTTCAATTTCGCCAGCATCTTGATGCATTCGCCGCCATTTTGCGCTTCGCCGACGATTGTAATCTCATCGTCGCCGTCGAGCAGCTTGCGCAGGCCATCCCGGAATATCGCGTGGTCATCGGCCATCAACACGCGAATTTGCTGTTTCGTCGTCGTCTTTGCCATAAGTTAGCCGAGCGGAACCTCAATCGTTAAACGCGCACCATGCCCCGGGTTTGACTCCACAGTCAGCACACCCCCGACTGTGCGCGTTCTTTCCTTGATGGAAATCGGACCCAGCCGCAGGCGGTCGAGCTCGTCCCCCGTGAATCGTCCGGCGAAACTGAACCCTTCGCCGTTATCGTCGACCACCAGGGCGAGCCGGCTGTCATCCTGCGACAGTTTTACCACGACATGGGAAGCCTTAGCATGTTTTTTTATATTGTTGAGTGCTTCTCTATATATCTGGAAAATCTCGCGGCAAACGCGGTCGGGAGCATGCAAATCCACTGAATCTACAAGCAAATCCAGCGCTAGTCCCGCCTCGTTTCGGAAGCGTTCCCCGAATCCGCGCATCAGATCCACTAGATCCGCTGACTGCACGCGTAGCGGCCGTAAATCCGTCACCAGATGACGCAGTTCCCCGCCCTCGTTCTTTACCGTTTGCTGCAACGAAGTCAGCCCGGCTTCGACTTGGTCCGGATGCGTTGTTATCTTGCGCCGCAACACATCCAGTTGAATTTCAATGCTGAGCAGCGTCTGCAGGATCCCATCATGTAAATCGCGCGATATGCGCGACCGCTCCGCTTCGATTGCTCGTGCCCGTAGATGGCGCAACAAAAAGATATTCTCGAGCGAAGGGCTCACGTTGCGCGCCACCTTTTCAAACCACACCAGATCGTCAGGTAGAAACGGCCCCGCGCCCGGTCTTCGATTGGTCAGAAACAACCGCCCTACCGGGCGGTCTTCCTGATCGAACGCCACCGAAATAAAATTTCGGATGCGGAACTCATTCAACGTCGGCCCCGGTATTCTCGGCAGGATTTTCAAGTTTTGCGCGTTCCGCCGATCCCAGCCAAAACCCGATCCCCTCCCGTCGATCGAATTCCAGCAGAGCGATGCTTCCAGATCATCCAACAAGAACCCATCCGCACGCGTGACCGGCAGGTTTTCCGGCGTGAGCCGCTCGCTTTCCCCCGCCTTCAGTTGCCAAAGGAAGATTCTTTCCAGGTCCGCATCGCGGTACGCCAGCAGCGCACCTTCCGTCGTGAACTCGACGCACAGATCCTCCAGCAACTGCCGCAAAGACTCTGCGAGGCCGATCTCTACGTGCATCGTCGCGCTTAGCCGGTTCAGGAATTCCTGTTGCTCCGTGAAAACGCGGTTGCGGTTCCCCAAAAATGCCATCGCCCCGGCGCCGAGCAGGGTCGCTGCGAAATAGGGCAGCAGGTAGTACAGCGAGAGTGTCGTACCCGTCTGCGACATCCGGTTCGCCTGCAGCGCCACCGCCAGCAGCAGCAGCCCAAACGACAGCGAGACTGCCAGCGTTAGATTCCAGCGATATCCCGCCGCAAACGCCACGAAAAACATCAAAAACCATGCCGGCAATTTTTCTGGTGAGAAATAGAGGAATAGCCCAACCACCACAATGTCGCAGCCCAACGGCCAGTGCCAGTTGTACTTCCGCAATGCTCGCTCGACAATCGGCATCACCACCGCTACGGCCAGATAGGCAATAAGCAAATACAACGCCCGAGTTTCTTCACGCGCTACCCGCAGTTCCAATAAACACGCGATCGCCAGCACCGCGACCACCGGCCGCGCGTATGCGATTTGCACCTCAAAATGGAGTCTATCCGTCGCTTGCGGGTTCATGTGCGGGGACACACACCCCTCTTGCTGAACTGCGTGTAGCGCTGGGCTTTAGCCCAGCGTCCCTTTCAGTCTAACAACTCCTTTCCCGCGCCCCGCCCGTTCCCCATACTCGAGTTTCCTCCTTGCTATGTCCTAATCGGGCATATTGCCCACCTCGGAGCCGTCCCTCTGAGGCGATCGGAAGAGGATCCCTAGAGAATCTCAACCTCCGGGGTCTTGACACTCCCCGTTTCCGGCAGTTCGTGCCCCGTGCTAAACTGGACTTCTCCGGTGGGAGTAGCTCAGCTGGTAGAGCGTCGGACTGTGGCTCCGAATGTCGAGGGTTCAAATCCCTTCTCCCACCCCAATCTCACAGTCTTCTTTTTAGGGCCTAGGCGGGAATCCATTTTCCCCGCTAAAGGCGACTCCAGTGATGACGCTTGTGTATTGGATCAACGAAGATAAGTTCCGCCTCGGCATTGCGCCGCGTCCTCGCGGAAACGATTGGTTAGACCAGGAGATTGGGCTTCTCCACAAGGAAGGAGTCGCTATCCTTGTCTCGGCGCTGACCGTCGACGAGCAAGTTGAGTTGGGTTTAGAGAACGAAGCGAACGCCTGCCGTGCGACTGGCATAGACTTCGTCTCCTTTCCGATCGAAGATCGCTCGGTCCCTTTCTCTCAGAAAAATTTTGCAGTCTTGATCCAGCGTCTGACGGATCTTCTCGCTTCAGGCAAAGCCGTCGCTATCCACTGCCGTACGGGGATTGGACGCTCATCGATGATTTCAGCCGCATTATTGATGAAGCAGGGGTACTCGGCCGACGCCGCCTTTCGCACCATTCAGGTTTCCCGAGGCTGCGCCGTTCCCGACACTCTCGAGCAGCGTAAATGGATTGAGAATTGTTCCTTCCTGCGCAAAACCCGGGAACTTAAGCGCTAAAATCGATAGATGACTCAGATCTCCTGTAGGGGCGTTCTATTCGACATGGATGGCGTCCTTGTCGACTCCACTCCCGCTGTTGCCCGCGTCTGGGCCCGCTGGGCCCGCAAGCACAACATAGACCCCGATTACGCCGTAGTCGCTGCCCATGGCCGCACCAGCCTCACCTCCATCCAGGAATTGCTCCCCCATGCGGCTCCCGCCATCCATCTTGCGGAAAACGACTGGATGGAGCGCGCCGAGATTGAAGATATCAAAGACGTAGTTGCCCTGCCCGGCACGCAAACCTTGCTCTCGACGATTCCTCCCTCGCAATTCGCGGTCGTCACCTCCGCGACTCGCGCGCTGGCCGAAGTCCGCCTGCGTGCCGCCGGGCTCTGGCCATTCATTCAGCACATCGTCACCGCGAGCGACATCAGCTGTGGTAAACCTGACCCGGAGCCGTACCTCAAAGGCGCCGCCGCTCTGCATTTGGCCGCGCATCTTTGCGTCGTTATCGAAGATGCGCCTTCCGGTACTCACTCCGGCAAGGCTGCTGGAGCCCGCGTCCTCGCTGTGCGCACCACCACCCCGGATTCCGAACTCCTCGCCGCAGGCGCGGATTGGATCGTCAATGACTGCTCTTCCCTCCGCTTGGCCCCGGATCCCCGACCCGGCTACCTCGCCCTTGCCCTTCCCGACAGCGAAATTCCGCGACTACCCAAAATGCGCTAGAATGCGTCGAACTTTCTAAAGGTTCGTTCCTGACTCCAAGGAGAAAATTGCGCATGTCCCTCAAACTGTGGGCCCGCACTCTGTTTGTGGCCGCCTTGTTGCCGGCCGCCTTCGCCACTGCTTCTCTCGCACAAGAAAAAGACGCTAAGCCTGCCGATAAATCGGCCGAAAAACCCGCCGAAGCCGCTGTCCCCAAGGAAGAATCCTCCGTTACCGATCACTCCATTAAGCTCAACGGCCAGACCGTCCCGTACAAAGCCACGGCCGGAACAATTCTGCTCAAGAACGACAAGGACGAACCGGAGGCGCTCGTCTACTACACTGCTTACACCCGCAGCGATACAAAAGACACGGCGCAGCGCCCGCTCGCTTTCCTCTACAACGGCGGCCCCGGTTCCGCTTCCATTTGGCTGCACATGGGCTCATTCGGTCCCAAGCGCGTCGTAACCGTCAACGCCGGCGTCACCCCGCCCGCTCCTTACCAACTTCCAGACAATCCCAATTGTCTGCTCGACAAGGCCGATCTTGTTTTCATCGATCCTGTCGGCACCGGTTTCAGCAAAGCTGTCGGCAAAGCCCAGAATAAAGACTTCTGGGGCGTCGACCAGGATGCCAAATCCCTTGCGCAATTCGTGCAAACTTACGTTAGTCGCAACAATCGCTGGAACTCCCCCAAGTTCCTGATCGGCGAAAGCTACGGCACTTTCCGCAACGCCGTCCTCGCCAATACCCTCCAGGATCGCCACGGCCTTTATCTCAACGGCATCGTCATGGTCTCTTCCGTCTTCGATCTCGGCACCATTTCCTTCTACCCCGGCGTCGATCTCTCCTACGTCCTCTATCTTCCGAGCTACGCTGCCACGGCCTGGTACCACAAAGTCCTCACGGATCGTCCCGATAGTCTGGAATCCTTTCTCTCAGAGGCTCGCACCTTTGCGAAAGGTGAATATGCTGACGCTCTGATGAAGGGCGATACGCTCAGTTCCTCAGACAAGGCCGCCGTCGCCAAAAAATTGGAACGCTTCACCGGACTTAGCGAGGACTACATTTTGAAGTCCAATATTCGCGTCAAGCTTCCTCAATTCATGCAGGAACTGCAGCGCAGCCGCGGCCTCACCACTGGCCGGCTCGACGCTCGTTTCTCGGGCCCCGCCTATAGTTTGATCAGCGAAGCCGCTGAGTATGATCCGCAGTCCACCGCCATCACCGGTGCATTTGTTGCCGCGTTCAATATGTATGTCCGCGAGGAACTCAAATTCGGCCAGGATCGCGATTACCACGTCTATGCCGACTTCGGCGATGCTCATTGGGACTGGAAACACCAGGCCGGCGACTTCGCCTTCTTCCCAGGGTCACCCAATGTCACACTCGACCTCGCCAGCGCCCTCATCACGAATCCCAAACTGCAGGTCGAAATGGAGGACGGCCTCTACGACCTGGCCACGCCCTTTTTCGAAGCCGAATACTCCACTGAACATCTCGGCCTGCCCGAAAATCTCCAGAAAAACATTCACCACAAATATTACGAGGCCGGCCACATGATGTACCTTCGCGACGAAGACTTGACCAAACTCAAGGCTAACGTCGCTGCCTTTATCGACTCCTCCTCCAAATCCCAATAATCATCGCCTTGTAGGGGTCCGGCATCGCTGGACCCCATGTCCGCAGCATCCTTACTCCCCGCCGGTTGCCCGTATCCAAGAACCGCTCCACGTTTCTCTGTGCTCTCTGCGTCTCCGCGTTAGTCTTTGTGCTTAAAAGACGCAATAGACCTCGGACCTTCGCTGTAAGCAAAGCGTTACGTAACCAGAAAGCGCGTGTCCCCTCGCGTGTTCATCCCCAGTCCCCCGCCCGCCCCTACACTCGTTCTGGCGGGCCATTCACTGCCGGCCCATCAATTGCCTTCGGGCGAACTCTTTTACTCCGGGGAACGCATGTCTACCACGCCGTCTTTGCCGCCTGTCCAGCGCACCTTCGCGGTGCCTCAGCTCATCGCCGCGATGCTGAAATCGCGCGAACACGTCAGCGATCTGATTTTCTCTCCGGGCCGCGCCCCTCAGGTCGAGGTCGGTGGCCAGCTCGTTGAATTAAAGTTCAAGGGCCTCGAGTGTCTCGTGCCGCATGACACCGAGCACATCGCCAAAGTCCTTCTCGGCGCCAACGAGCACGCCGCAAGGAAACTCGAATCCGAAGGTTCCGCCGACCTTTCCTACGGACTCGATCAGATGGCCCGCTTCCGCGTAAACGTTTTTCGCCAGCGCGGCAGTTGCGCCATCGTCATGCGTGTCATTCCAGACCGCATTCCAAGCTTCAACGATCTCAGGCTGCCCCCGCAACTCGGGGAAATCTGCAACCTGCGCAACGGCATCGTCCTCGTCACCGGTCCTACCGGTTCCGGCAAGTCCTCTACCCTTGCCGCCATCATCGACATGATGAACGAAGAAAAAGCCATTCACATCCTCACCATTGAAGACCCCATTGAATTTCTCCATCGACACAAACGCGCCACCATTCACCAGCGCGAACTTCACAGCGACACTCCCACTTTTGCTCTCGCGCTCCGTGCCGCCCTCCGCCAGGCTCCCAAGGTCATCCTGGTTGGTGAAATGCGCGATCGCGAGACCATTGAAATCGGCCTCGAAGCCGCCGAAACCGGCCACCTCGTCCTTTCCACTCTCCACACCATCGACGCCGCCAAGACGGTCGAGCGCATCATCGGCGCCTTCCCTATGGAAGATCAGCAGGGCGTCCGCAACCGCCTCTCCAAGGCTTTCCGATTCATCCTTTCGCAACGCCTCCTTCCTCGCCTCGACGGCAAAGGCCGCGTCGCCGTCCTCGAAATTCTGCGCTCCACTCTTCGGACCCGCGAATACATCGAAAAGGGCGAAGGCGAAGGCAAGACTCTTCTCGACGCCATGCGCGACGGTTCTCACGACGGCATGCAGCACTTCGACGGCGAAATCGAAAAGCTCATCCGCACCGGCGTCATCGACTTCGAAACCGGTATGACCTACGCTACCAATCCCGGCAACCTGCGTCTGGAAATGGCTGACTACATCGAGGAGGCCGAGAAGGGAAAACCCCTGTCAGCGCAGGTCTCTGCCTCAGCCCAAGATCCCGAACTCGAACTCACCCAGTAGTGGCCTCCACCCTCTAGAGGTTCCGCCTTTGTAGGGGTCCGGCATTGCTGGACCCCATGTCCGCACGATCTAAACTCGTCTACAAAATTTGGTTCTTCCCGTCAGCTCTTCGTGGCACAGCCATTCCTGGCTGTCCGCATAGCGCCTGCGGAATACAATAGAAAATCCGGCTGCCTGAAGACGCCTCCTTTCTACTGTCTGTTTTCCATTTTCTATTTTCCGCATTCATGTATGATGGCCCATACCCAATCCCGTCCATTGGACTGCACTTGTCGACGCAAACCGATTCGCTTTCCTCCGACCATCCTGCGCACACGACCCATCCTCGCAAATCCCGCGGCACGCTCCTCCAGATTCTCGGCGTCGGATTCGGCATTGCCGTCGCCGTAGGCAATACCATTTCGGCAGGCATCGTCCGGACCCCAGGCGACATAGCCGCTCGCCTGCCTAACCACTGGCTCTTCTTCGCGGTCTGGTTCGGCGGCGCCTTTTATGCGCTCATGAGCGCCTTCCAACTTGCGGAATTAGGCTCGGCAATTCCGAAGAGTGGCGGCCAATACAATTTTTCTCGCCGCGCCATAGGCGATTACGCCGGATTCATCGTCGGTTGGTCGGATTGGCTCTCCACCTGCGGCACCACCGGAGCCGTTGGCATCGTCATCGGCGAATACATGGCGCATATGTTTCGCTCGTTTGACGGCGCATACCAAATCCCGGGCGCGCTCGGTGATTTCCTCCGCGCTCACCAATTTGCCTTCGCTGAAATTCCCAGGCTTAAGATCACCGCCGTCTCAGTCATCGTTCTATTCGCCCTGCTTCAGTGGAAAAGCGTCAGCATGGGCAGCAAGGTTCAGAATTTCACTACAGTGTTGAAAGGGCTCGCCTTTTTCGCCATTGTCGTTGCCTGTTTCACGGTTGGCCGGCACCTGCATGCGAGCGTAGATCTCACCTCCACAGCTCAACCCACGGCCGCTGTCCTTATCCCCACCGGCGCCGCCCTCATCACTGCGCTTCTCCTCGGCATGCAGGCCACCATCTACACCTACGACGGCTGGGACGGCGTCATCTACTTCGGCGACGAAATCAAGAACCCCGGCCACCTGGTTCCCCGCGCCATCTTCGCCAGCCTCTTCTCCATCGTTCTTATCTACCTGCTGGTGAACGCCGCGGTCCTCTATGTCCTTCCTATGCACGAAATCGCCGGCAACAATTTCTCCCTCGGCCTCGCCGCTCAGCGCGTTTTCGGCCAGCATGGCGACTTTATCTTCCGCTCCATCATGATTCTCGCCCTGCTCAGCTCCATCAATGCCCTCCACCTCATGGGCGCTCGAGTCATCTACGCCATGAGCCGCGATGGCCTTTTCTTCCAAACCGTCACCCGCATCAATCCGGGCGGCACACCTACGGTTGCACTCCTTCTCAGCGCGCTCGTCGGAGTCGCTTTCGCCATCTTCAGTTTCGAACGCGTCATCGCCATGCTCGCCTTCTTCTTCGTCACCAACTACCTGCTTTCCTTCATCTCCATGTTCGTCCTCCGCTCCCGCGAACCCCATCTCCTCCGCCCCTATCGCGCCTTCGGCTATCCCTGGACCACCGCGATCGCTCTTCTCGGCTCCATCGGCTTTCTCGTCGAAGCCATTCGCGAAGACACCACCAACAGCTACCTCACCCTAATCGCTCTGGCCTGCAGCTATCCCGTCTACCGCGTCCTGAAGTTAGTCTCCGGTCGCAACCCGCAAGAGGCCGTCTAGCCAGACCCTCGGCGAGGCGCTATCTCCGTGCTCTCTGGGGTTCCTCCGCGTCCTCTGTGTAAATTCTTTTCCTTTGCGCTGCAAAAAAAAGGGCGGACCGGAATCCGCCCCTTTCCATTTTCTATTTTCCATTTTCTATTTTCCAATTTCTGTTTTCTAAATCACTTTCTCCGCCACGGCCTTCGCCTGCAGGAACAGCAACAAATAATCCTTCCCGCCGGTCTTCGAATCCGTCCCGCTCATATTGAATCCGCCAAACGGATGCGCTCCCACCATCGCTCCGGTGCATTTCCGGTTCAAATACAAATTACCGACGTGGAACTCTTCCTCCGCTCGCTGGATCTTCTTCGGATTCTTCGAATACACCGCGCCCGTCAACCCGAACTCCGTGTTGTTCGCGATCTCCATCGCTTCGTCAAAATTCTTCGCCTTGATCACCGCCAGCACTGGACCAAACACTTCCTCCTGCGCCAGCCGCGCCTTCGCCGGAACGTCCGCGATGATCGTCGGCTCTACGAAGTAGCCGTCACCCGCTGCGCGCGATCCGCCCGCTACCAGCCGTCCTTCTTTCTTGCCGATCTCAATGTAGTCCAGGATCGTCTTCATCGCCGACTCATTGATCACCGGGCCCATGTAATTCGATGGATCATCGCTTGGGCCCACCTTGATCTTCTTCGTCCGCTCCACCAGCTTGTTCACGAACGTGTCGTACACCTTCTCGCTGACAATCACACGCGAGCAAGCCGAGCATTTTTGTCCTTGATATCCAAACGCCGCCTGCGCGGTGCCTTCTACCGCCGCGTCGATGTCGGCCTCTTCATCCACAATGATCCCGTCCTTGCCGCCCATCTCCAACACGGTTCGCTTGATCCAGATCTGCCCCGGCGACGGCTTCGCGGCCAGCTCGCAAATCCGCAAGCCCACTTCCTTCGAACCCGTGAACCCGACATATCGGGTCTTCGGATGCTGCACGATCGTATCGCCCACCGCGCCGCCCGACCCGGTCACAAATTGCAACGCTTCCTTCGGCACGCCGGCCTCGAACAAAATCTCCACGAACTTCGCCGCAATCGTCGGCGAATCCGACGCCGGCTTCAGCACCACGGTATTCCCGGTCACCAGCGACGCCACCACCAGCCCCGCCATGATCGCGCACGGGAAATTCCACGGCGGAATAATTGCGCCGACTCCCAGCGGGATATATACCAGGTAATTCTTCTCGCCTCGCATCGGCGTCAGCTTCTGGTGTTCCGATAGCCGAAGCATTTCCCGCGCGTAAAACTCGCAAAAGTCGACCGTCTCCGCGATATCCGCGTCCGCTTCCACCCACGTCTTTCCCACTTCATAGCAGACCAGGGCTTCCAGTTCGAACTTCCGTTCGCGCACGATCTGCGCCGCCTTGAACAGGCACTTCACTCGCTCCTGCGCAGGCACCTTTTTCCATACATCAAAATACTTGTGCGCCGCCTCGATCGCCTCAACCGCCTGTTCCTTCGACGCATCCTGGAACACCCCAATCACTTCCGACGGTTTGGACGGGTTGGTAGACTTTCTCTTTCCCGTCGTCGTCAGCTTTTTCCCCGCGATCCACATCGGGTACTCCTGCCCAAACTCCGCATGTACCTTCTTCAGCGCCTCTTCCATCTTTTTTCGGTTGTCAGGGTTCGAAAAATCGATAAATGGCTCGTTTGTAAACTCCGCCACATGCACCTTCGCATCCGCTGTCGCCATGGCTCACTTCCTCCTCAAAATTCCGAACTTCAATTATAGGTCCCCTGCTCCAGACCCGACAAGCAGGCCACTTTGGAGTGCGGGAGCTTTGCTCCCGCTTCCTCTCGCGCTCCGCACGTCATCGGAGCGGCGGATCTTCAGACCCGCGCCTCTCCTGGGAACGCCGACCTCCCGATCGGCATAGCCGTTGTGAGAAATACCGATGTGCTTGATCCGAAACAAAACAATCGTGTCATCCTGAGGAGCGTTTTGTGCGACGAAGGATCTCAACCGGTCCGTTCTGCGAGGATTGTCTTCTGAAGCAGCCTTCACTCCCCCGTCAAAATCTTGTACTGCTCCTTCGTCAACGGCACCACCGACAATCTCCCAATCCGCACTAGCGGCGAGTCCTTAAATGCCTTATTCGCCTTAATTTCCGCCAGCGACACCGGCTTCGCGATGGCCCTCCCCGCCTTTAGCGTCAACACCGGACTCTTTGGATTCTTCGTATCCACGCTCACGACTTTCGCAGTACCAACCGCGCTCTTCACGTCTCCGGTCTCATAGATTATTAATCGCGCGCCTGTCTCCATCTGCCCCATGTTCTTCAGCGCGACGGGGTTCGATACCCCGTCCCAAACCGTCTCCACATCCTTCTGCAGGTCCGCAAACGAATACTCCGTCGGCTCGGTCTTCAGCAAATAGTCGCTCGCCATAATTCTCTCCACGCCGCAGCCCAGGCGGCGCCGAACAGTCTAGCACCTCTCGCCGGTGTCTTGCTTTTGTAGGGTCCGCCTTGTGAGGCGGACCGCCCTTCCTCATACCGGCCGTCACTGCCGCCTCACGCATCGTCGTAATCCTCGGTCAACGACTTCAGAAACGCCACCAGCGCATCCAGATCATCCGCGCTCAGCGACATCGCTCCCAGCTCCACGTCTCCGTTCCTCAGCTTTCCCTGCCGCATCAATTGCGACACGTTGATATAGAAATTCACGACGTCATCGAATTTCCCTTTCGATCCGTTATGAAAATACGGCGCTGAATCTTCCAGGTCCCGCAACGTCGGCGTCTTGAATCGTGCGATCGCGGTCGCTAATCCCTGATCCGCCGCGCAGTTTTGCGAATTCGCGCAAACCACCTGCTTCAGGTCTGCCTGCGGATTCGGCATATCCCCGTTCAGATAAACGTTCCAAAGCCCCAGGTCCGCATACTGCGGCTGGCCCGCCACCGCCGGGTGCCGGAATCGTTCCGTCGCGTTAGGATGATTCGCCGACGCCGGCAAGTACGCGTCCGGATTCGTCGTTCGCTCCGCTAGTCCCGGAATTTCCAGTTGCAAAAACGTCCCCGCCCCATTTGCCGCGTCGTACTCTTCCTGCGACGCCCCGGTATTGTGGAACACAAAATCCGTGAAGTTCGGAGGCACGTGGCACGCTGCGCAGTTCCCTGCGTGCTGCGATCCATACTTCGCGTTCGGCGCCCCCCGCAGGAAAATCTTCAGCCCCTCCAGTTCCTGCGGACCAAACAGAAACGCTTGATCGTGGTACTGAAAACTCCCGTTCTTCGCGTCGACAAACGTTGGCGAAGAAAGGTTCTCGACCAGCGTCAGCAATCTCTGCGCATACTGCTGCGGCCTCTCGCCGCCTTGCGGCTGTTGCGGCAGATGATTCAGCCTCAGAAACGCATCGAACGGCGAAGCGTAGTATCGCCCCAGACCGTCCTGCTTGAACAGCAAGCCCGCCGCATACGCCCCCACCAACTTCGCCACATTATCCACGATCGCTTCATCCGAAGCGGTAGTCACATCCATTCGGTACTGCCCCGGCAATCGGGAGTCCGACGGAATCGACGGATCGGCGCTCAGGAAAATCTTTCCGTACGAAAGTCCGTGCGTATATGTGTTCGAAGGAACATTGTTGCCATCGTCTTCCCGAATGATTCTCGCGATGTGCGCCACCGCTTGTGCGTACTGGCCGGGTTCCCAACCGAAATTCCGCCCGGTAATCGTCGCCTTGACCAGATCCTCGGCCGAGTTGAATTCTCCGTCAAAGTGTAAGAACTGCGGCCCCGCGTGCGGCTGCATCGAGCCCACCATCTGCATTGCGTTTCGCGGCGTGGACTGAATTCCATTGATCATCCGCGGCATCGGGCTGTGCTCTATGAAATCCGCGTACGTCCGGTTCCTCGCTCCGGTCACACCTGTGAACTCGGTCACAAAGTGGCACGAGCGGCAGTTGATCGACTCGCCCGCAAATGGCCCCGGCAACACTCCCGCCGGAGTGCTCACCTGCGCCACCACGGGGTCGCCGGCCGCCAGCGGATCGTTCGTCCCCGTTATGTTCTCCGCAAAATATTCCGCGAACCGCGTATCAATAAAAATACGCTCTCCGACGTTTTGATCCGAGGGCGCGCCCTCCACTTCTGGTTTGGGATCTGGCGCGGTTCCCGACCCGCAACCGGCCAAACTCATCGCTGTTCCCGCCACCAGACACACCACCGCCTTCGCGAATTTCACCGCGGTTCTCCTCTTACTTTGCTTATTGGCTCGACTTTGCCGGCGGATTCCCATCATTTCCGCCAACACTCGGCCCCAAGCTCTTGATGAAAGTAATAATCTGCCAGCGCATCGGCTCTGGCAGCGCTGCCCACGTCGGCATGCCTTTAGGCAAGTTGCCGTTCTTCAAAAGCCAGAAAATTTCACCGTCCGTCGCATGTTGCACGCGCTCACTCCGCAGGCTGGGACGTTTCCCCCTGCCCAATGCGTCGGGGCCGTGGCACTTCGCGCAATGATCCTCGAACAGCCGCTGCCCCGCTGCCGCTTTATCCGCTTGTCCCGCGAAGGGATTGGCGCGGCCGCGCTCCGCCTCCGGTACGTGCTTCAACCAGCTTCCATCCGCCGCAAAGCACGCTGCCGTCGCTAGTAGCGTCGCCCCGAAGACCAATACCCGCTTCCCTTGCACTCGCATGGTCAGTGCCTACTTCCCTCTAAAGATGTTCAGAAACTGCTCGACCTCATACGACACCTTAAATCGCCACAACACCCCAATGCCGTTCGCATTCAGTCCAAAAGCCGGCTCGAAGCCGATCGACGGCCCTTTCGGAATGTTGAACTGCAGGATCGGCGCGACGTACTGCGATGTTTCCCGCCAGCCGAACCCCTCTGTCGTTCCAAGTCCGCCGTACATCTCCACCCCGGCGTTGAAATTCTCACGGCAAAACACGCAGCTCTTCTTCCCTGCTTCCAGCGCCAGTGGCCGGCTGATCGCCAGCGCATACCCGAATTCCCACGGCTCGCTTTCGTTCAGCGCCTTTTCCGTGATGAAGTTTTCCGAAATATTCCAGCCGTGTATGTTGCTCGATAAAATCAGTTTCAGTTCAATCGATTTCTCCTTGATCGCGCGAGCCGTCGCGTTCGGCACATATATGTCGTTTATCGAGTCGTGATCCATCACTTCCAGGAAACTCCGGTCCGCTGCGTTGATGTTCTCGTACTCCACATACAGCACCGGGTTAATGAAGTGCGTCCTCATCAACGGCCGGAAGCGATTCTCCCAACGAAACCCCGTGAACACCGTGGAATCGTTGCGCGTCGTCTGCCCGGATAGATAAACCTCTGTCGTCCAATACGCCTTCAGCCCGTATTCCAATTCCAGCGTTGCACTGTTGAACGTGTTTGCGTGCTTGGGCGACGAGTTGATCCCTTTGTAAGAGATCTCCAAATTGCCCGGCTCTTCCATCACATCCGAGTACGTCACGAAATAGGGCGGCTCCTGGGCGCGCAACCCGGTCACAAACAGTAGTCCCAAGACCGGCAAAAACCATGGCCTCTTGCAAATCATTTGCATAAAGAGACCGCGTGCATTTCCACCCATTGCTCCCCTTCCCCCTAAACACTCGGATCTTGTGAGGACTGAATACCGGACTGTTGTAGTCCGATATGATATGAGACTAGCCCAGTCCCATTTCATTTGCAAGTAAGTTGCAAGTAAAATTCCGCCGCCCCTATCCGCCTCAGTTCTGCCCCTCTGCCCTCGATTGACTACAGGTGGCTTACCTCGCCAGCCGCTTCCGCGAAGATTTTCGTGTGTTGATCGATGTCACTCTCGGTGGTGTCAGGACACATCAGCGCCATATTGTGAAACGGAGTGAGCAGCACGCCCCGATTCAGCGCATACAAATGCAGAAAACGCTCCAGTTCGAAATCCGCCGCAGCTGCAGACTCTCCGCCATTTCGCGGCGGCTTTTCACGAAACGTGTATTCGGCTCGGCAGCCCAATCGCTGTACATTCCACGGCAATCCGTGCTTTTTGATCTCGCCCGCCACGCCGTCATTGAACCGTTTCGCCAGCGCCACCATCTTTTCGAAATTCCTGGCAGTCAGGATGTGCTCCAATGTCGCGCGCATGGCTGCCAGCGACAACGCATTTCCGGCCAGCGTACCGCCAATTCCGCCCACGTCGCAGTCTTCCAGATGAATCCGCGCCGAAATTCGCTGCGCCACTTCTTCGGTGCAACCGTAAGCAGCTCCGGGAATTCCGCTACCAATCGCCTTTCCGAATACCACGAAATCCGGATCCAGCTTCCATTCCTTCGTGCATCCTCCGGGGCCTGCGCAAATGGTGTGCGTCTCATCCGCAATCAGCAGCGCGCCATACTGTCTCGCCAGTTCTCGTGCCGCCTTCCAGTAGCCTTCCTCCGGCAGAAGGATTCCCACGTTTGTCATTGCCGGCTCCGCTAAAACGCACGCCACGTCGTGATGTTTAAGCGCGTCTTCCAGTGCGTTCAAATCGTTGAATTCCACCATGCGCGTCGTTTCCGCGGGATTCACCGGCGGCCCGATATTTCCGCGCCGCGGTCCAACAATGCCATCAGCATTCACCGTGGCGAAGGTCTCGTCGACCGTGCCGTGATAGCAGTAATGAAACACCAGGACTTTGCTGCGCTGCGTGATCTCTCGTGCAATGCGAATCGAAAACCGGTTCGCGTCCGTCGCCGTCAGAGTAAACTGCCAGTACGGCAACCCGAACCGCCTCTTCAAATCCTCGCCCACGAACAGCGCGTCTTCCGTCGGCAGCATCAGCGTAATTCCTTCCGCTGCTCGCTTCGCCACAGCGTGTACCACCACATCCGGCGAGTGTCCGGTCATCGCCCCTGTATCTCCCAGGCACAAGTCGACATAATCGCGCCCATCCACATCCGTAAAATGTGCCCCTTTCGCGTGTTTCACGAAAACCGGAAATGCCCCAGCCCATTTCGTCATCCAGTTCATCGGCACGCCGCCCAGCAGCGATTCCTTAGCTCTCGCAAACAATTCCGCCGACCGCGGATGCTCCGCCACAAACCGCTTCTCTTCTCGTTCCTGCAGAGTCTTCAGCTTCTTCCGATCGATCGTCATCATCACTCTTGGTGGCATACCACTGCCCAATCCTTTTGAAACATCCTAAAACTGTTGTCATCCTGAGGAGCGCAGTTCGCGACGAAGAATCTCAACTTCAGCATTGGCGCAAAATGAGCTGACGACGCCTTGCGTTTAATTCGTTCTTACCGCAATTCGTGAATTATTTCTTTCACGGCGTTCGCCCCGCTCGCCCCGGTCAACC
Organism: Dongiaceae bacterium; assembly: GCA_035499255.1. Classification (GTDB taxonomy): domain Bacteria; phylum Acidobacteriota; class Terriglobia; order Acidiferrales; family UBA7541; genus Acidiferrum. Next base: position 122,899 of record DATJZF010000011.1, on the reverse strand, counting down.
CATTCCCAGGATGCGTTCCGTTGCTGCAGAGGAACAGGCCACGTACCGGCGTCTGATACCGCGCCCAATCCAGTACCGGGCGCATCGTAAAGATCTGATCCAGCGCAATCTCGCCGTGGAAAATATGACCGCCGGTGAATCCGTAATCCTTCTCCAGATCCTCCGGCGTGATCACGTGCGCCGCTTCCACCAGGTCCCCCAGATTCGGTGAATACGCCGACAACGTCTTGATCACAATGTTCGCCAATTCACCCCGCCGTGACGTCCAGTTCCCTTCCTTCAATGTATACGGCGCGAACTGAAAATAGGCAGATAGGACATGCTTCCCGGTTGGCGCCAATGAAGAATCCAGAACCGATGGGATCGTTACATCGAGATATGGCTCTGTCGAAATTTCGCCGTACTTCGATGCGTCGAACGCCTTTTCCAGATAGTCGATTTCGTATCCGATGTGGATTCGTCCGCCGAGCGCCGCTCCAAAACCATCCGGTGCCACGGCACTGGCTAGCGCAGGAAAGTGCGGCAAATCGCCCAACGCCAAATGCACCTTTGCCACGTTTCCCCGTGAACGGAAATTTTTCATCCGCATTGCGAACACTGGGTCAAAGCTCGTTGGATCGAGTAATTGGAAGAATGTACGCTTCGGGTCCACTCCCGATACCACCGCCTCGCACGCGATCTCCTCGCCATTCGCGAGCACCACCCCTGTCACTGCTCCTGCTTTCGTCCGAATTTCGGCCACTTCTGCGTTGGTCCGGATCTCCGCGCCAGCCGCTTGCGCCGATTCTGTCAACGCTCGAGCGAACTCTCCCATCCCGCCCCTCGGAAATGCCGCAGTTCCCGTGGGATGTGGGTCCGCGGCGGCCCGCAGCAACAACACCGCCGCCGATCCTGCTGACCAAGGCCCCAGATTTGCCCCGAAAATTCCCCTTGCCGCAATCACCGCCCGCACCAGTTCCGTCTCGAAGAACTCGGACACGAAATCCGCCGCCGCCATCGGCCCCCAGCGCAGCAGGTCGAAAATTCCGTTCTTTCCAAGCTTTCGAACCCCATGGCCCGTCTTCAGCAGGTTCCAGAAATCCTCCGGCGACGGATTATCAATCCCCGGCGGCGTGATGGAAGCGATCGTCGCAAATATCCCGGCAACCTTCTCCAGTTCCTCAGCAAATTCCGTGTACTTCGCGCCATCTTTCGCAGACAAATGCGAAATCGCGCCCGCGGTTTTTCCCGCATCGCCGTAAAAGAGCAACCCTCGCCCGTCCAGCGTGGGCGCAAACACACGCGGGTCCGGCCGAAAAATCTGCAGGTTGTACTTCTCCAGCCGCATGTCTCGCGCAACATCCGCGCGCAATGGCCCCAGCGTGTGCGCCAGCGCCGAAACCCGGAAACCAGGATGAAATTCTTGCGTCGCCGCCCCGCCCCCCGTCGACTCGCGCCGTTCCAGCACTACGGGCTTGAATCCCCCTTTTGCCAGATAAAATGCGGTGATCAGCGCGTTGTGACCGCCGCCAATGAGCACTACCTTTTGTCCGAGTGGCATGGTCAGTTCGCCGCCTTCTTCGATTCTTTCAGGATCACTTGGCTGGCAATCCGCCCGTTCGCACCCATGATTCCGCCGCCCGGGTGCGTTGCCGACCCGCACATGTACAGATTTTCGATTGGCGTCCGATAGTACGCCCAGCCCGGCACCGGCCGCAGGAAGAACAACTGCTCCAAGGAAAGCTCACCCTGGAAGATATTGCCTTGTGTCAACCCGAATTCCCGCTGCAAATCCAGCGGCGTCAGAACCTGTTTGCCGATGATGATGTCTTTGATATTCGGCGCATGCTCGGAAATCGTATCAATCACATTGTTGCCGAACGCTTCGCGCTGGTCGTCCCATGTACCTTCGGCCAGTTTGTATGGCGCGTATTGCACGAAGCACGACAGCACGTGCTTCCCTGCGGGCGCTACCGACGGATCAGTCAAGCTCGGTATGACCATATCGATGTAGGGCCGCTTCGAAAAATGCCCGTACTTCGCATCGTCGTACGCCTTTTCCATGTATTCCATCTTCGGCGAGATGGACATCGCACCACGCAGATGCGCACCCTCCCCCGGCAAACATTTGAAATCCGGCAATGCGTCCAACGCGAGGTTCACTTTCCCCGACGAGCCTCGGAACTTGTACCTCTTCACGCTCTCCAGGAAATCCCCCGGCAGTTCCTTGGGCTCCAGAAACACCTCAAACGTCCAGTGTGGATCGACACTCGACGAAACTACGTTGCACTTGATCTCTTCCCCGGAATCCAGCACCACGCCGCAAGCCCGGCCCTCTTTCGCCAGTATTTTTGCTACCGGCGCCTGCGTTCGAATTTCCACTCCCGCTTCTTTCGCCGCCGCCGCGATCGACAGAGAGATCTGTCCAGTTCCTCCGCGGCTGAATCCCCACGACCGGAATGCCCCATCAATCTCTCCCATGTAGTGGTGCAGCAAAACATACGCCGTGCCCGGCGAGCGAATTCCCAGAAACGTCCCGATAATCCCCGAAGCCGACATCGTCGCCTTCAACACGTCCGTCTCGAACCACTGGTCCAGAAAGTCCGCCGAGCTCATCGTCATCAATTGCACCAGCGTGTACCGTTCGTCAGACGACAACTCACGGAACCGCTGCAGCAGAAAATGGAGTTGCTTCAAATCCCGGGGATTCAGCGTGGTCGGATCGGGCGGAATCATGGACAGCAGCGGCTTCACGAACCGGCACATCGGCGTCATCATCTTCGAAAATTCGTCGTACGCCTCCGCGTCCAGTCGCGAGTGCCGCCGGATTTCCCGCTGCGTCTTCGCGTGGTCGTTTACCCGCCACAAATAATCGCCGTTCAACATCGGCGAGAATGTGCCGTCCAGCGGCAGAATTTCCAGCCCATGGCGCGGCAGATCCAATTCTCGAATGATCTCGGGCCGCAGCAGGGAAACCACGTACGAACATTCGCTAAACAGAAACCCCGGCACGATTTCTTCCGTCACCGCCGCCCCGCCCAGTACTTTGCGGCGCTCCGATACCAGCACTTTTTTCCCGGCTTTGGCCAGATACGCGGCGTTCACCAGACCATTGTGACCGCCTCCGATGACCACAACATCGTAGGACTGCGACATGAACTCAGACTCCAGTCGGATCAGAACTAATCGGATTGCTCGAAGAACATCACATCATACTGAGGGCGTGTTCCCTTCACAAGGACGCGCGCTCACTTTTCAAACCTTTGCCTCAACGACTGGCTTGCGACAGTCTGCACATCGAACCTATAATTCGCTGTTGCCTCGTTTCCTTTGCCCTGTAATTACGCAATTGCTCTTTTTACGGAGGATTTGTGCCCGTAGGAACTGCCTTCCACGAACGTACTCTCGCTCTCTGCGACAGCCTGAACTTCAAGGAATGGTCCGGCTACTACACCGTTGGCGCCTACGAGATTACGCACGAGCACGAGTACAACGCTATCCGCAACTCGTCCGCGCTCATCGATATCACACCGCTCTTCAAATATCGCGTCACTGGCCCCGATGCCACCCGCCTCGTCAACCGCATCATCTCTCGCGACATCAACAAAGTCGCTGTAGATCAAGTCATCTACTGCTGTTGGTGCGATCCCGATGGCAAAGTCATCGACGATGGCACCATTACTCGCCTCGGCGAAAACGATTATCGCTGGACCGCCGCCGATCCCAGCCTTCGCTGGTTCCAACAAAATTCACTCGGACTCGACGTGCATCTCGACGACATTTCTGAAAAAGTTGCCGCTCTTGCCTTGCAAGGCCCTACCAGCGGTAAGTTGCTCCACGCCGTCGCCGACGCCGACATCGCCGGCCTGAAGTATTTTCGCGTCACCCACGGCAGAATCGCTGGCGTTCCCGTCGACATCTCCCGCACCGGTTACACCGGCGACCTCGGTTACGAAGTCTGGGTGCCCTGGAAGGACGGCGTGAAAGTTTTTGATGAATTGATGGCCAAGGGCCGCCCCTTCGACATTCATCCCGCCGGTATGGTCGCGCTCGATATCGCACGCATCGAAGCCGGCCTCATCCTCATCGAGGTCGATTACATCTCCAGCAAACGCGCCATCATCCCCCAGCAAAAATTCACCCCTGGCGAAATTGGCCTCGGCAAACTGGTCGATTTCAAAAAAGAAAATTTCATTGGACGCGCCGCGCTCGAGCACGAATCCAAACACGGTGGCCCGGCCCGTCGTCTCGTCGGTCTGGAAGTCAACTGGAGTGAAGTCGAAGCCCACTACGAAAAAATCGGCATGGCCCCGCAAGTGCCCGCTACCGCATCGCGCGTTGCCGTTCCCGTCTATCGCGGCGGCCGCCAGGTCGGCAAAGCCACCTCCACCACTTGGTCGCCAACACTGAAGCGCATGATCGCCCTCGCCTCCGTCGGCCGCGAAAGCGCCAATGCAGGCACCAATCTCAGCATGGAGCTGACCGTCGAGGCCGAGCGCAAAACCGTCTCCGCCAAAATCGTTCCGCTCCCCTTCTTCAATCCTCCGCGCAAAACCGCCGCGCTGTCTCTTTAGGGACTGTCTGGCCGGTGAGTCCTCAATCTGACACCTCAATAAAGACGAGCTGTCATCCTGAGCGAAGCGAAGGATCTCAACCACTGGATCTTTGCCTCACCACATAACTTCCGGCGACCCAACTCAATGTTTCGCTGCGTAACCCTCCACACCCGCCAGCATCCTGTCCAACTCGCGCCGGTCGAGCAATCTCCCGTTCACAATCACCGCCCGAATCTTTTCCGTGTTCCGGATATCCGCCAGCGGGTCGGCATCTAACAGCACCAGATCCGCCCGCTTCCCGGCTTCAATCGTCCCCTGCTCCGTACTGAGGCCAAGAAACTCCGCCGGCTTCGTCGTCGCCGCCTGCAACGCCTGCATCGACGTCAATCCCGCCTTCACCATGTATTCCAAATCTTCGTGCAGGCTGAATCCGGGGAACACGTTCGGCGCGGCGATGTCTGTACCCGCCATAATCGGCACCCCCGCCGCACTCATTTTTCCCGCCACCGCAATCGATTGCCGCACAATCTCTTCTCGCTCGGTGAAATCCTCGCTTTCGTAGCCTTCCAGTTGTTCTCTTCGTCCTTGCCGCCAGATCGCCTGCACACTCTGTGGCACATAGCGCAGCCTCCAATCCGCTCCCAAATCGGTCTTCGGCGTCACATAGCCAAGGTGCACCAGCATCGGAAATGTAGGTACCTGCCACGTCCGGTTCTGCGCGAACTTTGCGATCAAATTGTCTGTCCGGCTCGGCGAAATCGAACCTAACAGCTTCTGCAGCCACAGCCGATTCCTTTTTCGAGCATCCTCCGCCGATTCTCCTTCAATCTTTTTCAGCTTCTCCTCCCGAAGCTCGGCTTCTTTGTCAGATATGCCCAACAACACTCCCGTCAGGTGCTCGATGCTGGTTTGTCCCGCATCCGAAGCTTGCGCCGCCGTGATCGAATCTGGCACGTGCCCGACAAATCGAATGCCCAGCTTTTTCGCTTCGCTCGCAATCGCGAAATACGCTTCGGGCTGCAGCCGCGATTGCACCTTGATGAAATCCACGCCCTGGCTTTGCAATTGGTCCACCGCCGTGGTCGCCTCCGCCGCGTTCTGCACCACAATCGACGGCTGAAACGACGGCGGATTCCCGTCAAGATACGGCCCCGTGAAAAAAATCTGTGGGCCGATCCGCTTCCCCGACGCGAACTCCTCTCGAAGCCCCTTCAGCAGTTCTACCTTGCCACCCATATCGCGAACGGTCGTGATTCCATTTGCCACTAGCAACGGCAAAATAAACTCGCGGCTTCCTCCCGGCTCACCCGCTCCCGTCAGGTGCACATGCATGTCCGCCAGCCCGGGGATCAAAAACTTTCCCCTGCCATCCACAATCTTCGCTCCTGCAGGAAGCGCCAGAGACGAAGCCGCGCCTACCGCGCTGATCCGCGCTCCCGAAATAAGCACCGTGCGATCGGCCAGCGCCGGTCCTCCGTTTCCATCGATCACCGTGACGTGCGTGATCGCGATGTCGCCCGGCCTCTTCGAGCAGCCGCCTAACGTAAGGGTCAGCCCCAGAAACCCCAAGAAACCGCTCATGACTGCTAATCGGTTCGACCTTCTCATCCAATCCTCGTGCCGCAATTGCACCATCCCAACCAATGCTCTCTATCGTGGCACAGGCACCCTAGCTGTGCGCTCTGGTCATTCGTCTCTCTTCCGACCGAGTGACAATTCATTACAAGTACTTGAGGGTGCCCCATCCTTCGCGATTTTTGCGAAGGGTGGGTTCTTACGATCAAATGCCACGGCCTCTCTTCTCTCTGCTTCTCACCTCCTTTAAACCAAAACGTCATGCCGAACGGATTCTGCGAAGGGAGCCGGCCCTCTTTGCCTTATCTTTTGCCCCCCGGAAAGTTCCGCTCCGAATTCCGGGCAACCCTCCACAGCATTCCCGGTTCTCACTCCACAGATCGGCACTTCCCGGAGGCTCCCGTGAATCTTCGCCCCAGCTCCCGCCACGCCGCTTCCCTCCACTTCGACACCATCGACCTCTCCACTCGCACTGGCAACTCACAAACGCTCTCCGTCGCCATTCACATCCTGCTCATCGCCGCGCTGCTGCTCCTCGCCGCAAATCCCAGAACCACTTCGCTGATCCGCTCGATTCCCGTCGGCATTGATCACCACACTCCAACTTACATCCCGCCTGCCGACCCCACCCAGATCGGACGCCCGTCCCACGGCAACGATGGCGGAGGCGGCCGTCACGAACTTCTCCCCACCACGCTGGGCCAACTCGCTCCGCACTCCTCCAGGCCTCTCCTTCCGCCAACCAAGACAATCAACGACGATCCGCAACTCGCCGAGCCGTCCGCGATCTTCGATTCCAATGCTCCGGCAGCAGTCCAAGTCGTCCCCGATCTCGGCCTCCCTTGGATGAAAGACAAAAATGGCTCCGCAGGCCCCGGTGGTCCCAACGGCTTCGGCGGCGGCAAAGGAAACGGCATGGGCGATCGCAATGGCAACGGTGCTGGCGAAGGCGACGAGGGCGGCAACTACGCCAACGTCGTCACACAAGTCATGTGCCTTTACTGCCCCGAGCCTCCCTACACCGAAGAGGCCCGCAAAAATAAACTCCAGGGCAAGATGCTCCTCCGCGTATTGGTAGGCGAAGACGGCAAGGCCAGACAAGTCCGGCTTCTGCAATCCCTCGGCTTGGGCCTCGACGAATCAGCCGAGCACGCCGTCTACTCCTGGCGCTTCTCCCCCGCCCGCGACGCCAACCGCCGCCCCGTTGCCGCCTGGGTCACCATCGAAACCCGCTTCCAACTCTTCTAGCCATCTACCCAGCACTGACATTCCCGCCTGTGCGGTTTTCCTGGGAACACCGATCTCCCGATCGACGCGTGTGGAACGCCGTTGCGGGGTCCGCCTTCCGAGACGGACCGTCCTTGTAGTGGCGGGTCTTCAAGACCCGTGCCTCTCGGCTGTGTAGCGGCCAGTCGTCAGACTACCGCGTGGCACAAGCCATCCCTGCCTGTGCGCTTCCACAATGAACCCCAATTCAAAACACATTGTCATCCTGAGCGAAGCGAAGGATCTCAACCAACGTGTCTTGCTGGCAACTCACCGATATCGTCCGTATGTGTAGATCTGGCTTTGAGCCCGCCCTCTCTTTGTTCTTTGCTGTAGCTGCTGCCTCTCATCGCGGCCCCTGAACGAGAGCGTGGCAACATAGATTGCGTTCCGACCCCAGCGCTGGAGGTGCGTTACAATTTAGCCAGCCCGTGAGGGCTGGTAACGACAAGCAAAAAACGTGAGCACCGTAGGTGAGCAGCCCCTTCAGCCGGACGAACAGATGTGGATCGACGTCGGCAAACTCATCCGCGAGCACGTCCCGACAAGAACGGGAACGCCCTGCCCGCCGACTTGACTTTCGGTTCCTACCAGCTCAGCGACCTAACTAACAGAGGCGTGGGCAATCTCTTCGGGGGCAAAGTCGTATACGACAAAACCTACGGACACGTGACCTACGGCTGCCTCGGCTGCTGCGGATACAAAGGGCCCCATGTTTGGTACAGCCCCTTGGCATTTCTTTTCAAGGCAGCGCGTCCCAAGGAATCGATGCCACGGACACTTGTGATAGTATCGACGAGGACGTTAGCGACACTTTTTATGGCACATGGCGAAGCGCAAATACCGCCATCGCAACCGTGGATTACTCTGGTAATCACTCAGGCGTATCCGTAGGGTCGACCAACTCCAACGGCAGCGCCTACATGCAGATGATGAGCATCAAACCTACGTGTCCCAACAACCTCCAAAGCCCCGGCGGCAACGACAACGTGGTCCACGTCTCGCAATCGCCTTCGATTTTGAACATGTCCTCAGGCGATACCGGGGTAGGAGTGACAGGCTCGGTGTCTCCATCGAGCCTGGCTTCTTCCGTAGTAGTAGCTCAAGGGAGCATTTCAAATCCGAACAGCTCCAGCCAAGCTGCCTTTACTTATAACAAGCCAACTAGCTTCACCGGAAATGACCTCTGGAAGATCTCCATTTCCGGCACGAACTCGCCGTCGGGAATGCAAAATTCTCAGGCTTGTGTCAGCGGCGTTTGTGCTTCGCAATTAACCAACGCGACGATACCACCCCAAGTACTCATCCAAATGATTCAGGCGGAGGCCGGCGGCACAAATGTTACAACTATGGCAGGCGTCGCGGATATCGCACGAAATAGATTTGGCTCGGCGATCTTCGGCGGTCAGTACACGACTTAACAAAACACCATAGTTCCAGGGCAATTCGCTACGAGTTCCACCACCAACGGAATCGAGCCCGAGCTAGACATTGCGGCGTCAGTGTTCGGTGGAGGGTCTGCTGGGAGTTTCTGCGGCGCCCTGTCATTTTGGACGCCAACAAGCGCCCAGTGGCAAACTGTTCAGACCGCACTTCAGTCTGGAACCACAGCATTCCCGTCCAATACTGCTGGACAGGTTGATGGTTTTGGGTGCCGCATCCCTGTGGTTTTCAGGGTGCGGATTTTCTCTGTTCGTCTTCCAGAATTTTCTTTCCATTGTGATTATCGTATGGTAATATACATACCTCGATAAGTAGCCGGCGGGCCCAGCTACAGGGTCCGTCTGACCCACCGCTCTTTGAAAAGTGAATCTCCAGGATGCGCCGTCCGCCAGAATGGCAAACCCCGTCCTCTTCGCCGATCTGATTAAACTGTCGACCGTCCGCTCGCCTCACTCCTAACTTCAATCATTCCCGCACTTACGCCCGAAATCGACCCTAAGTCCAATTATTCCCGCACTTACGAGACCCCCTGGGGGTGGGGGAGATAACCAGAAACGAACTGTCATGCCGTGATCTTCTGCGCCGAACCGTTCGCCGCTCCGCCATCTCCCTTAGTGTCAATGAGTTCCTGCGGGCGCGCAGAAATGCACCAGAGGGAGGACGGTATCCAAGTTTACCCGTCACACCGCCCTGTTTCGGGCCTGCTCCGTTTAGACAACGCCTTCTCCCTTTCCGAATTCCGCACTCTGCCAATCTGCTAGCATGTGCCCCATGCGAACTTTGGCACGTTTTCTCGTGGTGCTTCTCACGCTGCACGTCGCCGCCACGCTTTCTCTGGCGCAGACCAAACCCGGCGCCATCGACATCACTGCGCACATCACCCCCACCGGCGCGCGCCCCGAGCCGGTACGCCAGTTCACCATCTACGTCCTCACCAGAAGCTATGCCGACGTGGTCAAAGAAGTCTCGTCCTCCGATCCCCTCCCCGCTCGTGAACAGTTCATCGACAATCTCAAATGCTCCAAAGAACTCAAAAAGTGGCTCAAGGATCACGAAGTGATGGACCTCACCTCGCCCGACCTCGACAAGGTCATCACCACCGACGACATCATGAACATCCCGGAGTTTTTTGAAGCTTACCAGCGCTCCAACGCCGGCGGCGTCACTGCGGGAATCCCGAAGCCGAAATATCACGAGTCCGACAAGGAATCCAACCCCGACAAGTACCAGAAGCAGAAAGACGAATTTATGTCGGCCACCCGCAAATTCATCGACACCCATCCCTTTACGGTCCAGGGCATGGAACTCGAACTGACCGGCGTGAATCCGAAGCTCGCATGGGACAGAATCCAGAGCGATCACAGGCACAAGGTCGCGCAACTCGCTCCCGACACTGCCCAAGTGAAATATCTCGCGGGCAAGGCCGAAACCGACCTCGACGGCCGCGCGCTCATCACCAACCTCGGCGCCGGCAACTACTGGATCACCTCCCTCGGCATGGACGCGACTTCCGGCGACCGTCGCCTCCTTTGGGACGTCGCGGTCAGCGTTCTCTCCGGCCAGACCGTGCACATCGAGCTAAATAACCTCAACGGAACCGACGCCCGCGCCGCTACGGCACCCTGAGTACGGACTTTTCCTGAGTTAGGCTATCCTGCACTTATGGGCACACCCCTGCTGTGGGTTGGCTTCAACTGTTTTGTTCTTCTCGCCATCGCGCTGGACCTGGGCGTTTTCCATCGCAAGGCTCACAAGGTTTCGATCAGAGAAGCTGCGCTCTGGAGCGCCATCTGGATCGCACTCGCCGCAGGGTTTGGTTCCTTTGTCTGGCACTGGCACGGAGAAACCCGCGGCATACAATTCTTCACGGGCTACGTTATTGAGAAAGCATTGAGCGTCGACAACCTCTTCGTCTTCCTCGTCATCTTTCGCGCTTTCCAGGTCGATGAGAAAGTCCAGCATCGCGTCCTTGAATGGGGCATCATCGGCGCTCTGATTTTGCGCGGCGTCATGATCGCGGCAGGCGCCGCACTGATCTCGCGCTTTCATTGGATCATTCCCGCTTTCGGCGTGTTCCTCATCTACACCGGACTGCACATGCTCTGGAAGCGCGACCGCCACGTTCACTACGAGCGCAACCCCGTCTTCCGCTTCGCCAGCAAGCATCTCCGCGTCACCAAGCAATATGAAGGAACGAAGTTCTTCGTCCGCCAATCGGGCCAACTTTTCGCCACGCCGCTCTTTCTGGTCCTTCTGGTCGTGGAAATTACGGACGTGACCTTCGCCGTGGATTCCATCCCCGCCATTTTCGGCATCACCCAAGACGCGTTCATCGTATACACTTCCAACGTGTTTGCGATCTTGGGTCTGCGTTCGCTCTATTTTCTTCTCGCAGATCTGCTGGACTACTTGCGTTACCTGGGAACTGGTTTGGCGATCGTGCTGATGTTTGTGGGGCTGAAGATGGTCGCCGATCCCTGGTTCCATGTCACGGAAACGGTTTCCTTGCTGGTGATTGGCGGAATTTTGGCAATCACCTCAGTTTTGTCGCTGCTAGCTGGACCGAAAAAGCAACAGCCCTCGAAACCGGCTGCCGCGAGTTGAGGCAAATCGGGTAAGAGCCTATGAACGAAACCTTGCGCCATGCGATCGATGGACTAATCTCCGGCGATCCGGAGAGTCGTGTTGCTGCCGCGACGGAGATTCATCGCCTGGGCCGCGCGCTAGCCGATCACGCTGTGTATCCCTGGTGGTCCGACACCGAACTTGGAAAACTGTTGGCCGCGCCGAATCCTCACATTACCGTAGGATTGGCAGTGCAACCCTCGCGGTTCGAGAAGATTCGCGAAGCGGCAGGACTTCCCCGCTTGGCGGAAGTTCCGCCCGACCAGGATGCGCGGGAATTTGAGATGCATTTTCCAGGCGGTATCGCGATGGACATTCTGACATCCCGCGAGCCCGAAGGAAGCGGAGCGATCGCGAAGTTCCTGCAAAAGTTAGGCGAGGGGATTCAGCAGGTGGAATTCCGTTGCGACGACGTGGATCGCGCTACGCAGATCCTGCGCGAGAAGTTTTCTCTCAACGCTGTGTATCCCGAGACGCGTCCTGGCGCAGATGGCACGCGAGTTAATTTTTTTCTCGTCGCCGCTCCCGGCACAAACAAAGTGCTCATCGAGCTTTACGAACCTTCACCTCACCTCGATTGACCGTGCGTGGCTGCCTGCACCTGCGCGGGCGAAATAGCCGCACTCAGGGTCTGCCACGCGGCGAACGTTTCACTCACGGTCCAGGCTTGTGCGATGCACCCTGCCGGATTAAATGGCGCGTCACCCTCGAAGACTTCACCAAGCGTTCCAAGACCATAAGAGTTGATGCTCCGTCCGAGTGGTTCGAGAAACGATTGAGCCAGCGCCGCGTCGCGGTATACGCGATGGTGGGCCAACGCGAACGGGCCCAACAGCCAGCCCCAGACGGCGCCTTGGTGATAGGCCGAGTCGCGCTCACGAGGGCCTCCTCCGTACCGGCCTTTGTAGCCTGGCTCGCTCGGCGATAGTGTGCGCAGACCATGGGAAGTCAGCAACTGCTGTGCGACCACGTCTACGACCCCCTTCTGTTGCTCGGGCGATAGCGGACTCACTGGAAGAGACACCGCAAAGATCTGATTAGGCCGGATCGACGCATCGTGGGTCCCAGAAGGCGTGTCGATGACATCAAAGCAACACCCGCGCTCGGGGTTCCAGAATTTCTGAAAGGCGCGGGTGGCCTTTTCCGCAAGGCGCTCGTAACCCTCGCTGGGTCGCAGCAGAACGTGCGCAAAATTCGCGATGGTGTGCAGCGCGTTGATCCAAAGCGCGTTCACTTCGACGGCTTTGCCCGTTCGAGGCGTGATGATCCAGTCGCCAACTTTCGCATCCATCCACGTGAGCTGCGAGTCCGGAGTTCCGGCGCTCAGAAGCGCATCGGACGCGTCGACCTTGATGTTGTACCGTGTCCCGCGCACATGCGCGTCAATGATCGCCGCAAAGATTGGAAACAGATTCTGAACAAACGCCAGATCCTGGGTAGCTTCAAAATATTTGCGAGCCGCCTCGAAATACCACAACGCGGCGTCCACCGTGTTGTATTCGGGAGCCTGGCCGTCATCCGGGAAATGGTTGGGCAACATACCTTGATTCACAAAGTGTGCGTAACTGCTCAGAACGTCGCGAGAGACTTCCTGCCGGCCTAAAGCTAGGGTCAGCCCCGCAAGCGAGATCATCGTGTCACGGCCCCAATCGCTGAACCATGGATATCCGGCTATCACGCTCTTGCCGTCCGCCCGCTGAGCAAAAGAGCGCCGTACCAGGAATTGATCGGCCGCCAACACTAGCTGCCACAGCCATTCCGGTTCATCTTCTGCGGGCAAGGAGCAGACCCGGTTATGCTGTATCTGCCAGCCTCGAAACAGTTCCAGATCGTGGTCAGCTTGCGCCGACCGCGCGCGCCCGCCATCCAGTTCGATAGAGTCCTCGGTCGAAAACACCGTTGTCAAAGATTCGCCGACTTGTAAATTACAACGAAACTGCGCCGCATAAAGTCGATCTTCATGCTCGTCGAGTCCCCGGGCGCGCTCAACTGGGAGAAAGAAGTCACGATACCAGGTGCTCTGCGCGATCCATGACGCACTGGAACTCCTCAGATAAAACGGCGCCGCGCCTTCAAATGCAACGACTCGGAGACCGTCATCGACAGGATCTACTCGCATCGCAGCGTCCTGTCCCTGCGTAACCGAATGAAAATCGCGGTAGCTGACCAACACTTTTCCTTCAACTTCGATCGGCGCGCTCCCGCGCAGCAGCGTGTACTGTACGTAGGTTGTGTTGGTCCCCTGATGCATCCAAATGCGTTTTTCGACCAGCGCATCAGAGAATGCGAATCGCCAAACAGGTCGGGATCCCTCGAGATGGAAGCTCTCCATTTGCAGATAACCGCTGGGAGAAACAAAACCGCTCACCCAGCGATTCGTAGCCAGTGAATAGGTCGATTCCAGGTAGCGTACGCTTTCATCAATGCCGTTCACGAGCATGGTGCGTTTTCCCGGTGGATGGAGCGCCGCTACCAGCAGCCCGTGATAGCGACGCGTGGCGGTCCCCGCGACGGTGCCGCTGGCAAATCCGCCGAGGCCGTTCGTCACTAACCACTCATGTCGTTCCGCGATCTCGAGGTTGCCGCAGACTTCACGTCCAAACTGAACATCCGCTAGAGGTGACACGTCTCACTCTCCGCTTTGCTCAAGCAGCTTGGCCACTAGGCCGGTCCAGCCAGTCTGGTGTGAGGCGCCCAAGCCGACGCCTGTATCGCCATGAAAATATTCATAGAACAGAATCAAATCACGCCAATGTGGATCTTTGTTGAATAAATCATTAGCGCCGGCGAACGGGCGCCGCCCGTTTTTGTCTCGGAGGAAAATGCGCGTAAGCCGCTTCGAGATCTCTGAGGAGACCTGCCAGAGGTCCAGTTCTTTCTTGGAATGGGTGGGGCACTCAATCTTAAAGTCCTCTCCGTAGTAGTGATAGAACTTCTGGAGTGACTCGATCAGAAGATAGTTAACAGGAAACCAGATGGGGCCGCGCCAGTTGGAATTTCCGCCAAAAATGCCCGTGGTGGATTCGGCTGGCTCGTAGTCGACACGGCTGACGTGGTCGTTGACCTGAACCTCGTAAGGGTGGTCCAGGTGATAACGGGAGAGTGCGCGGATCCCGTGAGGCGACAGGAATTCCGTCTCATCCAGCATGCGCCTCAAGATGCGCTTCAGCTGCTTGCGATTCGCAAGGGAAAGAAGCCGCCGTACGCCACGCGCAGAGCGTTGCGTCATCTCAATGTGTTCCGGAACGTCCTCGTGATTGTCGATGAACCACTGCATGCGGCGCTTGAATCCGGGCAGGCACTCCACCACCTCGGGTTCGAGCGTCTCCACGGCAAACAGCGGAATAAGCCCGACCATCGAGCGAATTTTCATGAAATGCTCTTCGCCATTGGGCAGGTGAAGCAGGTCGTAATAGAAGCCGTCTTCCTCGTCCCAAAGCGACATGCCCTCAGCACCAATGTCATTCATGGCATGCGCGATGTGCACAAAATGCTCGAAGAATTTGCTGGCCACGTCCTCGTACGCGCGGTCTTCTTTCGCGAGTTCGAGGGCCATTGCCAACATGTTGAGGCAATACATCCCCATCCAACTCGTGCCGTCGGACTGTTCGAGGTGTCCGCCCGTGGGCAATGGCGCGGAGCGGTCAAATACGCCGATATTGTCGAGCCCGAGAAAACCGCCTTGAAAAATGTTGTGGCCGTCTGGATCTTTGCGATTGACCCACCACGTAAAGTTGAGCAGCAGCTTGTGGAAGATCTTTTCCAGGAATTGCCGATCCGCCACTCCACGCATTCGGCGCTCGATCTTGTAGATGCGCCAAGCCGCCCATGCATGCACAGGAGGATTTACGTCGCCGAATGCCCATTCATAGGCCGGTAATTGGCCGTTTGGGTGCATGTACCACTCGCGAAGCAAAAGTACCAATTGTTCTTTCGCAAAATCGGAATCCACAATCGCCAATGGAATACAGTGAAAGGCCAGGTCCCACGCGGCAAACCAGGGATATTCCCACTTGTCGGGCATGGACAGGATGTCGTCGTTGTAGAGATGCATCCAGTCCTTGTTGCGTCCCTGCAGGCGCAAAGCGGGTGGGGTGGGTCCGGCTGGATCGCCTCCCAGCCACGCCGAAACGTCATAATGATAGAACTGCTTGGACCACAACATGCCCGCATAGGCCTGCCGCATCACCATCCGCGCGTCAGACGACAGTGTCTTGGGGATACGAGAATCATAGAATTCGTCCGCTTCTTTCATCCGGCGCTGGAAAACTTGCTCGTATCCCGCTCCGAAATCGTTTGTCGGAGGAACGATCGCCGGCCGCTCACTCGGCCCCGGCGGAAGTGGTGTCCCGAGCAAGGGCGCATCCGGGTCAAGTCCGCCAAGCGGATTGAGATCCGTAAGACGCAATTTCAAAACGGCCGACTCACCCGGCGCCAGCCGAAAGGAGTAACGTGCAGCCATTTTCGTGCCGAACGGTTCGGGGTTCACAGCCTGCTCATTGCCCCGAATAACATATTCGTGAAAGGCGTCCTTCGTATACGGGACCCGCTCGCGATAATTGAATAACTTTACGTAATTGGTTTCGTTTTCCGTGAAGAGCAGCTGCGGAGAACCCTCGCAGAGAAACCAACGTTTGCCATATTGCCAGTGCTCCAGTTCAGCGCACATCGCTCCGGCAAGCCCAGGAGACTTCCTGACGGTCGGGCGCCGGAGATCTTTTCCCCATGACCAGGTGTTGCGAAACCAGACCGTGGGCAGAAGTTGGATGTCCGCCGCGTCTGGACCACGATTGCTTACCGTGATCTTTATCAGCAGGTCTTCATAGTCGGCTTTGGCATATTCGAGGTCAATGTCGAAGTAGCGATTTTCGTTGAAGATGCCTGTATCCAACAACTCGAATTCCGGCGCGTTGCGGCCTCGTTTTTGGCTTTCTTCCAGAAGCGTTTGGTAGGGAAATTCAGCTTGCGGGTACTTGTACATCATCCGCATATAGCTGTGCGTGGGCGTCGAGTCGAGATAGAAATATTGCTCCTTCACATCCTCACCGTGGTTGCCCTGATTGCCGGTAAGGCCGAAGAGACGCTCTTTGAGAATAGGATCGCGGCCGTTCCACAGAGACAACGCGAAACAGATCAGTTGATGCCGATCGCAAATTCCTCCTATGCCATCCTCACCCCAGCGATAAGTTCGAGCGTGCGCATGCTCGAATGGAAAATACTCCCAAGCCATTCCGTTAGCACTGTAGTCCTCGCGGACTGTCCCCCATTGCCGCTCGGATAGATACGGTCCCCACCGCTTCCAGTGCTTCCTGCGTTGACAGGCTTCTTCGAGTCGCTGATCTTCTATCGTTTGGACACGGGCCATCTGTCATTCCTCACGCCAACAAGGCAAACATATTCGCATCAACGATAGGATTAGAGCTAGGGGCAAAGGTGACAGATTTGTCGAGAAAACCACAGCAAACGAAAGCTCGCAATTCCCGCAAAATGCGCCAATCTGGGCGAGGAATGGGTTTATCATGTGGGCACTCATACTGGCCGAGGCACTTGGCTCTAGCTTCGTTCATCAAGTAATGTTCAACCTACAGAAGCACCTTTGAGGTTCAACGACGAGGTTTGGGTGTGGATTTTCGCCCCGAAACTGTGTCTTGCCGCCCTATTCATTCTTTGGTCGTTGCGATCGCTTCTGGAATTCTCGAGTTTTCTTCCTGCCTGAGGAGGCGTCAATGAAGAAATACCCTGGTCTATTCGGACTTGCAGCCGTGTCGCTAGTCTGCCTACTAGCTCTGACTGCCTGCAGCAGCGGCTCTCCCACAGTGCGCTACGTCACGGTCTCCCCGCAAACCGCAACCATCAACATAAACGACACTCAGTCATTTGCGGCCCAAGCTTTTTACAGTGATGGCTCCACGAAGGATGTCACCACTCTGGCAAGCTGGGCTTCGTCAAACACGAGCGTCGCCTCCATCACGCCGGCCGGAGTTGCAACTGGTGTGACAGCCGGCACGTCGACAATTTCTGCAACCTATTTGGGAGCGTCCGCCTCTGGGACGCTAACTGTGAACCAGCCATTCACTTCTATCGCAGTCGCGTGTACACCCGCCAGCGTGGCCGCTGGTCTGCCTTCTAACTGCAAAGCCACCGGAACTCCGGGCTCTGTGGACGTCACCACACAGGTCAGCTGGACTTCCGGAACGCCAACGGTTGCCACCATTCCCCCGACGGCCTCCGCAAGTCCCAACGTCGCGACCACCCTCATTCCTGGAACCACGATGATCAGTGCGACGCTGGGCGCATTGACCAGCAATAACTTCAGCCTCACCGTGACGACGCACGTCGTCAACGGCCTTGCCGTTACTCCGGTCAATCCGACGGCCGCAAAAGGAACCACCGTACCATTGGCCGCTTTGGAGAAGTTTACGGATGGCGCTACAGGTCCGTTAACGGGCCCGGTCAATTGGCAGTCCGGCACAGCCACAGTTGCCACGGTTGTCGCGACGGCCACGAATGGCAGTGCCGTCGCTTCCGTCGTAGCGTCTACGGGAAGCGCGACGATTACCGCCACGGAAGGCAGCTTCACTGGGACTTCGACTATCACCGCCGCGGTTCCCGTCGCTCACTATGCCTACGTAAGCAACATCAACGATTCCACAATTTCCGCCTACACCGTCGCCGCGGCGAATGGCACGCTCACGCCATTCACTGGTAGTCCTTTCTCAGCCCAAGTTCCGTTGCAAGCGCTTGTGCATCCTTCTGGCAAGTATCTCTACACCATTTCTACGAGCGGCGCGTCGACGACCTCCGCTTACACGCTTGACATACTTGATCCGGCAACCGGCATACCATCGACGCCAACTACTACTCCTCCAGCTGGGTTCTCCTTTAGCCCGGTTGTGGGTACTGGCGCATACAACAAGGCCGTATTCGATCCAACGGGCCAATTCCTCTACGTCTTGGACTTGGGCGGCACCGTCGCGGGCTTCACAATCAATCAAGCGGACGGCTCTATCAGCACAGCTGCCATAAATACACTGCCCACCGGCGATAATCCTGTCGACATCTTGGTCGCCAAGAACGCTACGGGAACTTATCTCTATGTCGTGAACCAGGGGCTCGGCACGGCCGGATCCCAGGCTTCCGTAAGCGCTTATTCGATTGACGCCACCGGCAACTTGACGGCGCTGAACTCAGGAAATCCCTACAACAACGGTGTCACCGACGTCACAAGTCTTGCGAACTACGGCACCGTGGACCCGAACAACGCTTATCTCTATGTGACTAATGGCACAACAGACAATTCGATTACAGTGTTTACCATCAAGTCGGACGGAACTCTCCAGGCAATCACCGGCTCGCCCTTTTCAGTCTCAGGCGCAACAAACCTCGTGAGCGTCGCGGTTGACCCCACAGATAAGTATCTCTATGTGGCGGATTCGCCAGGATCGGGCAATGGCAACGTTTACGCCTTCAACGTGGTCACTGGCGGTGGGATCGGAACGGCTATCACCGGTTCGCCGTTTGCAGTTGGCCCTAATCCTTTCGGAATCGCAATCGATCCGAGCGGCACGTTCCTCGCCGTCGTAAACACCGATGATACAACCTCAACCATTTCTCAGTTCAAACTTGCGCCTGCCACTGGCGCTCTCACAGCACCTGCCTCACCCGCTACTCCCACGGTTGACGCCGGGAACGACGCGCTGTTCATCACCTTCTGGGTTGGCCCCTGATTCAATTTCACTTCTCAGCGCAAAAGGGATGGCTTCGGCCATCCCTTTTGTTTTATCTGGCAAATTAATCCGCAACGCCGGGCCAAGTGCGGGTTTGTCACTCGCCGTAAGGCACCCAGATATTCTTCACCTGGTAGGCATGTTCGAGATAAAACGGCCCTTCACCCTGGTTTGCATCGAAGAAATCAATCTCGCGTCCTTCATTCGTCCACACCTGCTTCAAATTCCCCGTTGAGAGCGCTTTTGCACTTGTGCAAAGCTCGCTGTCTCCGTAACACCACACAGCATCGAGATCGTCGTGCTCGGCCAGCACTTTCAGCAGTTCCGAAGCGCGCCCGGGAACGATGTTCACGACACCGCCCGGCAGATCGCTCGTTTCGAACACCTGGTACAAGTCACCCGTGATCAGCGGGTATTTCTCCGAGGGCACGGCGACCACCGCATTTCCGGCAGTGATAAGAGGCAGAACTAGCGACAAGAACCCCAGCAATGGCGCCTCTGTTGGGCACACGACGCCCACTGCACCAAGCGCCTCATTCATTGCGATCGCGATGTTACGAAATGGAGGATTGTGCACTGCCCCGTCAAACTTGTCGGCCCACGCCGCGTAGCTAAACAGACGCTCTATGCCGAGTTGCACTTCTTCCGACGCTTGTCTTTTGCCGACCGCAGAACTGAGCCTACTCGTTATTTCCGCCGCTCTCTGCGACAGGTTCTCCGCCATGTAATACAGCACTTGGGCGCGATTGTGTGCCGTCGTCTTGGCCCAGGATTCAGCTTTTCGCGCAGCTTCGACGGCATTGCGAATGTCCTTGCGGTTTCCAATTGGAGATTCGCCTAATAGTTTTCCATTCCTGCCCCGTACTTCCAGGCTATAGCCCGAATCAGGTCGCGCTTGTTTGCCGCCGATGTACAGTTTCACGGTGCGATCGATCCCGGGGTTTGCCACCTCAGCTTCTTCGGTTCGCTTTGTGCGCACTTTCGGAAGCGCAGGCGCTTTTCGGAACCAGACTGGCTCCAGATACTCGCGGAGTCCTTCCCTTCCGCCTTCGCGGCCGAATCCACTCTCGCGATAGCCCCCGAAGCCACACGCCGCGTCAAACAGGTTTGTGCTGTTGACCCACACCACACCCGCTTTGATTTGCGCCGCTGTCTGCAGCGCCACGTTGACGCTCTCGCTCCACACGCTCGACGCCAGACCGTAAACGGTATTGTTGGCAAGCTCGACCGCTTCTTTCGGGGTGCGAAAGGTCATCGCGGCAAGCACAGGGCCAAAAATCTCCTCTTGCGCAACGAGGGAAGAGGGGTGAACGTTGCTGAGCAGGGTTGGTTTGTAGTAAAGCCCACGCGATGGCATCACCACTTCCGGCTGCCAGCACGTGGCTCCTTCCTCTACTCCTTGTTTCACGAGGCGCTCGATTCGATCAAGCTGCACTCGCGCGATGATTGCACCAATGTCGATCGCTTTATCGAGCGGAGCCCCAATGCGCAAGGTGCTCATGCGCATTTGAAGTTTCCGCGTAAGTTTTTCTGCAATGCTTTCCTGTATCAGCAGGCGGGAACCGGCGCAGCACACCTGGCCTTGATTGAACCAAATGCCGTCAACCAACCCTTCCACCGCGCTGTCGAGATCGGCATCCTGGAAAATGACGAACGGCGACTTCCCACCGAGTTCGAGCGAGAGTTTTTTGTGGGAAGCCGAGGTGGCACGGCGAATCGCGCGGCCTACTT
The DNA here is from genome assembly GCA_035499255.1 of Dongiaceae bacterium. GTDB lineage: Bacteria > Acidobacteriota > Terriglobia > Acidiferrales > UBA7541 > Acidiferrum. The sequence goes on along the minus strand of DATJZF010000011.1, from coordinate 101,997 downwards.
CCGTTGAACCGGTGAACGCAATCTTGTCGATGTCTGCATGGCTGACGAGTGCTTCTCCTGTCGAACCATCGCCCGTCACAATATTAACTACGCCTTTCGGCAGCCCGACTTCTTCGCAAATCTCGGCAAATGCCAAGGCGGTGAGTGGTGTGTATTCCGCGGGTTTTAGAACAACCGTGTTGCCCGTCGCCAGTGCAGGAGCGATTTTCCATGCAAGCATCAGCAGCGGGAAATTCCAAGGAATGATCTGCCCGACGACACCACAGGCCTGGTGGTCTGGGAATTCCCGTTCAAGCAGTTGAGCCCAGCCGGCGTGATAATAGAAATGACGCGCGACCAGGGGAATATCAATATCGCGGCTTTCTCGGATAGGCTTGCCGTTGTCGATGGTTTCCAGAACTGCCAACCGGCGCGAGTGTTTCTGCACCTGCCGGGCAAGCGCGTACAGAAACCGTGCACGGGAATGCGGCGAGAGCCCCTGCCACGCCCTCAATGCTCCTCGCGCGGATTTGACCGCGGCGCCGACATCCGCCGCGCTCCCTTGAGCCACTTCCGCGATCTTTTCGCCTGTGGAAGGATCGACTGTGTCGAAGTATCGGCCTTCGCGGGGCGGCTGCCACGAACCGCCAATAAAATGGCCGAAGCGGCGGTTGCGACGATCCAGCCACTGCAGCGACTCCTTCGGGTCTTCCGGAGCCGGGCCATATTCCATGGTTGCGAATTTTTCAGTGACGCTCATTAAGTTCTCGCCGATTTCTTCTCAGAATTAAGTGACAACCGTTTCGGTTTTTGGTGCGACTTTCTCGCGCCAAATCTCAACGCGCTTGAGAAGGAATTTCAGCCTCTCGCGGCCCCACTTCGTGCGCATTACAGCTTCTTCCATGTCATGAAAGGCTTCCGGATCGCCAATTTTGTCGCGAAATTCCTTCAGGAAGGGCTGCACTTTCGCGAAAATGAAAAACATTTCACCGCTGAACGCCGGCCGCAAAAAAAGATCTTCGTGTAAAACCCCTTGGTTCACAAACGACGCCGCCATACCCCAATAGCTCACGCCCTGCCGAAACCAGTTGTTCTCCGGCGACCCGGGGTTCTGTGTGACACTCATGAAATCATCGACGCTGCGCGGCCAAAAGCCCGTGAGCCACCAATGCCGGGCTTTGCGCATTTCGGCTTCACGCCGCAAATCATACAGTTGCAAAATCAACCGTGCGTCGGCGTGGCTGGGCTTCTTCGACATGGGTTCCTCCGGTCGATCCTAGGCGAGCGGATGGCGATACTCCGCCGAATACCTTCCCGTAGCGTGGAATTCAAGCTGGCGCTCGATGTCGCCAAGCATACTGCTGGCCCCGATCCGGAACAGGTGCGACTGGAGCCAGCTGTTCCCCAGTTCTTCTTTCATCAGCGACAGCCATTCAATCGAATGTTTCGCGGTGCGGATTCCACCGGCAGGTTTGAATCCCACGGCGAAGCCGGTCTCTTCGGCATATTCGCGAATCGCGCGCGTCATCACCAGGCCCACCGGCAGCGTGGCGTTGACCGATTCTTTGCCCGTCGACGTTTTTATGAAATCAGCGCCGGCCATCATGGCTACAAAGCTGGCGCGAGCGACATTACGTAGCGTCGAAACGTCTCCAGTACCTAGGATTACTTTCAGGTGCGCCGGGCCACATGCATCCTTGAACGCAACAATTTCGTCGTACAGCCGCTGCCATTCCCCGCCAAACACGTGCGCGCGTGTGATAACCACGTCAATTTCTTGCGCTCCCACTTCCACTGACCTGCGGATTTCCGCCAGGCGTTCTTCGAACGGATTAAGACCGGCCGGAAAGCCCGTGGACACCGCCGCCACCGGAATCTTTGTGCCTTCCAGTGCCTTACGAGCCGTCTCGACGAATAAGTGGTAGACGCAGACCGCGCCAACCTGAATGTGTAAATCTTCGATTCCAAGCTTTTGCGCGATCGATTGCTGAATCGGCCGCCGCGCCTTCGCGCAGAGTCGTCTCACGCGCTCGTCTGTGTCGTCACCCGATAATGTCGTTAAGTCCATGCATGTGATCGCTCGCAATAACCAGGCAATTTGCCAGTCTTTCTTGACTGTGCGTCGCGTTACCAGCGTGGCGGCGCGGCGTTCGACTGCGCTGGTGTTCACGCGGACATTTTCGATCCAGTCCAGGTTCAGTGCGGTACCACGATTTGCGGCAAGCGGCCGCCCGGCCAGTGTGGCTATGACTTCACTCGACGAGTGAGCGCTCGTGTCCACAATCCGATTCCCGTGACGGTCGGTAATTTCGATTCTGGGCTTGATTTCTCCGCTCATGGCCAACTCCGCATGCCTCCGAGCTGTGTTGTCGCAGAAATTGAGCATATCACTGCAGACGAGACGGCGCGAAGCCGCGCATCCGTTGCAGTCATAGGCATAGCTTCGGCCTGCGGCAGCATCAGAGTAGGAGAACTTCGATTTGCCCGGAGGTTGGATGAGGCGTCCCTTGTTCCTGATACTTCTCGCATCGGCGTTCCTGTCTATTGCCTCAACCCACGCGCAGAATATGCCGCCGGTCAACGCAAAAGCGTTAGACGATTCGCAGGTAGTCCTGCCAAAGCCAGGCGGCTCCCAATTGCTCATCCTCGTTCTGGGCTTTTCGCACAAGAGCGGCGATAACTGCTCCCCATGGGACAGAAAATTGGCTACCGACTATCGTTCTGATGCAACCGTAGAGTATTACCAGATTCCCGTGCTCGCTGGCGCTCCGTCTTTCGTCCGGCCGATGATCCTCAAAGGAATGCGCAAAGGTGTTCCGCCAGATGAGCAATCACGATTCGTTCCGGTCTATGACCACGAGGCAGAGTGGAAAAAGTTGGTCAACTTCAAGGAGCCCGACGATCCCTACATCTTGCTGACCCGGCCGGACGGTACGGTAGTTTGGCAGACCCACGGGCTGTTCAATGAGGATTCGTACGTCGGACTGAAAAATGCGATTACCAAGGCTGCAGCGGAGATGCCGAAAAAGTAATAGAGCCTCAGTTGGCGGAATCTTTCGCTCCCGGAGTGGGGCGGGTCATCAAGTCGACGTATTCCTTGTAAAACTTCGGACCGTCAAGGTCATCCTGCACATCAGCCAATATCTCTCCCATGCCCGGGTGCGTCTTTTCATCCCAAACCTCTGTGGTGCCATATGCGGCGCCATGATCGATGTTTACGTCGAGATACAGCCGCTTCCATTTGGTGATGATCGATGGGTCGAGCCAAGCTACCGCCGCAAGCTCATCCCACAGGTAGCCCGCCTGCGCGTATTTGGCGACATACTGCGCGGCAGGAGTCGGGCTTTTGCGAATTTGCTCGATCAGTTCTTTCTCCATATGCGTTTTCACGGAAATGTCTACGGTGGTAACCGCCAGCCGCGGCCAGTGCGCGTGCAGCACCACATGGGAAGCTTCCGGGTCCATCCAGAAATTAAATTCATGTTTCGGCGAAAGCGCGAATTCCGGATCATTCGTCTGTGGATTGATGCTTCCTCCCATCACCACGAGTTCTTTCACAAGCTCCGGGAAATGCGGGTCGAGCGCAATGGCGAGGGCGAGATTGGTCATGGGGCCTGCTGCATAGACCGTAACTTCGTGAGGATACTTGCGCGCTATCCGCGTCATAAAGTGCGCCGCGTCTTCTTCAGCCGGCCTTGTGGTGGGCTTGCCCTCCGGCATCTCGGGAATCTCATAAGGCCCGTGAACCTTGTCTGGTGGAAAGTTCCAGGCGCCCATGTACACCATTTTCCCGTAGAAGGTCTGCCACTTCTCGATGAACTCCTTGCTGTTGACCAGCGGATACACTGCACCTGGAACGACTGGGATATCACGGCGACCGATAATCTCCATCAGACGAAGTGTGTGCTGGACCTCTTCATCTCGCCACGCGTCGCCGGTGAGAATCGTGATCCCCAGTACGTCGGTTTCGGAAGAGTTCACGATGCTCAGGATCGCCTGCATATCGCTGCCGCCGGGACCAGATGCGTCCTGATCGATGATGACCTTGCGTTTCCCTTGGGCCTGTAGGGTCCAAGCACCCAGCGTGATGAGTATTAGCGCCACATAGAAGCGACGAAGCCAATTCATGATGAACGGATTCTCCTTGAGGAATCGGCTGAAATCTTAATACATGATTGTTGGTGTCAGATGATGCGGCCAGTTCGTCGTGTGGAAGTGCGTCCAGAGCCGTGCATCGATCTGCGGAATGATCACCTGTTGATCCGCCGGGCGCAGTTTGTTGACCTCTTCCGTAAGACACGCCGTGACATAAATGCAATAGGCGCGGATTTCGATCTCCCACCGGGAATCGCGCGGGATGATCTGGTGCGAATCGATCGCCTTTTCAAGCTTGTCGGAGTAACTGGTCATACCGTGGAGCCTCAGTGCGACCGGCACGATATAGTCGGCAAAAGCGGTCATCTTCTGGGGATCGTCTAGCCGGAACTTGCCGGATTTGTGCAGCGTGGCGTAGAGCATCCAAATGCCAAGTTGAGCGAGCTTGTAGATCTTAATCTCGTGGCCATCGAGCATGCTCACGTCGTTGAAACGCGGAAACTCCTTCACCATGCGGTCAATGAGGCCGTTGCCGTTGTCGTACAGTTTCGGAGAACAAGAGCGGATAAAGTTGTGGAATCGCCCGTCATATTTCTCCGCCAACACTTTGCCGACCTGGTGCAACACCCCGAGCTTTTCATCAAGCATCGGCATCTCGATATTGCCTTGAAAAACCTTGTTCAGATCTGGCTTTTCAATCTTGGCGAGGTAGTTGCCGTCTAGAAAAGGCACGCCGTTCTCGACGGCGCGCTTGATGCAGGCAAACTCCGCCTCAGAATCGGACCAGTGCTGGCCCAGATAGTCGACCTGGAATTTCTCGTGCCCGGCGAAGTCGGTAAATGCCGTATCGATAGAGTTGGCGACCATGATGAAATCGATTGCTTCGTTGGCGTTGCCTTGCCCGACTCCAAAAGGCAGCGCAAATTCGGGCATCGGTAATTCTTCGTATGCCATCCAGGAGGCAACCTCGACGATTTTCTCGTAGTGTGCGTGAACGTCGCGCGAGGACTCGACCGCGTAACGAATACTGTCGAGCACCGGACTGCCGATGGATTTTGGCCAGTACATGTAGAAATGCCCCAAGAGTGGGTCCTCCCAAGCACGGGTGCCCTGCAGTTATAGCTACGACAAACGCGCCACGATAATCAGCACCAGGCCAATCAGAAAGCACGCGAACATGGCCCCGATTAGCTTCGTGGTTCCCGCAGGCGCGGTGCGGAACTCCTTCCAAATAAACACACCCCAAAACGCAGCAATCATCGTTGCGCCCTGGCCGAGTCCGTAGGAAATGGCGAAACCGGCACGGCCCGACGCAATTATGTTGAACGACATCCCGACGCCCCAGATCAGGCCACCAAGAACACCAGTGAGATGCGTAGTGAGAGTGCCTTTGAAGTAGTCGCCAAAGGAAACTGGCGTCCCGACAAACGGCTTCTTCATGATGAAAGTGTTCAGGACAAAGTTACTTAGAAAAATTCCCACGGCAAAGACAAATACCGCCGCATACGGCCCCATTTTCCCAGGCTCTGGCTGCGTAAAATCCGGATACATTGAAGCCGCGACAAAGCGATAGAAGAAGCCCATCAGAATGCCGCAGGCAACCGAAAGCACCAACCCTTTCGTGCTCACTCCTGCTGCGCCTCCGGAGAGCTTTCGATACGCCGTCGCGTCCAGAATAATCGCCAGAACGATCAGTAGTACGCCAGCAAAAAGCAGCGTCGCATTTCCGACCGGATTCGCCCGGTAGTTCACGAGCACACCCAGCACCAGCGCCAGTCCGATGCCCACGGGGAATGCCACAGACATTCCGGCAATATCAATTGCTGCCACCAGAAGAATGTTCGCCAGATTGAAAATCGCCCCGCCAATCAAGGCAGAATAGATGCTCGGGTGCGATGCTTGTTGAAGGTCCCCTAGAAACGGGCGTCCGACAGCGCCCGAACTCCCCAGCGTCAATCCTAGTATCACCGTCAACAGCAACACGCCAATCGTGTAATCCCAATAGAAAAGCTCGAACCGCCAGCCCTTTTTTGCCAGCTTTTGCGTGTTGGCCCACGACCCCCAGCACAACATCGTGATCACGCAAAACACAACCGCCCACGGATAGCTCTCCAGAACGAACATTCTGTCTCCTTGAACTAAGGCTTCCCGCCACGCCGCTCCCATTCGGCTTCGAATTCCGCTCGTTTCGGGAAAGATTTCTGAGTACCCACGCGCTGTGTAGAAAGCGCCGCGTAAAGATTGGCTCGCGACAGCGCCTCTCTTTCCGTAACGCCTTCCGCAAGGAACACCGAAAAGCTGCCGATAAATGCGTCGCCTGCTCCCGTAGTATCTTTAGGATTCACCGAAAACGGAGGCATTAATTCCATTTCTTGCGCGGAAGCCAGCAAGGAACCCCGTCCGCCTAACGTGAGTACAACTTTCGAAAAACCACGATTCAATAATTCACCGGCACACTTTTTTGCCTCATCGATTGAGTGTACGGGCAAGCCGGTGATTACTTCGGCTTCGGTCTCGTTCGGGATGAAATAGTCCGCGGCGCACAGATGGGCAAGAGTTGCGGGTAGAGCAGGCGCGGGATTCACGATGCAGCGGATCTTGTGTTTCCGAGCGAACTCGACGGCATAGTAGATCGTATCCAGCGGAATTTCGAACTGCAGAACGATAGTATCGACTCCGCGCAAGGCTTCAGAAGCCGCATCGATATCAGTAGGCTTCAGCATATCGTTGGCTCCCTTCACCACAATGATCCTGTTCTGGCCGTTCGGCTCGACAAAGATCGGCGCCACTCCGCTGGAGACGCCGTCGACGATTTGCACGTTGCTCGTTTCGATCCCGAACGAAGCAAAATTCTTCACCGTCGCTTCACCGAATAAGTCGGCCCCAACTTTTGCGATCATGATCACTTCGGCTCCGCAAAGACGGGCGGCCACGGCCTGATTCGCGCCTTTACCGCCGAAACCAAGATCGAAGCTGCTTCCAAAAATGGTTTCCCCCGCGCGAGGGAACGTGTCCGCGAACGTTGTTAGATCGGTATTAGCGCTGCCAATGACCGCAATGCGGGGTGACCTGGCCATGCTTTTCTCCTCGAAGCGGGACCAAACGGCGAAAGTATAACAGCCATGACGAATGAGCAAGCGTGATCAGCACAACAGATTCGGCGGACATCACCACGGCAGTTTTGCATTTCGTTGACGCGCGTTTCCCTCGGGTGTTAGGCTCGACCCTTCCACCACCAAATGCGCGCCGTCGACCTTATCCGAAAAAAGCGGGATTCCGGGGAGCATACCCGCGAAGAAATCTATTTTCTGGTCAACGGCTACACCAGGGGCGACATTCCTGATTATCAGATGGCTGCTTGGTTAATGGCCGCGTGGATGCGCAATCTCAGCCCGGCCGAAACGACCGCTTTGACGGAAGCGATGCTGCGCTCCGGTGAAGTTTTCGACCATTCCGATCTGCCGATGAAGAAGGTGGACAAGCATTCCACCGGCGGCGTTGGAGATAATACCTCCTTGATTCTGGCTCCTATCGTTGCCGAAGGTGGACTGGCCGTGCCCATGATCAGCGGCCGCGGCTTGGGTCATACCGGCGGAACGCTCGACAAGTTAGAGGCCATTCCGGGATTCGACACGGCATTATCCCAAGCAGACTTCCGGCGTGTCCTGAAGGAATGCGGGCTCAGCTTAATTGGTCAGACCGCGGAAATTGCACCGGCCGACAAGAAGATCTACGCGTTGCGCGATGCCACATCGACGGTCGAAAATATTGGTTTGATCTGCGCCTCCATCATGAGCAAGAAGTTGGCAGAGGGGATTGATGCCCTTGTGCTCGATGTCAAAACTGGTTCAGGCGCCTTCATGGAAAAAGAAGAAGACGCGATTCGTCTGGCGGAAGTGATGGTTGATACGGCGCGGGGCATGGGCAAGAAGTGTGTCGCCTTACTCACGGACATGAGCCAACCGCTGGGCCGCATGGCGGGGCATTCGAACGAGGTAATCGAGGCCATTGATGTGCTGGAGGGCGGAGGCCCGGCCGATCTCCGCGAATTAAGTGTCGAGCTGTCTGCTTGGATGTTTTATCTCGGCGAACGCTGCGGATCCGTGGAACAAGGCAGGCAACTTGCGGAGCAGACGATTGCATCCGGCAAAGCGCTCGAACGTTTCCGCACTTGCATCCGTCTTCAAGGCGGCGACCAGCGCATAGTCGACGATAACTCTCTTTTGCCACACGCAAAATTCAAAGACGATGTACTGAGTCCCAAAACTGGCTACATCGCCGCAACCCACTGCCGGGAGTTTGGGGTCGCACTGGCAATGCTGGAGGGTGGGCGTGGCAAGAAAGAGGATCGGATCGATCATGGCGTCGGACTCGAGTTTCACAAGCGGATTGGCGACCGCGTGCAGGCGGGCGAAGCACTGGTAACGATTGACTACAATTCCGATGCACGGCTCGCCGAAGCGAAGAGCATTATTTCGGAGAGCTTTGCGTTTTCCGATACGCCAGTGTCTGCGCCGCCGTTGATCCGCCGAATCATAGGCGGCTAAAGAATTCTGGTCTGCAGTTGGCATTCGCAACAGGTATCCACAAGGAGATCGAATGGGACGATTTGCGGGAGTGCTTGGCATGCTGTTTCTGCTTGGCGGGGCCTACCTCTTCTCCACATCGCGAAAATCGATCAAGTTGAAAACAGTGCTCTGGGGACTGGGCCTGCAATTAGCGCTGGGATTCTTCGTGCTGCGATCCGGATTCGGCAGTAAGGTATTTAGCTTCCTGGGCAACGGCGCAAACAAGCTGCTGAGCTTTTCCTACGCGGGCTCGGCCTTTGTTTTTGGTGATTTGGGTTTGCCCAAAGAGCTTTCGCGGCTTGGCTTCTCGTTCGCATTCCAGGTGTTGCCAACGATCATCTTTATCGCTGCGTTTTTTGCGGTTCTCTATCACATCGGCGTAATGCAGCTGATTATTCGCGCCGCGGCTTGGGTCATGACCCGGATCATGGGCGCGAGCGGCGCCGAATCGCTGAATGTGGCTGCCAGCATTTTCATGGGGCAAACGGAAGCGCCGCTGACGATTCGGCCCTTCTTGCCGAAGCTCACGAAGTCGGAATTGATGGTGGTGATGACCAGCGGCATGGCGCACATTTCCGGCGGCATGATGGCCGGATACATTCAAGTGGGCGGCGCCGATCCGAAGAACTTGCTTACCGCGGTGATTATGACCGCGCCGGGTACATTGTTGATGGCGAAAATGCTCGTCCCTGAGACGGAGCAACCACTCACCGCCGGTCGCGTGGAAATGCCGCAGATGGAAAAGGAATCGAACGTGTTGGGCGCGATCGCGCGCGGCACCAGTGACGGTTTGCACCTTGCGCTGAACGTCGGAGCCATGCTCATCACTTTTATTGCTCTCCTGGCCCTTCTCAACGCCATCATGGGCGGAATCCACAATTGGCCGCACATGGGCTGGTTTCCCGATAGTCTGCAAAAGGTGTTTGGCTGGATCTTCGCACCGGTCGCCTTTCTCATTGGGGTACCGTGGCATGACGCTCCGACGATCGGCAACTTGCTTGGCACTCGAATGGTGATCAACGAATTCGTGGCCTTCAGTCAACTGGGACCGCTCAGGGGCACGCTCGACCCACGATCTTTCATGATTGCGACCTTCGCGCTATGTGGTTTTGCGAACTTCAGTTCGATCGGCATTCAAATTGGCGGAATTGGTGCGTTGGCGCCGGAACAGCGAGGACAGTTGGCGAAGTTCGGCATTCGAGCAATGTTGGCCGGAACCATGGCGAATCTCATGTCAGCCTGCATTGTCGGAATTCTCTCGTGAGTACCGCGAATAAATCCGGCCGGGCCAGTCAGGAATTTGTCTGGGCGGAAACGGCGGCGAAGTTCATTTTGAGGAAGACCAAGCTGCGCCCGACAATCGCTCTCGTGCTGGGCTCCGGCCTCGGGGCATTTGCGGACGAGTTCACACGCCCGGTGAAGATACCGTACACAAAAATCCCTCATTTTCCTCGTTCGACCGCCGTCGGCCATGCGGGACAACTGGTCATTGGCAACGTTGGCGACACCCCAGTAGTGGGCATGAAGGGCCGGGTTCATTTGTACGAGGGTTATCCGGTAAAGCAGGTGTCGTTTCCGGTGCGTGTATTCGCCCGCATGGGCGTGAAGGCCATCGTCCTGACAAACGCTGCGGGGGGAATTAACAGAGACTTCACGCAAGGCCGGCTCGTGTTAATCCGCGACCACATCAACCTGCAGGGAGTCAATCCGCTAGGTGGACCGAACGACGAGCGTTTCGGCCTGCGGTTCCCGGACATGAGCGAGGCCTATGATAAGGAGTTTCGCACTCTAGCGCTTGCCGTAGGTAAGAAGCGCGGCGTTGACCTCGGCGAAGGCGTGTATGCGGCGCTGGCCGGGCCAAGTTACGAAACTCCCGCTGAGATCCGTTATCTCCGCAGCATCGGCGCGGACCTGGTTGGAATGTCGACTGTGCCGGAAGTCATTGCGGCGCGCCACAGCGGAATTCGCGTGCTTGGGATTTCTTGTGTGACCAACGCCGCGGCCGGGGTTTTGGACCAACCGCTCGATCATAAAGAAGTGTTGGAAACGGCCGAGCGGGTTAAGGACCAGTTCATGGGACTGCTACGTGGCGCAATTCCAGAAATTGCGAAAGTCCTGAAGTAGGGAGGAATGCTTGCCCGATTTCGATAACCTGATTAAAGCAGCTAAGGCGGCGAGAGAAAACGCGCACGCGCCTTTTTCTAATTTCAAAGTCGGCGCGGCTCTTCGCGCGAGTTCTGGAGAGGTGTTTGGCGGGTGCAACGTCGAGAACGCGACTTATGGTCTAACGGTTTGCGCGGAACGTGTGGCGATTTTCAAAGCAGTTAGCGAAGGAGAACGCAAGTTCGACGCGATCGCCGTCGTGACCGACACCGACGCCTTGACTCCTCCCTGCGGCGCCTGCCGCCAGCTGATTTGGGAATTTTGTGGCGATGTGCCGGTCGTCATGTCGAATTTGAAAGGGAAAGTGGAAGCCGTGCAGATGAGCCAGCTCTTTCCCAAGCCGTTCGACTCTTCTAATCTGTAGCTGCGCATTTCTGGAAGGACAATTTCATGAAAGTAGCTTCGTCAAAGCAGGCCAACATCTGTGCGTTCCTGACGTTAATTCTGCCGTTGTTTGCTCACGCCCAGTCGAAACAGGCGGTTGCCTACGATCTCGTGCTTACGAATGGCACCATTGTCACCATGGATCCCCAACGCCGCGTCATCGAGAATGGCGTGGTTGCCGTGATTGGAGACAGCATCGCCTTCATCGGACCGGCGTCTGATTTCCAGATCACGACTGCCAAGGGCGTCGTCGCGAAACAGACCATCGATGCCAAGGGAAAGTTGATCATGCCGGGCCTTATCAATGGCCACACTCATATTCCCATGGTCCTGATGCGAGGACTAATCGACGACGTCACCTTGGACGACTGGCTTCGTAAATACATTTTTCCGGCCGAAGCAAAGAATGTGACCGAGGATTTTGTCCGAGCGGGTTCCCGGCTGGCCCTGGCCGAAATGATCCGTAGCGGCACCACAACCTTTGCGGACATGTACTACTTCGAGGACGCCGAGGCCGAAGAAACCAAGGCTGCTGGGTTGCGCGGATTTCTCGGAGAAACCTGGATCGACTTTCCTGCGCCAGATAACAAAAGCAACGCGGAGATGTCGGCATATACCGAGAAGTTTCTAAAGAAGTGGCAGGGAGACCCGTTAATCCATGCGGCCGTCGCTCCCCATTCGATCTACACCTGCTCAGAAAAGACACTTCGCGACGCTGCCGCGATGGCCCGCAAATATCACGCTCCGATTCTGATTCATGTGGCGGAGATGCGGAAGGAACTGGTGGACAGCCTGGAGAAAAACGGCACCACGCCGGTGCAGTATCTGGAACGTATTGCAGTGCTGGGCCCAGACGTGCTCGCCGCCCATTGCATCTGGATCGATTACACGGACATGAAGATTCTGGCGGATCGGCAGGTCGGTTGCGTGCACAATCCGTCGAGCAACATGATGCTCGCAAGCGGCGTTGCACCGGTGGTCGATCAGCGCGCGGCGGGAATGCGCGTTGGTTTGGGGACCGACGGCCCGTCCGGAAGCAACAACGATCTCGACATGATGGAAGAGATGGATCTGGCAGCGAAGCTCCAAAAAACGTATCGTGCCGATCCACGTGCCCTCGGCGCAAAGGGTGCACTGGAGATGGCCACCATCGAAGGGGCCCGCGCATTGCATATGGAAAAGGAAATCGGCTCGCTGGAAACCGGGAAGAAAGCCGATTTCGTCGTTCTGAACCTCAATGTTCCGAACGCCGTGCCGATGTTTGATGTGTACTCGCAGATAGTCTATGCGCTGAAAGCAAGCGAAGTGGAGACGGTCTTCGTTGGCGGAAAGCCGGTGATGAAGGACGGAAAGGTCCTGACCGTGGACGAAGCCAAAGCGATCGCAAAAGGCATTGAATATGGCAACCAGATTGCCGCGTCTCTGAAAAATTAACTGCGAAGCTCAGACACTCTTCAACTTTCGATACCGCCGAATAACCGCGTTTGTGGAACTATCATGCTTCAACGCCGGCTCAGTCTTGCCTTCCAATTCCGGGATGATGCGCTGCGCGAGAACTTTGCCGAGTTCCACGCCCCACTGATCAAACGAATCGATGTGCCAAATGGTGCCCTGGGTGAAAACGGAGTGTTCATACAGGGCCACCAGTTTCCCGAGCGCTTCTGGCGTCAATTTTTCCAGCAGAATCGTGTTCGAAGGACGGTTCCCCTGGAAGACTCGGTGCGGCACCAGCCAATCCGGCGTCCCTTCCGCTTTCACCTGTTTCGGAGTTTTGCCGAACGCCAGCGCTTCGCTCTGTGCGCAAACATTGGCAACCAGCATGTCGTGATGACGGCCAAGCGGACTGAGCGTCTTACCAAATGCAATAAAATCACACGGGATCAATCGCGTGCCCTGGTGGATCAACTGGTAGAACGAGTGCTGGCCATTCGTTCCTGGCTCTCCCCAGTAGATCGGACCCGTTTCATAATTTACCGTGGTGCCACCCAGCGTGACGTGCTTTCCGTTGCTCTCCATCGTCAACTGCTGCAGGTACGCTGGAAACCTCTTCAAATACTGCTCGTATGGCAGCACCGCAACCGTTTGCGCATTAAAGAAGTCCGTGTACCAGACGCCGAGCAAACCCAGTAGCACTGGAAGATTTCGTTCGAAGGGCGCCGTCCGGAAATGTTCATCCATCTCGTGAAAGCCGGCGAGCATCGCACGGAAATTCTCCGGCCCGATCGCCAGCATCGTAGATAAGCCAATTGCAGAATCCATCGAGTAGCGCCCGCCGACCCAATCCCAGAAGCCGAACATATTCGCTGTGTCGATGCCGAATTTGCTCACCTCCGCGGCATTCGTGGAAACCGCTACGAAATGCTTCGCCACGGCCTTCTCGTCGCCCCCCAGGCCCTTGAGGGCCCAATCTCGGGCAGTGTGCGCATTCGTCATGGTCTCGAGCGTCGTGAAGGTCTTCGAGGAGATGACGAAAAGAGTTTCCTCGGGCTTAAGGTCTGCTACCGCTTCCGCGAAATCCGTTCCGTCCACATTGGAAACAAAGCGGAACGTCATGTTCCGATCGCTGTAGTACTTCAGCGCCTCGTAGGCCATGACCGGGCCGAGATCCGAGCCGCCAATCCCCACGTTAATCACGTTACGAATCCGCTTGCCTGTATGGCCGAGCCAAGCGCCGCTCCGCACCCGATTTGAAAACTCCGACATCTTATCGAGCACGGCATGAACATCCGGCACGACATTCTTTCCATCCACGACGATGGAAGCATCCCTGGGCGCGCGAAGTGCCACGTGAAGCACGGCGCGGTTTTCCGTGATATTGATCTTTTCTCCTCGAAACATCGCATCGATGCGCTCCCGCAAGCCCGACTCGCGAGCCAGATCGAGCAGCAGCTTTATCGTTTTGTCGGTGATGCGGTTTTTGGAGTAGTCGAAATAGATTCCGACGGCTTCCACCGCAAAACGCTCGCCGCGCTTCGGATCGTCCTCAAATAGCTCGCGTAGATGCGTTGCGCGGAGTTTCGTATGGTGAGCCTTCAGGGCAGTCCAAGCTTTCCGTTTGGTGAGCGGCTTGAGCGCGGACTTCTTCGCAGCAGCTTTCTTGTTCGCCATGGTCTGCTCCTTTTGCACGTCGATTAGATTGTTTAGTGCGGGCGAGGTTTCATGTGTTTGGCGTGATTTTCGCCATTCGTGTCATGAAAAAGACGGAACCCACCGATGAAGGCGTTTGCGTTGTTGCCTGCGCGGCATTTCGGGGGCAGGTCCTTCAACTTTTTGACGTTGCCACCGCCGAGCACGACTTCATCAGGCTCCAGCGCCTGGGTCATCTTTTCAACCACGTCAAAAACATGTTTCTGCCATTTTTTACGGCCTCGCTTCTCCAAGCTGCGCTTGCCCACATAGTCCTCGTACGTGCCTTTCTTGTAAGGCAAATGGCCCAACTCCATGGGTTCGACCGTGCCGTCAACCACCAGCGCCGTGCCCAAACCCGTACCCAAGCCCAGGAAAAGCATTTTGCCTTTGCTGTAGCTCCCCAGGGCTTGCATCGCCGCATCGTTGATCACTTTCACGGGACAACCGAACGCGCGATGGAAATGAAACCCAACCCAGCCCTTTCCCAGATTGTAGGGATTCATGATCGGGCGGTTGTGTACTACTGGCCCGGGATAGCCGATCGCCACCGCGTCATACTTCCAGTCCTTGGTGATCTCTTTGGCTTTCTTCACCATTTCTTCCGCCGTCATCTCTGGGCCAGACTCGAACTTACGGGGACTCTCTTCTCCGCTAACCAGGAGTTTTACGTTCGTACCGCCCACGTCGATCACTAGAACTTTCATTTCGAGTTCCTCGCTTGAGGCCTGGACAGCAAGGTTTGCAGCCCACAAGTGTACCGAAAACTGCGTAGAAATTGCTGCCGGCACATTAAAAAATAAGAAGTGAGCAGCGGTACAACCTGCAACTTATTCAAAATCTTACACAGGCAAATGCAAAACATCCCCTTGACAGGTCCGCCATACAGAAGTAATTTTCCTCAATGTTTCCATAAGATGGGCGATCTCCCGTTCGGGGTGACTGTTCGGCGGAGAATCTGAAGCCAGCGTCATAAGTTCATGCTTCACAATAGGAAATAAATCCTTCCGGTGCGCGAGGAGGAAGGAATTCCGTTTTCTATTGGCTTTGCGCCCAGACAAAATTTTCGGGTCGTGGAGAGGGGTGTCAAGAATGAGTCGTAAATACTTTCTCGTATTGTTTGTCTTCGTTGCGGCTTTCTGTTTCGGGCAAAACGCTTTTGGTCAGGCGACAGGCAGTTTCGCTGGATCTGTGACGGACAAATCCGGCTCCGCGGTGGCAGGAGCCACCGTGACCGTCACGTCCGAGGCGACGGGCGTCGTGCGCGCGACGACCACGGACGATTCGGGCCACTACACCGTGACCCTGTTGCCTGTGTCCGTTTATTCGGTGCGTGTAGAGTTTAAGGGTTTCCAGACCACCGAAAGCAAAGGCGTAAGGCTGCAAGTTGACGAGCACCGTGAGTTGGATTTTACGTTGTCGCCGGCCACCGTGAGCTCAACGGTGGAAGTAACTGCCGCCGAAGTCGCTGTAGAGACAACTAACCCTTCCCTCGGTCAGGTCATTAACTCTCAGCAGGTAGCGCAACTCCCGCTCAATGGTCGCGACTATGTGCAATTGGCTACCCTGACGCCCGGGACCGCAGCAGAGACAAATCCCGGCAGTTTCTTTGTTTCGGCAGCAAGCAGCGAAGTGGCGGCCCGTGGGCCCTTTTCGCTGTCTGTCGGCGGCTCGCGCCCCAATAGCACGGATTGGCTCATCGATGGCGTGGACAACAACGAGCTCACTTCCGGCGGAATCTCGATCTTGTCGAACATCGACTCCATCCAGGAGTTCAAAGTTTTGACCTACAACTATTCGGCCGAGTACGGTACCCGTTCTGGGCCGACGGTGCTACTCACAACTAAATCTGGAACCAACAGCTTCCATGGCAGTTTGTACGAGTTTTTGCGCAACACGTCTCTGGATGCCAAGAGCTTTTTTGCAACCAAAGCGGAGAAATTCAACCTCAATCAGTTCGGCGGATCTATCGGCGGGCCGATTCGGAAAAACAAAACATTTTTCTTTTTGGATGGAGAACAAAAGTTTCAACGCAAGGGTGTAACCTTCACTGGTCTGCTTCCCTCCGAAGCCATGCGCAATGGAGATTTTTCGGCCGATCCTTTCGGCAATCCTGTGTCCGGTCTGAACATCGTGAATCCCAATATGCTCGGCGCCTCTACGGATCCGACCGTTTTCCCGAATATCTACTTCCAATGCGATCCGGCCGGTAATGCTATCGCTGCCAATGCAGACGGCAGCCAGGCCAAGGGCACTCCCTGTAACAAAATTCCGGCAGGTCTGATTAACCCAATCAGCCAGGCGATGGTGGGTATCTATCCCCAGCCGAACGCAAACAACGCAGAGGCGGGCTATAACTACGTCAACTCTCCCGTCCGTAAGCTTGATGAGACCAAATTCGACATTCGCGTGGACCACAACTTCTCCGCTTCGGACTCGCTCTTCGCGCGTTTCAGTTACGATCAAGCCAGTTCTTACGTTCCGGGCGGCTCGCCGAACCTCGCCGAACAGAGCGCGTTCGGCAGTAATCAGGGCATCGTCAACCATGCGCGCAATGTGGCTATCGGCGAGACTCACATTTTCTCTCCGGTTACCATCAATCAATTCTCATTTGGCTACAATCGCATCTTCGATTACATCAATTCGCAGGGCAACGGAACCTGCGCGTCCGCCAACCTTGGCATCCCCGGGGCGAACCTGGGCTGCACGGGAAGCGGTTCCAGCTTCACATGCGAACCGGGGGCTTACAGCTGCGGGTTAGTTAGCACCCTCATGTTTCTGCCATTCTGGTCCCTCGGCGACCGCGGTTATTCTCCTTTTCAGGGCGGCACCAACGTTTTTACCGTGAACGACACACTCGACGTCATTCGTGGAAAGCATGACCTCAAATTTGGTATGGGCATCCGTGCCAATCAACTGAATACCGGCGCGGAGGCTTTCCAGGACGGCTTCTGGATTCCCAGCAACTTTGGCAATTTCACCGGTTATTCGAGCGGCACCACAACTGGCGTGAATATTGCTGGCAGTCAGCAAGCGGATTTCCTGATGGGCTTAGTAGGTCTGGGGCTGCATGATCAAACCTTCAACGGCCAGGTTATCGGCCGTCGCTGGAAAGTCTACCGGCCGTTCGTTCAGGACGACTGGCGCATCACCAAGGACCTGACGCTGAACTTGGGATTGGCTTGGAACATTAGCAACCCCATTACCGAGGTGGACGGCCGACTCGCCAACTACGATCCCTTCAAGGGCCAGCTTCTGGTTGCCGGAGTCAACGGAGTGTCATGGTCTGCAGGCGTCCAGAAAGATTGGAAGGCCTTTGAACCCCGAATTGGCCTCGCTTGGAAGGTGTTTGGCGGCGACAAGACGGTCGTCCGCGCCGGTTATGCCATCTATCATGACTCCGGCTGGAACATGGGTGCCCAAGGTCTGTGGCAGAATCCCCCGTTCTTCGCTGAGTCGGTTGCCCTAGGTTTCGCTCAAGATCCCACTAAGCCTGCACAAGGCTGTCCTTTTTCCACATCGTACTGCGCTGTCACGAAAGGGATGTCGCCAACCGGTTACAGCGTCTCGCAGGGTTTCCAGATCATCGACACACCGCCAAATGCTTCGACGTTCGATGGAACGTTTTTCTACCAGCCAACGAATTTCAAGCTGGGCGAGGTTCAACAGTTTAACGCAAATGTGGAGCGTCAGATTCCCGGAAATGTCATTCTTACGGTGGGCTACGCCGGGGCTCGCGGCCACCACATCCTCGTGGCGGGCAACAACCTCAATACGGCCGGCCCCGCGAACTGCAGCGTCGGCACGATTGGGTGCAACGCCGACGGTACTCAGTACTTTCCTCCCTTTACCACGCCTAACTTCAATGCGGTTTTGGAATTTGGCGACCTGGGCAATACCAAGTACGATTCACTACAGGTTAAGGCGGAAACCAAAACGGCGAAGTATGGATTCTATGCCCTACTCGGGTACACGTACTCCCACACTTATGACAATGGTTTATCCGATGGTTTGGGCTCCTTGTTGAGCGCCCCTTATTTCCCGCTGCCAAACTGGGGGAAATTGGACTGGGCGCCTTCGCAAATCGATTCTCATAACCAGTTCACCGCCAGCGTGATCTATGATTTGCCGTTCGGAAAGGGAAAGAAATTCGGTAATGATTGGAACGACGCCACAAACTCCTTGCTTGGGGGCTGGCAGCTGACGGTTATCGAAAAGATCACCTCGGGGTTTGCCTTCCCATTAATCGACAGTCAAAATCAGTCGGGAGTCGGTTTCAATAGCGGCGGCAATGGCAATAACTGGAACCGTCCAGATAAGGTGGCGGGCTGCGATCCCTACTCGGCCAATCACAAGAATCTCCAGTACATTAATCCCGCTTGTTTCGTTGCCCCCCCTGCTGGATTCCTGGGGAACGCGTCGCGGGTACCCGTCTACGGTCCGGACTTCGTCAACACGGACTTTTCTGTCATCAAACAATTCACTCTGCCTTGGGAAAACATGGGACTGAATTTCCGGGCGGAGTTCTTCAATCTCTGGAATCACGCGCAATTTGGCCTGCCCAACAATGACGTAGGTCCTTTTTCGTTTGGTTTCGGCGCGGTGAGTTCCACCGTGAACAACCCGCGTGTCATCCAGTTCGGCTTGAAGCTTACTTTCTAGCCTAACCGAACAACCGGATTTCTTTAACTTCGCCGACCCACTGGATTCTCGGTGGGTCGGTTTTATTTGGGGGCAATTGTGCCTCGCGGCGCCTGCTCGCGTAGCGTGTACACAAACTGTTGCAGTTCATGGCGCTCGAGCTCAACTTGCCGCCGTTTCTTCTCGTTGATTTCTTTATACAGCTCAGATTCTTCACGAGCCTTGTTCATCTCGCCCATGCCGCGGTAAACCTGCGCCAGTCGATAATGCGCATCGTCGGGCAGCGGTGTGTTGGCGATGGCCTGCTTGAAATGCGTAATTGCGTTTGCAGTGTCGCCCCCTTGCGCAGCGACTATCCCCAATTCGAGGTAAGCGTCCCCCAAGTGCGGATCAAGCCGAATCGCGTCTCTTAATTGAGACTCGGCCTGCGCCACGATAGCGGAGTCGGATGCATCCCCCTTCAGGAGTGCGACTGCGTAGAAATAGTGCGCAATCGCGCTATCAGGATACGAGTCTGCGAACCTTTTCAAACGCGCCGTCCAGCCTGCGGGAAGCGCTTTTTCCGTTTTCTGGACTCTGCCCAGAAAAAGATACGGCGTTTCATTGGAAGGCTCCACATCAGAGGCATCAAGAAAAATCGGCATAGCCTGTTCCGCTGAACCACTCGCGTAAATCGCCGAACCCAGCCCCAAAATCATTCGTACCGATTTTGGGTAAAGGCGGCGGCCCTTGGTGAAGATCTCAATCGAAGGATCAAATGCGCGGTGCAGTAGCAACTCCGCACCCCACGCAAACAGATGCGGCTCCGTTGGAGCCATCTCTGCGGCACGCTGATAGTTCTTAACCGCTTCAAGCGCATGGCCTGATTTCTCCTCTATTTCCGCCAGCTGAAAGCGAACATTGGCGTCGTCGCGTTCAGTGAGCTGCTCGCGAAGGCGCGTTTCGTCGGCTGTACTCGCAGTCGCGTCGCCGGAATTTGTAAGCTTTGCCGCATCTCGAGAAAGAGCGTCACTGTTGCGGCGAACGGGATCCGAACCGTGCCCGCCCAGGGACGTGGTATCCGTGACGCCTGCCACCGTAAAGTTCGTCTCGTTCGAAAAAGGAATATCGACCGCGGCGTTCCCGCCAGACGAGTCGGACTTTGCTTTCTCTAGATGCACCACAAAAAACGGATTTTCTTTCTCACCGGTGGAGAAAGGGCCTTCCACCGCTTCGAGAAAATCCGATCGCTTTACCCGCAAGCGATACGTGCCCACAGCGATCTTGGAGAATCGAAAATGTCCTTCGCCGTCTGTGTTGATGGAGACCGGCTGTCCAGACGGCACCGGTTCCAATACAACCGTTGCGCTTGCCAGCGGCTGATTCTCCGCATCGCACACTTTTCCCGCGATGGTGGTAGCGCCATCGCGGGTCTGTCCTTTAGTCCCGGCGAGAACGGGCAAAAACGCCAGGGCGAGAGTCATTTTTCGGGCGTAACTGAAAACGGATCGATTCATGAACTCGGACCTAACTGGCAAGCGATTATTTTAGTGATGCCTCATGAGCACATGCAAACGAAGCAAGGCGCTCACTCCAGTTGCTTCAGTTCCTGCTGCGCCTGCTCGTGACTTGGGACCGCCTTGAGCAGGCTTTGCAGAACGGCTTTCGCGCTATCCCGATCCCCCTCGATTGCATAAACGCGCGCCAGATTAAGATAAGACTGGTCGTATTGCGGCGCGACGCGAATTGCTTCCTCAAAGCTACGCTTTGCTTCTTCCGGCCTTCGTGTCCGTAAATACAAAATGCCCAAGTTGTTGAGGGCCTCGGGATAAGCCGGACGTGCGGCGATCGCCTTTTGCAAATGCTCGTATGCTTGCTCGGCGTTATTTTGCTGGGCGTAGACCATTCCGATGCTGTAGTTCGCTTCAGGATCTTCAGGGCTGAGAGCCAAGGCACGCTCCAGTGCTTTTCGCGCACTGGGCCAATCGCGTTTCTGCCGGTATGCATTGCCCAGGTTTTGTAGGGCGATGACATGCTTCGGATCAATGTCCAGCGTGTGCTGAAAATAGTCGATAGCTTCGTCGGTCTTGTCTTCGCGGGTCGCCACAATTCCCAGGTTATTCCATGCATTCGGTATCGTACCGGGATAACTGGCGCGCAGTTTTAATGTTCGCTCAAAACAGTCGCGCGCTTGCGCATTTTTCTTCTGATCAAGGTACGAACTGCCCAAGCCGTAGAGTGCCTCTGCACTATCCGGATCATCTTTTGCTGCTTGCCGGAAGAATCCTTCCGCTTGCTCGACATAACCGCGTTGAAAAAATAGGAATCCCAGCGAAAGATAGTTGCGTTCGAATTCGTAGGAGTCCGTTAGTCCCGCGAATGGAAGAGCTTTCAGAACCCGTTCCTTTTCGTTTCGCGGAATGGACCGGAAATCCGTCTCGATGCGATCCACCTTCGGCATGCCTTGATAAATCCTCACGATATTGCCCGAGGCATCGATCAGGAAGGCGCCTGGCACGGTCATATCCCGATGACGTTCGAACAGTTGACGGAACAGCAAGTTGTAAGTGGCAAGCGCGTCTGGTGAGGCGCTGAGCACCGGGAATGCGAAATGGTTATACCCGCCTACTGCTTGCGATGAATTAGGGGGCCCAAGGTCGGCGTTGATCACAAAGACCTCGAGCGCGTCGCCTGGCACGTCTCTCTGTATCCTTTGCATCGTGTCGAGCGCTTCGCGAGCTTTCGGTGACTTTTCCGAGAAGAAACAGACGAGCGCAGGTTTACCGGCCCGAGGCAGTAGGCTTACGACGTGCCCGTTTTGATCGGCGAGGGATAAGTTTGGAGCCGGCACCGGAACGAGAAGCCAGGTCTCGAATTCATGCGGAAGCTTCTCAGGCGAAAAGGTTGTTTCTTGGATCCGAGCAGGCACGGCAAAACTGTTGAAAGGCGCGAGTTTCGGCGTCTCCTTCCCTTCCTCGACCCAGATACGATGATTAGCCGGCAGGTCGCGCAGTACTTGGCTGCTCCCACTGGGCCACCGAATCGTTGCCTGAACTGGCGATTTCGCTGATCCCAGTCCAAAGAACGTTTCCTTCGTGTGCTGCGCGAGAAATCCCGACCCGCATTGCAAGGATCGCGTCTGCTGGCCCGCGTCTGTCTCGACCGTAATCCTCGCGCCAATCGCGTCCCGGCTGCTCTTCGTTCCCGTCAACCGGAACGAGATCGAAGGCGGCAGATTCGGAATCACGTTCTTGAGCAATCGTAACTGTGGACCATTGCGGTTCTTCAGCACGACTTCCAACCGGCCATCGCCGTCAAAATCTCCCAACGCGAACGTCCGGCTGTCCTCGGAAAAGTCCAACCCGGCTATACCGGACACATCCGTAAAAGTACCGTTACGGCTGTTCAGGTACGCCACGTTGCGCTCGAAGCCGCTCCAGGAGTGGTCCGAACGGATAACTTCATTAATCGCGTTCCAGCCCTGTTCGTACTCATGGCTGGGAATCGGCTGATTGGGAGAATACGCCACCACTTGGCGCCAGAAAAAGCTGTTCAGGTCATCGCTCTTTGCGCCAGAAATCATTCCGTTCGCAATATACAGGTCGGGGTAGCCATCGTGATTAAAATCCCAAGCGTCGCTGGACCAGGCCCACCGGCCAAACGTCGTACCTGAGGCCATGCCGGCGTCCTCGAAACGATCTCCTCGATTCTGAAACAGACAGTTTCCCATAGAGTGCTTTCGGTAAAGCCCTAGAACATCCGAGGGTGCGCCTGGCTGAAAATTCTGCTGCGCCGAAACGCGGATTCCTGCTGCAGTCCACATGTCCGCGACATAAATATCTTCGCGCCCGTCATTATTGAAATCGGCCCAGCAAGCGCTCATCCCCGCGCCAATGTCTTCCACGCCCATTTCAGGCGCGACATCCGCGAATGTGCCGTCGCCATTGTTCTTGTACAGATTCTTGCGGCCAAAATCGTTAACCACATAAAGATCTGGCCAGCCGTCTCCATTGGCATCGCCCCACGCACAGCAGAAGCTGAAGCGCGTGTTGTTTTTGTTGAGACCGGATTCCCTTGTGACATCACGAAACGTGCCGTCGTGACTATTTCGCATCAGAAAGTTTGGAGGGCCATTCTCCGCGTCGTAGTAGGGCATCGGGTAGCGATACTGGTCGAGTCCCTGATAGTAGGAGTACAGGCAAAAGTAGATGTCCAGCCAGCCGTCTCGATCGTAGTCGGCTATTGCTGCGCCGACGAAAGTGCCTTGCGGCGGCGAAGCGAAATGGAAGGCATCCGGTTTCAGGCGAAATTTCCTTCCGCCTTGATTGAGGAACAGTAAAGGCCCCGTGGCGCGGACCACGATCAGGTCCTGACGACCGTCATTATCAATGTCGGCAAACAGTGCACACGCGGAGTTTTCGAGCACGCCGACGCCCGCCGCTTCAGTAATGTCTTCGAACGATCCATCGCCCCGATTTCGAAAAAGCCGGTTGGGAAGGCCCGCCGGTTGGCAGATGTAAAGATCGTCGTGTCCATCGTTGTCGATGTCGGCCACGGAGACACCATTGTGACCGTAGATGTCGATTCCGCTCGCACCGTCGACCACGGTGCGCCAGTAATCAGTGCCAGGCAGAAGTTGCGCTCCATACGCCGCGACCGCACCGAACCCA
This sequence comes from Dongiaceae bacterium, assembly GCA_035499255.1. Lineage (GTDB taxonomy): Bacteria > Acidobacteriota > Terriglobia > Acidiferrales > UBA7541 > Acidiferrum. The sequence goes on along the minus strand of DATJZF010000011.1, from coordinate 78,392 downwards.
CTCTCAGTAATATCCACGAACGCGGGCGCAGATGAGCGGCCCCGTGTCTCTCCCCCAGCACGCCACGCATGCAGGTGCAGTTCGCTGGAAGAAAGCCGGATCCATGTCATTTCCCAATTGCCAATGCGTTGTTCGCGATGAAAACTGTCGCCAGTACCCACGAGCTCAAAGCGCACCGTGGTTTCAATCTGAATTCCGGAAGCATTCGTTGACAGAGCCGTCGACTCAATGCGCGTAATCTGAAATTCAGCGGTCAGAATTCGCGAAAATACCCGCAAATAATCGCGCAACTCTGCCAGAAACTCCTGGGCGCCCAATGAGGCTTCAGGAACATATTCCGCGCGCCAAAACCTAAAGGGTCCGTCGCTAAAAAAGTTGTCCAACCGCGCCTCTTGGATCGCAAACCCACCAAAATTGAGATCCACCGCGGCGGCAATCGCGGCCACGTCCCGCGAAGAGGACCGCAGTTGCTCTGCCCAGCGGTTGAGTATCTTCGAAATCTCATCTTGATATTTTTCATTCTGGAACTGGTCATACCCTGCCGGTACTTTCCGCAAGACATCTTCAATGCCGAGTTTCACACGATATTGTGGATGAATCTGTTGTTCGTCCGCCTCGGCCAATTCAGGTGCGCGAATCGCCCGTAGAACGTTCAGCGGCAGTTTCGAGGGCAGGAATGCGAGTGAGGCGCCCTGGCAGTACTGAAGGAATTGTCGGCGATTTAAATAGGAATAACGCTTCTTCGGAGGCCCGCTCAGACAAACACTCCCTGCGACGCAAGCGCAAAAACGGCACGATAGCATCCAGGTAAACGAGCGTCAAGGTCGGTACAACCCAAGGCAAATCTGCAACGTGCGGCACATCAACCCTTTCCGGCTTCCGGTTGTAAGCTGGTTGTAAATTCCCGTTACTTATACGCGTGAATTTGGGAGCCTCAATTGAACCATCGGGGGACTTCGTGTAGGGTCGGGGAAAATGCCTCCTCGGTATTTGTGTGCCTGTGGAGCGCACTTTGGGACAAGGGAAAGTCGTTCAGTAAATTTCGATGGAGATCCGGACAGGCTACCGCGCCCAGTCTGGAAGGAGGCGCCATGAATTTGTCCAGACTAGCAAGTCTGGGGCAAAGCGGCCCGCCGCGCGCCGGCTGGGTAATTCGAATGCACCTGCTGTTCATGGTTGTGTTCGTATGCTCCAACGCACGGATCAGCGCTCAGGAAGGACCCGACAAAGTGCTGGTGGACAAACAAACGCTGCAGACGCTGCTTCAGCGGGTAGACGAGCTTGAGGCACGGGTAAAATCGCTCGAAGCGGGTTCGCCACAGGCCCTGAATCACGGGGTGACGCGCGAGCCAGGCTCCGCGCCCGCCTCCGCCATCCCGCTTTCAGCGACAGCGATGCGGACACCCAACTCTACGTTGAGCGCCGCTGCGCCTCAGCTGAATACTATGAGTGTGCCCGCAGGCCATCCAGCCAGCAACACCACAATGCCCGCTGCGGGGTCCACGGCAACGATGCCACCGCAAGAGCAAGAACCGTCTCAGTCCGAAAACATGATGGCAGAGCGAATGGATCTCAGTAAGACGCTGCTTCGGATCCGGGGATTTGGCGACGTGAACTTCGGCGGCAACACCATGCATGGCAGCACCACCTCATTCTCCCTGGGCCAGCTCGATTTGTTTACCACCTCAGATATCTCAGAAAAATTTAAATTCCTCAGCGAGATCGTCTTTGAAGGGGGCACCAGCAATATTTACGGTCAACCCAAACCAGGCGAGAATGCCCTCGATGTCGATTTAGAGCGTTACGTTCTCCAATACTCATACAACGACTACTTCAACATATCCGCTGGGCGCGTCCACACCGCGATCGGTTATTACAACACGGCGTATCACCACAGCACTTGGCTTCAAACCACCACCGGGCGCCCCTTCCTGTTCCGTTTCGAAGATGAGGGAGGCATTCTGCCAATTCATACCGTGGGCGTTAGTGCCTCGGGGATCATTCCGTCAGGTGCACTGGGACTGCACTACGTCGCCGAGGTTGGCAATGGCCGTGAGTCGCGGACTCCCCAAGTGTCTGAACCAGTCCAGAACATCGTCGACGAAAACAACCACAAGGCCTTCAACCTGGCATTATTCGCAAGGCCGGAAGCCATTCGCGGCCTGCAAGCTGGCTTCTCTGTCTATCGCGACGTGCTGGAACCTCTTAATTCCCCCCGCGTCGGCCAGACCATCTTTGCTGCCCACGCGGTCCTGGTAAGATCCAACTACGAATGGCTCAACGAAGCCATGCTGATCCGCGAGTCTTTGTTCGGCGAAAACAAGGTTTACAATACACCCGGTTTCTACACTCAGGTTTCCAAGCAGTTTGGGGCATGGCGCCCGTATTTGCGCTATCAATATGTCAATACCGCCAAAACCAATCCCATTTTTCCTGACGTCGGTCTCCAACACGGTCCTTCAGTCGGAATTCGCTATGACGCCAGTGAGTTCGTAGCGTTGAAATTCCAATACGACTACACGTACCAGCGGCAACCGCAGCCGGCGATAAACGCCTTGACCATGCAAGTGGGTTTCACTTTCTGAAGAATGAAGGCTCGGATCAAATTCGTCGGGTTCCTGGGGCTCGCCGCCCTCTTGCTCGCACTTGTAGCGCGCGAAGCGGCGGAGTGTGCCCCAGCACCCACTGATCCGGAAATCGCCATTCAACCGCTGGCAATTATTGTCAATCGTTCCAATTCGCTCGATGAGCTGTCCTCGTCGGAGCTGCGCCGGATTTTCCTCGGCGACCGTAGCCACTGGCCCAACGGTCGGCGGATCACCTTGGTGATGAGGGAACCTGGTGAACCCGAGCGCAGGTGCATGCTCCGCGATGTATATCAAATGAGTGAAGGCGACTTGAAGAACCACTTCCTGCACGGCCTGTTCACAGGGGACATCCTGGTCTCTCCCAAAATCCTGGCAACTGCCATCGGTGTGCGAAAATTCGTCTTCAACGTACCGGGCGCCATAGGTTACGTGCGCCTGAGCGATGTTGACGATACCGTTAAAGTGCTCCGCGTGGATGAACTCCTGCCCGACGATAAGGGCTATCGGCTCAAAGTGGAATTTCCGGTGACCAGATAAAATGGCGGCGAGAAGAAAATCCGATCCCAACAACACCGGCAAATTGGTGCAGACCTTGGATCGCATTCTCAGCGCGATTCTGCAGCAGTACGCCACCTTGATGCTGGTATTGGTCTTTTTTGGCGTTGCCGTCGTCGGCCTGCTGGTGATTCGCGATCTCGAAAGCGCGAACGCCTCCGCGGAAAACATGTACCGCGTTTCGGTGCAGGGCCTTTTGCAAGCCGGTGAATTGCAGTATTTCGCTCAGGAAACACGCCGGGCAACGTTGTACGCTCTGACCACGAATGACAGCAACCTGCAAGTGGAATATGCAGACCAGACGCGGGATGCCGACCGCAAGGTTACCGAAGGCATCGCGGAATATCGCCAGCAGGCACGTCTCCCTGAGCAGACCGAGCTCGCAAACCGCCTAAGCCGTGATTGGGCCGAATATCTGGGAATCCGTGATGAAGTGCTCGCCTCAATTTTGGAGGGCAGCACCAAGGAAGCGGTGAGCCTGGACCTTTCTGGTGGCGTACCGTCTTTTGAACGAGTGAAGAACGACCTGACCGAAGTACGCCACCTGTATGACGAGCAAGCATCTCAAAGGCTCGCGAATGTAGTCGCAACTTCGCGCCGCTCTGCTTTACGATTGATTGGAACTCTCGGATTCACCTTCCTTGTTTCCATTGTGGCGGTCTGGGCCATTCAGCGAAGCAGAATGCTTGGGGCAATTCAATTGGCCAAGTTGCAAATGGAGTTTGTGGCCTCGGTGTCGCATGAATTGCGAACGCCCCTCGCCGTGCTGAACTCGGCCGCAGACAACATCGCCGACGGGCTGGTCACCGGCAAACCTGAGATACAGCGGTACGGCGCGGTGATTCGTACGCAAAGCCGGCACATGAGCGAACTGGTCGACCAGATTCTGCTGTTTGCTTCCTTGGAAGATCGTAGTGCCCGATATTTCTTCGAAAGCTTGAGCGTCAATCAAATTCTCGACGAAGCGCAGCACCGAACGAAAGAGCTGGTCGAAGGCCGCGGCTTCGTGCTGGAGCGGCGAGTCGAGCCGGATTTGCCGCCGGTCACCGGAGATTTATCGGCGCTCACGCAGTGCCTGCAGAATCTGATCGGAAATGCCGTAAAATACGGTGGGGAAAGAAAGTGGATCGGGCTGCACGCCTCACAAGGCCCGAGCGCAAACGGTGCGGGCCTCGAAGTTCGCATCTCGGTCGCCGATCATGGCATGGGAATCGATCGCTCCGATCTGCCCCACATTTTTGATCCGTTCTACCGAAGTCCCCGCGTCATCAATATGCAAATCCATGGAACGGGCTTGGGACTGTCTCTGGCAAGACGAATCGCCGAGACAATGGGCGGGACCCTCACGGTCATAAGCGAAATTTCGGTTGGCAGCTCTTTCACATTACATTTGCCCGCCGCAGAAAGGAACGGGGTGGATCTGAGGTCAGCCGCTGCTCAACCCACCTCCGTATCACAACAATGAACGAAAACATCCTGATCGTTGAAGATGAAGAGGCCCTCCGTATGACCCTGGGCGACCGTTTGCAAAGTCAGGGTTACGTCGTCGATTTTGCGAGCGACGGCTCCGAAGGAACCGAAAAGGCTACTCAACTGCCTTTCGACCTCATCATTTTGGACATTATGCTGCCGCAAAAAAGCGGGCTCGAGGTGTGCACGGATATCCGTCGCGCAGGCTTGGCCACTCCCATTCTCCTGCTGACCGCGCGTGGTCAAGTAAACGATAAAGTCGTGGGGCTGAAACTGGGCGCGGACGACTATGTGACCAAACCTTTTGACACTCTCGAACTGATGGCGCGTATTGAAGCACTCTTGCGCCGCGCTCCCACCAGGACGGCGCATGGGCCGTCAGGAAGTTCCGGGGTCCATCACTTCGGCAACTGCGTCCTGGACATTCCCGGAACCGAGGTAACTCGCAATGGTCAGCCTGTATATCTGACGGCCCGAGAGTTTCAGCTTTTGCGTTATCTGGTCGAACACAAAGGAGTGACGGTCTCGCGCGCCGAACTGCTTCGTGAAGTTTGGGGACACGAGGCTGGCACGTTTACGAGAACCGTGGACGTTCACGTTTCCAGCCTCCGCCAGAAACTCGAACGATCGCCGAAGAAACCGGAGCTAATCGTCACCATTTCAGGATTGGGCTACAAGTTTCAGGGTTGAAGCGCCTAACGGCGGTACAAGTCAGCGACCGGAAATACCCAGGTTGGCCTTCAACTCGTTCAAACCTGCGGATGCCCGGCGGTGGAGATCTTCCGTATACCAACTCGGGGCGTATTCTTCGAGGAGGTTGAACATTTCTGCGTAGACTTCAACGATATGGGATGGTCTCGTTGGAGGTTGCTGGATCGAAGCCACGGCGTCAGCGTTTTCACGATCTCTCAAAGTCATGCTCACCGCTTTGCTCCCCCATCTCCGCTCGTCGGTACTGACGTGCTCTATTTATTAGATGCCTGATGCCACTTCAACATCGGTAAAAAGGTGTAATGCGCTCGTAAAAAGGCTGTAAGCGAGCGTCAAACGAAACTAGTTGAAGAACTATGGCTCTTTGGGCTTTAGAAAGATGTGTTTGGCTGGGAGGCCTGGACTCGAACCAGGATAGCCAGATCCAGAGTCTGGAGTCCTACCAATTGGACGACCTCCCAGCCGAAGGGAGCATTGTTGGAAAGCAGCAGCGCAAGGAAAGGATTCGCAACCGCACTTCAACCTTTCTAGATTAAAACGGGAACGCAATTATCGTCAACTCGCATGCATCCCAACGCTCTCGATTCTGCGTAATTCGCGGCATTTCTCGACCGCAGAATAAGTTGCGGAACAGGGCTGGGCGTGATATTTTCTGCCCCACTTGCGGATTGCTTCAAGCACGCCGTCTAGACTGAACGGGTACCGCACTACGAGCAGCAGGAACTGCCAGCGCGCAATCGCTTAGTGTCCGTCTGTCGGAGCAGCTTGTTGACTACGGGAAGATTGCCACGGCTGAATATTGGCCAGCAGAAAGAAGCTCGAATGCGAATAACCTTAACAGCGCTTCATGTTACTGTTAAGTCCAGTCTGGTCTGGCTGCTCTGGGGAATGCTGCCATTCGCGCCTGCGGGCCTGTGGGCGCAACAACCGGCGGGCGCGGGAACCTCGAAGACCTCCCTGCCCGATTCCCCCCAACCCAAACCGCAGGGCGAAACAAATCCGGCTACCAGCGCTGCTTCCCGATTTATTGGCTATGCGCTAAATCGATCGATAGTCTTTCCCGATATCGCTACGAAGCCTGAGCCGCTTTCTCCCGGCGGCAAATTTAAGCTGTTTGTCAATCAGAGCATCTCTCCCGCATACATCCTTGCCGCTGCTACCAATGCAGCCTATAGCCAAGCCCGCAATTCGCCCTCCGCCTACGGCCAAGGCTGGGATGCCTATGGGGGACGTTTCGGTGCCGCACTAGCCCGGAGTTCTTCGAATGCGTTCTTCAGCTCCTTCTTAATTGCGTCGATGGTCCACGATGATCCCCGTTTTTTTCCGCAGAATCGCCCGACGTTTTGGGGAAGCGTGAAATACTCCGCAGCCCGGTTGTTTGTCACACGAAAGGATTCGGGGAGAAACGCATTCAACACTTCTGGAATCGTCGGCACGCTCGCTGCCGAGACTCTGGCAAATGCCTACTTGCCTGTGTCCGAGCAGACCGGGGCCAAAACCGCGGAACGTTTTGGCACAGACCTTGCCTGGAGATTTGCCGGCAACATGTTCAAAAACTATTGGCCGACCATCTTTCGCAGCATGAATTTGCAGCGTCTTAAAGTGATCCCTGATCCCGGCGCGCCCAACCAGCCCAGCCAGTGATCTACTGAACAACTCCCCTACTCTCGCTCAAGTTGCTTGCGCGCTTCCTTGAGCGCTGCCAGCTGCGCTCCGGTCAGCTTGGGGAAGTTTAGTTTAAGCCCGCTCAACGCATCGACAATCGTTGCAACCACAAGCAAACGGCTGAACCACTTGTTGTCCGCGGGCACAATTACCCATGGTGCGCATTCGGTCGCGGTCTGCCGGATCATCTTTTCATACGCATTCTGGTAGTCGTCCCAGTATTTGCGTTCTTTGATATCGGCAGCCGAGAATTTCCAGTTTTTCTCCTCAACATCCAGGCGTGCCATGAAACGCTTCTTCTGTTCTTTCTTGGACACGTGCAGAAAGAACTTCCGGATCGCAATGCCGTTGCGCGTTAGATAGCGTTCGAATGCGGAAATATCCTCGTATCGATTTTTCCAGAAATGATCGCCACGCAACTGGTCTGGGATGCGTTGCTTTTCCAGGTACTCAGGGTGGACCCGCACCACGAGCACTTCCTCGTAATACGACCGGTTGAAGATGCCGATTTTGCCCCGCGCAGGCAGGCAGCGATTCGTTCGCCACATAAAATCGTGAGCCAGTTCCTCTGCGGACGGCGATTTGAACGAAAACACGTCCACACCCTGCGGGTTCACTCCGGACATGACATGTTTGATTGTGCCATCCTTGCCGGCGGCGTCCATGGCCTGAAAAACCAGCAATAAGCCCCAGTTACCTTCGGCATACAGAACGTCCTGCAGGTCGGCCAGCATGTCCACGCCTTCGGCGAGCAACTTTTTCGCTTCAGGTTTGTCCTCTGAGTTGAGATGGTGCGTGTCGCCTGGATCGTAGTCTCTCAGCCGAAAGCCTTTGCCAGACGTCACCACGTAAGGCTTGATGAACTTATGGATGTTCTTTGTTTTTACCTTGGCCATGAGTTCTCCGAAGATTGATCGATTCGATCAGCTGACGTTTACTTGCTCGGGAACAGGTCATCCTCTCTCTCGCCGCCATTCCGTTCAAGTGCCATTGTCACAGCACCTCCGCTACGAGAGCGGGCTCATTTTTCCTTCGCGAATCGTGAAGTCCCTCCCGCTCCAGTGCACGCGGTTCGACGTGAATCCCGCAATCCACACAAAGAAGTGCACTGCATCCCTCACAGGCACCAGCCAGAGCTTACGTCGAACGACATCGTCGTTCAGTCCCCAAACTCCTGCCGTCCAAGCTAACGAAAGGCGAAAAACGAGATACGCCGAGAGATACGCGACGGCCGTCAGGATCGTCGGGCCACATAATGCCGCCGCGGTAACCCACGCCAATCCGTGGGTGATCAGCAAACCGAAGTACGAGAATGGCCGTACAAGGCGGGTCGTTCTCGCCCACCGTACTTGATGCTCCCAAAAGCTTCGCAGGCTCTGCGTAGGGTACATCGTCCAGACGGGCTCTCGCGACAGAAGCACGACTCCGCCTGCCTTGTGGATTCGGTTCCCAATTTCATAGTCATCTGCCAGATACTCTGCGATCGCCTCATACCCACCGATCTTCGCAAGCCAAGTTTTGGTCGTGGCCACTGCCGCCCCAAGCGCGAACGTTACTCCTTCCTTCCAGTCCGCGACTATGGCACCCGGCGCGAAATCGGTTGCAGCTCCAAGTGCTTCCAGCTCCGCGAACAGGCTCGGCTGCACCACTCCTCGATAAAAGCAACTCACCAGGCCCACCTCGGAACCTGCAAACGATGCGGCCAGTTCGCGCACGAAATTGGGCCCGACGCGCACGTCCCCATCCGTTTGAATCAGCAGTTCGTGACGAGCTTCCCTGGCCAACAACGCGAGATTGTTGACCTTGCGGTTGGTTCCGATTTGTTCCGCTCCCGACAGCAGCCGAACAGAAATATCGGGAAAATCCGCGATCAGCCTGTTTATAACTGGAACAGCGGGGTCGGAGAGATCATTTACGCAGAACAGAATCTCGTAGTCTGAATAGTCCTGCCGGCAAAAACTCCTGAAGTTCTCGTAACTGGCGAAGTCTTCACCGTGCACCGGCTTGAGAAGACTCACTGGGGGTCGAAAATCGGGAAGAATCCTGCGGCGCTCCTTCCCAAAAAAACGCAGGCAGGCAACGGTTGCCACAACGTAATAAGCCAAGGGTGCAACAGCAAGTACAAGGACGACACTTCGCCAGATGGAGATATGCGCCATTAAATGGGGGTTATTTACTCTCGCTGCATAACTGTAGGTCGGGCAGGGCAGGTAGGTCAAACGTGCCGCACGACGGCGTTGCTCGGGGCTGCATCGATCGGTTCCATGAAAGGACCGTTTAGACGATAACGCACCCCCCTCCACTCCGCCGTCTGCGAAAAGAAACTCGCAATGTAAACGGCGAGGTTCACCCCATCTCGGAGAAAAACCAACCACGGCCTCCGTCGAACGGTTGGGTCATCGAGGCCCCATGCTCCAAGAGACCAGGCCATCGCAAAACGCAGAATCGCATAAAGTGCCGCATACCCGACGGCCACATTCCATGTGGGAACCACAGCTGCCACGAGCAGCGCCCAGGCAAAACCGTGTGTCAAAAACATCCCGAGATACCCTGTCAGCCGGAGATTGCGAAGCTGAGTGCACCAGCGAAGTTCATGCAAAAAGAATTGTTTAAACGTCTCGTCCGGGAACACCATGCTCACCGGCTTTCGCAGCAGTTCAATTCGATAACCTCTCCTGGCTACCGCATTCCCCAATGCGAAGTCATCGGAATGCATATTGACCAGCGACTCGAACCCACCGATCTCACCCAGCCGCTGTTTCGTAATCGCCATCGTCCAGCCGAGCGCGAAATCAAGCTTCGAGAACTTCCAGGCAACCAGCGTGTTCGCCGTTCCGTCGGTGGGCACACCCACAGCATCGAGTTGTCCCGCAAATCCTTTGCCCGTTATGCTGCGGAAAAGCGCCGTCACAAGACCGACCCTGGGATCCCGCAACGGCTCTACAACATTCCACAGATAGTCTTTTTCTACACGGACATCGCTATCATTGATGACCAGTAGATCGTGCGTAGCTTCGTTCGCCAGACGGCATAGGCTGTTCGTCTTCCGGCAGTTTCCGAGTTGCTCGATACCGGAAATCAGGCGAATCGATCGTTGCGGAAAGGAACGCTGTATTTGCTCGATTACATCGATCGCCGGATCCCTTGCATCCCCAACTGCGAACAGAATTTCGTAATTCGGGTAATCTAGGTCACACATGCTCGCGAAATTCTCGAGGGCCTCGCGATCCACTCCACGCACCGGCTTGAGGATGCTTGCGGGCGGCGCGAACGACCGATTGATCTTCCGCGCTCTCGCGCGCCTGAAGAAACTTACTCCTGCATAAATCGCCAGCAGATAGTAGATCAGCGGCGCTAACGCGGGAAGCAAGATGAGGTAACGAAGAACTCCAGAAGACACAACACACTCCAAAGCCGCGCCCAAAATGTCTTTCCCGATTCAGCCAAACCCTGGCAGGTTCTTGGGTTGAATCTAACTTAAAGAGGGTATCTTCGCAATCACCTCAACCAACTCGCTTAGGTAATAAGGACTAATGTTACCCCGGTGCAAACCATTACGACACCCACCCAACGCTTTGGGGAGATCTGCTCTCTCAACAAATATTTCGCGCCGAAGGTTCCCACAACATAGTTAAACGCAGAGGCGGGAATCACCACGCTCAGGGGCGCCCAGGACAATAGCACCAGCAGTGAGTAGAACGACGCCGCCAGCAATGGCACGGCGAACAACACCCAGCCATTTCCGATGGCTCTGGTGATAAATCGCAGTAATGCCCCTGGGCGAAAGCTGCTCGGTTCCCCCACTTCTTTCATCCCGTAGGTCATGGCAATCTCACCGCCCGTACTGCAGCAGATGAAAAAGACCAGCATCAGAAATACTCCGAGCCGAGTCACGATGCCACCGTCTTGGGTGCAGTTGTGCTGGGGTGGGTCTGCCCTACTAGGAGGACGCCCACGACGATCAACGCGACACCAAACCAGCGCCGCGCTGTTACCACTTCGTGCAAAATCACGACCGCCAGCATCGTCTGAACCGCGTAGCCGAATGCGCCTGCCGGCATGACGTAGCTGTAGTCCGCCCAACTCACTGCGGTCATGTAGCAAAACGTGAATCCCAGCAGAAACAGGATGCCTAGCCAGATTGTCGGATTGTGAATCGTGGAAAGCAGCGCCAGCCAGATTCCCGGCGCTGAAATCTGAACCGCGCCGATCTGCAGCATGCCCCGTTTCAGCATCAAGTCGCCCAGATTCGCGCACACGACCATCAGCAAGACCATCACCAGGGTCTTGAACCTGAGCCTCCGTTCGTGACTCATGGATTGCGCTTAGTCGCTGCCGCCGGAAGACGTTCCGGCCATGGACACCATGGTTTTCGGAGCGTCGCCACCCTCGCGAGCCCACTTCAGCCGCTCGGCGCGCAGTCTCAGGAATTCCACGGCCTCATGGTATAGCCGCTTGCGCTCATGGCTGTCCCAAAGAGCTTCCCGAACGATGCGCCAGACTACCCGAGGGCGGAAATAATATTCGTCGTAAAAGCGGTTCACGCCGTCCATCATCTCGGCTTTCGAAAGGTGTGGATACTCGATGTGCGGCAACTGGTGCCCGCCGGAATCGGCAAGGGCCTCGACGCGCAGAAAGCCCTCTTTGGTCATCTGATCGTGGAGTTCTGTGCCCGGCATGGCGTGTGCCAGGGAAACTTGGATGGTCTCGCAGTCCAGTTCCTTCGCGAAATCGATGGTCTTGTTAATCGTTTCCTTGGTTTCACCCGGCAATCCGATGATGAAGTCCCCGTGGACCTTGATCCCGACCTTGCGGCAGTTCTTCATGAATTCCCGCGCCATATCGATCGTCGCGCCCTTCTTGATGTTCTTTAGGATTTGCGCGTCGCCAGACTCGAATCCAACGATGAACAGGCGCGCCCCTCCGTCAGCCATCGCCTTCAATTCCTCGTACTTGCTGTGGCACCGTGCCGTGCAGGACCACTGGAACTTTAGCGGCTTGAATTTTTGGCTGAGCTCGATGGCCCGATCCTTACGGATATTGAAGGTATCGTCGTCGAAAAAGATCTCCTTCATTTGCGGAAAGTATTCGAGGGCATTCTTTACTTCCTGGACCACATTGTCGACCGACCGGATCCGCCAGGCGTGCCCGGAGATCGTCTGCGGCCACATGCAGAACGTACAAAGTGCCGGACACCCGCGCGAGGTGTAAAACGAAACGAACGGATTCAATAAAAACGGTACGTTGTACCGTTCAATCTGCAGATCTCGCTTGTAAATGTCTGTTGCAAACGGTAGCGCGTCCAATTCCTCTGTGTGCAGCTGCGGCCGTGGGGCGTTGTGTACAATGCGCCCGTCTTTGCGGTAGCTCGCGCCTAGAATCTGGTCCAGCGGTTTGCCGTGTGCAAACTCCGCCACGGCATGGTCAAACTCGCCCCGGACGATGAAGTCGATATTCTCGCTCGCATTCAGCGTTTCTTCAGGCTTGATATGGCCGTGTGGGCCGACGAATGCTACTTTCAGCGAGGGGTTAGACTCCTTAATCTTCGCCAGCAACTTGACGTCGCTATCGAAACCCACTGTCGACGTGAACAGCACCAGGAATTCATACTCTTTACAAATCTCCACGGTCTGCTGCCAGTTAATCTTGTGGGGGGAGGCGTCCAGCAAACGGCTGCCGGGAATCAGCCCGGCGGGATAGGTCAACCAAACGGGATACCAGTAGGACTCAATTTCTCGAGTCGCAGGCCAGCGCGAACTCGCTCCTCCGTCGAAGTTCTCGAAACTTGGCGGATTCAACAGCAATGTCTTCAACACATCCGGCATTCTTCACCCTCAGACTGATTCAAATTAGATGTTCGAATCTCGCTCCACGGTTAACCACACCAATAGCTTCTAGGTCGGCGGCTCGATGTACACACAAAACGTCTATCCATTAGTTTACCGAACTCAATGCCGGTCGAACACCCGATTTTCCCAACGGAGCGAAAGGAGCATCCAACGGCTAAATCCTGCATTAAGTGGTATTTGGACTGTGCGCTGCCCCTGAAGCCTCGTCAGTTGCCTCGGACAATACCGACCAGATCCGGTCCAGCCACTCGCGGTGCTCCGGCTTCATCAGCACGCTTCGCAGGCACACAACCCTGGGCTCGTCCTCGATCATTTTCCCCGCTATCCCAGGGAAGAATCGCACCGGCAATTGCGCCACCGCTAGATGCAAGTGCTGGCTTCCCGCCGCGTCAAAAATTTTCCGGCTCAACTCCGAGGCAATGGACACGCGAGATGCCATCGGGGTGAAGACCACGATATCCAGTTCGGGTGGAAAACCGGGGATGAACCGGTCATCTCTCCCGAGGTGCGAGTGGAGCTTCAGCGCGGCGGCCCGGCAACTCTCCAGGCTCGCGGCAAATTCGCCACCCTTCTCCAGGGGAAGCAGCCTCTGCGTGGCCCACAGCGCAACGGCCGCCGCTCCAGGACGCGAGCACTCCAGGCTGATCTCGCCTAGATGCAGCTCCTTCGAACTGAAATACGTGTACGGAGAATCGTGCTTGTAAAAGCTCCCGGCTGATGCGTCGCGGAAAAGGACACAGCCGCAGCCGTAAGGCTGCAGCCCATGTTTGTGCGGGTCGATCACGATCGAGTCGGTGTGGTTGATGTGCGAGAAACAATGTGTGGTCTCGGGTTCCAGATTGCCGGCAAGAACGAAATAGCCGCCATAAGCTGCGTCGCAGTGCACCCGAAACCCATACTGCTCGCGCAATTGCAGAATTTCAGGGAGGGGATCCACCGAACCGGTGGCGGTCGTTCCCATCGTCGCAACCACGGTGCCAACGTCTCCGCGTGCAAGCCGTTCCTTCAACGCGCCCACGTCCATCCGCGCTCGATCATCGCAAGCGATCGATTCGAATTTCAGCTGCAGCACCCCGCAGATTCGTTGGTGCGTGTAGTGAGCTTGTTCGCTGGCCACGATCGTCTTGCCCGGGGCCAACTGGCCGGCAATCCACAGCGCCTCCAGGTTGGCCATCGTGCCGCCGCTCGTCAGATGGCCGAGATGGTCGCTCCACCCAAACATCCGGGCGATTTCGGCCACTGCTTCCTTTTCCATCGCGGACGAAGCGCGGCCGCCGTCGAGCGCATGATTGTTGGGATTGATCCACTGCGCCAGGGCATATGCCAGCCGCGCGACCGGGTGTGGCGGCTTCAACATCTGCCCCGCATACATGGGATGGAAATACGGAAAATTGTCCCGTAATCGAAGGGCGGCCTCGTTCAGCACTTCCGAAATGCGCCGCATATCCCCGCAATCGCCAGTTCCTTCGGGCAATTCCTGAAATCCTGCCTCTAACCGCTCCAGAGCCTGTTGCAGGACGGCCAGGCTGTCTTTTTCCAGCATCGCTTATTCCAGCGCCTTTTCCAGTTGTCCGGCGATGCGCAACAGCTCCAGCTGTGCTTGCTGCCTCTGAAAATTGGCGTCCAGAAAGGCCATCCACTTCTCACTTTCATCCAAACGCGAGCGTTCCACGTCGCGCAGGTTCGCTTTGCCCTCCCCGAACTGCGATTGCAACACGGCCAGGTTCTGCTGCGCCAACTGCAGTTCGAGCCGCGCCACTTCCCTTGCTGCGTCGGTTTCCTGCAGTTTGCGTGAGCGTTGGCGCACGTCAGCGCTGACTTGGTTCTTCTTGCTGGCCAGATTCAGCTTCGCGGCATCCAGATTCGCCTGTGCCAGCGCAATGCTCGCTCTGGTTTTTGAGCTAAAAATCGGAACGTTGATGTTCACTCCCGCGTTCAGGTTGTTGTACGTGAAGTTGTTGTAGATCTGGTTGTAATTGCGGAAATTGAATTTCGCCAGCACGTCGTAAACCGACACTAACTGCAGCGTGGGCCAGTTGCCTTTTTTTTCACCCTCTAACCGGAACTCTTTTGCCTTCACGTCCGATTCTGCGAATGCCAGGCTCGGGTTGCCCTGGCTTGCCAAAGCCACCAGGTTCGCGCCAGCCTGCTCCGCGGAACCTGGCAGATCCTCCGGCGTCACTTCCAAAGGTTGGTCCGGCGGGATCCCCAACTGATTGCGTAAGTACACCTCCAACTCGTCCTGGCGGCCTTCCAGCTGCAAAATCCGCTGCACCACTTGGGCTTTGGTGAGCTGCGCGCGCGTCACTTCTGTGGCCAGTTCAAACCCCTCGCCTTGCCGCTCCTCCGTCACCTGGACGATTTTTTCGGCGCTATCCTTTTCCTTCCGCAGCAAGTCCACCGAGTGATGGACTTTCACAAGCTCCAGATAAGCCGCGGCGACGCGCTCTACAACCAGATTACGCGTGTCTTCCAACACGATTCTTTGCGCCCGCGCCTGCTCTTCCTGCTCTCTGGCCAGCCCGCGCAATGGCCCGTTGAATACTTCCTGCGTATATGTGAGGCTGACGATCGCTGGTGGCCGCCCTCCAGGAGTCTCCGGCAAACCATATGTGTAGCCCGCGCCTGATCCCGCATAAAAATTCGGCAGAAATTCTGAGCGAGTAAGCCTTGCGGATTGGTCGGCCACACGCGTTTGTATCTTCGCTACCTGAATGTCCTTGCTGTTCTGCAGCGCCAGCTCGATGCTGCGTCGTAGCGTCAAAACCACTGGAGAAGTGTTTCCTTCCGTCGGCGCGAGAGCCGGCGAGGTTTGCGCGTTTCCAAACGACCCCACCGCCATAAGAATCCAGGCTGCGCACGTTGTCTTGCGTTTCCACGCCATACACACCTCCGGTTCGGTCCAATCCCCAAGCGAAAGGATGGCTATTCGTATCGCAAGGATTCCACGGGATCCAGTTTCGCCGCCTGGCTTGCCGGGAGCCACCCAAAGAACAATCCGGTCAAGCTGGACACCAGAAACGCCGCAACCACGCTCATCCCCGAAATCGGCACTCGGAGGTTTCCTGGCAGCAAAAATTGCTGCACCGCCACCGGAATCGCCAGGCCAATCAGGATGCCGATCACCGCCCCGCCCCCGCTGATCAGAAACGCTTCAATCAGAAATTGCGCCAGAACCTCACGCCGGGGAGCACCAATCGCTTTGCGGATCCCAATCTCGCGCGTCCTCTCGCGCACCGTCACCAACATGATGTTCATGATCCCGATCCCGCTGATGAGCATCGCAATGAACGCCACCACCACCAGCATTATTGTCAACCCCAGCGAGATCGACTTCGCCGCCGACAAGATCGCCGTCAGCGTTTGCACGTTGTATTTTGCTTCGGCCGGATGACGGCTCCTAAGCAACTGGTTCATCTGCCGCTCCACGGCTTCCACGTGGTCCGGCGTGTCTGCCTGCGCGTACAACGAACTCAGAACCATTCGGCCTTTGTAATACTCCATCAACGGAAGGGGGATCAGAACGGACTCATTCTGCATTTCCGCAAGGCCGTAGGTGCTGACCCGCTCGCGAAACACCCCAATCACGGTAAACGACAACTCCCCCATGCGAATGTTGCGACCCACCGGGTTTTCCACACCAAAGACATGCACTGCCAATTCCTTGGTGATCAGACAGACTTTGCTGCGCGTTTCCATATCGCCGGAATCGAAAAAGCGCCCTCGCAGAATGATCAATCGCCGAATCTTCTGGTAGCCCAATGTGACCCCAATCAACGCGACTGGCCTCGCCTGTCCTTCCACCACCACGGTCATGGGCATGTCTGACACGCCTGCCACCGCTACAACGCCAGTTACCTGGGCTGCCACTGCGTCCATATCTGCCAATGTCAGTTCGTGGCTCAGCGGCTGGACCTTCTCCGGGGTCTTGATCATCTCTGCCCATACCAGGTTCGACCCCACCGCTTCGATCTGCGAAATCACATACTTCCGGCTGGTCAGCGCCACCGTCACCACCAACACGATCGACGCGCTCCCGATGATTACCCCAATCGACGTCAGCACCGCGCGCAACTTGTTTGCGCGCAGCGCGTCAATCGCTACCGCCATACTTTCTTTCAGTTGCATGTTTCCTTGCGCCCGGCGCCCCTCACGAACCACCCAGGCGCTTCAGCGCTTCCTGGGCTAGCCTGCTCTTCGGATTCAGTTTAATCGCGGTCTGATACTCATTTCTCGCCGCCGCCGCGTTTTTCTGCGCTTCATACGTCCTGCCCAACCAATAATGAGCCTGCGACGCCGATGGGTATTCGGAGTTTGCCGGCGCAGTCTGCAGGTAATCGCGCAACAGTTTTTCTGCGTCGCCCAGCTTCTCTCCCTGAATAATCTGCGCGCAGGCTCGATAGAACTTGCCGCGCGGATCCTTGGGCGTCAGCGCCTCCCCTTGCGTTGCCACCGTCAACAGCGAGTCCGCATGGTTTCGCTGCAGGAAGTAGTCGCCGATGTCGTAAACGCGCTTCGCGGATTGCGGCTTATTCTCCAGTGCTTTTGCGAACTCCGCGTCGGCCGCGGCGTAGTCCTTCTTCTGTGCCTTGCAGATACCTGCGCCGTAGTGACCCTCGGCAGCATTCGACTGCACCAACTTCGTAATCAATACCTGCGCTTTGTCTTCCCCGCCCCCGACCATCCCCGGAGCCGTGCAATCATATTCAATCAGGTCCTGCACTGCATCGTAGTTGTGAGCATCGAGTTGAACCGCCGTATCGAATTCCTTCTGGGTCTTTCGCGCCCACCCGTACGCGCTCAGCATCGACGAATGGTCCGCTTTGGCGCCATAGGCTTCACCGAGCCATTGGTGATAAACGGAGTTCTTGGGATCCGCCGCGACTGCTTTTTCTCCGCTGCTCACGGCGGCGTCGTACTGCTTCAATTCCAGATAAGACTTCGTTAACCAGAGATAAACTTCGCCGTTGTTGGATGATTTTGTCGCAGCTGATTGAAGGATTTCTACCGCTTTCGCGTAGTCGCCTTTTTCGAATGCCGCTTTCGCGGTCTCCAGCGATGCTTCTTGCGCGCGCAACGGCGCCGCGGCGCAAAGTGCGGCCATCAACACCATCGCATGGAGCCGCTTAAAGCCCAGCATCCTTTTCACTCTTGGCGTTGGACGTGTCCATGTTCACTACTTTGACGATCAGTCCGTCCTTCAGGTCTACGTCTCCAGGCAGCGCGATCACCTCTTTGCCCTGTAAACCACCGGTGACCTCGAAGTTCGTCGCATCCGCAATCCCCACCTGAATTTCGCGTTTCTCGAGTTTGGCGGTGCTGACTCCGGGCTTTACCACGAAAACGTAGCGCCTGCCGCCTTCCGTTTGCACCGCACCACGAGGCACCGTGATCACGTTGTTCCGCTCGCGCGAGTTGATCTTCACGTTCACATTCGTATTGGGCAGCAATTCCAGATTTTGGTTTTCCACGGAGCACAATAACTCGCCAACGCTCCGCGACTGGTGCGCCACAACCTGTTTCGGAATGATCTCCGTCTTTCCCTGCCAGGACTTATTCGGCAGCGCGTCCCACGTGATCCGTACCGGAAGCCCCGGCTCGAGTCCGCCCATTTCCGGTTCGTCGATGAACGCACGCACGCGTACGTTGCGAAGATCGGCCATTTCCGCCAGCAGGTCTCCCACCTTCACATAATCTCCGGCTTTCACCGGGAGCGAGTATAGCGTGCCATCCATCGGCGAGATAATGCGACCCTGCCGCACCTTCTGTTCAAGCGCTGCCACGTCACTCTGCGCCTGCTGCACAGCCAGTTGGTTGCGCGAAACGTCTAACCCGGCCTGTCGCGTAAATTCCTGCTTTGCTGCGGAGAACTTCTCCACGTCCGCATTCACTCTCGCCAGTTCCAGGTCGTTCGCCGCCAACTCGTCTTTGGTCGCTGCGCCTTCCTTCATCAGCCGCTCCAGAGAGTCATGCTTCTGTTGCAGCCGGGTTCGGTCCGCCTGCGCCTTGGCCAAGTCTCCGGAAATCCGTGCCGCATCGTCAGCGCGCCCTCCGCCCTGCGCCGCCCGCAAATCATCTTGCGCGCGCAACAATTTCGCCTTGGCTGCCGCAAGCTGTGCGGAGGCGTCGCGCACATCCAGTTCCAGCAGGAGCTGGCCCTTTTTTACGCTCTGCCCTTCCGACGCGTTCACTTTCTGCACGAAGGTGTCCAGCTCCGCCCGCACCGTATACGGCGCAATCGGTTCTACCTTGCCGTTGCTGGAAATTGACGAAGTTATGTTCTGCCGCATCGGGACAGTGGCCGCAATCTTCGCCACAGGTTGCCGTCCGCTGATCCTCACCAGGATAAACGCGACCACTCCCGCCACAATGAGCAGCAGCAGAGTCCTGTTTCGCAGTTTCCTATCCATAAGTTCCGTTAATCGATCCATGATCGACCAGAGGCGGGCGCATTCGTTCTACCGCTCTACTGCTACCTGTTTTTGGCCGGTACACCTTGACTCGTGATTGGTTTGCTGGCCGAAATGCCGAGGCGGTCGCCCTGCTAAGCTAAAGTCTATCAGGAGGTTATCCGAATTTGCATGCACTTCCTGCGTTCTTCTATCGGATGCGCCTCACACGGGAAGGGATGCGCCCCGCACCGGAAGCCCGTGGTAGAATCCCCGGATGAATCAGGCCGCTCCTGGCGCAAACTCGCCTCCGTCTCCCGTCGCGAAGCCGCTGGCATCCGCTTCTACACCCTTCGTTCACCGCGTTTGCGTTCAGTGCAACAACATGTTTCGCGTCCCCGCCGACAAATTCGATGCCAAGCAATGTCCGAATTGCCATAAGGGATAGCTTGGCGCAACACATGGCACGCGCGGGACCATTCCTCGCGCGCTGAAATTTTCGGTTTACACTGCGCGTATACGCTTTAGCAGACGGTTGCCTGTCCAGTGATTGCCAGCGAAGAGGTTCGTCCATGATCGAAACCCGTGGTCTGGTTAAGGTTTTTCAGGACAAAAAGCGCGGCCCCATTCGCGCCGTAGACAACGTCAGTTTCACCTGCAAAGCCGGTCAGATCTATGGCTTGCTCGGTGCCAACGGCGCGGGCAAGACCACTACCCTGCGCATGCTCGCCACAATTCTCGAGCCCACCGATGGCACCGCTCTCGTCTGCGGCCACGACATCATCGACGAGCCCGAAAAGGTCCGCCGCAATGTCGGCTTCCTCTCCACCGCAACCGCGCTCTATCCCCGCCTCACTGCGCAGGAAATGGTCGAGTATTTTGGCCGCCTAAATGGTCTCGACGAAGCCACTCTCCAGAAGCGCCGCGAGGACATCTTCACTCGCCTGGACATGAACTCCTTCCGCGATCGCCGCTGCGATAAACTCTCCACCGGCATGAAGCAAAAAACCTCCATCGCCCGCACGCTGATCCACGATCCCCAAGTGATGATTTTCGACGAACCCA
This sequence comes from Dongiaceae bacterium, assembly GCA_035499255.1. Classification (GTDB taxonomy): domain Bacteria; phylum Acidobacteriota; class Terriglobia; order Acidiferrales; family UBA7541; genus Acidiferrum. Next base: position 58,100 of record DATJZF010000011.1, on the reverse strand, counting down.
CCCTCGGCCTCGACATCATGACCGCGCGCACCATCATCGATTTCATCCGCGAGTGCCGCCAGCGGGGCAAGACCGTCATCTTCTCCACCCATGTCATGAGCGAAGTCGAAAAGCTCTGCGACGTCATCGGCATCATCCAGTCCGGCAAACTCCTCGCCGAGGGTTCGCTCGCCGAACTGCGCGACCGCTACCATCAGCACGATCTCGAGGAAATTTTCGTGCACGTTGTCAGCCCTTACCAGAACACGGAGGCCTGAGCACATGAACCTCAAGGCAATCGGCGTTGTCTACCGCAAGGAACTCACCGAATGGTTGCGCGATCGTCGCACCCTCATCTCGACCGTCCTCGTGCCCCTTCTCGCGTTTCCGATTCTTATGGTCGGCATCACTGCTTTGGCCAGCATCATGATTGGCAATGCCGAGAAAGAAGTACCCCAAGTGATGATCATTGGGGGCAAGGACTCGCCGCAACTGCTCGAAGCCTTACAAAAAACGGATCAGCTCAAGGTCGTCCCTTATGCGGACAACTGGAAGGACCAGATTTCTAACAAGGAAATTCGTGCAGCGGTCGAAATCCCGAATGGCTTTCAGGCCGCCCTCGCTCAAGGCGCTGCTCCCACCGTCAACATTTATTTCTATCGTGGCGAATTGAAGTCTGGCTTCGGCGCCGACCATCTGCAGAAAGTTGTCGAGACCTATCGCGATTCCGTCGTTAAGGATCGCCTCTCTGCCAAGAATCTGCCTGCCAGCGTGCTCACCCCATTCGAAATTAAGCAAGACAATGTCGCGCCCCCGGAGAAAGTCGGTGGCGCGGGTATCGGCGGTTTCATCGGGTATGCCGTCATCCTTCTCTGTCTGACGGGGGCGATGTATCCGGCCATCGATCTCACGGCGGGAGAAAAAGAACGCGGCACCATTGAAACGGTTCTTTCCAGCCCCATTTCGCGACTCGACCTGGTGGTCGGAAAATTCCTCCTCGTGTTCTCCGCCTCACTGGTCTCTGCGATTCTTTCCGTCACCTCCATGGGCACCTCCTTCGCAATCCTCGGACATACCCACCTGATGATGACTGAGCGTGGCCCGATGGAGTTGAACCTGGGTCTCGTCTCCGTTGTCGCGGTTTTCTTCATGGCGCTTCCGTTAGCTTTTTTATTCTCCGCCGTCTTGATGACCATCGCTTTATTTGCAAAAAGCTACAAAGAGGCCCAGAGCTATCTCACACCTATAACGTTTCTTGTCGTCATTCCTGCCGTTGCGTCGGTGATGCCGGGCGTCGAGTTAAACTCTAAATTGGCGCTAATCCCCGTATTGAATACCAGCCTCGTCTGTAAGGAAATCATCACCGGCACCTACCATTGGGGCTCCATTGTGATGATTTTCGTTTCTACCTGCATTTATGCCGCGGCCGCGCTCTTCCTGGCGGTAAAAATGTTCCAGCGCGAAGATGTCCTATTCCGTTCGTAAGTCTGCTCGACAGGCCCTCCTCCGTTGGAGGTGAACCAGCACCACATCTTTTGCGTATTCTTCTCTAGATGCGACGCCTGCTCCGCATTCTGATCATCCTGCTGGTCTTCCCGCCGCTCATCGCCGCGGTCATGGGCTGGCTCGTAGCCCCATCCTTCTTGCATCCCATCCGTCGCCCGCTCACGCCAGACCTCATCCAACAGGCTGACGTCTCCTTCGCGCATTACGGCACGCATTCCGAGGCGTTCGATGTGCGCGCTCCTGACGGCGTGGTGCTCCGGGGCTGGAAAGTTCGCGCGCCACTTCCTAACGGCTCGTGGGTTCTGCTCTTTCACGGTGTTGCGGACAACCGTATGGGTGTCATCGAACACGCGCTGGTCCTCCATCAGGCGGGATATTCCGTCACCATGATGGACGCCCGCGCCCATGGGGAAAGTGGCGGAGACACCGGAACTTATGGCTGGCTCGAACGAAGAGACACCTCCGCGATTCTCGATACGTTGATCGCCACCGAACACCCAACGCACATTTTCGCCCTCGGCGAATCCATGGGCGCAGGCATCGCTCTCCAGTCCGCCGGTACCGATCCGCGGATTGAAGCGGTTGTCGCCGAATCCTCTTTCGCAGATTTGCGCGAAGCTTCCTACGACTACGCCGGCCTCCAGAAATATCCCCTGCTCGGAAAAACGCTGTTCGCGCCCGGAGCGTGGATTATGCTTGCCCGCGGCCAATCCCTCGCCGGTCTCCCCGCCGCCGAAGTCTCGCCAGAGCGCTCCGTAGCCCGGCGGCCGTTCCCCGTGTTGTTGATCTGTGATGAAGCTGACACGACGCTGCCCTGCCGCCACGCGGAGCGCATCTACCGTGCTGCTAGCGGACCGAAATCGCTCTGGGTGGTTCCCAAGGCCTTTCACACCGCCGCGCTCGGTTACCAACCCGTCGAGTTTCGAAAGCGTGTGCTGGACTTCTTTTCGACTTATAACACGCCGCGATAATCGGCCCGAACGCCGCCCTTCGGGGTCGGTTGCGTTGAAAAATCCAGCGCATTGGCCTGCCAATCCTCACTCAGTTGCCGCACCGTTTCCCGCATGCGTACCGCGAGTGCCGCAATCGTTTCCAGGCGCGAACGCGCTTCCTCCGGCAGTGTAATCTGCTGGCGGTGCATTTCCACCAACAGCAGTTCCGCGTTACCCAGTATTCCCGTCAACGGGTTATTTAATTCGTGCCGCAACAACTCCCCGAAATTGCGGATTTCATGACAATTGCCGCTTTCTTCCCTCATGTCTTCAGTCCTCTTGAGCCCAAATCGCTCACGGAGCCGCAGCATGGTGGTTCCCGTACAGCACCTGCCGCACCGCCGCCGTCAGTTCCTCGACTCGAAAGGGCTTCGCCAGGTAAGGCAAGCTGTTCGCTCTCAGGAACTCTTGCGTGCCCCCGCCCACCACATCCCCTGTTATCAGCAGGAAGCCGGCTCTTGGCGGATGGGCGCTCCGCCGCAGCTCTTTGTAAAACGTTTGTCCGTCCATACCCGGCATCTTCAGATCGCAGATGGACAAGTCGTACGTGTTGCGCTGCGTGGCGATTAATCCCGTCTGGCCGTCCTTAAACACATCGACCTGCATTCCTTCATCTCGAAGGACGTCCGCAATCAGGTTCGCCACCGTTGGCTCATCCTCAACGACCAGAATGCGGGGAGTCGTGCCTTGGGGCGCTGCCGTGCCCACGCCGGTTGCCCGAAACGCAACGACGCGCTTGTCGTCGAACGTCGTCCCGGGCAATTCCTCTTCTGCGGCTGGCAGCTCAACGATGAACCGGGAGCCTCCCTCGGGTGGACAATCGAGCTGCGCGCTGCCGCCATGCTCCCCCACGATGGCTGAAACGATGGCCAGGCCGAGTCCCGTGCCAATTCCAGAAGGCTTCGTCGTGAAGTGCGGATCGAAGATGCGAGAACGATATTCCACCGGTACCCCCGGCCCGTTGTCCCACACCTCCATCCGAACTCGGCTTTTGTCATTTGTGGACGTGCGCACACCGAAGGTGTCGCCTACCCCGCTGAGTTCGATCGCCTGCTGGGCGTTCTGAAGCAGATTGATGAGCACTTGTTGAAGCTGCCCATAATCGCCATCCACCCGCGGAAGCCGCTCGGCAAGATCGGTGCGTAGATGCAGCGCGAAACCGTTCAGATTCGCCCTCTGCAGGTCCACGGTCCGCTCAACCAGCTCATTCAGCGACAGCAGATGCCGCTCCGGCTTACCTTCCCGGCTCGACGACAGCACTTGGCGCACAATCTGTGACGCACGACCGGCTTGCTCCAGTATCTGGTAAATTTCACGGGCCGCCGGGTTCCCCGCGCTGCGCGCAAGGATGCGTTGTGCGTGGCCCACGATCGCGGTCAGTGGGTTGTTGAGCTCGTGGGCGATTCCGGTCACGCGCTGCACCAGCGTCGCCAGTTCTTCAGCTTGCAGCATCCTCAACTCACAGGATCGTTCCGGCGGCAGCACACTCTTGACGTCCGGCCGTCCGGTTCCATCACGCCGCTCTGTGGCTCCAGCGGCCACATTCCGCCGCCTCTCTAGTCGAATCGCCACGACCTCTTCCCCGCTGGCTGCTAAGCGGGTCGCGCGCACCCCGATCCCTGGGCTCAGTTCGGCTTGAACAACATCTTCTACGCCCTCGGACGGCCGCGCCGATTTGCCGAGCGCCCAATTCTCCATCGTTTCCCAATCGCGAGGCCGAAACAGCTCGGCAAATCGCAGCTCGCAGTCCGTACCTGAGAATGCGGGCAGCTTCCCGAGCAATTCCCGCGCTCCGCCACTCGCACCCACGACACACCCGCGTTTGTCCGTTAGAACGATCGCATCGCCAATTGCTTCCAGCAGCGCGATCTTCGACCGGAGCTGTGCCAACTCCCGGTTCTTCTGGAATTCCTGTTCCAGAATCTCCGCCGCAAGTTCTCCGCGCAGTTCCAGCCGCTCCAGCGAATCCAGATTCGCTTTCAGCTTCGAGAATCCTGCCAGCAGCCCGCCCGACAAGGTGCTGCCCCACCGCAGAGGAACCACGATGATCCTCGAACTCTCCTTCTCGAAGGCTCCCGCCGTTTCTCCTCCGAGCGATTGTCCCTCCATCAACGCTCTTTGCCATAAAGGGCGCAGTGACTCCGTATTCACGCGCTTCACCCAATTTTCGTCACCGCTTTGAGCGCGAATGCTCAGTTGTGCTGCTGATGATTCGAAACCACCTGGCGACACGGTCCGGCTCTCACCGATCGCGGCGAATACCGCGCCCACTCCCCCATTGGCGAGCCCGCGAGTACAATTCTCCACAAGTTGACCGAGAATCCGGTTGGTGTTTTCTTTCTCTTTCAGTAGCCCCCGCACCCGCGTCCATAGCTCCAGGTCCGCCTTGCGTGAACTGGCGAGCCGCCAGGCTTCCTCCAATTCCAGCAACGTCCCAAGTTCCGCTGCCAGGTTTTCCGCCAGGTGTCGCGGCAGAGCACCGTTCTTCCGGCGCGTCCCTAGCATTACCAACCCGCGCATTACCTTCCGCCTTGCCACGGGCGTCCAAAGGACGCGATGGAGATCAATCAGCGGTCCAAGAATCGGCCCTGCTTGCGGCTCATCGAGAGCGCACTCGAAGCTTCCCCCGCCCAGCAATTCAACCGGCAGCGGCGCATCCGCCGAAAGACGCGTCCATTCCTCGGGCCCATCTCCGACATCCTGATCCCACACCTCGCCTCGAAACAGCGCCTTGCCGTTCTCCCCGCTGCTTGGATCCTCGAGCCACACCCCCACCCGGTCAATGCCGGGACCGCCGATCAGAGACTGCAGCGCCATGCGAATCCACTCCGCCGGGCTGCTCGATGGACCAATCGCGCGAAGCAGCGACCGCGCGCCTGCTTTCGATGCGCTTCCTGCGGAACGCCCTCCCGCCAGTATTCCCGTGAACAAGCCTCGCCCCCTGCCGCCTGCTCACGTTGTAAAAAGCACTGTGCCTGCCAAACCCCTTATGCTTTATGTGGTTGAAAAACCATCGCGAATAGAAATCGGCCAGTGCCAAGTCGAAACTTCTCTCCAGCCATTCCCAAAATGGTCCGTTTCTCTTGCTCTAGTCGGCCGTCGCTGCTCCAGCTTCGATTCGGTATTGCTTCAATTTGCGATACAGAGTCGTCTTCCCGATTCCCAGGGATCGGGCCGCTGCCTGCTTATCGCCTTTCGTCTGCCGTAAGGTGCTCAGAATTGCGCGGCGCTCCAATTCCTCCAGCGGCAACATCTCATCCTTGGAGGGTGCGCGCGAAGTGATGTGATACTGCAAGCTGGTCGGCAGGTCCAGCGAGCTGATCAGCGGCCCCGAACCCAGCGCCACCGCCCGTTCCACAACATTCTCTAATTCGCGAACATTGCCTGGCCAGTCGTACGACATCAGCTGCCTCATCGCATCTTCCGTCAGCTCCCGCGGACGATCTGTTTCTACTGCAAATTTTTCCAGAAATGCCGCTACCAGCAAGGGAATATCGCTCTTGCGTTCGCGCAATGGCGGCAGCTTGATCTGCACCACATTCAGACGGAAATACAGATCTTGCCGGAACGTTCCGTTCTTGATTGCCAACTCCGGGTCGCGGTTCGTCGCCGCCACCACCCGCACATTCACTGGCTTGTGTTCCGTCGCCCCCACCGGCTTCACCTCGCGCTGCTGCAACACGCGCAATAGCTTCACCTGCATCTCCAGCGACATCTCCCCGATTTCATCCAAAAACAGCGTCCCGCCATTGGCCGCTTCTACGAGCCCCTGCCTGGCCTGCATCGCCCCGGTGAACGCTCCTTTCGTGTAGCCGAAGAGTTCCGACTCCACCAGCGTGGGCACCAGCGCCGAACAATCTACCGGCACAAACGGTTTGTCCTTCCGAGAACCCATGAAGTGGATGCTCCGCGCCACTAATTCCTTTCCCGTTCCGCTTTCCCCCAGGATCAGAACCGGATGATCACGCTGACTCACCTTTTCGATCATCTTGTACACCCGCTCCATCCTCGGAGACATCCCAATAAGGCCGCCGAAGCCTGGCCGCGTGCGCACCTGCTCTCGCAGCAACTGGTTTTCCCGCCGGAGTTCCACCGCATGCGCCACATGTTCGAGCCGCGAACGCAATTCCTCTAGACGAAACGGTTTCGTCACATAATCCGCCGCGCCGATGCGTGTCGCTTCCACCGCCGAATCGATCGTCCCGTATTGCGTCAACATCACTACGGCTACATCCGGGTGCAACACGGTCACTTTCTTTAGCAGTTCCAATCCGCTCGTTCCGGGTAAGCGCAAATCCGTCAGTAGGATGTCCACAGAGGCGACTTCCATCACTTCGAGCGCTTCCTCGGCCGTACTGACATCGCTGACCTTCATGCCCGACTCGGCTGCAACCGAACGGCACAATTCCCTCACGTGCGCATCGTCATCTACCACCAAGATGCTGAGCGGAACGCTCATGGATTTCGAGGATGCCCGTCCGCCAACCATGTATTCGGGTCCAGCTTCTATGCGATCACCTGCTAACCGGCCTGCCTGAATGTATGCCATGTCATTTCGTCCTTTTCGTCGGGTTTGTGGGTGAAGTTTGGAGCGATTCCCGACAGCCGGAAGGGGGGAGGAGTGCCATTACGGGAAACTTCTAGGTTCCCGTTTTAGTACAAAGTTGTTCTTATGTCAATAAGGTAAATCAGCAGCGGCAGGCCACGCGTGCCTGCCAAAATGGAGAAAGACGCCTACTTCTTGTGAACCGTTACTTTCAAGATTCCTTCACTTTCCGAACCCGCAAGCACATCCCGTTCTCCAACCTTCGCGAATCCGGCAAACCGTCCGCGTTCCGCGTCGTCATCGATGCGGGCCCAACTCGTCCCTTTCGTCGTGGATAAATACAATCCTCCGCTTCGCTCGGACACCAGCCAGAATGCCGGATCCGCCAGCCATGCTCCCATCCCGCCTGCAGGTAGACCGCTTTTCGCCGCCTCCCAATGCGTTCCTCGATCGCCTGAAAGAAAGAGTCCCGCACTAGTACCCAGCACAAGGATTTCCTTGCGCTCTCCATCTCCCTGCTCCTCTTTCTCGCTCCACCGGATCCAAAGCGCCCGCCCCACCGGCACGTCGCGCCAGGAAGCCGTCACTCCCCCGTCTAGCGACATTCCGAGCTTTCCGTCCTGCAAAATCGCTATCTCATTTCCCGTTTTCGAAGTCCAAAGGTCAACCACTGTTCCACTGCGGAAAGCCTTTAGCGCTCTGCAGCTCCCCGCTTCTTCGCACCGCAAAACACCTTCGCCGCTCGCGACCAGCACGAAACTAGCCCCAAAGGCCATCCTTCCTGGCTCGATTTGGCGAGCAAAGGCTCGAGTATTCGCCGTTGTTTTGGCCGACGACGCACTATATTTCGCAGCCTCCGTGCTCATCTTGGGCTTCCACTGCCACCACGTTCCCTTCTCTTCTCGCAGCCACAAATGTCCATCCGCCATTCTTAAAATCCAGCCCCATGGGCTGAGCAATACCTCCCCGATTTGATCCGCGTTTAGCGCTGCTTTGCTGCCCTGTGCATCCGTCAAAGAAACAGGAGTCCATTCCTTCCCCTGATCTGTCGATTCGAGCAGTTCCCAGCCATTCCGTTGCACGAGCGCAAGGATCTCGTTCGATCCTTTCAATCCGGCAGCCAATTGCTTCACAATGACGTGTTTGAAACCGGCGTTTGATGGAGCGAAAGTCTCGCCACGGTTATCGCTGACCTCAATCCCCGCTTCCGTGCCCACCACTATCCGTCCGGGATGCGCGAAGCCTTCGGTCAGAACAACCAGGCTATTCACCACCCAACTCTTGGGCGTTGTTCGCTTCCAGGTCTCCCCGGAATCGTCAGTCACCCATCCCCCTTCCGTTGTTCCCGCATAAAAGGTCTTGGCATTCGCGGGGTCCTGCACAATCGTGTGGGTCCGGCGCGCTGCATAAGGAATCCCTTGCAGTTTGGTCCACTGCCCGCCTTGATTCTCGCTGCGATAAATGCCCGAGCATGCGCTCATGTACACGCGGTCCGGATTTGCGGAATCAAGCCGCAGGCTCATGATGTCTGAGTCGTCGATGATACCGGTAATAATCGGCTCCCAGGATTTTCCGCCATCCTTCGTCCTCCACGGCAGATGATATGTTCCCGCATAGACCACATCGGGATCGCGCAGGTCGATGGCAATCGAGTCCACATTCCGCAACTCCGGGTCGCCTTCGGGCGAAATCCGCTGCCAACTTACTGCTCCATCCCGCGAGCGGAACACACCGGTGCGAGTGCCAGCGACCACGTCATGGCGTCTCGATGGTGCCCTTTCCAGCGCCCGCACCGCCTCTCCCTGTAACCCGCTGGGTTGCCAGGAGCGTCCGCCGTCGCTGCTGCGAAAAACTCCACCGTTCTCCGCCGCATCGCGGAACCACACCGCCGCGAGGACTCGTTTCTCGTCTTCCGGGTCAACCAGCAGGCGCGTCACGACCGCGTCGAGGCGGTTCCCCACCCTCCCCCGTAACTCCCAACTCGACGCGCCGTCCTCGCTCGCGAACACGTGTCCATCGGCTGTCCCCAGGTAGACGGTTCCCCCTCCTCCCGCCCCCAGTGAAACCACCATCCCGCCCTCTGGCCCGAGTCTCTCCCACTCTTGCCCGCTGCTTACTCCTACCAGCGCAGACGCCAGCAAGAACGCCACTATGAACCTGAACCGCAATCGCAGCCCCCTTTAGGGTCTTCCAAGCCTGAAAAGGAGAGCGGGCTCCCCGAGGCTTACCTCGAAGAGCCCGCATCTCTGAAGTGGTTGAAATGCCTGCGTCCGTCTCAACGCACCGGACGCCAGCATCAATTAGTAGGTTGCCCCTTCGGGAACGAAGATGAAGTCAACGCGACGGTTTTCCTTCTCCGTGCCCTTTTCCGTCGACGCCGTTCCGACTCGGGTTGAAATGCGCGAAGCATCGATGCCCTTTTCGCCCAGGTACTTCTTGGCGCCATCGGCACGCGCTTGCGCGAGTTTGTCTGGCTTCGGTTCTTTCTTGTCGGCGTAGCCAACAATCACAACCTTGGCGTTCGGTTCGTTCTTCAAGCGGAGGGCCACGTCATCGCCAACGCGCTTGCACGCATTGTCGAACCGTCCCGCGCCAACCTTGTTGTAGCCGCAATCGCCAACCTTGGAGGCTTGCGGTGGCGGTGCCGGCTGCTGCACATCGACGCGCGTCGTCGCGCTGGTGCGGCCGCCCTGGCCGTCGTCAGCCGTGCAAGTGACCGTATAGCTGCCAGCTGAGAGCCCGGTCGAATCGAATTGCGCAGTCGTTCCGTTGCCGGAAACCTGGCCGCCCGTCGCCGAGTAGCTGTACGTCAGAGGGTCGCCGTCAGGATCGCTGGCGGTAGAGCGGATCGCTACGCGCTCACCCGCGATAATCGGGTTGCGTTCCGGCGCGCAGGAAATCACTGGCGGCCGATTCGGGCGCTTGCCCACCGCTATATCCGTGGCGCAAGTTGCCGTGCCGCCGCGGCCGTCGTCTACTTTGGCGTTCACGGTATAGGAACCAATGGCCAAGCCGGAAGAACTCCAGCGCACATCGGGCCCAGTGCCGTCGACCGTGCCACCCGTAGCCGTGTAGCTGTACGTCAAAGGATCGTTATCCGCGTCTGTTGCCGCTACGTGCACTGCCACGGCGTCGTTCGAGCCCTGATAAACCGACGTCGGGTTTGCAGAACAGGATGCGACCGGCGGATGGTTCGGCTTGGGCGGCGCTGGTGGGTAGCCCCAGCGAAGAACAGCGCCCGTGCCGATGCGGAAATTGTTCTGACGGCCCTGCGGATTCACCAGCGGACCAGTGAAGTTTGTCATCAGGTAGTCCGCCTCGAAGAAGCGCCACGCCAGGTTTTTGAGCAGAATAATGTCAATTCCGCCGCCGGCTGCCATCGCAAAACTCGACTGCGACTGATCACCCGTTAACTGGGAACCAGCATGCGCCGCGCCGAACATCACTTCGCCGAACGGTACGAAGTGGTCAAAGCGACGGAGATTCACGCGAGGGCCAAACAGGTATGTCTGGAAGCTTCCAGACATCGAGTTGAGCGGATAGGTGATCGAGCCGTCTGGATTCGTCACCGGCGCCCCATAAACTTGCCGGGTGAAGTGGTAGCCGCCAACCTCCGCGGTCAGGCCCAGCCACTTATTTGCGTTATACGTAAACGCGCCAGACGCGCCGTGGTTGTTAAAATTCTGGAAACCGCCCCCAGGCATGTAATTCACATATTGGTACAAGCCTGCAACCTCGAATTTCGGCGTCAACAGCCCCCACGCGTGCCGATTCCAAGGATTGTTTTCCCAGTCCGAGAAAATGTCCGGCTTGGGTGCGGCCGCCGCCGGCATTGCAAACAACGTCGGTGACGCCGGGGCGATGCTAAAGTCGCTCGCGGCCGCATTTGCGGTCGCCCCATTCTCTGTCGATTTGCTTCCTGTGCTCGCGTCTTTCTGCTGCGCACAGAGTGGCAGAGCGAACAAAGCGCCCAACACCACAGTTGCACACCAATTGCGCATAGTCTCCTCCCTAAACGTTCCTGAGAATTTCTTAAACCCCACGCATCTGCCTCTGGATCCACGAGCGCTGGACCAAGCTGCTGGCGTTCACCAGCGCGCTGCTGCTCCAATTTTTTTGGGCGGTTCCGCGAGTTCTACTGACTTCCCCGCTGGAGCGAGGGACGGATAGAACCGTTCGCTGTGGAACAAAGCATATTCCACAAGTGCAAGATTCTGCAAGTGTTTCCTAACAGACACCCACTCCCCGGTCCCGGTACTTCTCCCGTCCTATTTTGGTGCGACTTAATTTATCACGAATCCGTCCATTTTCTTAAGCTACACTTGAAAATTCATGACACTGCCCTTACCCATCGACTTGAACTGGGTCGGACATCCGCGTTCCATTGCTGCTGCTCTGCTCCGCGACGACTCCGTCGCCGCCTTGATCGATCCGGGACCCGGCTCGACCATTGAGACGCTACGCTTCCAACTGAACGCCGCCGGTCTTCGCGTTTCCGATCTGGATTTCATCTTGCTCTCCCATATTCATCTGGATCATGCTGGTGCCACCGGCTCCCTAGTGCACGAAAATCCACGTCTCCAGGTCTATGTCCATGAACGTGGGGCTCCCCACATGGTTGATCCATCGAAATTGCTCAACAGCGCTTCGCGTTTATATGGCGACGAAATGCAGCGGCTGTACGGAGATTTTCTGCCTGTGCCCCGGGAGAATCTTCGGGTTCTTTCCGGTGGCGAAACCATCTCGATCGGCTCACGACGTCTTTCGGTGCTGTACACCCCCGGCCATGCTTCGCACCACGTCACCTACTTCGATTCGGGCGACGGCACTGCTTTTGTCGGCGACACGGCGGGCATCTGCGTGAATGGCCATCCTTATGTTCTTCCCGCAACCCCGCCGCCAGACATTGATTTTGAGCTTTGGGAATCCTCGCTTGATTCGATTGGTTCATTGCGCCCGGTGCGGCTCTTTTTGACGCATTTCTCTTTCTCAGATAATCCGGCGGAGCACTTGGCCTCTTACCGCGAACGTCTGCGCCTGTGGCGGGAACTCTCCGCGAAAATCGTCAGCGCGACTTCTGACGATAACGCCGCCATGCACCTGTTCGCACGAGAGGTCGCGTCCGACGCAGCCCGCTTCCTTACTCCCGATGAAATGGGGCACTACGTATTTAACGGAGCTTTGAATCTGTCTTGGCTGGGACTCGCGCGCTACCATCGCAAACGAGCCGAAGCTGCCAAAGCCGTTTCTCCCCGCTGAATATCACGTGACCTTGCCGGTTCTATCGAGTTCGAACACGCGATGGAGCACCTGCAGCGCAGGCACCACGCCCTTCTCTTCGATCACGAACGAGATATTGCTTTCCGACGAACCTTGGGCGATCGCGATCATGTTTACGCCCTCCTGGCCCAGGGCGTTGAACGTTTTCCCGGCAATTCCAGGTGTGCCGCGCATGTTCTGCCCGACGACCGCAACGACGGCGATGTGCGGATCAACCGCGATGTGTTCGACTTTCTGATGGGCCAGATCCTGCGCAAATTCTTTTCGTAGAGCCTCCACCGTGCGTTGCGCGTCCGTCGAAGACACAACAAAGCAGATATCATTCTGAGAAGAAGATTGCGAGATTAGCAGCACATTGGCACGGACTTCTGCGGTCGTTGAAAACGTTCTGCCGACTACGTCCGGCAGGCCCACGATTCCGGGCCCGCCCACGCTGATCAGCGTAACTTCTTGAATCGCCGTCAGCGCCTTCACCCCCGCGCTCCCCGCCTGGATTCCGTCAGGCGTAATCTTCGTGCCGCGTTTTTCCGGCGCGAAACTGTTGCGAATCCAGACCGGAATCGCGGCCTCGACTACCGGTCGCAGCGTCTTCGGGTGTAACACTTTCGCGCCGAAGTAGGCTAATTCCGCCGCCTCTCGGTAGGAAATCTCGGGAATCACCTGCGCCTCACGCACGAGCCGTGGATCGGCGGAGAGCACGCCATCCACATCCGTCCAAATGATGACCTCGTCCGCATCCAGCGCCGCTCCTAGAATGGTCGCCGAGTAGTCCGAGCCGCCTCGCCCCAATGTCGTCAATTCACCCGCGGGTGTCGCACCCAGAAAACCCGTCACCACTGGTACGATCCCCTGTTCCAATAACGGCAGAATGCGCGCATGAGACTTTCCGCGCGTTCTGTCCATTTGCGGCTCAGCCCCGCCATGAAATTCATCAGTCACAATCAATTCCGTCGCCTCGACCGACTCGCTCAGCAAACCAAGCTCTTTAATGGTGGCGGCCACCATCGGTGCTGACAACCGTTCACCTAGACTGGAGATCGTGTCCAGCGTTCGCGGCGATAGTTCGCGCAGCAAAGCCGTCCCTTCACAAAAGCGGCGGCCTTCCGACAAAACCGCTTCGACCCTTTGCCGTACACGCTCACGTTCCCCGTTGTTGCGCACTAGTTGTTCCAACGCCTTCTCGTGCTGCGAGCGCAGCCCCTCAATGATGGCTGTTGCACCATGCGCGTTTCCGCTTTGCGCTGTTTTCGCCGCTTCAATCAGCTTATTCGTAACCCCACTCATTGCGGATACCACTGCAACACACCGGCCGTTCTTCGCTCCTTTCACAATGATCTGCGCGGTGCGCGCGATGCAGTCGGCGTTTCCTACCGATGTGCCTCCGAACTTCATTACTTGTAAACGTACGCTCATTTTCTCCGTCCATGGTCGCGTGGCGGGCTCGATTCCTCCGTGCACAATGCCTTCGCCATATCTTCTTATTTTATTGAATGGATGCTCAACAAGGTGGCGGGCACGCTTGGAGTTTTCCTATTTGCCACTTCCAGCTGTCTCTCGGAGCCGCGCCGTTCGCTATGACTTCTTATATCGCCCGCAATTCAGCTATGCTTGTCTGTTTTTCGATAAGCAAGAAATGGGGAGGTAGCATTGCTGCTGCAATCGTCACTCCTGGGCAACAATCCGTTTGCGGTGCTCACCGCCATTGTCGCGCCAGCGATCCTGACCAATGCGTCTTCGGTTCTCGCCCTCGGCACCAGCAATCGCCTTGGGCGAGTCGTCGATCGCACTCGCGTCGTTTATGGCGACTTGGCGGCAACGGCGCCGGGCTCCGTCGAGCACAAGGAATGGGCAGATCAACTCACCTCCCTGCGAAATCGCGCGCAGATGCTGCTTACCGCTTTGCGGCTGTTCTATGCGGCTCTCGGTTTGTTCGCTGCGTCCGCTCTCGTGTCGGTCGGAGGTTCGGTCGCGACCTACTACGGTCAGAAGATATGGTTTGAAGTGGCCGCAGGTCTCGCCGTGCTCACCGGAGCCTCCGCCGTCGTGGGCCTCTCCGTCGGATGCTCACTGATGGTTCACGAGACACGGCTTGCGGTGCAAAGCCTTGCTGCTGAGGCGGAGATTCGCATCCGCCCCTCCAATTCGGCCTCACTGAAGCCCTAATTCAGTTGACATCAACGTCCTTCACGAACGCCTGTTCCAATCCAAAGCGCTGGACATGCATTCAAAATCAAGCCCGGCGATTTTCGAGACAAATTGGCAGTTTGGGCATACGTGCTCGTGACTTTCCAATTCGGCACATGCCCTGGCGTATTGGCTTCTCAGTCGTTTTAGTTCCGCCGCGCCTCTTTGGCTCGGTATCGCATGCCCTGCCAATAAGGCTCTCTGGTGCTGCCATAATGTTAGGGATAGTTGACAGGTGGCAAGTAAACGCTGGTACTCCAAACAAACCCCGGACTGCACGGAGACTTCGGCCGTCATAGGGTCCCCCTAGCGGTGCAGAAGCGCACCCTCGAGCCAGCGCCATAGCTTGAGGGTCCCCCACGAGCCGCAGCGATGACTCTAGCTAAGCAATTACCACGCTGAAATGCACGGGTCCATAGTTTTTTGGTCCTAGTCGTCGCCTCGTTTGGGTTTCTTCTTTCGATGCGCTTTCCCACCCCGCCGCGCCAAACACCCTGGAGGCCTCTGGCAGAGAAACCCAAGCCGCCACGGGTGCGTCGTAGGAATGGGGCCAGTGGGGCCACTACATGTTCATCGGACACTTTGGTGTGGCGTTCGGACTCAAGCGGCTTGCACCCCGCGCATCTATGGGTGAGTTGGTCGCCGCAACCGCTTGGGCTGACATCCTGTGGACGCTATTCCTGTTGCTCGGCTGGGAGCATGCTCGCATTTCCCCTGGTGATACTCGATGGACGCCCCTGGATTTGTACGATTACCCGTGGTCGCACAGTCTGCTCCTCCTCCTGATTTGGGCTGTCGTCTTGGGTGCGCTGCATAAGACCTGGAGGCACGATTGGCGCGGCGCTGTCGCAATCGGAATCGGGGTAATCAGTCATTGGGTGCTCGACTGGGCGACCCACCGTGCGGACATGCCGCTCTACCCCTATAGCGCAAAGTACGGCCTCGGCTTATGGAATTCGATTACCGGAACGGTGGTCGTGGAGTTGGCCATCTTTCTTGCAGGCATCGCCTTGTACGCACGTACGACACGCGCGCGTGATCGCTGGGGAAAATGGGGATTTTGGCTCTATGTGGCACTGCTCCTGGTGCTCTTTATCGGAGACCGGTTCAGCGCCCCGCCGGAAAGCATCACCGGCATTGCCTGGACCGGGCTGATTGCCACGGTTGTGCTCGTCGGTTGGGCTTGGTGGTTTGACAGGCACCGCAGTTCCGGCGAAACCCCGCACATGAGTGACTTCGCTAGGCGCGAGCGCGCGCTACAGGAGCGATTCGAATGAGCCGCAAATCCCGAAGCTTACTCGGTGGAAGAAGGAGAGGGCTCGGGAGTTCCTTCCGACGGAGCCGCGGCTGGACTGCTGTCGGCGTTTAAAGCGGCGAATCGCGTTGCCAGCGACTCCGCCAGCAATTCCACAGTCCTTTTCGCAGAAGCGCCCTCCACATCCTTCGCAGGATTGAATTGCGCCACGTCGAACGCCAGCAGATTCTTGTGTTTCAGGAATTCACCGAGTGATTGCTGCACGTCTCCAAAGTTCAGCCCTCCGCTGCCGGGGACGTTCGTCGCCGAAAATTCCTCTTGCGCGATCACATCCAAGTCTATATGCAACATGAATTCTCTGGCATCGGCGTGAAGCTGGCCGAGCGCGTTCTGTGCCGCACTCGCCGCCCCGCGATTCTGGATATCCACGGCATACACATGGCGCATTGGCGAGCGGTTTAGAAAATCCTGTTCTGCCGGATCAACCTGCTCCAGTCCATAGATTAACGCGTCAGGCTCTCGTACTAGCGGCGGTTCGCCCCAAAAGCGCACCAGCTCCGGGGATCCTCTGCCAATAATCGCCGCTAACGCCATGCCGTCCAGCCGCCCTGAGGGAGTGCTGGCCGGAGTATTCAAATCCGCGTGCCGGTCTAACCACAAAAGGCTCACATGCTTGTAATAACGGCGGGCACCGGTGAGCATGGCAATAATCTGCGTGCAGTCGCCGCCGAGCACCAGCAGCAATGCTCCAGACTTAATCGCCAGCTCCGCCCGTGGTTTCAGGTCGTTCAGTGAGGCGACAATTTCCGTGAGATTGCGCGCCCGCTTGTGTTCTTCATCATCGGCAAACAGCCGTGGCGCGCAGTCACCCAGGTCGTTCACTTCGTAACCGATGGCTAGCAGTTTTTCGATCAGGCCGGCGGCTCGCAGCGCTGCGGGGGCCTTCTCACTCCCAAGACCAAATGCAGCAGCACTGGATGGCGCGCCGATGAGGGCAATCTTGTTCGGCTGACGGACGATTTTGACCGCCAAGGTAGCGCTCCTTATGCAACTCGAGTTTTTGTGCCAGGCTCCGGCGAAGTGCCGGGAAATCCCCTGCCCGGCAAAGCAAACAACAGTACTTCTATAAACCTGCTAACGGCGCGGAGCGGGCGCGATTGAAGCCAATTCTGGAGGAAGCGTGAATCGCACATCCTCGCGAATTAAATCCAAATCGCGCTGGTCCGTAAATCCAAACTGTGCCAGGCGCTCGCTCACTTGCTCCACGAGCACTTCAGGCGCGGAAGCTCCTGCGGTCAATCCGATACGGCGAATGCCGTCCAGCCATACAGGATCGATATCGTTCGCGGAGTCGATCAGCTTCGCGCGCACACTCAGTCGCTCCGCAAGCTCCACCAGACGATTCGAGTTCGAGCTATTCTGCGAACCCACCACCAGGATCAGGTCGACATCCTTCGCCACCTGTTCCACTGCTTCTTGGCGGTTCTGTGTCGCGTAGCAGATGTCGTCGCTGGCCGGGCCTATGATCTTCGGGAAACGCTGCCGCAGTCTCGCGACGATTTCTTGCGTGTCATACAGGCTCAACGTCGTCTGCGTCAGGAATGCCAATTTTTCCGGATCCTCCACTTGCAACGCATCCACTGCCGCAATGGAGTCCACCACCATCGTGCGGTCGGGCGCCTCGCCCGACGTTCCCACGATTTCCTGGTGATCTTTGTGGCCGATCAAAATAATCGTCCGTTTTTCCCGCGCAAACTTCAGCGCCTCGAGGTGGACTTTGGTTACCAGCGGACAGGTCGCATCGATCACACGCAGTGAGCGATCTTTTGCTTCCTGCCGAACCGTCGGTGGAACCCCGTGCGCGCTGAACACCAGCACCGCACCGTGGGGAACTTCCCCAATTGCTTCCACGAAAATCGCGCCACGGCGCCGCAATTGCTCCACCACGTACGTGTTATGAACAATTTCGTGATGCACATAAACGGGTGCGCCATACGCTTCCAATGCCAATTCCACGATATCCACGGCGCGCACCACTCCAGCGCAAAACCCGCGGGGCCGCACGCGAAGAAGAGTCTTTGTTCCTGTTTCAGTTTGCATCAATGTCCTAAGCTGCCAAGTTTTTCAAAATATTATCATACCAAAGACCGTGAACCGGCGCTTCTTTCTCCTGCAAACCACGAGAAACAGGCGGTTTCTTACTGAACCTGCCTGAAAGGCCAGTTCCCAAATCTGCTTTCCAGCGTAAAATGGACGGAAACTGGCGAATTTGTTATGCCCGAAACTCCAAATCGCCGCCGGAGCGAACGCGTCATTCTGCGTATCGCCGTCGTCGTCCTCGCCGAAGACGAGGACCGCAAACAACTCCAGGAGCGCGCCGAAACCCAAGTCGTTAATGCACACGGCGGTCTCCTTAAAATGCGCTCTCATCTGCACGTTGGCCAGTCCTTTCTCCTCAACAACCCGCGGAACAATACGGAAATGAGCTGCCGCGTCGTTCGCGTCGAGGAGGAAGGTATGGAGTTCTACAATATCGCCTTCGAATTTGACCGCCCTGCCCCGAATTTCTGGCCTGTCGTTTTCCCTCCCGCCGATTGGGTTGCACCTGCTATCACCTAAAGGCTTCCCCGAGCCAGCCAACTTTTTTGCTTGGGCCGTGTTTCCAATAGTGTGGAGGTATGGCAAGTGGAACTTGGGCAACGCAGTTTTCGTGCGGCGTTTATGGCAGCGGTTTTGGCCGGTGGTTTGGCGGTTTCCGGTTGCAACGAGAATGTCGAAGTCTTACGAGATCCATCGATCCGGGTTGCCAAGGGTATGACTTGGGCTTGGCGCCCCCAGGGACAGCCACCTTCGGCTAACACCCGCCGTTCCCCGGATGGACGGCCAGTGGTTTCGCGCGATGTGATCGGAGCAGAACCTGCGCACTTGGAAAGCAGTCGCGACTGGAACACGGAAGCAAACCGCGCACAACTGCAACAAGCGATTGAGCGGTCACTAAAGGGCAAAGGTCTCGTCCAAGTGAATGATCCCGCAGCAGCCGATTTTCTTGTGGACTATCACGTCGCAGTAAAGACTCAGAACGCGGTCACTCAGTCCGTTTACCCGGGCGGCTATCCAGGCGTGGCCTGTGGGCCCTATGGATGCTGGTCAGGATGGGGTTGGGGTCCTCCTGAGGTCGAATACAGGACCGTCCGCTATCACGAAGGCACTTTCGTGTTTGACATGGCTCTACGCAGCCCCAAAAAGCTCGCTTATCGCGCTATTGGTCAGAAAGAGCTGAACAATAAAACCACCATCAGTCAGTATCAGGCCGAAGAAGCGGTTGGTCACCTGCTGAAAGGATTGAAAGTGCAGTAAGCCCATCCGCCGGAAACGAAAAAGGCCGAGATAACTTGAATTATCTCGGCCTTCGGTATTCGTATTAAACCTCGTCGATTATTGCGGCTTAGCTTGCGGTGCAGCTTGCTGCGGTTGGGCTTGCGGCTGCTCAGCCTGCGGCTGGCTTTGTGGCTGACCTTGTGGCTGCGTCGAAGGAGCGGCCGGTGCTGGCGTCTTCGGCTGAATCGACACGAGCTCCACCTCAAAAATGAGCGTCGAGTTCGGACCGATCGGTCCACCATTTGGCGTGCCGCGTTCACCATACCCGAGTGACGGCGGAATAACGATCTCCCACTTCGACCCTACTGGCATCAGTTGCAGCGCTTCCGTCCAACCCTTAATGACTTGGCCAACCGGGAACGTAGCCGGCTGTCCTCGCTTGTACGAACTGTCGAACTCCGTGCCATCCACCAGCGTCCCCTTGTAATTGCAAACCACTGTGTCCGCCGCTGTCGGTTTGGGTCCCGTTCCTTCCTGGACAATCTTGTACTGCAGCCCGCTCGCCGTTGTTACCACACCCGGCTTCGCTTTATTCACCGCCAGAAACGCGTCACCCTCTTTCTTATTCTTGTCGACCGCCGCCTGATACTCCTCCTGCTGCTTCTTTTGCATGTCGTTCTTCAGGGTCGACAGCGCGGCTTGAGCTTCCTCGTCCGTAAGCAACAATTTCTTATCCGCGAACACATCCTTGAGGCCGCGTGCGATCACGTCCGGGTCCACGTCGACGCTATCTTTCTTCATGCTCCGGCCGATGTTCACACCAATGGCATAGCTCGCCTTGTCTTTCTGCGTCTTCAAGGTGAACGGAGTGGCCGTGGCTGGTTTCTTCGCCGTAGTGGCAGCGGTTCCGGTTTTTGTCGCGCCGGTGCTTGTCGCCGGCTTTTGCGCTTTTGGCGTGGCTGTTGTGGAGGCCGTTGCTTGCGACGATGCGGGTGCGGAAGACTGGGCAAAGGCGATGCCGCAAAGCAGAGTCCCGGCCAGGGAGAGCGTCAGAGTGCGTAAAGTTGTTCTGTACATTCCGCCATTGTCACATCCTTAGAAGGCCTACGCAAATCGACCAAATTCAACGGCGCCCTAAGTGGCACCACTCACGTAAACACTGATATCTTCGAAAAACCATGCTCCTGAAAAACAAAGTCGCACTCATCACGGGCTCCGGCCGCGGCATCGGGCGCGCTATTGCCAAGCTCTTTTCGGAACAAGGCGCGGCGGTATTTCTGACCGCCCGCACCCACGCACAACTATCCACTGTCGCGGAAGACATCTCGCAAGCCGGTGGCCGCTCTGGCTTTCTCGCGGCAGATCTGGCGAAACCGGATGACTCCGCAAAAATCGTTGCCGCTGCGCGCGCGAAATTCGGCCACATCGACATTCTCGTGAACAATGCCGGCAACTATGGCCCGGTCGTGCCCGTCGAGGAGTATCCGCTCGAAGAATTCGACAACGTCATCGCCGTGCATCTCCGCGCCGCTTTCCTCCTCAGCAAGCTGCTGCTGCCCGAAATGTATGCCCGCAAATCCGGCGTAATCCTCAACATCTCCAGCCTGTCCGCCAAAGCCGCCTACCCGTGGGGCTCGGCCTACGCTGCCGCAAAAGCGGGCCTGCTCGGGCTCACGCGGGTGATGGCCGCTGAAGCCGCGCGTCAGGGCGTGCGAGTTAACGCCATCTGCCCTGGCCCGGTCATCGAAACCGAAATGAGCAAAGACCTCGGCAAGACCCTCGCGAAGCGCTTGGGCGTCAGTCCCGAAGAACAGCTGGCAGGGTTCCTCAGCTCCATTCCACAAGGCCGTGGCCAAGCCGCCCTCGAAATTGCCCAGGCTGCGTTGTTTCTGTGCTCCGACATGTCCTCCGCCATGGTCGGTCAATCCATCAACGTCGACGGTGGCCTCGCCTTCTTCTAAACCACATGTGTCTTCGTCACAGCGCGCATTTCCTCGGCTGCGCTACGCTGCAAAATGACAACTTGTCCGATCGGCTCGTCTCTCTGGCCCATCGCCAGTTCAGGAGCGCTGCCATGTGCGCCCAACGTGCATTCCTAGTGGCATTCTTTACCTGCTTGATCTGCTCGACTCCAGCGGTCGCCACCGAAGTCGAACTCAGGCTCGGCCAAGTTCACGAGAGCAGCCTCAACCCGGGACAAACGCAGTCGTTTATCGTTTCGCTCCAAATCGCCGACTTTGCCCAGATCGCCGTCGATCCTCGCGGTCGGGCGCTCCTTGTAAAAACTTACGATCCCTTAGGCAGACTCTTCCGCGGAGGTATCGTCGGCCCCCGAGAAGAGAGGCTCAGCCTAGTGGCCGAAGCGTCTGGGAACTATCGCGTAGAGGTCGGCTCCCTTGACAAAAGCATCAACGGAACTTTCACTATCTCTCTAGAGAGAGTCGTAACGCTAGCGGCCCGCCTTGAGCCACCCAAGCCCGTGGTCGAATCCGGCCGAATCACTATTCTCCAAGCATCGATCCAGCGCGGAGAGAACAACAGCATCAGCGCTTTTTGGGAAGAAGTAAAAAAGAATGGCGCTCCGCTCATCGAACCGATTCCCGGCGATCCCGACAACATGGCCGTCACTTTTCTTTGGCGCGGCACGCCGGATACTCGCAACGTCATGGTGCTCTGGCTGCCTTACGCGGGCGTGGCACCCGGCGAATATTTGATGGCGCGATTGGCGCAGACCGACGTTTGGTACAAGACCATCAAAGTGAATCGCAGAATGCGGATGGCCTACACGCTCGCTCCTAACGTCGGGCGCCTGCGTCCCCTCCCGCTCGGCATCGACGTGGACGCGATCAACATGGCAGCCGCGGGAGCCAGACCGGATCCACTAAATCCGAAACGCTATCGCACCGACCCGGACAGCGTTGATGCGCCGGAATTTCGTGGCCAATCGATTCTTGAAATGCCCGACGCCCCGCCACAACCTTGGACCGCGCCGCGGCCTGGCATTCCCGCAGGGCGCATTGAGAAGCATTCCTATAAGAGTGCCGCGTTGAACAACGAACGCGAGGTTGCCATCTACCTGCCACCGCTGTATTCGCCGCAGGCTGAACCATATCCTCTGCTCGTCCTCTTTGATGAAGACGCTTATCTCAGCTTGGTGCCTACACCCACGATCCTCGACAATCTGATTGCAGAAAAACGCATTCCACCGTTGATCGCCTTGCTAATCGGCAATGCGCCGGACGACGCCCGGGACCGCGAATTGCTCTGCAATCCACAATTCGACCGCGCCTTGGTAGAAGAACTCCTGCCCTGGGCACACGGTCAGTACAACTTCACCAAAGAACCTCGCAACATCGTTATTGGCGGCTCAAGCCTCGGTGGAATCGGCGCCGCCTGTGCCGCTCTGCGGTATCCCGAAATCTTTGGAAACGTCCTCGCGCAGTCTGGCGCTTTTCACCGAGCTCCACCGTCGGCCAACCATGCCGACGAACAACGCACCGAGCCGAATTGGTTCGTGCGCCAAGTCATTGCCAGTCCCACGAAACCAGTGCGCTTTTATCTTGATGCCGGGAGTGCAGAATTCAATGCCACCGGCAGCGCAGACTCGATTTTGTTTTGCACCCGCACCTTGCGCGACGTGCTTCGTGCCAAAGGCTACGAAGTCCATTTCCAGGAGTTCGAAGGCGGCCACGACTATCTCAGCTGGCGCGGCACCTTGGCCGACGGCCTGCTCGCTCTACTTGGCTACTCTGAATCCAAACCCTGAGATCGGTGTACAGGTTCGGTCTGCGAACCTTGGTCTCAGGACTGCGGTGGGTGTCGCACCCTAAGCCTCTTAACGGTGCGGGGTTTCTCAGTGCACGTCGTTCTTCACCACCACTCCCGACTTCATCACAAACGTGACCCGCTGCAATTCCGTGATGTCCTTCAACGGATCGCCCGGCACCGCCACCAAGTCCGCCCACTTCCCCGTTTCCACCGTCCCCATTTTTTCGCTCCAGCCTAGCAGTTCCGCCGCGACCGACGTGCCGCTGCGGATCGCCTGCATCGGCGTCATGCCGTAGCTCACGTAATACTCGAATTCCTTTGCTTCATTCAGGTCGCGCCAATCGAATCCGCCCGCATCCGTGCCCAGCACGATCTTCACACCTTTCTTCAAGGCCAACTGAAACGCGGCTTTCTCCGTGTCCACCATCTTCGGCCAGTTCCCGGCTCTGCCATTCGCCACGTACGCTCCTACCATTACCGTCGGCACCCAGTAAATTCCCCGTCGTGCCATCTCCTCCATCAGCGGCTCGGTCAATCCGTCTCCATGCTCGATCGTGTCCACACCCGCTCGGAGTGCCGCGGCAATTCCATCGCTGCCAATCGCGTGCGCCGCCACCCTCCTCCCAATCCGGTGCGCCTCTTCGACAATAGCTTTGGCTTCTTCATCCGTGAAGTTCACGTGGCTGTGCAGCACTCCGCCTTCTCCATAAAAGTAGCCGTGGTCGGAGTAATACTTGATCCAGTCCGCGCCATACATCGCTTGTTCCCGTACCGCTTTGCGAATTTCGTCCACGCCATCGACATACTGAACCCCGGTCGGCACTTTCAACTCCCACGAATACCCCAGCAGCGGATACATTCCCGTCGGCGTCAAAGCGCGCGTGGCCACCTGCATGTGCGGCCCGGGAATTTCTCCATTGTTGATGGCCTGCTTCACATCCACATCGGCGTACATTGCACCCTCAGTTTCCAGATCGCGTAGCGCCGTGAATCCATGCGAAAGCCCAATCTGCGCATTCCGCGCTCCCAGAATCGCCCGGTACGGGATCGACTGCTTCAGTAACTGCTTGTCGTAATCTTCGGCGGTGATGTCGCCTTGCAGCAACACATGCGTGTGCGCATCGACGAAGCCGGGCAAAATTGTGGCACGAGAAAGGTCGATCAACTCCGCGCCAGCAGGTGGCGTTCCGCCTGCTGTCACGCTCACGATCTTGTCGCCCTCGACGAGAATCAGCGCATTCGTGACAGGTGTATCGCTTTTTCCGTCGATCAATCGCCCTGCCCGAATCGCCAACCGTTTTGCCGGCGCATTCGAGACCTGCTGGCCATACACCATCGCCTTCGGAAACACGCACAGGAAAAGCACACAAACACAGACGCGCTCGTAGCGAAACATGGATTGGCCTCCGAAAGGCGCCAGCCTACCAAACGCTCTCGGAAAGTGAAAGGCTTCCTGGGAGGAACGACCTGCTTCCAGTTCGCTGAGATCTGTTTCCTGATATCCAATATTCAGTTCGGTCGCACAGCCGGACGACCGCGGCCCGTGGCTGTCGACTGGAAGCTAACGGCTAACAAAAAGCAAAAGGCCAGCCGCTCTCTCAGGACGGCTGGCCTTTACTGCTCGCGACTTTTCGATCTATTTGTTAAATCGAAAGGCCGCGCGCTCTGGCTCACTACTCATGAAGCAAGCAAACGAAACTCATCGCGCTGGTTCTGAATCGGGTCTCCGGATCGGACGCCGCGCCAAGTCCTCGAGGGCCGCCACGCTCCGCCGCATCGCCAGGATCAACCGGTTCCGGCTGACGGCAACGCGCGCAACACCCGCCTCCCAGGTCTTCTGGGCGAAGTAGACGGACAAAATCGCTCCAGCGATCGCTGCAAATCCCAGGAAGAACAACGCAAATGCCGCCAGCAGTTCGCGAACCGCATAGAACTGCCACGCGACCAGCACCACCAGGAACAGCCACATCCACTTGCGCCCCTTGTCTTTCATTCCTAAACCGACTCCCTCTTCCCAAGGACCAAGGACCTGTACAAAGGCCGTTGAGATCGTCTTTCTCTCAAAAAGGCTCTGACCGATGAGCCATAAGCGCGACCTGGCCTATTAGACAGGATGAGATGAGGAAAACCTATGGTACAGGAGCATCAAAACACCCTGAAAACTTTTCTCCTAGTACCGGGTCGGAACCTAACTTAACACTGTTTATATTACTATAAATATGATTCTTAGGTGATTTTGGCTAATTTGGGCCTTGTACGCAGAATTTACCCTGTACAACTCCTGTGGAAAACCTGCCCTTTCGTACAGGGTACAGGTGCACGAAGTACAAGAAAAGCTCTAGGCTACTTGCCTGACAGTTGGCATTTTGGGGCCTATACCTACCCCTTGGGTTGTGAGACTTCAGAGCTTCGCCTTGCCCCAGTTCACCCGCAGGCCAGTCGACAACAAAATGTCCGTGCTCTTCAGGCCTACTGGCGGGTTGCTCAGGTAGGTATCGGCAAAGGTCACCTGCCAGCTCAACCACTTCTTGATTACCGTGGCCGCGTTGGCGTTGAACTGGTACCTGTACTCGCCCAGATCCGACATGTTCGGAAAGAATACGAAGCGCTCCCCGATGGTCGTCCGGCTCGAAATCTTGCTATTCAGCTCTTCTCCGACCAGGATCTCTGCGCTGTTCGTGCTGTGTCCGGCAAAAACCTGCACGGGGTTGGTCAGGGCATATCCGCCGAAACTGTCCCTATCGTAGCTGGCGCCGCCAAACACGTCGAAGGTGGTATTTGCGTTCTTGATGACGTGATAGCCGAAGCCGCCGCCGTAAACCTGGCGAAGATTCAAGTGTTGCAATTCGTTTGACTCGAAGTCAGCAAATGCAAACACGAACACCTTCGGGGACAGGTTCAGGTCACCGCGAACGCCGGAACGCAGGTCGTTGGCCGTGGTGCGGGAAGGAGTTGTGGTCTTGTCGTTCGCAAAGACATAAGCCGTATAGAACGTCAGCTTGTCCCGTGGAGTTTCTCGCACTGCCTTTGATGCCAGTGTGTAGGAGGTCGTTGAAGAGTTTCCGCTCGTCAGCGCCAGGCCGGTGTCGAGCAACCCACTCCAGAAATAGGTGATCTTCGCGTGCGCCATTTTCTCGGCCTCGGTGTCAAACGCCTTTTGATCCGCATCGTTTCGCACCGCTGTGATGCTCGCTTTCTCAACCGGCGGAGCCGAAGCCACGACAAATTTCCCGTTCTCCGTGGTGACCTTTCCGGAAATCCGCTTGCCGTCCGTCAGTGTCAGATTCAGATTCTCCGCCGACTCGATTCCTGTGACGGCGTCCCAAGTAATATTTACATCCCCCGCAAACTCGCTCTTCAGCACCAACGTCTTGCCATCCGCGGAAACAATCGTGCCCGTCAGCCGGTCCCCGTTCTTCAAGGTTACTTGGTCGGCCATCGCCGTTCCGGCAAAAATCAGAAAAGCCGCGACACACAGGAAGCTGCGACGCATTTGCGTCCTCCTTAGAGGTGCTTCAATACTTGAAATCGGGCTGGACTTCGCGCGGGCGCTCGAGAAGACCCTGAAAGCACTTCGAATTAGCAGGGTCCCAGCATTCTAATGAATCCACTCTCTTGCCGCAATCATTGCCATCCGGCCTCACTGGCAGGTTGACCGCTGGCGCTGGCCATCGAATATAATCACTGGATAGCCTCAGGAGTAGCGATTCGCGCCGTCATAGGCGCAGTTCACCATAGAGTAGATCCTGGTTTGCCCGGCGTTGCCTGGCGCCTGGTAATCAGAGGAGAGGTTGCTTTGAACGTCTGCGGCAGGAAGGGTGTTTCACTTGGATGCTTGGTTCTGTGCTTGGCGCTGCTGAGCTGCGCCAAGCCTCAGCCCGAGAGCGTGAGTGCCGGAAGTTCCCCGTCGGGCGCGCCGGCTCGGCCAATGATCGTCTTCATGACCGATTTCGGTACCGCCAACGATGCCGTCGCGATTTGCCGTGCCGTGATGGTGGGCATCGCACCCGATGCGCGCATCATGGACATCACCCACCAGGTCACTCCTTACTCGATTGAGGAGGCCAGCCGCTTCCTGGCGGCAGTCACACCCTACTATCCTGCCGGAACGGTTTTTGTGGCAGTGATTGATCCCGGCGTCGGGACGTCGCGCAGAGCAGTCATCGTTAAATCCAAAAAAGGTCAGTACTTTGTCTTGCCCGACAATGGATTAATCTCTCCCGTTATCGATCGAGACGGTCTCGACACTGCCCGGGAAATCACCAATACTGGTTGGATGGTTGGGGACAAGATCTCTTCCACTTTCCACGGCCGCGACATTTTTTCGCCGGCTGGTGCGCATCTCGCAGCGGGTTGGGATTACACGCTCGCGGGCCCAGCGGTGCAAGAACTTGTCCGCCTGACTCCCAAGACTGCAACCGTCACAGAAAGGGGCATCGACGGCGAAATCATCGGCCTCGATGATCCCTTCGGTTCATTGATCTCCGATATTCCCGGCGACGAGTTCAAGAAACTCGGCTACAACCTCGGCGACAAGGTCACCGTAGTGCTCGACAAGAAACCGTTCACACTTCCCTATCAGAAAACATTCATGGAAGTGCCCGTCGGTGATCCGCTGCTCTACATCGATTCTCGGGGACGGATTGGGCTCGCTCTGAACGAACGAAATTTCTCACAGGTCCATAAGATCACTCCGCCGGTTACGATTTCGATTCCCAAGAAAGGTGCGCCGCTTAAGGGCAAGTGATGAGTACCGTTTTTCAAACGCCAGCGGATTGCCGCCTGACACGATGTAGGAATCGGCGGCGATGTCGCCGCTTTGTTGTTCCCTGTTGAGTTGACCTTCGCTCCATTGATCCAGGCTGTATTCCCCAACTGCCCGGGTTTTTACCCGCGCACGGATGCCATCTGCGGATGGCCCCATTTAAAGGAAAGAACATGAAATCGCGTACCAGGTTTGCAGTCAGAGTCCTTAAAGCCAGCGTATGGACGCTCGCCATGGTTCTCGCGGTTGGCGCTGGCAATCTTATGGCGCAATCTTTTCGCGGAGCCATCCGCGGAGAAGTAACCGACGCGCACGGACTTGCCGCAGCCGGTGCCAAAGTGGTCACCCGCAATCTCGGCACCAGTGAGACGCGTGAAATTACGGCCGAGCCTGACGGCATCTACCGTTTTGTGGAATTGCCCGCCGGTGAGTACGAAGTTTCCGCGATCGCGCCTGGTTTTGAAGAAGTGCGTGCGCCCCAGGTACGTGTGGACGTCGGTGTGGAGACCGTCGTGAATCTGGCCCTCTCCCAGGTCAAAGGTCACCAGGAACGCATCGAAGTGGTGGAGAGTGTGCCGCTCGTCGAAACTTCCAATACCACACTCTCGCAGGTGGTCGATCGCACGCTGGTACAGGAACTGCCCTTGAACGGGCGCGACTTTGGCAAACTCGTTGCCCTCACTCCAGGCGTCACCGTCGAAGGTTCCGGAGTTGCCGGCTCGGAAAAAGGCTTCGGCCAGTTCAATATCAGCGGCAATCGCGATCGCTCGAATAACTACAACCTCGACGGCACCGACAACAACGACCCCTTCTTCAACAATTCCGCACTCAATCAGGTCGGTATTACCGGCGCGCCGGCGACACTGCTTCCTCTCGATTCGATCCAGGAATTCAATCTGCAATCACAGTTCGATGCCGAATACGGGCGCAACTCAGGTTCCGTCGTGAACATCGTGACCCGTTCCGGCTCCAACCAGTTCCACGGCTCTCTCTACTGGTACAACCGTAATTCTTTGTCCG
The DNA here is from genome assembly GCA_035499255.1 of Dongiaceae bacterium. Taxonomy (GTDB): domain Bacteria; phylum Acidobacteriota; class Terriglobia; order Acidiferrales; family UBA7541; genus Acidiferrum. The sequence continues at coordinate 29,487 of DATJZF010000011.1, read as the reverse complement.
ACGCCCGCAATTACTTCAATACGAAATTCCAGGCCGATGGGACAACCCCTAACCCACAGTCGCGCTTCAACAATAACAATTTCGGCGGCTCTCTCGGTGGGCCCGTCCTAAAAGACAAGGTTTTCTTCTTCTTCGCCTATGAGGGCCAGCGTGAGCGCGTGGGGTCCGATTTCAACCTCACCGTACCCTCGCAAGCGCAGTTGGCGGCCGCGCAAGCGCTCGCCGTAAACACGACCGTTCCTGGCGCGGCGGTTCCTTCCGTAAATCCCGCCCTCATCCAAATCACTAACCTGTTCCCGACTAGCGACTCCAATTCTCTGGCCTACTCCGTCCGCGACAAGAACGATAACAACAATTTGATCGGTAAGGTCGACTACCGCATCGACCAGAACAACTCACTGAGCGCGCGTTACGCCTTCGGCCAAAGCGATCAAGTCTTCCCCTTAGGCTCTCTCGGCGGCTTTGGCAGCGGTTCACGCCTTGCGAACTTCACTCAGATCTCTCCCACTCGCGCGCAGGTTGTCAGCGTCAATTGGTTGACCACCTTTTCGTCGAACGTCCTCAACGAAGTCCGCTTCGGCTATTCCCGCTTCCGCACCAGCTTCAATTCCTCCGATGCTACCCAAGGCAATCCCTACTTCATCGATCCGTCCGCGCTTGGGCTGGATATGGGGACGGGTCACGTCGGCTTGCCCGAAATCGATTTCAACGGTGACCTCGAGAATTTGGGCGCAACCGCGTACAGCGTGCCTCGCGGCCGCCTCAGCGAGACCTTCCAGGTCCTCGACAACCTCACTCTCATTCGTGGGCGAAACACGTGGAAATTCGGCGCCGAGTATCACCGCTACGACGTCCAGAGCTTCAACGACAATCTCGAACGCGGCCTTCTGGATGTGAACACTTGCTGGTTCATCGACGACGACACCTGCCCAACCCTGGCTGACGATCCCATCGTCAACGAGCTCGCCAACTTCTACATCGGCAATATCTATGCGCTCGGCAATATCGGCAACACGAGCCGCTTCACCTTTAACAACAATTTGGGCTTTTTTGCGCAAGACGAAATTCGCGTCCGCCCGAACCTGACCATAACCGCTGGTCTGCGCTGGGAATACATCTCCCCGCTAGCTGAGAAACACAATTTACTTTCCAACTTCGATGCCATCGGCAATCTCGTGCAGGTCGGCTCTCCGACTCTTCCGCTGGCCTATCACCGCGACCTGAACAACTTCGCTCCCCGCCTCGGCCTCGCGTGGAATCCGCTGAAGAACACCACCGTTCGCGCCGCTTACGGCTTCTATTACGACTACACTCCGCAAAACAATATCATCGCCAATTACACCAACTCCGCAGGCATCGCCACCAATCCCCTCGATTCTCTCAGCGGCAGCCCTTACTTCGTCGGCGCCCAGGACTTCAATTCGGGCGTGTGGAACGGCACCGGCGGGGGTCCCGTGTTCACGCCAACCGTCTATCCGCAGTCCATCTTCGTCACCGACCCCGGCCTACGCACTCCCTATGTCCAGAGCTGGAGCCTGAACATCCAGCGCGAATTGGCCCGCTCGCTTGCCTTTGAGGTCGGCTATGTTGGCAGTAAGGGCACTCGTCTCTCGCGCCTCTATGACGCGAATCAGGGACGCGACTTCCTGATCAACGATCCTGCGTATCCGCAATACGCGGCTGTGGATGTATTCTCCGGCAGCGCGAACTCGACTTACAACGGTCTGCAAACCACCGTGCGCCTGCAGCAATTTCATGGTTTCTCCGGCTTCTCGACCTATACCTGGTCCAAGTCGCTCGACGGCGCTTCCGACGGCATCAACTTCAACTTCGCCAACGCCGCGTTTCCGCAAGACTCGACGAATCTGGCGGCCGAGAAAGGGCCATCCACTTTCGATACGCGCCACCGCTGGACTACAGCAATCAATTACGCCGTGCCGACATTCGAAAAAGTTCCGCACGTGCTCGGCGCCGGTTGGCAGCTCAATTCCATCATCACCGTACAGTCGGGCCGGCCCATCAACGTCATCACCGATGCGGGCGGCGTGAACTTCAACTATACGCAGCGCCCTGATCTGGTCCCAGGCGTGAATCCAATTCTTCCGCACTGGACTCCGTCAACCGGCTACTTGAATCCCAGCGCGTTCGCCTATCCAGCGGTTACCGCAGCGGACCCATACGGGTATTTTGGCGATCTCGGGCGTGACCAAATTTACGGCCCCGGTTTCTGGAACATCGACTTCTCGTTGACGAAAAATTTTCAGCTGCGCGAGCATGTCGTGCTGCAGTTCCGCGCGGAGTTCTTCAACGTCTTCAATCATCCCAACTTCGCGCTGCCGAACAACGTGGTATCGCCAGGCAGCGACACGGCGGGCGAGATCACCCAGACCCCCGATGTGGCTCAGGGCAATCCCGGCCTCGGCGGTGGCGGTCCACGGGTGATGCAGTTCGGCCTGCGTCTGCAGTTCTAATGGCCTCAGAACCTACGGCGCGAGCCGTCATTGCGAAGAAGTGAGGAATCTCTCTTGCTTTGCTGGTCAGCGAGATTCCTCACCATCACACCCGCCTCTTTCTCCCGGGGAACACGTTTCGCACTCGCTCGCCGCCCCTTCATCGCGACGCTCACTCCCCCTAACACAGGCCCGCTTGCCCATTTGCATTTTTCAAACGAGCGGTTGAAAATCGGGAAGTTCGCTTGCCGAGAGAGGTTTGCCATGCCTGAAGCCGTAATCGTTTCTTCCGTGCGGACTCCCGTTGGACGTGGCTATAAGGGCTCACTCCGAACGACGCGCCCGGACGATCTCGCCGCCCTCGTCATCAAAGAAGCGCTGGCCCGCGTTCCTGACCTGAATCCGAAAGAAATTGATGACGTCATTCTCGGTTGCGCTATGCCCGAAGGCGAACAAGGCATGAATGTCGCTCGCATCGCCGCTTTGCGCGCGGGCCTTCCGGTCGAAACATCTGCCATGACCGTGAACCGCTTTTGCGCCAGCGGTCTCCAGGCCATCGCCCAAGCAGCCGAACGAATCCGCAGTGGCGCGGCCCAGGTAATCGTCGCGGGCGGCACCGAATCCATGTCTATGGTCCCGATGGGCGGCAACAAAATTTCTCCCAATCCCTGGCTCGTTGATCATCATCCGGACACATACATCAACATGGGCCTCGGCACCGAAAACATCGCGCGCAAATTCGGGATCTCTCGCGAGCAAGCAGACCAGTTCGCGGTCCAGTCTCATCAGAGAGCGGTCGCCGCTCTGGCCGCCGACAAGTTCAAGGACGAAACCGTTCCCGTCGACGTGAAAATCATCTCCCTACCCGAGAGCAATGGCCCAAAGAGCAAGGGAGGCGTAAAACCGGCGACTCAATCGTTCGCATTCGAGCGCGACGAGATGCCTCGCCCAGACACTTCCATGGAAGTTCTGTCAGGGTTGAAGCCTGCTTTTCATGCAAAAGGGACCGTCACCGCCGGTAACAGCTCTCCCATGAGCGACGGTGCCGCCGCCGTAGTGCTCATGAGCGACGCCAAAGCCGCGGAACTCGGCCTCAAGCCGCAGGCTCGTTTCGTTTCCTACGCTACCGCCGGTTGCCCCCCAGAGGAGTTCGGTATTGGTCCGGTCTACGCAATACCCAAGGCGCTGGACTTGGCTCGGCTTTCTCTGAACGATATCAGCGTCGTCGAACTCAACGAAGCGTTCGCCGCGCAATCCCTTGCCGTTATCCAACAGGCCAACCTCGATCCCTCTCGCGTGAATCCGAACGGTGGTGCGATCGCACTCGGTCACCCCCTCGGCTGCACCGGCGCAAAGCTTACGGCGTCTCTGGTGCGCGAACTCCACCGCCGCAACGCCCGCTACGGTATGGTCACCATGTGCATCGGAGGCGGCATGGGCGCGGCGGGCGTCTTCGAGCGCATATAAATTCTCTTGAGCGATAGATTCCTCTTGACGACCGTCCTGCCGCCTGTCAACATGTCGCCTGACGACATGTCGTGAGTGTGAGTCCATGGCGAACTTCCCCATCACCGAGCCCGTTCTTCTTATTCTACTGAGCCTTGCGGAGCGGCCTCGCCATGGCTATGCCATCCTCCAAGACACCAGGGAAATGAGCGATGGCCGCGTCCAGCTCAGCACCGGGACGCTGTATGGCGCCCTGAGTCGTCTCCTGGAGAATGGCTGGATCGACCGCCACGAGACGGACGACTCATCGCGCGGAAAGCAGTCTTATCGTCTAACCGCTGCGGGGCGCCGAAATTTGCAGGCGGAAGTGAATCGCCTGAAGAAGCTGGCACACGTTGCCGGTCTGCGCGTCGCACGCAAGGAGACTTGAGGATGCTGCGCCTCTATCGCTCCCTGCTAGCGCTATATCCGCCCCCATACCGGTGCGAGTATGGCAACGAGATGCTGGCGGTTCTGGCGCAACTGGAACTCAGTACGTGCCAGGCAAAACCCGGGGCAAGATTTTGGATGCGCGCTCGCGAAGTGAGCGGCCTGTTGGCTGGAGCCCTCACCGAACACACACGCGTCATCGCCGGTTTTCCTGCTGCTTCCGTCTCTCTTTCAAGGAGGTCCCGCATGCGCACCGAATTCCGTTTCCCGAAGGCCACGCCAATTCTAATGACTGTCATTCTGGTTGCCGTCATCATGGCGATCGAAAAGGCCAAGTCGATTTCCGCGTCGCTGCCTCCGTCAAGCACGCCCATTCCCCCGCTGCAGCCCGAGCACTTCTCCACGGTTACGACTTTTCTCGAGATCCTGGCCTTGGCGCTGTCTGCGGCTGTGGTCGGCTGGCTGGCGGTGTTTGCCTTGCGCCGCTCCGGACTCCAGCGGCTCTCTGACGTTCCCTCGGCAAACGCCAGTCGAAAATCGTAATCGTCACGCCTTGGCCTTCCACAACCCCACGGTATTCCCCTCTGGATCCCGCATCCATGCGAAGGTCCCCGTTGGAATATCCACGGGAGGCACGAGCGTTTTCCCGCCCAGCGCCTCAGCTTTCTTAAGAGTGGCCGCCACGTCTTCGACGTCCACATAAAAGATTGTGTAGTTGTGCGGCTCATGCCCGAGCGCGGTAATGTGTCCGCCTATGCCTGGCGTTTCCGGTGCGATCATGGACGCCGGTCCCATTGGGCTGACCTTCCAATCAAACATCGTGGAGTAAAACTCTTGTGTTTTGGCGATATTGCGGCAGCCAATCTCAAAATGCACCACAGGACGTCCCATATCGGTCCTCCCGAAAAGCTGCAAACGGACGCTGAGTTTGTCATAGAACGCATCTGGATGTCATCAAAGCTTGTCGCGCCATACATCACAAGTCCTATTGCGCATAAACTCAACGAAAGGTAAAATCCCCGGATTGATTTTCAAACGGTTGTTTGAATTTTTTGACGGCCTTCCGGCCAAAGCAAGGAGCTCATCATGGCGACTTCCGCTCTAACAAAATCCGCGGCTAAAGGCGGCAGCTTTCTGCTGGAATCGCCCGCACCCCAGGACATATTCACGCCCGCGGACCTCTCCGACGACCAGAAACTGATCGGGCAAACCGCCGAAGAGTTCGTCACCAAGGAAGTCCTCCCGGTCGCCAAGGACCTGGAAGCCAAGAAGCCCGGGTTGATGGCGGATTTGGTTCGGAAAGCTGCGGAATTAGGACTGATGAGCGGTGCTACTCCCGAGGAATATGGCGGCGCTGGCCTCGATAAGGTTGCCACCACGCAACTAACCGAAAAAATCTCCATTTACGGCGGCTTCGCAGTCACGCACGGCGCGCACGCCGGCATCGGCACTCTCCCCATCGTTTACTTCGGGACCGAAGAACAGAAGAAAAAATATCTCCCCAAGCTGGCCAGCGGCGAATTTATCGGAGCCTATTGCCTCTCCGAGCCACAGGCCGGCAGCGATGCGCAGAACTTGCTAACGCGTGCGCAGCTGAATCCGGAGGGCACGCACTACATCCTGAACGGCCAGAAAATGTGGATCACCAACGGCGGCTTCGCCGACCTCTTCACCGTATTCGCGAAAGTCGATGGTGAAAAACTGACGGCCTTTATCGTCGAGAAGAATTTCCCCGGCTGCAAGCCCGGTAATGAAGAGCACAAGATGGGCATCCACGGTAGTTCGACCACTCCGGTTTTTCTCGAAAACTGCAAAGTGCCTAAGGAAAATATTCTCCACGAAATCGGCCGCGGCCACATTGTCGCCTTCAATGTCCTCAACGCTGGCCGCTTCACCCTCGGGGCTTCCTGCGTCGGCGGCGCCAAACACGTCCTCCTGACCGCCTCGAAATACTCGAAGGAGCGGAAAGCTTTTGGAAAGCAGATCGGCGAGTTTGGCCTGATGCGCGAGAAGCTCGCCGAAATGGCGATTCAAATCTTCGCTGTCGAATCGATGATCTATCGCAGTGCCGGCTACATGGAAGCTGCCATGCAAGCGGCAGAAGGGTCCGGCAACAAAACGCAGAACGCCATGAAAGCCCTCGAGGAGTACGCCATCGAGAGCTCCATTGCTAAGGTCTACGGCAGCGAAATGCTCGATTTCGTCGTTGATGAAGGCGTGCAGATCTTCGGTGGCTACGGCTTCCACGAGGATTATCCCGTTTGTCGCGCTTACCGCGATTCGCGTATCAACCGCATCTTCGAAGGCACCAACGAAATCAACCGCATGCTCATCATCCAGATGCTGATGAAGCGCGCTATGAGCGGTCAGTTGCCCTTGATTCCCGCGGCGATGAAGCTGGCCGATGAAATCCTGGCAGGCCCATCCTTTGAAGAAGCTCCTGAAGGTGTGTTGGCCGAAGAAACCCGTACCGTGGCCAACGCCAAGAAGATGTTCTTGCAGGCCGCTGGTGGTGCGGTCCAAAAATTCCGCGAGAAGTTGGCGGACGAACAAGAACTCATCGGCGCTCTCGGGACCATTGTCATGGAAATCTACGCCATGGAATCAAGCCTGTTGCGGGCTCAAAAAACTGCTTCCTCGAAGGGCGAAGCTGCCGCTTCCACGATGATCGACGCCGCGCGCGTGTTCATCTCCGACGCCGCCGAGCGCGTCGAACACGACGCCAGGCGCGCGGTTGCCGCCGTGCAAGAGGGGGACATGCTCATGACGCAAATCGCTGTCCTCAAGCGCTTCGCAAAGCGTCCCGCCGTAGATACCATCTCCCTTCGTCGGCGTGTCGCCGCCGCGGTACAGTCTCAGGATCGCTACCCTTTTGAAGGCCGTTGAAAAGGGCGGAACACATTCGGTTGGTCGTAGCTAGGCGGGCACACGTCCCTCAGGAAACATTTGTTTCCAGCGACACTCCCCTAAAATAGCTGATACGGTACTAGAACGAATGCTATCCGGGAAGCGACTCCCCCGCTTCATTCTGGCTTTGGCCATTCTCACAGTGATTGGCCACGGCATAAGCGTGGTGTTTTACTCCACCTCTCCTCTCGGGCTCTTTATCGCCAATAGTCTGCAACTTCTGTTATGCGCTATTGCCGCAGCCATGTGTTTTCGCGCGGCAAACCGAGCGCGCGGGTTTACCCAGGCATTCTGGACACTGGTCGCCTTTGGCCAAGTCGTCTGGGGCTTTGCCAACGTTGGCTGGGCGTATTACGAAATCTTCCTGCATTGTGAACCGCCCCCCGGTTCAATGATTCGCTTTCTGTTTGACACCCAGGGCATGTTTTTTGTCATGGCCGTTTTTCTCAATCAGGGGAAAACGGACTCTCGGGTCGAAGCAGAAGAAGCTCTCGATTTCGTACAGATCGGCATCCTGTTCTTCCTGATTTATTTCGGCATGTATTACCTTCCTTCCCTTTCCCGTGCCCCAGAAGCGGCACTCTCTCGCGAGGTGTGGGTAGATACCTGGAGCGACGTTGGCATTATCCTCTTGGCCGCACTCCAATGGCGGCGAGGCAAATTCCCCCAGACACGCCGTTTATACGGTGGCCTCGCGCTCTGCCAAATCGTAAGCACCACGGGATGGCTAGTCGCTGACACCTTTCAGCCCAGTATGAGTGTTCCGGTCACCGGTTGGGCTGGTCTCGGTTGGGCATTGCCGCTCCTCTACACTGCGACGTGGGCTGCCACTTGGCAACCGGCCGAGCAAGGCAGCCAGAAGCCGCTTCGGCGCGAGCGGACGCTCGCCAATATTCTCGTCACCAACAGCATGTTCGCTTTCGTTCCACTGGCGATTTTATTTTTCATCGCCGAGTTTGGGCCGGGTTGGAGACTGCTCCGCTTCAGCTTGCTTGCCATTTCGTTCATCTGTTATGCGCTACGAATTGGACTCACGCAATTCCAGCAACAAAAAGGCCAGGAGACCGTGCGGCGTCAAACCCTGGCGATGGACTCTTCCACAGACGGATTCGCATTGATTGATCAAAAAGGAATTCACGTTTACGCCAACTCGGCTTTTGCCCGCATGCTCGGCCTTGCCGGCCCGGAACACATCCTGGGCCAGCCTTGGCGGATTGTATTTGCTTTTCAGGATGTCGACCATCTCGAGTCGGAAGTCCGGCGTTCTCTCGCACAATCGAAAAAATGGTCCGCCACCTTGCCTTTGCGACGAATCGACGGAAGCAAGATCTCCGTGGAAATGACCATCACTGCGATGCCGGATGGTGGCACCGTCTGTGTTTGTCGCGACCTTTCCGAACGCGAACGCGCCGAGCGCGCCCAAGCCGAGGCTGAAGCGAAGTACCGCACCCTCGTCGAGCAGGTCAATGCCATCACCTACATCGCGGAGATCGGCATCGACGGCCAGTGGTATTACGTGAGCCCCCAGATCGAGAGGATTCTCGGCTACACACCGGACGAATGGCTTGCTCTCTCCAAGCGTTGGGCCGAACAGATCCATCCCGATGACCGCGCAACCGTTGTCGCCGCCGAGCAAGCCAGCGAGAAAGGCGAACCGTTCCAGGCGGAATTCCGGGTCCGCAGGAAGGACGGCCGCGAAGTATGGCTCAACGACACGGGCGTCGTCGTCCAAGGCAGTAACGCCCATCCGGTCATGGAAGGAATCATCGTCGACATCACCGAGCGCAAGCAGCTTGAAACGCAATTGCAGCAATCAAGGAAAATGGAAGCAGTGGGCAGGCTCGCCGGCGGGATCGCCCATGACTTCAATAATCTGCTGACGATTATTACCGGCTACACCGATTTGGCTCTCAGCCGTCCGGCTGTGCCACTCGATTTGCGTGCGGACATCGAGCGTATCGAGAGCGCGGCCGGGCGCGCTGCGGCCCTGGTTCGGCAACTCCTCGCGTTTAGCCGCAAACAAGTCTTGCAACCGAAAATCTTTGATCTGAACGTCATTGTCGTGAATATGGAAAAACTCTTGCGCCGCCTCGTGGATGACAACATCGAAATGAGCACCAGCGTTCGCGATGATTTGGGTAAAGTGAAAGCGGACCCCGCGCAAATCGAACAGGTCATCATGAATCTGGTGGTCAACGCCCGCGACGCCATGCCTAACGGCGGTCGCCTTCTGCTCGAAACCTGCAACGTCGATCTCGATTCTGTCTATGCCTCCGAGCACGCCTCCGTTAAGCCTGGCAGATACGTCATGCTGGCAGTGTCCGACACCGGAGTGGGAATGGATTCGGAGACTGTTGCGCACATCTTTGAGCCCTTCTACACCACGAAAGAAAGCGGGCGCGGGACTGGCCTTGGACTCTCCACCGTCTACGGCATCGTCAAGCAAAGCGGCGGCTACATCTGGGTCTATAGCGAACCCGGCAAGGGGAGCACCTTCAAAGTTTATCTTCCCCGCGTGGAGCAAACCGCGGACCAGGAAACGGCCAAATCCGTTCCGCTCCTCGACCACCGCGGTTCCGAAACGATTCTCCTGGTCGAAGATGAAGAAGCCGTTCGCGATCTCGTCAAGACTATCCTCACCGGTCAGGGTTATCACGTCATTGTCGCTCGTGATCCGCGGCACGCCGAGGAAGTCGCTGCGAAATTTCCCGGCAAAATCCATCTCCTGCTCACTGACGTCGTCATGCCGGGAACCAGTGGTCGCGAATTAGCAGTCGTGATCACACGCCGTCGGCCCAACATTCGTGTTCTTTACATGTCCGGCTATACGGAAAATGTCGTCACCAGTGGCGGCTTGTTGGAAGAGGGCTTGGCCTTTCTACAGAAACCCTTCTCCCCGGCCGCACTCGCTCAGCGAATCCGCGAAGTGCTGGCTCCCATCTCGCAGCAGCGAAATTCGAAAGACTGACTCACTGAGGTTTTACTCCCCCCTCGGGGGCATCCTTTGGTTTATTGATTGTGTTAAGCGTTTCTACGTTAAAACGTTTGTAATCCGAATACTTTGTGACAACATTGACGCGAACCCCCTTCACCAGCAGGACCCTCACTCCTACATGCGCTTCAACGTATGTAGGCAGCCACACTTCGTTGTTGACGTAAGCCTGTTCGAAGGTAAAACCCGTTCCCTTTTGCAGGTTGGCCAGCAACCCCCCGGCAAGGTGAAAATCGCTTACGAAATACGCTTCCAATCTCACCACGTCCTTGGCCTTTTCATCGATCCACACCACCCCGGCCAGTTCCTTCACGACTTTCTCTTCCAGGTTCTTTGGCTTGTATTCCGGATTCGGTTCAAAGTCGAAGACCAGCACGTCTTGTCCGCGGAAACGCTCGCGCCGCGCATTTACGAACTGGCTCACGCGAAGGAACACCTCGATCCCTGGTTCATCGTCCTCCTTGGACTCCTTCCCGTGCTCCTTGGCCTTCTCCTCCTTTTCCTCCTTCTTCTTCTCCTTTTTCTGAGCCTCTTCAATGCGCTTTTTGGTTTTTTCGTTTTCCTTCTTCTGCTCTTCTTCGCTCAACGCTTTGCCGTCTTTCTTCACCAACGTGGTGATTTCGTCTCCGTTCAGATAGAAGAACGTGTATTCGTTGTTCTCCTTCTTGGTTACCTTGCCGTTTTTGTCGTACTCCGTTTCATCCTCTACCTGGGTTCCGGCATAATTCTCTTTAATTTTGTCGATTTGCTTCTGGTTCGCGTCAATCTCTTCAAACAGTTTCTTCAGGTCCGGCAGTTTCACTTGCGACTTGATGGGAAAATCGAACACACGCTCTCCGGCGGTTTCATTGATCGAAGCCTTGGCCACATTCACGGTGAATGCCTCATCGCCTCGATGCACTTGCAGCTTGTAAGGGACTCTTATCCCATTCACGGATCGGTAGTCGTCGTAATCGATTTCGCGCACCAACCCGGCAATGGTAGCTTTCTCCGCGTCGATCAAGTGGGTCTGCTGGTCGAAAAAAACCTGCCAGGTAACGCCAGTCGCGAAGGTGAGTTCGACTTGTATGGTTGCCCTTCCACCGATCGTGGCCGGACCCTTCACGACCGCACTGATCTTCTTTTTCGAGAGCGCCAGAAACCGCGCGTTGTAATATTGCGACGCCGCCTCCACCTCAACGGCTTGCGGCCCCAACAGCGTCCCCAATTCGCCCGATTCGGATTGCCGCCATGCCGACTTTCCGTTGTATGCCTCAATGACTGTTCTGCCGCCCGACCGCCATTCGGAGTAGTAGCGATTCGGAAGTTTGACCATGAAAGTGTACGTCCCGGGCGGCGCATCACCCGATCCCTGCGTATTTCCATCAAGCTGTAAAGTTTGTATCTTTGCCAGGGCTTTGGCCCCCCCGGCAGCCTTTACATACTGGTCAATGATTTTCGACGCTTCCTGTCCTGAGGAAAATTCTGCCCTCAGGGCGAAAAGCACCACGAACATCAGCAGCCGCATAGGTCGCATGGTCTTTTTTAAAACTCTACGTGTTTCTCGGGCAAAAAGTTGCGTTTGAGTTTCACAAGGCCAATGGACCATCGTTGTGCGCGATCAAACTCGCCAAGCATCTTTCCCGAGCGCGCGAATACAGTACCAGTAGTTCTAAGGCGCCGCTGCAGTACTTTTTTGTTACTCAAATCTCCGCAAATTCACGCATATTTGCTTGACACTTCCCGCTCGCAAAGCGAAAATGGCCGCTGTTTCAGCCTGTCCGCAAGCCAGGCAAGTGTCCCCGAACCGCGTAGGCTCAAATTCTAAAAAAACCGCAGACGACGAAAGTCGTAGAGTGATTGCTTTTTTTTATGCCCTGAAGGAGGCATTTATGATCGAAGTCTCCCGTGCTGGCTGTTGCTCCAAGCGCGTCGCGCTGCTTGTCCTTTGGAGCGCGGTGCTGCTGCTAGTGGCGAATGCAGCGCAAGCGCAGACAACGGTTTCTTATCCGAATTTTAGCTCGACCTCTGGGCTGGCACTCAACCCGAGCGCCGCAGCGCCTGTTGGTGATGGGCACGTGCTCAGGCTTACTCCCTCTCAAGGGGGTTTGGCGGGTAGCGCCTGGTACTTTACCGGCAGTAGCGATGCTCCAGTCGGCGTTCCGCTGGCGGGTGGATTCACCAGCACTTTTGCATTTCAGATTTCAGTACCTGACGGAAGTCCTGGAGTCAATGGGAAGCCGGGTGCGGATGGCTTTGCATTCGTTGTGCAGGGAGTCGGCACCGGCGCGTTAGGCGCGGGCGGCGGCTACTTGGGCTACACGAATATCGCGAACAGCGTTGCTGTGCAGTTTGATACCTGGTGCAACACCGATTTCGGCGATACCTGCGCCGGCGATCAGGCCCCAACCAGTGCTGACGAAGTCAGTGTTCAGAGCTGCGGTCCAAACCCGAACACCGCGGCCCATAACGCCCTTAGCGGACCGGGCGGCGTAACTTGCACCTTCGGAAGATTTGACTTGACCCAGCTCAAAAACCAAATCTTACTCGCTGACGGACAGACTCATACCGCACAAATCGTCTACACTCCACCGGCCAGCACCGATGGTACTTGTCTGCCCGGAGGTGGCAACTTCTGCGGCAGCATCGCCGTCACTCTCGACGGCCAGGCCATCTTGACAGTTCCGTTCAGCATCGGATACCTCGGACTCCATGCGAACTCCGATGCTTTCGTCGGGTTTACCGCCGGAACCGGTGCGGCGTACGAAAACCACGATATTTTGAACTGGAACTTCACTTACAACAGCACTAGCCAGACCCAGGCGTTCGACACGACCGGCCCCACGCAGTCAACCTTCAACAGCGGCGAAAACAACTTGGTGCAACAGACCATTGACGCGACCGATGCAGGCGATTTGACCTGCCATAACAGTGACGGAGGCACGGCGGTCTGCGGTGGTGTTCAAGTCACGGCCACGAATACACCTTTGTCGAACAATTCGGGAATGCCCAACGCCTTCCCGCCATACGTTACCGGCACGCCTTGGTCTAGCGCTCAGTGCGCGGGCCGCCCTGGCAATGGCGGCACCGGAGACCTTTGCTCTCTCTATGTGAATGCCTGCTGGGGTGGAAGTTCTGGTGTCGGCCAAGCGGCTGCATCTGATTTCTACTGCCCGTTCGTTGATACCGCGGCGAACACTACGGGCTTCTTCGTGTTAAAAGATACCTGGGATCCTCTCAGCCCCAAACCCGCTATTGCTCCGGGCACCACCGTGTCGTTGCTCGATTTCGTGCCGCCCACCGCCACGGAGACTTGGTCCGGCAGCGCTATGGCTCCGAATCCGGTGTGTACACAGGTCGCGCCCATCGCCGGAAATCCTGGCACTGCGGCGAAATGCGATGTCGTCGATACCGCAATCGACATCTACAACGATCAGACCACTACGCGCGGCACACAACCCAAGAAGGGCTGGCTCATCTCTTTGTTCAACGTGCAAATGCTGCTGTCGACCGTTCAGGTCTTCAGCAACCCAGTCAACACCATCAACCCGCCCTTAGCCGGTTGCACTTCTCCTCATTCTCCCCTGAATAATCCCAATCCAGCGGACCCGGGCTTCGAGAATCCTAACTACGCCCAGAATATTTGGAATAACGGAAACTGCCTCCTCGGTTTCCTAGTCAACCCGGCACAGCCGCCAGTCCCCGACAACAATAACTTCGTTGCAGCGCCACCCGCGAGCCTCTTCTACGGCCCTGGCGCGCCGTCAATTGCTCCTGGAGGAGCTCCGGAAGGTGACACAACCATTACCAATCCCAATGCCGTGTGCATCGGCACTGGACTAAGCTGTAATGCGCAACCGTGGGCAAGCAATCCCAACGACCGGAAGACTCTGGCGTCCATCTTCGGCGCGCCTGACGGCACATTCACCCTGCACTACCAATCAAAAGACGGAGCAGGCATTACCGAGAAGAACGCCGTGTTCCGGCCGACGGGTGACCCGTGTCCCAATCCAGAAGCTCCCGGGACGACGATTCCGGCTCCTTGCTACTACACCAACTACTTCACGACCATTGTGAACATCGATTCTACGTTCCCGACGGTCTCGCTCACCTTCTCGCCCCTGGGCGGCACCTATGCGGTCAACCAGGCGGGAGTCTCAGCCAGCTTTAGCTGCAACGATCCAATGGCTGCCAACGGCGCAGCGGCGTCAGGTCTCGCATCCTGCGTCGCCAGCGTGGATGGTGGCTCCGCCACTTCTACCAGCCCAGTTGCTTTGAAGGTAGGCACTGCCGGCTCGCACAAAGTTACGGTGACAGCTACCGACAACGCCGGCAACCTAACCAGACAGGACTTCCCCTACACCGTCCTGGCCGACGCCGATGTCGCCATCTTCGAACAGCACACCAGCGACAGCGTCAAGCCTGGCGGAACACTGACCTATCTTGCTTGGGTGCTTGACCTCAGCAAGACCAATGCTGCCGAAGTCTCGGTAACCGAACAGCTCCAATTGCCGGCCTCCGGCGTCCAGCTTGGCAATATTACTGCCAGCGTTGCCATCGTGAGCTGCACTCTTACCGGCTGCTCCGCGATGCCTCCGTCGGGTGGCGCGAGCTGCACGGTCAGCGGCACCACGGTCAACTGCAATAACATTGGGACTCTGCCAAGCATTTTTGGACTAAAGGGAGCCGTCATCGTGACTAAGATCCCGGTTTCGTCCAGCTCAACACCCGGTACGTCTTTCAGGCTGACCGCAACCGCAAGCAGCCCCAATGATCCCAACACAAAGAACAATGTGACGACTGACACTCTGTCCGTCTCATCGCATTGATCTTGGTCTACAAATAGCCTTCCCACTAGCCCCGGCAGGCCACAAGCCTGCCGGGCTTTTTTTGTTCTCTCTGTAGTGCTGCCCGGACCCGCGCGCTCCGCAATTTGCTCTAGCGCAAACTCCGCAACAACAATCGTAGTCGCTGTGGAAAAGCACGATACTCGCGGCGATTTCTCGACAAAATTCCTTTGCAACACGCATTACGTTCTTGACAGTACGCGATGGGACAAGTGAGAATGTGCGGAGTTTTTTTTCGAGTGCGTTGGGTCTAGCGTCCCCGATCCAAAGACGGCCCCTTTCTATTTAAGACCGCAGATGACGAAAGTCAGATTGTGTACGGGTGTGTGCCCTTGAAGGAGGCGAAATGAGAGCACGGTCGTGTCTTGCGTGTGTTTCCCCAAGAATCGTACGGTTCGCTCTTTGCAGCGCTCTTTTCTCTGGGCTCGCGCTCTCTGCGCAAGCCCAGCAGTCGTACAACTACACACCCGACTTCACGAACTCCACGGGTTTGCAAATCAACGGCGCGGCCCTGGTTGTTCCAAATAGCGCGACTGCCCCCCTTAACGTCATTCGGCTCTCGGACCACTTGAAAGATACCGAAGATGGCAGCGCTTGGTACATCAACCCGGCGGGTGCGGTTTCACCGGCAACGGCCGCTCCGCTCCCGATGAAAGGCGGATTCACGACCTCCTTCACGATCCAATTCACCAATCAGACCGGAATTGGTTATGCGGACGGCATCGCCTTTATCTTGCAGAACGGTTGTTTCCGGCAAAACAGCACTTGCGGGCCGTTGGCGGTCGCGAATCAGGGTGAACCGGGCGGTGACCTCGGCTTTACCGGCCTGACCAAGAGCGTCGCCATCGGCTTTGACGTCTGGCGGAACACCGAATCCGATTATGATGACGACGATGCTAACCCGCTCAACAGCAAAAGCACGACGGATGGAGTCTTTGTTCAGAGCTGCGGCGCTGACGCCAATACTTCCCACCATCTTTATAACCGCGAAGAGGACGGTGTCTCCTGCAAGTTTGGAATGGTTGATCTCAGCAACCTCTCCACGCCCATCAACATGGTCGACGGTCTGGCGCACGCCGCCAAGGTGGTCTACAACCCGCCACCGAATCCTGTAGCAGGTGTTTATTGTCGCCCGGGAATGACGCCGGACACCGGCGTATGCGGCAGTATCGTTATCGCTCTCGATGGCCAAACCGTCCTCACAGTTCCCTTTGGACTGGACTACCTTGGTCTCGACGCTAGCGACGACGCCTATCCAGGCTTCACTGCCGCAACAGGTATGGGCCATCAAGACGAAGACATCGTGAATTGGATCATCGGCACTCCCGTCAGCCAGCCCGTCAGCACAACCACGCCGACAACCTCTACCTTCAACAAGACCGCCGGCAGCCTTGTTCAGGAAACTATCGATTTTAGTGCCGCGAA
Source organism: Dongiaceae bacterium (assembly GCA_035499255.1). Taxonomy (GTDB): domain Bacteria; phylum Acidobacteriota; class Terriglobia; order Acidiferrales; family UBA7541; genus Acidiferrum. The sequence goes on along the minus strand of DATJZF010000011.1, from coordinate 13,012 downwards.
CAATAATCTGACTGGGCCGAGTGGCACTACCAACATCACCATCGTCTCGAATAACATGGCCATCGATCCCAACGTCTGGCCACAGTGGACTTTCGGTACCCCTTTTGCCACCTCAACCTGCCCCGCTCACCCTGGCAACGGCGGCAACGGTACGCTTTGCTCTTTGTATGTGAATGTGTGTTATGGCGGAACTTTGAACATCTCTCCCGCCAATGCTTCCGACTATTACTGTCCGTCGGTCATTCCCAATTCCGGTGGCACGATCGTACTGAAGGACAAATGGGACCCGTCGGTCGACTGGGATCCTGCCCTTTACCCTGGCACCACCATTTCGCTGATTGATTTCTCGCCTAACTCGCCTACCGAAACGTGGGCGCCCGTACCCCGAGGGCAACAAACCAACCCGGTGTGCACCAACGTCTTCAACTTCGGCTCAGCCCAATTCAAGTGCGATCTCGCGGACACACTCATTGATGTCTATGGCGACCAGACCACCACGCGCGGCACCCAGCCCAAGAAGGGCTGGCTGATCACTGCCCTGGGCGTGCCGGTTGAGAGCACACTCTGGAGTGTTCTGCCTCCCGATGGCGGTTGTGCCACACTCGCGTCAGGAGCCCCCGCCGTTAGCCTCAATAACCCGCCGTTGAACAATCAGCAATCCACGCAGTGGTTTAATGGAGCTTGTGACCTGCAGGCCGTTGTGAGTCCTGCCTCCCCAGCCAATCCAACGAATGGCTACGTAGCTGCGCCCCCAGCTTCCCTTGCCGCTGGACTCTCGTCGCCAACACCGAGCCAGAACGACACAATCTACAAGAATGCAAACCAGTCCTCTCCCGCTTCCGCTTGGACCGCGGTGTCGGACACCATCACCAATGTACTCACGACTCTGCAAGGCTCTCCAGCGGGCGACGGCACGTACGTTGCGTATTTCACATCGCAGGACAGCCTTGGCATCACCGAACGCCACATACAGTTGCTGAATGTCGCGAACAATGCCCACACCCCGTGTCCGAATCCCGAGGACGATATCGATATCCCAGCTTTCCCGACCTCGACTCAGTCCTGCTATATGACGGACACCCATCGGTTCACCATCAACGTCGATTCAACAGTTCCGACCATCTCCACAGGCTTTACGTCAGGTGGCGCGGCTGTCACGTCTCCCTATACCTTCACCTACGGCCAGGTCGTCAATCCCGTCTACACCTGCGCTGACAACCTCGCAGGCGTTTCCACTTGCGATGGCTCCGGCGTACCGCTCTCCGGCGGTGCTTGCCCGCTCTCGCCCGCTTCCGTCACTGACGCGTCCAACCTGAACACATCGGCGGTCGGCAACAATCTCAGTTTCGCGCCCACGGCGACCGCAATAGACTGCGCCAGCAATATCAGCGCTCCGCCTGCGCCCGTAAACTACAGCGTGAATCCCGCGCCTTTGAACGTCACACTCAGCAGCGCGGTCATGACCTATGGCAACACTCCTCCGGCGATTACCCCCACCACCGTCACTGGGCTGGTGAACAACGACACCGCTCTGTCCATCGGATTGACCTGCAGTGCTGCTGGCCTCTCAAACACCAGCAAAGTCGGCAACTATCCGATCACTTGCCAAGCGACCTCGACCAACTACATCATCAGTTCTAACAGCGCCTCCGTAACCGTGAATGCGGCGCCCTTGACCATCACCACGCCAAATCTAACCATGACTTACGGCGGGTCTGTACCAGCGATCACGCCAACCCTGATTGGGGCCGTAAATGGCGACACGGCCCAGTCGTTAGTCGTCGCTTGCATGACGACAGCTAGCAGCACCAGTAACGTCGGTGGTTACGGGGTTACCTGCACAACAGCTTCCGGCAGCAACTATTCCATCAACTACACCTACGGCACTTTCGCCGTGAATCCTGCTCCTTTGACGATTACGGCTGCAAGTGTCGGAATGGTTTTTGGAACAACTCCACCGGTAATCACACCGACAGTCTCGGGTCTTGTCAACGGGGACACGCCGCTAAAGCTAGGCATCACCTGCACAGCCGGCGTCAGCAGCACAACTGGCGTTGGTAGCTATCCAATCAACTGCACCGTCGCTGCCGGAAGTAACTATGCCATCACACCGGCCTATGGCTCAGTCACTGTGAACCCCGCACCGCAGACGATCACTTTTGGAGTGATTCCGAACCAGCTCATCAACTCTGGTCCAGTCGCGATCAGTGCCACCTCAAGCTCCGGCATGCCGGTGAGCTTCGCTTCACTGACGCCCTCTACCTGCGGAGTAACCGGGAATTCTGTCAGCCTCATCGCCGCGGGCACCTGCACCATTCAAGCCTCCCAGGCAGGTGGCGGGAACTATCTTGCCGCTGTTTCTGTGAGCCAGAGTTTCCAGATTCTGAGCGGCCTGACCATCTCTCCTGCCGTATGGAACATTGGCAACACCTATGTGGGCCAGAAATATACTCAGGTCTTCACCATCACCAATCCGGGAACCGCGACGGTTTCCATCATGGGAATCTCCATTCCTGGAAACAACACTCCGGGCAGTTCGCCCGTGCCCGCTGGTGACCCCGATGATTTTCAGATCACGGGAAAGACCTGCACAACAACTCTGGCAGCAAAAAAGACCTGCACCGTTACCGTGGCATTTCTACCGGATACGGACTACACCGGCATGTTGCATTACGCGACTTTGACCATTGCCAACAATTCGGCGACGAACCCAATCACTGCTTACATGAACGCGAGTGTCTACTACATTACAGAGACGCTCTCTTCTGTCAGTCTGGGTTTCGGCACAGTGAAGAAGGGCACCGTCAGCCCGGCAAAGCAGGTAACGCTCACCAATACCGGTAACGCACCGCTTTCTATCAAAACCCTTTCGATCAGCGGCCCTTTCGCGCTGGATCCGTCGACCACCTGCAACACGCACACTCCGATTGCACCGGGCGGGACCTGCATCATCGCGGTGACCGCCAAACCAACCTCGACGGGTGCAGCCGTTGGCGCGGTCTCGATGACGGATAACACCGTGCTAGGAGTACACGCTATCGCGCTCGCGGTCACCGGCAATTAAAGCGGTTTGAATCGCTGCGAGAAAACTGCACGGATAGTAACAGGCCGTCGTAGACTCCGGAGTCAAACCACCCTGGAGTTCTCGGCGGCTTTTCTTTGGCCCCACTTGCCGCGCTTGTTCTTTAGGTTCGAGGATGATCGCCGGAAAGAACTAACTCTTCGTGCCTTGCGTAGCTTGCATATACATAGCTTTCAGATCGGCGCGCTCCAAAGCGTGCTCCGCACCTTGCTCCTTCTTGATTTCCTCAAAAAGTGACGCGGCTAGCTTGTATTGCGCGGCAGCCCCGGTGGAATCTCCAGTCTTGCTCGCTAACGCGCCGAGTAGATAATGAATCGTCGCTGTCTGCGCCCGCGTTCCCAGCTTTTCACTAGTGTTCAGTGCGCGGTCCAGCTCCTGCCGTGCCCCGCTATAGTCTTTGTTGTTGATCAGCGCGTTTGCCAGATCCACTGACCCCACCAGTTGCATATACTTCATGCCCTTGCGGTCAGCCTCCTGGGACAATTCCCGGAGTGACGTGACTGCGGATCCCGCCCGTCCTTCTTCCACCGCCACCCGCGACAGGTTCAATTTCGAAGCGAGCACCGTTTCCGGAGCTTTCGCTTTGGAGGCGAACTGCAGGCCCTGCTGATACTGTTCTTTCGCCGTCTTCAAATCGCCCCGGTAAAACGCCACGTCTCCAAACGTGTTGTGGACGTCTGCCAGCAACTTCTCGTTCTTTAACTGCGTCGCCAACGTCTGCGCTTCTTCCAGTGTTTTGCCAATTTCGTCGCCGCGCCCCGCCATTGCCAGTGCATCCGCATAGTCGATCAACACCTGCGTCATCAACCGGCTCTTATCGTCGGCCTTTCGAAAACCTTCCATCGATTCCTTCAAATTGCTTACCGCGGCCCCATAGCGCCCCTGGTTCAGGAACACCATGCCCATACTGTGCTGTTCCAGAGCTGTGTTATGCACATCGTTGCTATTTCGCCGTATCTGTACCGCTCGCATATACGAGGCGATCGCCTGGTCGTACTGAGCGGTCTTTGTGTAAGCCTCGCCAAGGTTGTGCAGCGTGTCCGCCGTCCAGTTAGGATTGTTCAATTTCTCGCGCAACTGCAGCGCCTGCTGGTAGTACGTCAGCGCGTCCTCGCTCTGTCCTTTGGCCAAATACACGCTGCCGATGTTGTTCAGGCAGACCGCCTGGTAATTCAGGTCACCCATTTCTTGTTGGGTTCGCAGCGACTCCTTGTAAAGCTCGAGCGCCTTGTCGTAATCTCCCCGATCTTCCATTAGCGCGCCGATACTGATCAGCGTGCTTGCGGCATCCTTTTTCGCTCCGATTTCTTGGCGGAGCTTCAACGCATCGTGATACGCCGTTAGCGCCAGCTCCGGCTTTCCTTGCAGCGATTGTATGTCGCCAATCTCTGAATAGCTGTTCGCCGCCGCGCTTTTATTTCCGAGTTTCAGGTTCAGCTCAAGTGATTCACGCACATTCTTCAGTGCGTCGTCGTACCGGTTCATTCCGTCGTACGCAATTCCGATAATCTGCAGAACCTGTGCCTTCTGCTCGTCGTTGCCAAGCTCCACTGCAAGGCTAAGCGCCCGGTTTAGCGGATCCAATCCGGCCTGCGGATGCCCGTTTTGCACTTCGAGCCATCCCGTCTGCAGGAGCGCGGTGATATTTCTTGGATCGTTTTTCAACACCTTCGCGTATTGCGCGCGCGCTTTATCGAGGTTGCTGGTATCCAGGTACAGGTTGCCCAGCGTGAACTGGACATCATTGTCGCCCGGCAAACTGGCTGCCAGCTTTTCGTACGCTTGGAGCGCTTTCTGGTTGTCCTTCATTACCCGCGCATGGTTCGCTTCGATCAGGTACTTCTCCGCCAATGGAAGCTGCGCGCTCAGTTCCACCGCTTTGCGGGACGCTTGTTCCGCCTTTGCGTCGTACCCCAGCGTCGAATCCGCTTCTGCAAGCCGCGAGTAAGCCAGCGCAAAGTCTGGGTCCTGCTGCACCGCGGACTCAAACACCTTCACTGCTTCCAGGTTCTTCCCTTGCCGCCGCAGTTGCATTCCCTTCATGTAATCGCTTAACGCGGCCGCGGACTTCGATGTAGGTTGGTAAGAACTCGCCTTCAGTTCTTTCTGCACATCCGATGAAATGGAAATGTTCTGCCGGATCAAATCGGCGAGTTGGTCGACCGCCTTAAAAATATCCTTTTCGCTCGCTACGTCCACCTTTAGCGGTACTTCCCGCCCCTGTTTCAGGTCCTGAACGCGCGCCTCAATTTGCATCTGCCCGCCGAATTTTCGGAAGGTGCCGGACACGACGGTATCCGCGTTACCAAACTTCGCGATGTTTGCAACGGTCGATGGGTCCAACTGCGCTCCGGGCGTCAACTGCAAGTCCGAGTAGATCTGGTGCATGCGATCCGGAGACACCAGCCGCAAGTGCGCCGATTGCCCGATCGCCGTGTTCAACATATCCGCGAGATTCGCTCCCAGCGAATCCTGCGTCGCATCGCCTGTAGCATTCTGGAATGGCAGAATCGCCAGTGATAACTCCGGTCCTTTCGCCGCACTTACCGAACTCGCCCCTCCCGAACGGAATACCCCCGACTTTAACGCCCAGCCACCGCCAACCACCGCCACCACCAGCGACCCGATTGCCACCCATTTCCACGGCATCATGGGCTTCGGCGGCACTGGAATCGGAATCACCAGGGAAGCCAGTGTTGGCCTGGACCCTTGGTACGCATCCAGATCGTTTAGAATCTCCTGCGCCGACTGGTAACGGTGTTCGAGGTCGCGCTCCAGGCACTTCGAAACGATGTCGCTCAGTCCCTTGGGAATCGAGGTGTCCAGCTCCGCTGCCGGTACTGCGCGTTCCTGGTTGCGGCGCAGCAGGCTCGCCATCGCTGTGTCGGCCTTGTACGGAGTCTTGCCAGTCAGCAATTCGTAAAAGATCAGCCCCACTGCAAAAATGTCCGATCGCTGGTCCAACGACTTGCCCATCGATTGCTCGGGCGACATGTACTCGATCGTACCCAGCAGCGCCCCGGTTTGCGTCATGCCGTCGCCTTCGATGGTGCGCGCCAGGCCAAAATCCATCACCAGGATTCGGCCGGTCTTTGACTCCCGCATGATGTTCTGCGGTTTCAGGTCGCGGTGTATGACCCCCGCACTATGCGCCGCGTCCAGCGCCTTGCAAACCTGCCGGATGATTTCAATGGCCTGCTCCGGCTGTAGCTTTCCGTTCTCTACTAGAATCCGGCGAAGGTCCGAACCTTCGACAAACTCCATCGTAATGAACTTGACGCCCTCTGCTTCCGCCAGGTCGTAAATGCGGATCACATTTTTGTGCGTGACCTGATGCGCCGTCAGCAATTCCTGCTTGAACCGCGCCAGAATCGACGGATTCGAAGCCAACTCCGGACGGATCAATTTCAACGCAACGGTTCGTTCGACCTCACGATCGAGCGCCTTGTACACCGCTCCCATTCCGCCTTCGCCCAACAACGATTGAATTTCGTACCGGCCCCCGATGATGTCTCCCGGCTGAAGGATCGCTTCCTTCATGTAAACGCCGGAAAGAGGGCGTGGGCCCGACCCTGGCGACGGCGTGTACGGTGCGGAAGTCCCCGGCATGCTCTCTACGAAAGTTGCATCCGGGTGCGGCGTCGATTCCGGTGGTTTGCGCGAGCCCGAAGAAGGCGCCTTTGGCGCAGGGGTTCCCGGAGGACTTTCGATGAACGTCGCGTCCGGATTTTCGACGCGCCCGGACGGCCCCGGAGGTGTTGAAGCTCGAGGCGTTGTGGGTGGCGCTACCGGAGCATCCGAAATTGTGGCGCCGTCCAGCGGATCGGGGGTGTGGTTTGGCGCGCTATCGCCTTTTGCAGGGACACCGACTCCATGAGAGCCGCCTATACCGAGATCGTCTCGGCGCCCCTTCTTTGCCTTAGGATCGTCCATTCAACCTCATGCACTTAAATAACGCCAATCGCCGCTGACCGGACGAGATACCGCCTCGACCCGAAAGGTATGCCGGTAAGTATAACGATTTGCAGGCAGAAACGCAGCCTTTGCGTGCTGGTAATTGACAAAACGGGCAGCGGCTAGAGCTGGCTGGCCAACGGCATTACGGCTTCTTCTTTTTGCCACCCAGCAAACCGCCCAGTTGATTCACCACATCGGAGGTGCTCCCGGCCTTGCCCCCGGCCAAACCGGTCGCGATGCTTCCCACATTGCCCGCCCCGCCGCCGGCGCAACTCAGCTCCGATTTCAGCAAGCCTGCCGTCGTCCCGCCAACGTCGGGCACAAATTTCGGATCGGACGCGGTGCCGTGAATCTGAAACGGCACCTTGATCCCACCGTTTTTGCAATTTGACCCGCCGGCGCCAAGAACCTGGTTGAGTCCTCCCATTGCTCCGCCCGCGGCGTTATTTACGATTGCCGAACTCACCGTCGCCACCGCGTTGAAGTTCAGGTTGTTTCCCGAATCCAACGTTCCTCCGCCAACCACCGTTCCCAGCGACGGAACTACCAAATTCAAGTCGTCCGCCCTCAGTCCCGTCGGCGCCATATGCACATTGCTAGTCAATTTTTCGATCTCCAGGTCTTTGCCCGTTTTAATCCCCGCAAGCGCCGCCACGCCAGACATCTTTTGCCCCAGGTCGAAGCCAGACAACTTCCCGTTGTACAGCCCGATGTTCCCATCGGTCACCAGCTTGTTCGTGGGTCCGCTCACGTGCAGATTGGTGGTCAACGTCCCGGCCGTAAGCTTTGAGCCGGAAGGCAAATTGATGCCTAGTGCAGGCAGAAACGATTCCAAATCGGTTGCCGGCAGATTCTGCCCATTGATTTTCATGTCCAGCGAGAACTCGTCACCTACCGACTTGTAAGTGCCCGAAAGATTCGACTTCGCATTTCCGATACTCAACGTCGAAGGATTCAGTACACCGCTGGATGCAGCCAGATCATACACGGTGTCAAAATTAATCACCGCCGGCACACTCGAAGGTTTTCCACCCTGGACCAATACCGCCTTCAGCAGCTTCAACTGCCCCTTGACCGACATTTTTCCGCTCTGGCTTACCAGCGCAGCATCCATATCCACAAGTCCAGAGAGTCCGAGCGAGGGATCAAGGAACCCGGTCTTCGCCAGATCCAGATTGTTTATCGTTAGCTTCACATCCTGCGGTGTGAACGATGCATCCCGCTGATCCACTGGCCCGACCTTCCCATCGATCTTCATCGTTCCGCCGCCGGGCCCTTCTAGCGAAAATGTAACTGGAAAATTATTGGTGGTCGCTACGTCCGTAGCTTTGAGATTGACCTTCTGATAGGTTGTTCTCTTTTGCGAATTTGTGTTGCCCAGCGTGATCTGGCCATCTTCGAGGGTGAGTTTCTGAATCGATACCGAATTTGCCGCGTTTCCGCCCCCGCCGGAGCTTGGTTTGCTTTCCGTCGGCGTGGACGCGGGCTTGCTCCCTCCGATGGATGAAAAGTTCCACCGGCCGCTCGGGTCCTTCAACATCGTCACTTGCGGTTCAATGACGCTGATCTCCGTCACATTCAATTGCTGAGAGAAGATCAGTGGCATCAACTCCACTCCAACCTTTACTTTTTTCGCCGTCAGAAATGGGCTTGAGCTGAATTTCGGATCGTCGCTGATAGAAACGTCGTCGATTCCCAGCGAACCACCCAGGATCGACAGACTCAAATTTCCGAGCTGTACTTTGCGACCCAGAGCGTCAGAGGCTCTGGCCTCGATCGTCGGCCGGAACTTATTCACGGGGATCAGGAAAGGCAGGATTACCAGGATAAGCAGCACCACGACGACTATGATGCCGATCCACTTTAGTGACTTACTCATGAAAATCCTCCGGAGGGAATGGGCGAGGCGGCGCCGAATCGACCTATCGGGGCGATAATATCACGTTGCCCTTTCCTTCGTTCCTTAACATAAAAAACGTCAAGAACCTGTCGTAGGCCGCTCGCCGCATCTCGATTTTGCCTTGCCGTCCAATTGCACTCCGCTAATCTTCGCTCTTTTGCCCGTACATTCGGCGCGGTACTATGGATTCCGCTCCATTGTCTATGATGCGCCGACCTACTGCGTCCTCGCCCTCTTTTCCAATCCAACGCTATTACCCTAACCAAGCCAGCTCGCCTTATTGATAGCCATCGGGAGGAAACGTGAACGTTTCGACTGCACCGGAAACCAAAGAGAAGCTCGGCTCCGTGGATTATCAGACCGAACCCTCCAAGTACCGGCACTGGCGCCTTTCTTTTGATCCTCCGGTGGCCAGCTTGACTATGGACGTAGCCGAAGATGCCGGCCTGCGACCCGGATACAAGCTCAAGCTCAATTCTTACGATCTCGGCGTCGACATTGAACTGCACGATGCCCTACAACGAATCCGTTTCGAACATCCTGAAATTCACAGCGTCATCATCACCAGCGCAAAGAACCGCGTCTTCTGCTCAGGCGCAAACATCTATATGCTCGGCCTTTCTTCTCACGGTTGGAAGGTAAACTTTTGCAAATTCACCAATGAAACCCGCAATGGCATCGAAGATTCGAGTGCCTGCTCCGGCCTCAAATTTCTCGCCGCTTGCAACGGCACAACTGCGGGCGGCGGCTACGAACTGGCGCTCGCTTGCGACGAGATTTTTCTGATCGACGATCGCTCTTCCGCGGTCAGTCTGCCCGAGCTTCCCTTGCTGGGCGTGCTGCCCGGTACCGGCGGTTTAACTCGCGTCACCGACAAGCGCAAGGTGCGCCGCGACCTCGCCGATATTTTCTGCACCAACCCTGATGGTGTCCGGGGCCAGCGCGCTAAGGATTGGAAGCTCGTCGACCAAATCGTCAAGCCCCAGCAATTCTCCGAAGAAGTCAAGAAACGCGCGCTGAACCTGGCCCTGATGAGCGACCGGCCCGCCGCGGCGAAAGGGATTGCCCTGACGCCGCTTAAGCGCACCATCGACGATTCCGGAGTTTCCTACGAATTCGTCGACGTGCGACTCGATCGCGAGACCCGCACAGCAACCATCACGGTGACCGCGCCCGCCAGCGCCGGAGAGCTGTCCGCAGAAAACGCTCTACTCCAGGGCGCCGCCTGGTGGCCTCTGCAGATGGCTCGCGAGCTCGACGACGCCGTCCTTTCCCTCCGAACGAGCGAACTCGAAACTGGTCTCTGGATCTTCAAGACCGTTGGCAATTCTCCAGCAGTCTTGGCCTTTGATGAATTCATTTTGGCGAATCAGAACGATTGGTTCGTCCGCGAAGTCCTCGGCATGCTGCGTCGTACCTTCGCGCGTATCGACGTGACCTCACGCTCCATTTTTTCCATTATCGAGCCCGGATCTTGCTTCTCGGGCACTTTGTTCGAACTCGCACTCGCGTCTGATCGCATCTACATCCGCGATTCCGAGGAAATGCAGAGCGTTGCCGCCATCATTCTTTCGCCCATGAACTTCGGCCCGCTGCCGATGGTCAATCATCTTTCTCGCGTCGCTGCACGTTTTTACGGCGACGCCCACGCGATCGATTCTCTCCGCGCCAGCGTTGCCCAGCCGATCCTTCCGCGTGCAGCTCTCGAAGCAGGCCTGGTCACCGCTGCTCCCGATGACCTTGATTGGGAGGACGAAATTCGCCAGGCCATCGAAGCGCGGACCTCGCAATCTCCCGATGCCCTCACCGGACTCGAAGCCAATTTGCGCTTTGCACCCAACGAAACAATGGAAACCCGTATTTTCGGCCGCCTCTCCGCCTGGCAGAACTGGATTTTTAACCGGCCCAACGCCGTCGGCGCGAACGGCGCTCTCAAAGTTTACGGCACCGGAGTGCCGGTAAAGTTCAACTGGGATCGCGTCTGAAACTCTATGCCCGAACACCAACCTGTCATTCCGAACGGAGTCTGCGCAGTGAGGAATCTCTCTTCTTCGGTGAGTTGTTGCTCACTTCGAAGGAGGATGCCCGCCACAGATTACCCGCCATCGAGGGAAAACCATGATTGATTACACCGACCGCATTCCGAATAACGTTGACCTCGGGCGTGACCGCATCCTGCAGCGCGCTCTGGAGCACTGGCAGCCCGCCTATCTCAATTGGTGGTACGACATGGGGCCTACCGAAAGCCACAGCTACGATGTCTATCTCCGCACTGCGATCAGCGTCGAACCGGATGGCTGGGCGCAATTCGGCTACGTGAAAATGCCCGAGTATCGCTGGGGAATTTTCCTTCAGCCGCGGGACCAAGCGCGCCAGGTGAATTTTGGCACCCATAAAGGCCAGGCCGCCTGGCAGGACGTTCCCGGCGAATATCGCTCTGCGCTTCGTCGCATTATCGTGACGCAGGGTGACACTGAACCCGCTTCCGTTGAGCAACAGAAAATGCTAGGTCTCTCGTGCCCCTCCCTCTACGACCTTCGTAACATTTTTCAGGTCAACGTCGAGGAAGGCCGCCACCTCTGGGCTATGGTCTATCTCCTCCACCGTTACTTCGGCCGCGATGGCCGCGAAGAAGCCGAATCTCTCCTCGCCCGCCGCTCCGGCGATGAAGACAATCCGCGCATTCTCGGCGCGTTCAACGAACCTACGCCCGACTGGCTCGCCTTTTACATGTTCACCTTCTTCACCGATCGTGACGGCAAGTTCCAGCTCTGCGCTCTAGCTGAGTCCGGTTTCGATCCACTCTCCCGTACCTGTCGCTTCATGCTCACCGAAGAAGCGCACCATATGTTCGTCGGTGAAACTGGCGTAGGCCGAATTATCCAGCGCACCTGCGAAGTGATGAAGGAACACCACATCGAAGATCCTGCCGACGTCCGCTCGCAAGGCGTCATTGATCTCCAGACCATTCAGCGCTATCTGAACTTCCACTACAGCGTCACGCTCGATCTTTATGGCTCCGACGTTTCTTCCAACGCAGCAACCTACTTCACCAGCGGGTTAAAGGGCCGCTTCCGCGAAACCAAGCTCGATGACGATCACGTACTCACGAACTCCACCTATCCTGTGTTCGAGGTGGTTGGAGGAAAAACCGTTCCCAAAGATGTTCCCGCACTCACAGCACTTAACGAACGCCTTCGCGATGACTACATTGAAGAAATCAGGGACGGTGTCGGCCGCTGGCAGCGTGTAATCGACAACACTGGTATACCGTATAAGCTCACCCTTCCCCACAAAGGTTTTCATCGCGCCATCGGCAACTTCGCTGGCCACCACATCACGCCAGACGGTGAAGTTGTCTCCCAAGAAGCTTGGAACAAGCGCCGCGACGAGTGGCTCCCGAGCGACGCCGATTACAAGTATGTCCAGTCGCTCATGACGGGTCGCGTCGCCGAACCCGGTAAGTTCGCCAACTGGATCGCCCCGCCCATCCGCGGCATCAACAATCAACCCCTCAACTTCGAATATGTCCGCTTCAACTAGCATTTGGTGTAGGGGCGCAGCACGCTGCGCCCCATTTTGCCCCCAGCCGGCCGAACCGTCATTCCGAGGGCGTTTTTTGCCTGAGGAGTCTCTCTTTTTAGTGGCGGGTTTTCAGACCGTGCTTTTTCTTCCAAATGGTGGGGCTGGGCGGATTCGAACCGCCGACACGCAGTTTAGGAAACTGCTGCTCTATCCATCTGAGCTACAGCCCCACTTCAGCTAACGTCCTAATTTTATATGACTTTCTGTCGAGACCGTGAGTCCCGGCCAACCCCAATTCAGCGTGAGTGTAGTAAAAATGTAGTAGTTCCACTCACTTTTTTCCCAAATTTTCATCGGTTTTTGCGGTGATTTGGTGGGCAGGATGACATCCAAACGCCGCGTGATTTTTCGCCTGGTGGTCGCCGCATTTGCGTTGCGCAGCTACCGAACCGTCAAGAGCGGGAGCGTGGAAGCTTAGGTCTGGTTTCCGCGTTAACGGAATTGCGAGGACATCCTACAGTACTGACACGTTAGTTTCCGATTTGCGG
>DATJZF010000010.1:0-4725 GCA_035499255.1 Dongiaceae bacterium | reverse complement strand
TTGCGGCCGGGATCACTGCGGGCTTCACCGCGGGCGCAGGTGCGCCCGGAGCCGGCTTGGCCGTGCTCGGGCCCTCAGCCTGTTTTTGCTGCAGCGACTTCGCGACGCTGCGCGCGTTATCGATCGCGTCCGGGTTTTGTGCCCACGCCCCGCCCGCCATCACTGCGATTGCCAGAATGCTTGTCGTCAGCTTCATAGCCGTCCCTACTTGGTCGCCGCAGGCGTTCCGGGTTTCGCTCCGGCGCCTCCCGCGGGAGGTGTCAAGTCATGACTGAAGTATGTGGTTGCCGTAAATGCCGCAATTACGCTCTCGTTCGGAGCGTACTGATACGTGTGCCGGGTATGCGCCGATGAGGGATTTTTGGTCGTCGCCACCAGCAGGTTGCTGACGTTGACGATGCGCTCCAGCTTGCTAACCCGGTCAAAGAAGTTCAGCATCGAGTAGTAGGGCCCATCGAGTTCGATGTCGAAAGGAACTTCCGTGAAGTACTGCTGCGACTTGGTATCCTTCGCCAGATACCGCCGCAACTCGACTCCCGCTTTCTGCGCTTCACCGTCCATCATCGTAATGAAGCCGTCCACCTTCTTTTCGTCGGGGACGATCCGCTGTTCGATCTCAAGCTGTTGCTTGAGCTCGGCCAGTTGCTGCTCGATCTGTTTCAGCTTCGGCCGGTAGGATTCCAGCTCGTTGTTCTCCCGGATCTTTTCGTCCAGGCTGTGCTGCGCCGCGGCGTTCTTTTCGTTCTGGCTCTTGAACACCGTGAAGTACAGAGCCGCCGTCACAACGGCTCCGCCCAGCAGCACAACTCCCCACTGTTTAATTCCTGACAGTTCGCTAAAGTTCGCCATAGGTCTGCCTCGACTACGACTTTCCCTTCTCGCAGGTCAGGGTGAACTGGAACGCCTGCATGTCTTTTATCCCATCGTCCTGAAAGGTTTCCTTGATCTCGACCGCCTTGAAGTATCCCGTCTTCTGCAGGTTCGCGATCAGGTTCGCGACCGCGTCGGCGCTCAGCGCCGTACCTTCCAGGCTCACCGATGCGCCGGTGTCATCCATCTTCGTCAGCCACACCGCTTCGGTGTTGTTCACGGTCTCGCCCATCATGGCCAGGAAGTTCACCGGGCCCGTCTGGTTCTGGCGCAGCTGGTCGATCACGTCGACTCGCCGCTTGTAGTTGTTCGCCTGATTCTGGCGCTCCAGGAAACGCGCCTTTACATCAGCCAACTCCCGGTTCTTCTGTTCGGCAACTTTCATCTGAGCGGCAATCGCCTTCTCCTGATGATCGAGCCGGTACCAGTAACCGAGGTTCAGCAAGCCGGCGACAACCAGAACTACAAGGATCTTCAGTCGGGGCGACCCCATATCGCCCATTTCGATCGTGGGCATCGACGGTCCACTTCCGCCGCCGCTTCCGCGTTTGCCCTTCCCTTTGTTTGTTTCGAGCAGGTTGATTTTGATCATAGGGATTCAAAGCTCCTCAGGGCCAAGCCCACCGCAACCGCCATCTGGCCGGGATTCTGTTCCACCAGTTCCGCGCCGTGTCCTTCGATCGGCGGCGTAACGCGCTGGAACGGATTCATCAACTCCACCGGCATCGAAAACTCCTGGCGCAGCGCTTCCATCAGTCCCGGCACTTTCGAAGATCCACCGGCAAGATAGATCTTCTCGATGTGCTCTCCCGCCGCGCTGGCGCGGAAGAAGTCAAAGGTCTTCTGAATTTCCAGCACGATGATCTCGGTCACCTGCTGCAGGATCGGCTGCTTTGCGTCTTCGCTCACCGTACCCACCTTGTTACCCAGCTTGAGCGATTCGGCGTCTTCAAAGCTCAGATCCAGTTCCTTCTGCAGCGAGTCCGTGTACTGATGCCCGCCCACGCTGACGTCGCGCGGGAACAAAGGCGTCGTGCCTTTCACAATGTTGATGTTCATGACGCTGGCGCCCAGGTTCAGCAGCGCCACGACCTGCCCCGGCGACGGCTGATAGTTGTACTCGTAGCAGTTCTGCAGGGCAAGCGCGTCGATGTCGACGATAGCGGGGGTCCGCCCGGCCATCGAGAGTACGTTGGTGTAGTTCAGAATCTTGTCCTTCTTGACCGCCACCAGAAGTACATCCATCTGCGGGCTGCCCACTTCATCGGAAAGAATCTGGTAGTCGAGGCTGACGTCGGCCAGGTCGAAGGGAATGTGCTGCGCCGCTTCCTTCTCGATCGTCTCCGCCAGTTCCTGGTCGCTCATCGATGGCAGCGAGATTTTCTTGACGATGACCGAGTGTCCGCTCACTGCGGTGGCCACGGCTTTGGTCTTGATCTGGTTTTCGAGGAACAGCTTTGAAATCGCGCTCGAAACCGTACCGGAGTCGACGATCATCGAATCCACGACGATGTCTGACGACAGCGGCTCCAGTCCGAGATGCACGACTTCGATCTGTCCGCCCTTCTTTTTCAGCTCCACGGCTTTAATGCTCGAGGAGCCCACATCCAGGCCAACAATGGACTTCGATCCCATTCCAAACATGTGCCCACCTTTTTTGTGGCGCGAGCGGCTTCGCCCGCGACGTTTTACTTAAATCTGTCCGGCAGCCTTCGCCGCTGCCTTCGGTTTCCGTTTCACTTGCGGTTCCATCTCGCTCGACTTTTCTTCCATCCACTGATCGAGCCTCGATTTCTTGAATCGCCAGCGGTTGCCAAGCTTGAACGCGGGAATTTTCTGTTCGCCGACGTACTTGTACAGCGTGTCCGGACTCACGCCCAGATATTGCGACGCTTGGCGAATGTTCATCACTTCTCGCGAGTCGGCCATAGTTCCTTTTGCCTTTTCCTCAGAACCGTCCCGCACTTTCCCACGCTCGCGGGCTTTACTTGGGAGACTGCCTCACCCTCTCTATCGGCTCCGAGGGCTACGGTGTCCCGAGCATATATCAGCCCTGAAAAACCTAGCCTCAACGCGAATCTCCGCGTTTTTCCGTGTTTTTTGCCTGTTTTCTGGAATTGGGGAAACGACTGAGGTGTCGACTGGACTACATATTGTGGTCAGAATTGCAAATAACACAACCCGTAGGGTGATTGGCAGAGGGCATGACCCTCTATCCCGGAACCGGTAACTGAAGTACTAGGCACGGTACGGAGGTACTATATCGGCCGCTCAAATCCTTGTTTTTACGGCTGTTGCTTCAAGCGGTGCTTGAGCCCGTTCCGCACTCGACATCCCTCTCCGCGGGTCCGAAAATTGAGATTGGGCTTGTCCCTTTTCATCCGTTCCGTAGGAGGGAATTTGCGTTATCTCGACCGGTTACAACCTCTGGCTTTTCTCTTCATGAGAGTGGCTTTAGGCTCCATCATGACGGTTCACGGTTCTCATAAAGTCTTCAGCGGCTTGCACCGGACGGCGCAAATGGTCGGCCACCTGGGTCTTCCATCGTCGCTCGGATATGTCCTCGCATTTGTCGAATTCGTCGGCGGCATTTTGATACTCGGCGGTCTGCTCACTCGCGCCGCCGCCTTCGCTATCGGCGTCGATATGGCGGTTGCCATCTGGAAGGTGCATTGGCAGAACGGTTTCCTTGGTTCTCCCGATCGTCCCGGCTACGAATTTCCGCTCGCGTTACTGGCACTCGCGTCAGCTCTGATTTTTCTGGGAGCCGGCCCGATTTCTCTGGATCACGTTTTCCGTGGCGCCGGCGGCGGGGCACGCGAGTGAACGCGCTAAGCGCAACTCAGGCCGCCACGTCGTGTTTGTTCTTTGTAATGGGGCGGGAGAAGTGTGTTTTACCCAGCAGAAGTTTTTGGCAAAGTTTGAATTTCGATTGACAGAACTTTATGATCAGTTTCAGCCATGCGCTTGCATCCAAACGGTTTGCGGGCGCATCCTAATCGACCAGCCAGGGAAAATGTCAGGAGGTTGCCTTGAGAAAGTTTGCCGTTGTCGCCGTTATGTTTGCGCTCTTCGCAATAGTTCATTCCGCTTCCGCTCAGCAGGCGGATGCCACGCTTGGTTTCGGAGCCGTCATGTCGCCGGGCGCTTCGGGTTGCACCACAGACCCGATTTCCGGATTTCCCTTCTGCCCCGAAAAAGGTGGCATCTATCCCAGTGTCGGCGCGGATGTCATTTTTCACCGCCGGATCGGCTTTGGCTTTGATGCAGCGTGGCGCGGCGGTCAGGGAAACTACGGAGGAACCGGACTTCCCTATCGCCCGATCCTGGTCGACTTCAACGGCGTGTATCAGCCCAAGCTTGGCAAGAAAGTTGGTCTTGATCTAGTCGGCGGCATCGGCTTGCAATCGACTCGTTTCTACTCCCAGAACTACACCTGCAATTTCGTCAGCTGCACGAACTTCCAGAGTTCTCACCATTTCCTGGTCGACATCGGAGCAGGCGTCCGCTACTACGTGTGGGGCCACGTGTTTGTGCGGCCCGAAGCGCGCTACTACTGGATCAACAACAACACCTCGGACTTCACCAAGAACAGCATCGTCCGGGTGGGAGCTTCCATCGGGTACACTATCGGTCCGGAATAAATTCAACCGGAGTACGCGTCTGATGATCGCGGGCGGCACGCGCACGGCAAGACCGCCCGTGACAGTTCGTTCCAACGATTCCGTAAATCTCCAATCAGGCTCATAGGGGGGCTGGATTGAGAAGGTCCTTTTCGTTCGCTTTTGTCTGCGCGGTTTTTGCGCTCTCAACTTTCGCACACGCTCAAACGCTCGACTTGGCTGTCGGCGGCAA
>DATJZF010000009.1:0-45649 GCA_035499255.1 Dongiaceae bacterium | reverse complement strand
GCTAACGCGTTAAGTCCTGCACCTGGGGAGTACGGTCGCAAGACTGAAACTCAAAGGAATTGACGGGGGCCCGCACAAGCGGTGGAACATGTGGTTCAATTCGACGCTACGCGAGGAACCTTACCTGGGCTCGAAATGCTTAGGACCAGCTGTAGAAATACGGCCTTCCCGCAAGGGACCTGAGTATAGGCGCTGCATGGCTGTCGTCAGCTCGTGCCGTGAGGTGTTGGGTTAAGTCCCGCAACGAGCGCAACCCCTGCACGTAGTTGCCACTCCGCAAGGAGGGAACTCTACGTGGACTGCTCCGGATAACGGAGAGGAAGGTGGGGATGACGTCAAGTCCGCATGGCCTTTATGTCCAGGGCTACACACGTGTTACAATGCAGGGTACAAACCGTTGCCAACCCGCGAGGGGGAGCTAATCGGAAAAAACTCTGCTCAGTTCGGATTGCAGTCTGCAACTCGACTGCATGAAGCCGGAATCGCTAGTAATGGCGTATCAGATCGACGCCGTGAATACGTTCCCGGGCCTTGTACACACCGCCCGTCACATCACGAAAGTGAGCTGTACTAGAAGTCGCCACGCTAACCGCAAGGAGGCAGGCGCCCAAGGTATGACTCATGATTGGGGTGAAGTCGTAACAAGGTAGCCGTAGGAGAACCTGCGGCTGGATCACCTCCTTTCTAAAGAAAGCGAAATCTACTCCGCTATGGTGTGCGGAGGATGGTTTCCACGCGAAAGGCCGCTCTCACGGGCGTGCCGGTCGCTAGACTTGAAAATTACTCAGTTGAACAGATTCTGGTAGATCGTATCGAGGTCAATTCGAAGAGCGAACCATTTTGAGTGAAGCGGGGCCGCGGCTGATGTCGCGGCCCTTTTTCTTTTTGCGCGCCTTGATATTACACATCGCCATGTGTAGAATGATGTGTAAACTGAGGTGCGCGGATGCCCACGAATCTCGCGATCGACGACAGACTTATCGAGCAGGCGCAGAAACTTGGCCGGCACAAAACCAAGAAGGACACGGTCAACGCCGCGCTCGAGGAGTACGTTCGCCGGCGTAAGCAGGTCGGGCTAATCAGCCTGTTCGGCGCGTTTGATTACGACCCGAAGTACGACTACAAGCGCGAACGCACCAAAAAGCGAGCGTGAATGTTCTTGTCGATACGTCGGTCTGGTCGCTCGCGCTGCGGCGAGCTGCGCGCAATCTGAACGCTGACGAAAAGGCGGTCGTCGCGGAACTGGCGGAGTTGATCGACGAAGGCCGCGCACGAATTATCGGCTTGGTGCGCCAGGAGTTGCTGTCCGGAATTAAGACGAGCGAGCAATATGAGAGACTCCGGGAATCCCTGCGTGCCTTCGACGATGCGGAATTGGATTTCGTCGACTATGAAGCCGCTGCCAAATGCGGAAATACGTGTCGCTCGGGCGGCATCTCCGTGTCGCTCGCCGATATGTTGATGTGCGCCGTCGCGGAGCGGCGTGATTGGGCGATTTTTGCCACTGATCCGGACTTCCATCGCTACGCGAGGATCCTGAATATTAAGCTGCACACTTGCCGGCGGTAGGCCGAGAACGCGTCAGTTAGGTGGCGGTTGTTGGAGCGCGAGCATGCGCTTCTCGACGTCGGCGGCTTCGGAGGCGCGGCTAAGCGCGCGAAGTTCCTTCGCCTCGCTGCCGAGAACCGGCGCGAGCGCCGGGCTGTTCGCGCCGTAGATGGGCTCCATGAAGGTGACGAGTTCGTGATTGCAGGTCGCGGCTTTGTCGAGTTGCGACTTGGCATCGTAAATCTGGCAGAGCATGCGCTTGCTGGAGGCAAGGATCGCGCCTTGCGAGCCGGGGATCTGCTCGTGAATCTTAACGGCCTTCTCGATGTAAGTCTCCGCCTGGTCGTACTTCTTCTCGGTTAAGTAGACATAGCCAAGCGTCATTAAGGCAATCGAATAGGTGAACGAATCGTTGCTGGCGTTCCTCTCGCTGATAGCGAGCTGCCGCTGGCCGAACGACTCGGCGCTCGCGGTGTCGCCACTTTCAAGCGAGGTGCGGGTGAGCGCCTGAAGAGTCATCGCGACTTGAGGCGAGCCGGCACCGTGAACTTCCTCAGCGGCTTTGAGCTGGCGCTCGAAGGTGGCGCGCGCATCGGAGTAATCCTTGCGTTGCTGAAATAGAGCACCGAGGAACCCGAGCGACATCACGAAGCGGCCATCGTGTGGCTGAATCTGCTCGGCGAGTTTGACGGCGTGTTGATAATGGCGTTCCGCGTCGGCGAACTGGCGATTGCGGAATGCGTTAGCGCTGTCTTCCATCGTGGAATCGAGTTCGCCGGAAATGCCTTTGGCGGCGTTCGCGGTTGCGACGGTAGCTTCGAGTTTGTCGGCTTGCGCGGATTTTCCCGCGGCTCTGAGGTCGGCCAAGTGTTGTGCGAATCGCGATTGCGCCTTGTAGTAGGCTCCCGGTGCATCGAGGAACGTGCCTTGCGTCCCCGGGGTGTGTTTCAGGAGTGTGTCTTCAACCAATTTGGCCGCAGCGTGGTACTTCTCCAGCGCCGCAGGCCAGTCTCCCAACTTCTCGAGCAGCGCGGCCATGTCGAGTAAGAAGAACTCGTTATTGGGGTCTAGGAGAAGGGCCTGGCGGTATTCGTTTTGCGCGCCCGCGAGGTCGCCGGACCCTTCGAGGACCTTTCCGTATTGCGCGTGAACTTCCGGATTCCCGGGCTCTGACTCGGTGAGGCCTTTGAGTTCAGAGGCCCCTTCCGCAGGCCGCTTCAACCGCACCAGAACGCGCGCAATCGACAGGTGCGCCTCCGTAGAATCTTCATCCAAGTCCTTGGCCCGCCGGAACGCGTCGAGAGCCAATTCGTCTTTCTCTTGCGCTTCATAGACGCGGCCGATTCGAAGGAGAGGCGTGGGATCGGAGGGGTCGAGCCGGGCGGCGGTCTCGTACTGTTGCAAGGCCTCGGGCAAATCCCCGGTGTTGAAAAGCGCCGAACCGTAGCAAAGGTGACAGATCACGGACTCGGGGGCCATGGCCTCGAGTTCGCGGAATTCTTTCACGGCGTCAGAATTACGGCTCCCTCCCATCAGAGCGGCACCTAACTCCTGCCGAAATGCGAAATTAACCGGCGCGAGTTTCTTGGCCTCGCGGGCTTCGTAAACCGCAGCATCGAAGTCCTTTTTCGCGTGATACGCGATCGCGAGGTTGAAATGGGCGTCGGCATCTTGTGGATTCAAGGCCAAAGCGCTTTTGTATTCCGCGATGGAACCTTCCATATCGCCTTTGTAATAAAGCAGAAGGCCGAAATCGTAGTGGACAACTTCATAGTCGGGCTTGATGCGCAGCGCCTCGCGGTATTCTTCGGCCGCGGCGTCGAATCGGCGCAGAACTTGCAGGGCCAAGCCAGCATTCTTATGCGCTTCTGCGTTATTGGGAGTAACAGCGAGAGCCGCTTTAGCGGCGCGCAGGGCGGCATCGCCGTCGCCGAGTTTGTAAAGCACCAGGCTCATCTTTGTTTGGGCTTCAGGAAAATCCGCGTCCTGGCGGAGGACTTCTTGGTAAACGGCTGCGGCCATATCGAAGCGCCCTTGCTTAAGCAGGGCTTCACCGATTACGAAACCAAGGTCGAGTTTGTCTCCCCCGCCCTGCCATGCAATGTTCAACTCCTTCTCCGCTTCGGGGTATTTCTTCTCGTGAATGAGTTTGCCGGCGTCGGCCAAATGAGGACCGAAATCGGAGTCGAGTAAAGGATCCTGCGCAGAGGGCGTAACGGTCGCTTCGTTCAAGGCGTTCATGATTTCCGGTGTTGCACCGGCACGGGTGAGGAGCGCGCGAAAGTTGGAGGTTGGCTGAAAGCCGAGGCCCCTTGCGTGAATTAAATCCACGACATTTTCCGGCAAAGCATTGCCGGCGACCAGAGCCAGCAGCCGAGAAGCCTCCAGCGGAAATTTTGGCAAGTCCGAGAACGCAGCCACTGCGACCGACATCGAGAACAAGCCGATCCATGCCAGGCGAAGCAGGATCTTGGACATGAACGCCTCCAGGAGCGATGTGTTGATTCTGAAGTCGGGGAGCCGTCCGCGATACCGGTCAGAAGAACAGGTGAGCACAGGAAGCTACGAATTTGATGTAGGGCGCATGAAGGTCTCGGATTGGGGAAAAACAGGCGATTGCCAAGGGAGGAGTTTCGGGGTAGGCTCTCCCGCGATTCTTTCCGCCCGCGGAATTGACTGCGAAGCGGCGGAGGGAGGTTGCCGTCATGTCCGTCTCCCAGGCTCATAAGGTGGTCTTTGGCCGGCTATACAACAGCGTGTGGAATGAGCGCCGGCTGGAGTTCATCGACAAAATCATTGCGAAGACACACGCGTTGGCGGATCCGACGGTGACCGGCCGGGGAACCGGGCCGAGTGTTTACCGGCGGCAGGTGGAACGATTCCTGGACGCGTTTCCGGACCTGAAGTTTGTGGTGGAGGATACGATCAGCGAGAAGGACAAGCTGGTGGTGATCTGGACGGCCACGGGAACGCACCGAGGCACGTTTATGGGGATTGCGCCGACGAATAAGAAGGCGAGCGTGAGCGGGATTACGGTTCACCAGATCGCGGACGGGAAGATCCTGGAATCCACGGCGGTGTGGGACGCGATTGGGCTATTGCAGGAGTTGGGAGTGGCGCTACCGTTACAGGTGGATGGAGCCGCGAACACGGCCAGCGCGCGGTAAGGACGGATACTTTCTGGCGGAAAGGGAAAGCGACCCAGGACCCAGGTTCATAGGTCGAACCTGGGCCACCCATCGGCGGGACTAAAGAAAGGTTCCCGCTGTCCCTGCGGCCAGTTATGCGATAGGAATCCCCGAAAAAAGCTCAGCTGGAAGGGAAATGCGCGGTCCGCGCATTCTAAAGAAGCAACTTTTCACCGCGTGCGTGGGTTGAAAAGCCTGACGAAATCGCAAATTGCCGTGAAAAAGGAGGCGTTCGCAATGAAGACTTCCAAGACGATTACGGGCGTGACGCTGGGCGTGGCGCTGGTGTGCGCGGGTTTGGCGTTGGCGCAGAGGCCGGTGGACAACGTGAGTGGGAAAAAGCATCCGAATTTGGCCGCGGCGCAGCGGCTGTCGACGGAAGCGTATGAGAAGATCACTGCGGCGCAACAGGCCAACGAATGGGATATGAACGGGCATGCGGCGAAGGCGAAGGATCTGTTGGAGCAAGTGAACCGGGAATTGAAAGAAGCTGCGGAAGCCGCGAACAAGAATCACAAGTAAGGTTGAGAGTTCCGTTGGAACCCGGACCAGGCGCAGAGTCTGGTCCGTTTTTTTTGTGCGGACGCCGCCATAAGTGAAGAAAGCGGGTAAAGAACGATAGCCCGCCGGGGAAACGCCCAAGTATCGGAATAGGGGTATGGCGGGCCCACCGACTTGCCGGCTATTGTCTGACTAAGGCAGTGTTGCGTCGCGCCCCGGATCCGGGATCCGCGATCAGGGGTACTCTTTTAGCAACGCGATTTTAGTCACATACGGTTTGTCCTTGGAAGACTTACTTTTGTCATTGAACTAGGGCTGATTCTTCAAGCTGCTCATCGTGCACCTGCTCTTTATTTCCTTAGTCTAGTTTGCGTTGTCCCCATCGACTTTCTTGATCGTCTCGGAAAGAGCTGCTATGGGAATCGACCGGCTCAGGCAAGTTGACACTCGATCCGATCCTACTAAGTCCGGCGTCGCCGAATGGCTCCAGGCCAGCCAGGTCATTGAAGGTGTTAGCGACATTATTACGGTTGCCGACGCAGCAGGCAGATTCCAACTGGTCAATTCGGCTGCGTGCGACGCGCTTGGCTACTCACGAGAGGAACTGCTGACATTGAGCATCCCTGACATTTTGGATCCCTTGGAGTGGCCGCGCTTCTCTGCACGGAAGAAATCCAACAGAAAGAGCAATATTTTCGAGACATGGCTATCGAAGAAAAAGGACGGCACGACCTTTTTCGCGGAGGTCAGTGTGACGGTCGCGGGAAATGGATTCATCATAGACGTGAGGTGAAGAGCGGCTGCGGCTGACCCAGCACGCGGCGGATTTAGGCAGTTATGAGTACGACTTGACGAGCCGCACAATGGTGGCGTCGGCGAAGACGTACGAACTTTTTGGATTGTCGCTGGATTCTCCGTGGCCAGATTTAGAGAGCCTGATGAAGCTCACGCATCCGGAAGACTGCGGGGAGACCGATCCACTTTGAAAGGCGCATCATTCTGCCGGACGGAACGGTTCGTTGGATTGAAGCTTACGGCGGTCCCGCCAAGCCAATGCTGGATTCCGGGGGCGGGCGGGTGCGATTTTACGGAGTTTGCCGGGACATCACGCGACGCAAGATTACGGAACTGCAGCTCGCACGCTTCTGGAAAGATCGCTTTGTTCTCGACGGCACGGTTGTGTCCAAATTGTGGGCATTGCCATCGTGTATTGGTTCTACCGCGATCCGAGTGCGTGTCATGCTGGTCAAAAGCGGTTATTGCCTGTTGGAAGATCCGTACGCGGTGACACGCTGTAGCAGACTCTGGCTAAAGCGCAAGCCGTAGACGCGCAGCGGAGATTTGGGACGTAAGGCGCAGTGCGTTTACGTTAGCGTAGGACCCGAATTTCAAGTTCCAATACACGGCCCTCCCGGATGGAAAACGCCCTGATGGGGGTAATTGCGTACGGCCGGGGCGTAACGATGAAATAGATCGCTTCAGAAGAGCAGGCCAGCGCGATGTCTTTGGGCGAAGGCTCGTTGATATCGAGCCAATGCGGATGCGAGTGATAGATTCCGAGGAATTCCAGTCGCCGCTTACGGAGTTCCCCCATCAGACGCTGGATTTCCGTAGGCGCGATGCGATAATTCCTGACCGGATCGGCCGCAACGTTCTTCGCAGGGAACGCTTGCGTAATGAGTCCATTTTGCCCGGCCAGAATTCCGCAGCATTCCCGATGCGGTTGGCGGCGCGCATGCTCCAGGAGTTGCCCGTATACTTTTCGACGACTTCGGACGGCTCGCTGCATCTTGGGAGTATATAACGCCGAGATTTCTGCCGAAGAGTCTGTGGCCGATAGCGCATCTAATCTGAGGAAATCAGAACGAGGCGACGCAATGAGAAACGTGATCTTCGCGATCAATATAACGTTAGATGGCTGTTGCGACCACACTAAAACGAATGGCGATGACGAAATCCTTGAACATTATACGGACCTCATGCGCGACGTTGACCTGCTTGTGTTTGGACGCAAGACATATCAATTGATGGTTCCTTTTTGGCCGGATGTCGCAAGGAGCCAGTCTGAGACGAGGGCGGCACACGAATTTGCTCGCGCATTTGGCTCCACCAACA
Source organism: Dongiaceae bacterium (assembly GCA_035499255.1). GTDB lineage: Bacteria > Acidobacteriota > Terriglobia > Acidiferrales > UBA7541 > Acidiferrum. Next base: position 38,297 of record DATJZF010000009.1, on the reverse strand, counting down.
AAATAGTCTTTTCCCAATCGTTAGAGAGCGTCGAAGGAAACGCGCGAATTGTTCGTTCAGACCTACAAGGCGAAATCCTTCGATTGAAGCAAGAACCAGGCAAAAATATTATGGCCGGCGGAGTGGCTGTTCCCACGCAGCTTATAGAACTTGGTCTAGTTGACGAATATCGTTTTGTCGTTCATCCAATCGTTGCGGGAGAGGGAAGACGGTTGTTGGAAGGAGTTAGCCTGCCGGAGAGACTGCAATTGAAGCTGGTTGAGTCGAAGGTTCTTAAGTCCGGATGTGTTGCGCTTCGATACTTGAAACAGTGAGTGAAGGCCTGTGACAACGCGAGGAACTCGGGGCAAGAGTCTGGCAACGCATAAATCTGCTGATCGCGAAGCCTTTAAGGCATGCGAGCAGGCATGGCCGGTGCAATCGAATCCGCGGTTCCTCCGCGCAATCGCTCGATCGTCATAACCACTAACGCGCGGATCCGCGGGTCGCGTGTGATGGAAAGGTGGCCCGCACCTTTTACCAGAATGTTCGCCACGATCTTCGTCTTGGATGCGTCCTCGAGCTTCAGCCGTTTTGTGGTCATAAACATCAGAGGGTCGTGGGCATGAAAAATGGCGCCTTCTTTCACGTTGCTGGGCACCGTGACATCGTCGATCCCTACGCTATCCACTTGAATCGTCAATTCCACAGGAATGTCTTTATCCCTCAGTTCGCGCGCCACACTCAGCATCGCCCAGCCGCCGGTGCTGTGGCCCGCCAAGATGATACGAGGGCAGTGCTGTAGCTCATTCTTTGAAAGCGGGCCGGGGTGCGAAGGAAAGTGGCTCAGGATCCACTCATATCCGGCAGAGGGGTTGTAGGGCAAAAACGATTTCGCGCAGACATCTGGATACGTTGGGCCCCGCAATGTGTCGCGGATTTGCACGATGCCCGATGCTTTGTGCTCGGAAGTCTCCATGGCGCCTACGAACCCTGCATAAATAATGCTGCAATCGGAAGCACTTATTTCGGAGCCGGGAAATTTCAAGGGCGCAGATTCTGCACCGGATTCGCGAGACCGCGCTTCGAGCGCTGCAGGCGCGCAGCTATTGACGGCGATCAACAGCATTACGCAGCAAACCGCTATGCGGCGCGCGTGCGTCTGAAAGGGCTTGAACTTTTGGTGCAAAAGGGCCTGGGTCAATTAAAGACGGATAAAATTTACGCCACGAGTCTACATCGAACCGGGCGGGTCGCCAAACAATCTGATTGTGTCATCTTTGGTTGTGCCTGGAGGCTTTGCGGCGCTTAGATCGCGGGCGACCGTCTTCTGACCCCAAATCCCCCGTCTCTTCGCGTTCCTATTTAGAGGCCGTGTAGTCCGGGGCCGTGGCTCGGATTCAACTGGAGATACGACAGCGGGCTGGTGGCCGGGGCGGTCCCTTTCGGAGACGGCGGGACACATTATGTGACGCCGCGCACGGAGACGGTGGAATTGGGATTCCACTTCTAGGGCGAACTGGCGAGAGTAAGCGACTGGGTTTCTGAGCCGCGCACATCAGAACGTTGTGGTCAGCCGCAGCGCAAAACTGCGCGATGGGCCGATGGCATTGCCGGAGAATAGTCCACCGAAGTCGATTACGTTGACTTCGTTGGTGAGGTTCCGGCCATCGGCTTGAAGGTGCAGGGCTAGACGGTCGGACTTGTAAAGATCCGCTCCTGCGGAAGCGTTGACGAGGAAAGAGGGATAGATGCGGCCTCGCGCGAAGTTTACGCGATTGACGACTTGCGGCCCGTAGGTCTGAACCTCGTTTGCGATGCACTGATCCGGTGTGAGGTCGGGATCGCATTGAAACTCAAAGGGGAGACCGCTGTCGTATTGGATCCCGGCCGCCAGCCAAAGGCGAGAGGCGAGTTGATAGCGAAGTCGTGCGCGAACGGTGTTCCGTTGATCCTGCGAGACGGGGAAATGTCCGGTGGTAGGGATGGCGGCATCGGCTCCGAGGAACAGTCCGCCTGTAACCGGATTCCAGGCATTCCCGACTTCGTAGGAGTAACTGAGAAATCCCGAGAAGCGCCGCCATTCGGGCAAATCCAGCTTCGCCTCGGCGCCATAGATGATGGCTTTGCGGAAGGCGATCGGGAAACTAATCGTGGTGTTGCTGATCTGGTCGTCATCCGCGAAATTGTTGACCAGGCGGCGGAAATAGTTGGCGTCCAGGCGGAACTTCTGGAGGAAAACCTTGGTCAGGCCCGCTTCGTAATAGTTGCCTTCCGAAGGCTCGACTGGAAGCTGGAGAGAGACCGGGTTGAGGCTGGTGGCTGCGGTCGAACTCGAAAGCAAGATGTTTTCAAAAGAAGGAGTCTGAAAAACGCGGTCATAGGAAAAGTGCAGGAGTAAATTCTGGGAAGGAAAATAACGGGAAATGGCCAAGCGCGGGTCGACGGCCTGGCGGTTGAGGATGAGCTGGTAGTGATCCCAGCGAAGGCCGGCGTTTAGGGTCCATTTCCCGAGTCGAACCAAGTCCTGAACATAGCCGGATTGCTCGAGATCCGGATGATGCGCGAGGAAGCTGAAGGTGAGCGGAGTTTCTGGGTCAAACTGCGAGGGATCGGTGAGGTTGTAGCTGAAATTCTCGTGCAGAAAGAGATTGTCCGATTCGAGGCCGGCCTTAATTTCGTGGCGGCCGTGGCTGATGGTGACATCACCCTTGAAATAGATTTCGCGAAAGCGATTGTGCTGAAAGATTTCGATGGGCGTGGAAAAGGGATTGGAAGAGAAGTCGTTGGAATTGTCACGGGCCATGCCGCGGAGATTAGCGACCTCATTGGACGAAAAGAAATGCTGGTAAGAGACGACGCCCATGGTTTCGAAGTTGTGGGCGGTTTGCAGCTGGCCGGCGGCCTGCTGTAGCTGCTCGTTGGGGAGTTGGTAGCGCGACAGTTCGTGCCAGACGATGAAGTTCAAGCGATCATTCAGGCTGAGATCGCGCTGGTAGTGGGCCGAGAAGGAACCGAGGGTGGCGGTATTGGTGTAATTTTGTAAGACCACAGGGTTCAAATAATGGCTGGTCATGTCGCCGCTGGCGCTAGCTCCAAAGGCGTTTTTGCCCCAAACGTATTGCCCCTGGGCCAAGGCGCCGGCGGAGTCAAAACTCCCGCCCGAGAGCACGAGTTTGCCGTGGAAACCGGGTTGCGAATCCTGCAAGGTATTGACCTCAACGATTCCGCCCATTTTTCGGCCATACTCAGCGGGGATTCCGGCGGTGTAGATACTCAAGGACTGGACATCGTCGGCTTCGATTTCGGGGCCAAAGCTGGGAGAGCGATTGTCCGTGAGCGGGATACCGTCGATAACGAATTGGGTTTGGTATTCCGAACCTCGGGGATGCAAAACGGCGTTTCCTTCGTAGAGCCATCCTGGCTGTGAATTCACCAAGTCCTGAATGGAGCGGCCCGGGACCGAGCTGACGCGGCTAGTTATGAAGTCTGAGCCAATCTGGCTTGCGGCGCCGGGCTGGTCGGGGTCGATGAGTGTGTTTGCCGGAGTCACGTTGACAGACTGACTGACTGTGCTGAGCTTCAACGTTATGGCGTGTTCTGCGGGGATCGAGGAATGAATCTCGATGGACTCGTCGGCATCGGCAAATCCCGATTGCCGGATTTGCAGCTGATAGACGCCGAAAGGCAAGCGCTGGACAGTCAATGCGCCGTGGTCGTTCGTGGTCAAAACACGGCGATACTGGGTGCCTTCGCTGATGATATGGACTTTTGATTTGAGTCCCGTGCCGGTCGGATCGGTCACTTGCAGGTGCAGTTCGCCAGTGTTGGTCTGAGCAAAGAGTGCAAGAGCGCAAAAGAAGAAAAGGAGAAGGAGTCTCTTTGCCATGATTGTCTTGGGTGAGTGGCGCGCGAGTTGCAAGCAGCTCGATGGTGTCGAACTGATCGGCCACTCGACGCGAATCGGAACGCCCGCAATGTGGCTCCGCGAGTCTCTTGCCCACCATTAGTCTATTGGAAAAGGGCGTCGCCGCCGACGGCCAATCGAGAGAGCAGTGACGATTTCTTACCTCGGGAGACAGTTGCAACGGCGGGGGCATCGCGTTTAACTTAGCGCACGGAGGATGCGCGCAATGGCGGATTCACCCGGGGCGGTGCGGAACATATCGGACACGGCATTGTGGGCGGCGTATTTTCGCGCGGAAGAGACAAAGCGTCCGGATGCGCTATTCCGCGATCCGTATGCGGAAAAGTTGGAAGGCGGGCGAGGAACGGAAATCGCGAAGTCGCTTCCGGAGGGACAATCGCATCCATGGGCGTGGGTGACGCGCACGTATTTGTTCGACAAATTCCTGCGGGAAGAAATTGCGAATGGAGCGGACCTGGTGGTGAATTGCGCGGCGGGGTTAGACGCGCGGCCGTATCGGATGGAGCTGCCGGCAAATTTACACTGGGTGGAATTGGATTTGCCGGAGATCGTCGCATACAAGGAAGGAATTCTCGCAAACGAAAAACCAAGGTGTGTGCTGGAACGAATCCGGCTGGACTTGTCGAAGGTCGATGAAAGAAGAAGAGCGCTTGCGGAGATCGGCGCAAAGGGAAAACGTGGAGTCATTCTGACAGAGGGATTGCTGATTTATTTGCGGCCGGAGGAAGTGGGGTCGCTGGCAAAGGACTTGAGCGACGTGGCATCGTTGCAGCGGTGGATTCTGGACATTCACTCGCCGGGATTGTTGCGAATGATGCAAAGGCGAACGGGTAGAGCGCTGGAGAAGGCGGGAGCGCCGTTTCGTTTCGGTCCTCCGGAAAGAGCGGGATTCTTCCGGCCGTTTGGATGGGAGCCGGCGCAGGCACAGGGCCTGCTGAAAACCGCGACGCAATTCGGTAGGCCGCCGTTGCTCTTGCGTCTTCTTTCGAAATTGCCGGAATCGAAAGACCCATTAAGTAACCGGCCGTGGTCGGGAGTTTGTTTATTGGAAAGAAAAAAAGTGGGATAGAATCGCGGGTACTTCAGGTCGAAAAATACCATGACAACTTTTCCAGGGAATGCTGCGCGAAATAAATTGCGCATCGGTATCGATTTGGGTGGAACCAAGATCGAGTTTGTAGCGCTAGAGCGTGACGGCACGGAACTGCACAAGCATCGCGTGGCGACGCCGCGGGGAGATTACGAAGGAACGGTGCGCGCGATCAAGGAGGGTGTGGAGTCGATCGAGAGTAAGTTGGGGCGCAGCGCTACGGTGGGAGTGGGGATCCCCGGGACCGTGTCGGGAATTACGCACCGGGTGAAGAATGCGAATTCGACATGGATGAACGGGAAACCGTTCGACAAGGATTTGAGTGACGCGTTGAATCGCGAGGTGCGTTGCGCGAATGACGCGAATTGCCTGGCGGTTTCTGAAGCCACTGATGGAGCAGGAGCGGGGAAGCGGCTGGTGTTCGCGGTGATTTTGGGGACGGGAGTGGGCGGAGGGATTGCAGTGGAGGGGCGAGTCCACAATGGGCCGAACGGGGTGGCGGGCGAGTGGGGCCACACGGTGCTGCCCTGGATGCGCGCCGAGGAATTTCCCGGGCCCGAATGCTACTGCGGATTCCGCGGATGCATTGAGACATGGATCTCCGGGACGGGACTGGAGAAAGATTACGAGCGGGCCACGAAGACGAAATTGCTGGGAAAGGAAATCGTAGCGCGGAGTGCCGCGGGAGATGCGGAAGCGATGGTGTGCCTGGAGCGGTACGAAGACCGGCTGACACGTAGTTTGGCGCAGTTAGTGAATATTCTCGATCCGGATGTGATTGTGCTAGGCGGGGGAGTGTCGCAGGTGCCGCGGCTGTATCAGAACGTGCCGACGCGATTGAAGGAGTATGTGTTTGGCAGGGAGGCGGACACGCAGGTACTCGTTGCGAAGCATGGAGATGCGAGCGGGGTGCGAGGGGCGGCGTGGTTGTGGCCGCTGGAAGAAAGGTAGTTTCGCAAAGATTGAAGAGCGTGCTTGAAGGTTAGGTTGAGATCCTTCGCTGCGCTCAGGATGACGAGAAAGACGAACAACAGCGAAGAGAAGACCCACCCTTTCCGCAAAGGGCGCGGAAAGGATGGGGCACCCTCAAGATCATTCGAATAGCAGGAGAAGCGAAATTTCAGCGGCAAAGAAAAAGCCCTCGGCTGGGCCGAGGGCTCTTTCGTCTGGAGGAAGGAAAACTTACAGCCAGGACGAACGGAAATTAAGCGGCAGCGCGACGCGTGAAGCTGAAGGCCACGAGCGCGAGCAGGCCACACAGCAGAAGAGCGAAGGAGCCGGGCTCCGGAGTGTGAACGATAAATTCCTGAACTTGGCCCTTGAGAGCCAAATCTCCCGTGTTGGTATAGATGGAGAAGTCGGACGCGTTGATGGAGGAGTAGTTGCCGGCTGCCTGACCCAGCCAATAGGAGACGTCGCCGTAAGTGGTGGGCTCGGAACCGGGATTCATGATGTCCCACAAAGCGTATTGCAAGCTGACGAGATCCGTAGGATGGCTGGCAAATTGAGTGGTAAGCCAGGCCGCTTCCTGGTATGCGACTCCTGCATTCGAGAAAACTGGTGACCCGGGAACGCCGCCGTACCGGGTATTCCCGAGGCCTCCGGTGGTGCTGAGCGCAGTACCCAGGTTCGTGACGTTGGCCATCCACTTTTCGCCGATGTAGACGTCGTTCTTGATGTCATCACAAAAAAGCACGACGGTTTGACCGTTGGCGGTGCCGGTATAAGGGCTGACGTAGTAAACGCCGTCGTTCGCACCGTTGACCCCAGTGAAGACCATGTTCACAGGGCTGCCGTCCGCATAAGCCAGCGGAATAAAACAGAGAGCAAGAAAAGCCAAGGCAAAAAACCTGAAGAATCGCATCCCAATCTCCCGAGGTAAGTCGACAGGCTGCGGAGTTCCTGTTCGAGGGGAAGTGGTGCAATGCCATGGCCATTGGAGGGGTGTGGCCAGCTATTCAAAAGAAAAGAGTTGCGGCGGGGTTGGAAGGAAGTATGGCTGAGGATTAGAAAGAGCTTTTCCTAAGTGTGTACCACGTTTTCCTATGTGCTTGCGTGCAAAAGGGTTAAGGGTACTAAGCGGGATAGCCTAGTACCCCCTTCGTGATTTGTGGATCAGGCTTTGGCACCGGTGGCCTTGTTCATCTGAGACATCCAGGCAGCAGCGCGCTTTTCCATCTCTTGGGGAGCAACGTCTTCCACATGTTGCGCGATGCCCCAGGAATGGCCGAACGGGTCGCGGAGTTTGGCGAAACGATCGCCCCAGAATTGATTCTGGAGCGGCGCTTCGACCTTACAGCCGGCCTTGACGGCGCGATCAAACATCGCATCAACGTTCTCGGTGTAAACGTGGAGAGCGCTGGAGCGGGGAGAGTCGGACCCGGGGGCCTCGGCCATGCCGGGGAATTCATCGCTAAGCATCAGACGAGAGTCGCCAACCTGAAGCTCGGCGTGACCGATGGTGCCGTTAGGGCCGGTCATTCGGGAAATTTCTTTTGCGCGAAACACTTCCTTGTAGAATTCGATGGCGCGGGCGGCGTTCTTGCACACGATAGAAGGTGTAATGGTGTGATAGCCCTCGGGAATAGCGTGAACAGACATGATTCTTCCTCCGAAAAGTGAATTTAAGCGCAGCCAGGAGAGGGGCCGGGAAGGGCAGGCAAAGCAAAGCAAAACTGCGCAGATATCTTTGATACGCCGGTGAATGGAGGGCGTCAAGCAGGGAGTGGGAAGAAAGAACAGATTTTTACAAAGACAACGGACGAAAGGAAACGAAAATGCGCTACGAATTCTTGATCGAAACGTATGCGACGGAACGGATTAAGGTAGTGAGCGTTTGGAGCGAGTTTCGTGAAGAGGATCTGCCGATGCGGCCAAGACGGGACGATGCGCGGGGACGGAGCGTACGAGAGCAGATGATCCATCAGTGCGTGAGCGAGGATCTGTGGTTCCGGAACATGTTGAAGATCGATGTGGGAGCGCCGCCGCTGCCGCAGGAAGAGACGAGGAATGAATTTATCCGGAGATACGCGGAGGATAGCGGCAAGCGGCTCCGGGTGGTGGAGAACAAAGATGAGGCGTGGTGGGAGAGCCAGACAACGTTTTTCGACGTGAAACGGACGATGGCATGGGTGATGACGAGACGTATCGCGCACACGTCGCACCATCGGGGGCAGCAGATGGCGATGCTGCGGATGCTAGGGCGGGATTTGCATAGCAACTATGGGCCGACGGCGGATACCGGCGGGCTGATGCAGAATCACGCGCCGACGATTTACGCGTACGGCGGGATGGAAGGGTTGCTCGAGGATTTGGAGAAGGAAACGGGGAAAAGGGCGTTGCCGGGGAGTGCGGGGAGGGCGGTGACGGAGAGACCGGAGAAGGGTTGAGGTGCCGGCGTGGCGTTGCACTGGTTGAGCGGTGCCAAGATGCAGCGGATGAGATCCTTTACTGCGCTCAGGATGACAAGAAAGAAAGACAACAGCGAAGAGAAGGCCCACCCTTTCTGCAAAGAGCGCGGAAAGGATGGAGCACCCTCAAGATCACTCGAATTGCCACGAGAGCAAAGCCCCTACGGCTGGTCGCGGTAGAGGTCGGGGAATTGTTTGCGGAAAGCCGAGAGTTTGGGGAGATCGTTGATGACGATGTAAGGATTGTCGGGATGGTGCTTGACGTAGTCCTGGTGGTAATTCTCCGCGGGGAAGAACTCTTTCAACGGAACGACCTGGGTGACGATTTTCTGCGGATAAACTTTCGCGACGTTGAGCTGGGCGATGTAGGCTTCAGCGATTCTCTGCTGTTCAGGGCTTGCATAGAACAGAGCAGAGCGATATTGCGTGCCCCAGTCCGGGCCTTGTTTGTTGAGTTGCGTGGGATCGTGAGCCACGGAAAAGAAGATCATCAAAACTTCGCCGTAAGTGATTTGCGCTGGATCGAAAATGACCTTGACGCTTTCGGCGTGACCGGTGTTCCCTCCGCCCACCATTTCATAGTGAGCGGTATCGGCGCTGCCACCGGAGTAACCCGAGACCGCGGAGAGAACGCCGCGAGTATGTTCGAAAATGGCTTGGACGCCCCAGAAGCATCCGCCGGAGAGCACGGCTTCTTCGCGGCCATGAGCATGAGCGACAGGGCTATCAACGGCGGGCTTGGGGAAGGAACTGGTGGTGTGGGAAGCGGCGTGGAGCGAGATGGGGAGCAGAGCGGCAACAAAAACCAAAAAAGAGCGAAAGGTCTTAAGCATCGTAACGAACCAAGCTCGCAGAGCAACCTCTCCCGCGGGAAAGTTCAACCGTTGGATGCAGGAATACCAGAAGAAGGTTACAAGACTCGAGAAAAATCTGTAAGGGGCAACGTGTGGAACCGGTCACACCGGAGGCTTGCGCGATGGGGTTAAAATTGACCGCCGATTTTGGGGAGCCGACTTATGAAGATGCCAGTGTTGTTTGTGGGACATGGATCACCGATGAACGCAATACAGGAGAATGCGTTCACACGGTGCCTAGGCGAACTGGGAGAGCGGCTGCCGGAGCCAAAGGCGGTGTGTGTGATCTCGGCACATTGGGTGACGCGAGGGTGCCACGTGCTGGGGATGGGACGGCCGCGGACGATTCACGATTTTTATGGGTTTCCGAAACCGCTGTATCAAGTGAACTATCCGGCGCCGGGAGCGGTGGCGGAGGCGAAGCGGCTGGCGATGGAGCAGCACTTGAATGTAGATCACGAGTGGGGACTCGACCACGGAGCGTGGAGCGTGTTGCGGCACATGTACCCACAGGCGAATGTGCCGGTGTTTCAGGTGAGTCTGGATCACGAGAAGACGTTTGCGGAACATGTAGCGTTGGGGAAGGAACTGCAGAAACTACGCGAGCGCGGCGTGTTGATCCTGGGAAGCGGGAACGTGGTCCACAACCTGCACAAGATTAATTGGGAGATGCCGAACGCTGGTTATGGGTGGGCAGAGGAGTTTGACGCGAAAGTGAAAAGGGCGATGGAGGAGAGAGATTTGGAGGGGTTGGCCGCGCCGGAACACTGGGGAGGGGCGCTGCTGGGGGAAGCGCATCCGACATTGGAGCATTATGCGCCGGTGCTGTACTGCATGGGCGCTGCTGCGGAAACCGATGAGGTAAGTTTTCCGTACGAGGGCATGGAGTTTGGGACGATTTCGATGCGGATGGCGATGTTGGAGAGCCGGGCGGCTTGAAGAAAGAAGATTAACGCAGAGGACGGAGAAAGCACCGGCAACGGCGAAGAGAAGACCAATCTTTTCTGCAAGAGGCGCAGAAAGGATGGGGCACCCATAAGACTCGTTGGTCGAGGGCAGCGTGGAACCGAGAATGACCGCGGGGCATCTATCCTTTTGAGACGAATGCGTTACAAAAATGAGATTGCATTAGGGGACGCGAATGAGGACATCAGTCTTCTTTTTTGTGATTTATTTGATTGAGTTTGTGCTGCTGCTATTGCCGGCTGGGGCACAGGTTACCCATGGGCAGAAACCGCAATTACCGGCGCCGTTCACAACCAAGTCGGCGGGAAATGGACCCTCGGGCGTGAAGCCGCCGGAAGGATTTGTGCCAATGGTGCCGGAGGGATTCCGCGTGAATGTGTTCGCGAAGGATTTCAAGGTGCCGCGATTCTTGATGACGGCGCCAAACGGCGACATTTTCGTGGCAGATACGGGCGCAGGGCAGGTAATCGTGTTGCGCGATCCGCAGGGGACGGGCGGGGCGCAGCAGCGGGAAGTGTTCGCGGAGGGATTGAACCGGCCGTTCGGGATTGCGTTCCATGAAGATTACGTTTACGTGGGAAATACGAACGCGGTAGTGCGGTTCAAGTACGACCTGAAAACGTCGAAGCGGGCCGGTGACGCGGAAAAAATTCTGGACGTGCCAGGAGGTGGAGGGCACTTCACGAGAACGATCGCGTTCAGCAAAGATGGCAGCAAGCTGTATGTGAGCGTGGGGTCGAGCAGCAACATTGATATTGAAAAGGATCAGCGGCGGGCGGCGGTGCAGGTGTGCGATCCGGATGGAAAGAACGCGCGGCTGTATGCGACGGGCTTGCGGAATGCGGTGGGACTGGGGATCGAGCCGTCGACCGGTGCGGTGTGGGTGACGGTAAACGAGCGCGACGAGTTGGGAGACAACCTCCCGCCGGACTACTTCACGTCGCTTGTGGATGGCGGATTTTATGGATGGCCGTACAGCTACATTGGCAGCAACGTGGATCCGCGAGTGAAGCCGCAGCGACCGGAACTGGTGGAGAAGGCGATTATTCCGGATGTGCTGTTGGGGCCGCACGTGGCGCCGCTGCAGTTTGCGTTTTATACGGGGAGCCAGTTTCCGGACAAGTATCGCGGGGGCGCGTTTGTGGCGGAACATGGTTCGTGGAACCGCGCGGCGCGGAACGGCTATCAGATCGCATTTGTGGGATTCAAAGATGGGAAGGCGAGCGAGGATCCGGTACCGTTCTTGACCGGATTGGTGTCTGACCCGAACGGGAAGAATGTGAATGGACGGCCGGTGGGCGTGGCCGTGGCGCAGGATGGGTCGTTGCTGGTGAGCGACGATGGAGCGGGAGTGATTTACCGGGTGAGCTACGGGAAGTAGAGTGGTTCGAGACTCGACAGTCAACAGCTGAAGTCAAAATCCGCACCCTTACAGAGCAAAGAGTGCGGCACCCAACCCAAGACCCAGGTTCACACACCCCGAACCCGGAGCAACCGCACCGGTATAGCGATGCTCACGACGAGCCGTTCGGCCTCCATAACAGAAGGAAAATCAGACTCACTCCGAACAAAATCCCGGGCAGCGACCAATCGGTCCCGAGGAATCTCAGCACGGCACCAAAGATGGCTGGACTTAAGGCGCAGCAAAAACTGATCAGGTTGGCCCCTCTGGCGCGCTCGCTCGCCTTTAGCGGGTCATGAGGAAGTGCCTCGGCAGACTGCCTGAAAAGCGTTCTCCTCAACACGAAACCATCAACGATCACGAGGACCGGTGAGATCACGCCAAGCACGATCAAGACCGGTAACGAAACACGACGATGAGGCAGATTCATCTCGTGGAGCATGAAAATGAAACAAAACCAGGAGACGACAAAACCAACGTAGAGTGTCTTGATATCCGGTCGAAATACTGAAGTGGCGGTCAAGCTCGTCCTCCGGTGAGAAGTCCAATTTTGCAGCCCGAATTGCCAACGTTCAAGACCACCGTCTTGTCGGCGTGAGATTGGCAGGAAGATTGCGCGACCAGGTTCATTCGTAGCGGAGGGCTTCTATAGGGTCGAGGTTGGCGGCAAGGTTGGCGGGGTAGTAGCCGAAGAAGAGGCCGACGCCGACGGAGATAGCGAAGCCGATGGCGACCCAGAGGTAGGAGAGAGTGGCGGGGACGGAGGGCACCAGGGTGCGGACCATGGTAGAGATGCCCGCGCCGATGAGAATGCCGAGCGAGCCGCCAACCAGCGTGAGAACTACCGCTTCGAAAAGGAATTGCAGGCGGACGTCGGCTTTGCGCGCGCCGATGGCTTTGCGGACGCCGATTTCCTGAGTGCGTTCAGTGACGGAGATGAGCATGATGTTCATCACGCCGATCCCGCCCACGAGCAGTCCGATGGAGCTGATGGCGGTCGTTAGGATGACCAACGCGCCAGTGAGTTGATTCCACAGATTGCTGAGGAAGTCCGGGGAACTCAGCTCGAAATCATTTTCCTTGTCATTAGGAACGCGACGCAGCCTGCGCATCGCTTGAATCACTTCTGCCTGCGCGGTTTCGACGTTCGAATTTTTGGGCACGGTAAAAAGCATGATGAGTTCTTTAGCTTCGGGATACTGCTTTTTGAACTGGCTGAGCGGAATAATGGCGAAGATATCGACGCCGGGGCCAAGGAACAAGCCCTGATCGTGGCTGAAGACGCCGATGACTTCGTAAGTCCAGCCGTTGATGCGCACGGTTTGGCCGAGCGGGTCAGAATTCGGGAAAAGGGATTCGCTGATTGACGCGCCGAGGACGACTACGGGCCGGGCATGTTCCTGGTCAAAGGCGCTGATAAAGCGGCCGTGTTCGATATTGAAGAGGGGGAGAGCGGTGGTGTACTCGGGTTCGGCGCCGCGAACGATGAGCTTCTCGACGCTGCGGTCGCCGCTGGTGATGAGATTGGAGTCGCCGAGAAAAAATCCGCGCGTGCCGACAGTGGTGACATTTTCGGCGTCGGGCGCGGCGGAGCGGACGTATTCGGCGTAGGTGTACTCGAGGTAGCGCCGAGTGCGGATACGTTCAGGCATATGCGAAGGATCGGTGCCGGGAGGGAACCGGGTGAGGAAGTAAGTGCGAGAGCCAAGGGACTCGACGCGGTCCTGCACAAATTTATTCAGGCCCTGAATGATGGCGGCCATGGAGATGACGGACGAGACACCGATGACGATGCCAAGAACGGTGAGGGCGGAACGCACTTTGGAGGAGCGCAACGTGTCCATGGCGGCGAGGAAATTTTCGCGCGCGTGTGCCAGAGTCATAAGAGCCATTACTCAGACCTCAAGGCAATCACCGGATCGAGCCGCGCCGCACGAAGCGCGGGGTAGATCCCGAAGAACAAGCCGACTACGGAACTCATGACGACACCCATGAAGGCGACCCAAGTGCGCACCGAAGCGGGGAATGGCGAGTAGGTGCGCAGGAGAAGCGCTACGAGAAAACCGAGCGCGATGCCGGCGATTCCTCCAGCGATGCACTGCAAGATGCTTTCGAGGATGAACTGGCCGAGGATGTCGCTTTGGGTTGCGCCGACGGCGCGGCGGACGCCGATTTCGCGCCGGCGCAAAGTAACGCTAACAAGCATGACATTCATGATGACGATGCCGCCGATGACGACAGAGATGGCGCTGACGAGAATGAAGACGCCAAAGAAGGCTGAACTGATGCTGCGCCACAGCGCCATGTAACTTTCCTTGGTGCCGACGAAGAAGTCATTTTCCATGGTGCCGCTGAGATGGCGGCGCGCGCGGAGAATGAGTTGCGCCTGATCCTGAGCGATTTCGAACTGGCCAGGCCGCGTCTTTACGTTGATGGTGAGGCTTTGGTGGATCCCTTGAAGGCGCAAAAAGACCGGGAGAGGAACAATGGTGAAATTGTCCTGATCCTGCCCGAGGACGCTGCCGATTTTTTCCATGATGCCAATGACGAGGAACTCTTCGTTGCCGACGCGAATGCTTTTGCCGATGGGGTCCGTGCCGGGAAACAACTTCTGCACCAAGGTGTCGCCAATCAGGCAGACGTTCGCGGAATGCTCGGCTTCGGCATTGGTGAAGTAGCGGCCAAAGTCGACGGTGCGGGTGTCGATATCGGACATGCTGGCGGTTTGGCCGTAGAAGTTGACGTCCTGCTGTTCCTTATCGCCATAGCGGGCGCGCACGGAGGCGCTGGCGGTGGCGCCAACTTCCCGGCAGGCGGGGCATCCTTCGGTGATGGCGCGGACGTCGTCGAGTTCGATTTTCTTGTATTTGAGGGCTTTGATGATGATGTTGAAATCGGTGACGGCAAAAGGAGTGCGGGCGATCTGGAAGACGTTGGTGCCAAGGTTGGCGATCTTGCTTTCGACGTAGAGGTTGGCGCCCTGGACGATGGTCATTACGGTGATCAAAGTGGCGACGCCCATGGTGAGACCGAGCATGGTGAGGGAAGTGCGGAGCTTGTGGGCGCGCAAGGCGCTGGTGCAAAGCAGGAGATTGTCGCGAAGCGCGAGCATGCGTGGAGGGCCCTTCCGTCGGTTACCTCCATCGTACAGAAACACACGTCGAGGGAGATAGACCCGGGAGTCTTCATTTTTAGTACGAAGGAAGGTGCGCGGTTGTTACGCGACGGCGAGAAGTTTTCGACGGCCCAACCGCAGACAGCGGTTCACAAAACAAGGCGGGCAGCTGGAGAATTGTACCGGCTTGCTAGAAGTCTACGTTGAGACTTCGTCGCAAAATGCGCTCCTCAGGATGTTAGCAAGAGGAAAGTCACAGGCAAAGAGCAGACCCACCCTTTCCGCAAGGAGCGCGGAAAGGATGGGGCACCCTGAAGTTCTGTTGAGCTAGTTCACCACTAAGGTTAGGACGATGGGTGCGAGCTGCAGGGATTTGGAGGAGCCGGTGGGCGTGGCGGTGGCGCTGACGGTGATGGAGTAAGTGCCGGCAGGGGAGCGGAAGCTGAAGCCGGCGGATTGGACAGAACTGTTGGTGTGAGAGGAGGCGGCGGCCATGGCTTTGACGGTAGCGGCGGAGTTGAGCGAAAACGGAGCAGAGTAGACGGAGGACGAAGTAGAGGGAGCGGAGCCGTCGATGGTGAAGTAAATGGTGGCACCGCTGGTGGAATCGGAGATAGAGACAGATTGCGGCGCGCTGAAAGTGCCGCCGGTGGGTTGAATCGTTGGTGTGGCCGTTTGCTGTTCCGGCGGAGGCTGCTGAGAATTGGAGTTTGCCCCAGCGCCACCACAACCGATTCCGGAAAAAATCAGACAAAGCGAGAGGGCCGTTGCCGCGATGGTTACGGGCCGTGGGAATGAGGGGGCGTAGCTACGCAGTTGCGTCATGAGCAGTACGAGTAGCGCGGCGAGGGCAGCAACCAAGAGCCAGGGAGTCGGGCGAAATGGGGAATTGGAGAGGGGCGCTGGCGGTGGAAGAGCGGAGGTGCCGAGCGTGTTGATGGAGACGGTGAAGGGAGCGGGGCTGCCGGCAAACACGGGCAAGCTGGCGGGCGGAACACATGTGGCGCCGAAGGGAACGCCAGCGCAAGTGAAGGTTAGCGTGCCGGTGAAGCCGTTGCCAGGAGTTGCTTGCAGATTGAATTGCGCTGGTTGACCGGCGGAAACGTTGGCAATCGTGCTGCCACCACTCGCAGCGCCGATTTGCACAGCGGGCGCGCCTGTGCCGGTGATGGAAATGACGTGCGGAGAGCCAGCAGCGTCGTCAGTAACGGTCCAGGTGGCGCTGCGAAGACCTGCGGCGAGAGGCGTAAATGTGACGGTGAGAGTGCAACTGGCGCCGGCATTGATAGCGCCGATGCAAGTGGTGGGCGCGAACGAAAAGTCGGGAACGTTGCTGCCAGCGATCGAGGTGTTCGTGATGTGTAGTGCTGCACCGCCGGCGTTAGTCAACGTGAGAACGATGGGACTGCTGGTGGCGCCTTCGCTGGTGGCAGGAAAAACAATGCTCGCGGGGCTGAAACTGACATGAGAAATGGGAGCGATGGCCGAGCCTGCAAGAGAAACGGATTGCGGGCTTTGCGGAGCGCTGCTAGAGACGACGATGCTAGCGACGCTGGTGCCCGCCGCTGTGGGCGAGTAAATGACCGCGAGCGTACAGGACTGGTTGGCGGCGAGAGCGAGAGGATTGCAATTGCCGGTGAGTTGAAAATCGGCGGAGTTGATGCCGGTGATGGAGATCGAGGTAAGGCTGACAACTTCTGTGCCGACGTTTTTGAGGATGACATATTGCGCGGCGCTGGATTGGCCGGATGTTGTTTGCGGAAACGTAAGAGAAGGAACGCTCAGGGAAAGAACCGGGCCGGACGTGCCTTGGCCGCCGTTGGGACCAAGGGAGGCAATTTTCGGCGGAAGGAAGCCAAGTTCGGGATTGAAAGGCGCACTGATGGTGCCGGTTTGGCTGGCGTGTCCGGAAATGGGGTCGACGTAGAAGACACTGAGGCCGCCTGAAGAGGGGGAGGAGTAAACAAAGGGGCCTTGCGGGTCGGGGAGGCCGTCGGCGAAGGCAATCGCGTCAGTCAAGGCCAGCGGTGAGGAGGGCAGGAGAAGTAGTGAAGGTGGATCGAAGAGCTGGAAGGGGAGTCCGCCGCCAGAGAAATCGGGTGGGGCGGATTGGACGTATAGGATTTGGCTTCCAGGATTGAAGAAAATCGAACCTCCAATAACGTATTTGCCAGCCGGAGTTTGATCGGGGCCGAGTTCGTAGACGGCCGGATTCGAAAGCGTGAAAGAAGTAGAGGAGATGGCGTAGCTGGAGAGGTTGCCGACGGAGACACCGTAGCTCAAGGCCAGAAAGATACCTGTCGGGCTGATCGCCAGGGCCCGCGCATTCTGCCCGACGATCTGGCCACCGCCAGGATCGAAGGTGGGGACGCCCGTGACTGGATCGAAGGTGATCAGATAGAGGACCGCGTCGGGATTTGCGCCGGCGTTCTGTTGATTCACGAAGAGGGCGAGGCCGTGACCGTTGGGATCGACGACGATGGTGCCAGCGCCGACGAGATCCAGCGGCTGGCTGGAAAGTGGAACCAGCGTAGGAGTAACCGCATCAACCTGAAAGGTGTCGAGGTAGAAATTCCTGGTGAGTTCCGTGGCGGACTCGCTCTGCTTGATGACGTACACAAAATGGCCGGAACTTTCGGCAATGATGGCGGAGGTGAAGAAACCTTGCAGCTGTGATGCGGCGAACGGGGCGTTGGAAACTTCACTGAGGGCGAGGGTTGTCGTGTCGATGGCGTACATGGACGCCCCGTCGCCACAGAAGCTGTAAAGGAAGCGACCATTGGGATCGATTGCCGAAGGAACGCAGGCATCATGGAACGTGCTGACGGAGTCTGGCAGAAGAGTTAGCGCGCCGGTCGTGTCGCTGCGAAAGAAAGCTAGCATTCCCGCGATTGGCTGTGTGGGGGAAGGCGGGATTTCCACGAAGAGATATGGTTGGGCAGTCTGCGCGTGAGAGAGCGGACCAATGAGAAGGGAAGAGAGCAGGATCATGAGGAGCGAAAGTGGAGCAGAAGGATGACCGAGTGGCATGAGGATTCCTTAATCCGGAACATCTATCCGGAAAAAATTGGAAAAGAGAGAGAAGCCCGAAATTACATTAGCGTGATGTTGATATTTGGTCAATAACAAGAGGATGAGAGAAGGTTAAGAAAGCGGCGACTGTTCCCATTTGAAACAGTCTTAAGAAGAAACGGACTGAGCGAGTCCATGTTAACGGGCGTTAATGTGTACTCAAAAGGTTCCGCGCTATCGTCTTAGGCTTATGCCACCGATCACTTTGGATTTAGAGAAAGACGCGAAGAGCAGTGGAACTATAACGATTTACCATGCCAAGGGGAAATTGAGCCTGGAGACGGTGAACGGGTTTGTCCAGCAGTTGAGGCCGGATGAATCGGAGACTTTGGTGCTGGACCTCAGTGGAATCAGCTTTCTGGATTCGGCGGGAGTGGGGGCGCTGGTGTCGTTGTTTGTGAGCCGGCGGAACCAGAAGAGAACGCTGGCGTTGGCGTCGCTGACTCCGCAGGCGAGGGCAGTGGTTATGGTGGCGGGCCTGCATAATATGTTGCCGATTTACGCGACAGTGGAAGACGCGGCGGCGGGGAAAAAGAGCTAGCACTGAAACCTAGGCATTTAGGCCTAGCAGGGCGCGTGATTGGTCGCGTTGGTCTACGCGATGCGGTCGCAAATATCTGCCACAGGTAGACGTTAAAATCCGCACCCTTGAACCCGAGGGTGCGGCACCCAACTTTCTCTCACTCATTATCATCGACTCCAAATCTCACGTTTGAATCTGTTGGCCACCGCCCGCTCGATGGAGACGCCGAGTGATCTCACGCAGCGATGAACCGGAAGCCATCCCTCGCGGAAGTGTCCTCTCGCTCAGCGAAGGTGAGCGCCAGTTGCGAGCGGCGACGAGCTAAGGGCACAGGATGCCACCGCGAGGCAGCAACACAGCGCGAATCGTGTTGTGACGCTAGTCTGCCCTTTGGATGCGTGGCCAAGACTTCGACGGAGCGCTCGCTGTTATCGAGGAGCATCCGCAGATGTGATTCTCAGAAGCTTTGCGGAGCATGCCTCAGTGGGGGGCCCAGGTGGGGTGGGTGGTGAAGAGACCGTCGACGAAGCCGATCTGGTAGGCGAGGAAGAGGCCGAAGGCGAAACTGAGGATGCCGGAGCCGGTGATGAGGGCCTGGTTAAGTCCGCGGAAGCGGGTTCCGGCATAGGAAAAGGGCAGCGCGAGAGCGCAGGTGATGAGCATCATTCCGGCGATCGTGCCCAATCCAAAAACCAACAAATAAAAGACGGCCCAGCGCGGGTTGTGAATGGTGGTGAGCACGAGCAGAGCGACGGCGGCGGAGCCTGCGAGTCCATGGACGATGCCGATGAACAATGGGCGAAGTGTGTGGAACCAGCCGAGGTTGAGGAGAGGTTTTTCGACGAGGCGGGGGGCAGGCAGGGAATCAGCGTGATGCTCCTGAGCAGGGGCATGAGCGTGCCAGTGGTAATGAAGATGATGGTTGTGCTCGTGAATGTGAGCGTGCTGGCCGCTGACATGAGGATGCGCGGGGGAGAATTTTTCGCTGATCCACTTGGTGGCGCCGGTGAGGTTGAGAATGCCGAGAAGAATGAGCATGAGGCTGACGGCAAATTCCATGGTGAGGCCGAGACGAGGGGGAATGACGAGATTAAAGAGGATGATAGCGGCGCCGACGATGACAATGGTGATGGTGTGGCCGAGTCCCCAGAAGGCGCCGATGAGGGAGGCTTTGGAGAGGGAGCGCTCGCGGCTGACGATGGTAGAGACGGCGATCACGTGGTCGGGATCGGTGGCATGGCGCATACCGAGAAAGAAGCCGATAGCGAGAATGGCGAGACCGCTGAGCATGCGCTGGCCGCGTCCTTCGGCGGCTGAGGGGTACAGGATAAACGAAATTCAGATGCAGGGGGAGTGAGGCAGGTCACGTAATTTGCGCGCGTACAAAAGAAGAACCGTGCAACGGTATAAGGTGAAAAGTGAAGGTCCAAAGAGCCCAAGACCTAGCGATGGCGTGAACCATGGGCAGGCTGGGGAAACACCATCAGTTGAGATCCTCCGTCGCAGAAGGCGCTTCTCAGGATGACAACTCCTTTGATTTGACGCAAAGAAGATCACGTTGTCGGCAAGCACCTCCGGTGGCGGCCCGCCTCGGAAGGCGGCCCTACAACTGCGAAGAGCTATTCGACTTTGAGGAGGCGGATGAATTCGGCGGCGGCGTGGGGGAGGCGAGCGCCACGGCGGGTGATGATGTAAAGGTGGCGAGGGATGTTGAGCTGGCGAATCTTGAGTTCTTTCAGGGTGCCATGCTCGATCTCCCAATTGACGCACATGCGGGGAACAATGGCGACGCCCATGCCCATCTGCACGAAGCGCTTGATGCTTTCGATCGTGGGCATTTCGATGGGCATGTTGAGAATGGTCTTATGACGAGCGAAAAGCTCGATGACGCGGCGGCGGAACGGAGATTCGACGATGTGAGCGATAAAGTTTTCCTTGCCAAGCTCCTCAATATCGACTTCCTTTTTCTTGGCGAAGGGATGTTTGGGCGGAACGACGAAAGTAAGTTCGTCCTTGAGAATTTCCGTGGCTAGCAGCTGCGCGTCGCGGGGGACGAAGGAAACGGCGCCGAGGTCGAGGCGGTAGTTAACCACTTCGTGAGGAATATCGCGCGAAAACATGCGGTGGAGGCGGATCTGGACACCGGGATGGGCTTCGCGGAATTTGGCGAGTGCCGGAAGCAGGGCGTGGATGGAGCTTTCGTTGACGCCGAGAGAGAGTTCGCCGCGCTTGAGGCCTTCGAGGTCCATGAGGCCTTTTTTGACTTCGTCGCGCATGTTGAGCAGTCGCTCGGCATACTCGCGAAGAAGAGTGCCGGCATCGGTGAGACGGACGGGGCGGGCGCCGCGGACGAATAGGGGCTGACCGAGGGATTCTTCAAGTTTGCGGATGGCGAGGCTGACCGCGGGTTGCGTGCGGTAAAGGCGTTCGGCGGCGCGAGAAAAGCTGCCCTCGCGGGCGACGGTCAGAAAGACTTGGAGTTCAGCGAGATCCATGGGGTTGTCCTAGGGAGGCGTGTTGCCGTGGATGCCAGAACCGGATGACGAGCCGTTGGGGTGGTACAGCCACGGGACGAAAGCAAGAAGAGAGATTCCTCACTTTGTTCGGAATGACGGGTTTGAGTTGGCATTCGCACTACGTACAGCAAACTCCGTTCGGAATGACAATTTCTGGTTGGACAAGCACCGAACCCTGAGCCAAAACGGGCCGAAGCCCGTCAGAGGTAGTATAAGGCAGAATTATCAAATACAGAATGAAGATAAATTGGACTTGAGGACCCGACCGTGAGTAACTGGGATCATCCACGGGAGGCACTTTATGAGCCACGTACACATCTTCGATACGACGCTCCGGGATGGCGAGCAGTCGCCCGGATTCTCGATGAATACCAGCGAGAAGATCCGGATGGCCAAACAGCTTGCGGAGCTGGGAGTGGACATTATTGAGGCAGGCTTCCCGATTGCGTCGAAGGGCGACCAGGAAGCGGTGAGGGCCGTGTCCAAGGAAGTGCGGAACGTGCCGATTGCGGCGCTGGCGCGGGCGAGGCGGGAAGATATTCTGGCAGCGGCGGAAGCGTTGAAGGATGCCAAAGAGCCGCGAATGCACGTGTTTCTGGCGACGTCGGATTTGCACCTGCAAGTGAAGCTGCACATGACGCGGGAACAGGCGCTGGAGGCGATTTCCAGTTCGATCAAGCTGGCGCGGAATTATGTGGGAGAGGTGGAGTTTTCCGCCGAGGATGCCGGGCGGACGGATATTGAATACCTATGCAAGGCGTGCCAAGCGGCGGTGGACGCGGGTGCGGATGTACTGAACCTTCCGGACACGGTTGGGTACGCGGTACCGGAAGAGTATGGGCAGATGTTCGTGAAGGTGAGGGAGCACATCGGCGATCCGGAACACATCACGCTGAGCGCGCATTGTCACGACGATTTGGGGCTGGCAGTGGCGAATTCGCTGGCGGCAGTGCGGGCAGGCGTTCGGCAGATCGAGTGCACGGTGAACGGAATTGGGGAGCGCGCGGGGAACGCGGCGCTGGAAGAGGTAGCGGTGGCTTTGGCGGTGCGCAAAGAAAGCTTTGGCGTGGCGACTAAGCTGAAGCTGGAGGAGCTGTACAAGTCGAGCCGGTTGCTCACCGAAATTACGGGTGCACAGGTGGCGCCGAACAAGGCGGTGGTAGGCGCGAACGCGTTTGCGCATGAGGCGGGGATTCACCAGGATGGAATCATCAAGAACCCGCTGACGTACGAAATTATTTCGCCGGAGGCGGTAGGAGTGCCGTCGCGGTCGCTGGTCCTGGGGAAGCATTCGGGCCGGCATGCGCTGCGCGAGTCGCTGAAGGAACTGGGATATCATCCGAGCGACGAGGAGTTGGCGGAGTGCTACCGGCGGGTGACGGCGTTTGCGGACAGCGCCAAGAATGTGAAGGCGCGGGATTTGATGGCGATTGCGCATGAAGTGATCCGGAGGAAAGTGGCGGCGGGCGCACCAGCGACGGCGGTTAGCTGAGGAGTTGGATGGTTCGGGGGCAAGACGCTGCGGCTGAGATCCTTCGTCGCACAAAACGCTCCTCAGGATGACAGGTTTTGGTAATGGCTTGAAGCGGACATGCTAAGCCTATTCCATGAATGCCGGGCTGATGGCGTGGCGCTACGAAGAGCAGTCAGGAATGACTGTGTCACGTGTTTGGGGACTGACGGATGAAGCTGAAAAAGAAAATTGTGCTGCTGCCCGGGGACGGGATCGGGCCGGAAGTAACGAAGGCGGCGGCGAGCGTCCTGCAGGAATGCGCGCGGGAATTTCAGCACCAATTTGAGATGGTGGAGATGCCGGTGGGGGGCGCGGCTATCGACAAGACTGGCGAGCCTCTGCCGAATGAGACGCTGGACGCTTGCAAGAAGGCCGACGCGGTTTTTCTGGGAGCAGTGGGTGGACCGAAGTGGGATGGCCTGCCAGTCGGAAAACGATGCGAAACAGGTCTGTTGAACCTGCGCAAAGGGTTGGGGCTTTATGTGAACTTGCGGCCGGTGAAGCTGATTGAGCCGTTGCGGGGGATTTCGCCGTTGCGGCCGGAGCGGCTGGGGGATCTGGATATTGAAATTGTGCGTGAGTTGGCCGGCGGCATGTACTTCGGCGAGCGCGGAAACGTGGTGGAAGGCGGAGTGGAGCGCGCGTTCGATACGGAAAGCTATTCGACGCCGGAGATCGAGCGGATTGCGACGTTTGCATTTACCCGGGCCGAAGCGCGCTCGCGCAGATTGTGCTCGGTGGACAAGCACAATGTGCTGACGAGTTCGCAGTTGTGGCGGCGGACAGTAACGGCGATGAGCGCAGTATATCCGGCGGTGAAGCTGGAACACATGTATGTGGATAACGCGTCGATGCAGTTGATGCTGCGGCCGACGCAGTTCGATGTTGTGCTTACCTCGAATATGTTCGGAGACATTCTGAGCGATGAGGCGGCAGCGCTGGTGGGGTCGATTGGGTTGATTCCGTCGGCGAGTTTCGGGACGAGCGCGCCGCTGTTTGAGCCGATACACGGATCGGCGCCGACGCTCGCGGGGAAGGATATGGCGAACCCGATCGGGTCGATCCTGAGCGCAACGATGATGCTGCGGGATACGTTTGGATTAGGGTTGGAAGCGGATTGGGTAGAACAATCGTTGACGCGGGTGCTGGGAGCGGGTTACCGCACGGAAGATATCGCTGAGCCCGGCACGAAAAAGATCGGCACGGCGATGTTCGTGGAGATTCTGCATCAGGAGATGCAGCGGACGTTTGAGCACGCGGAGAAGTACGGCTGGGGCGTGTAGGCTCACCTTCAGAATCCGACAAGACATAAAGTCAAAATCCGCACCCTTACAAACCAAGGGTGCGGCACCCACCAGCCAAAATCCTTGTGTGGCCTCAATTGACTGGACGTGGTGTGTTGGAGCACATACAGCAAGTTGGATATTGCGTTTGGGGGCGAGTTGAAATTAGTATGTGCGTACACGGGAAAGGAGGGCGATCCAAAAACAATGAAAAATTCGGATTTAAGTGGTAAACGTGAGGTGGCTGAGGCTTAAGGCGCAAGCTATTAAGTCCTAGCGAAAAGCAGTTTGGATTCGCAAAGGCGTGTCGCGCCTTCAGCCAATCCCAGACAGACTACCGGCGGCCCCGTGGGAAACTGCGGGGCCGTTCTTTTTCTTGCGAGCAACGACGGTAGATCCGGCCTGTCTACATGTGACAATCGTCACTTCTAAAACGATTCAATAAGGGTATAAGTCCGGCAGCTTGTCTCCCCGAAGTGTATTCCCATCCCGGGAGGAAGCGTCCTCGAGACAAGTACGGACCCGGAGCGCCGGCGCACGATCAATATGCGACGCGGCGAACCTGGCGCCGATCACGGTAAGCGAAGGGAAAGCTTCGCTTGTTCGAGGAGGATTTATGCCAGCGACGACGATAGCGCAGAAATTGAAAGTGCCGTTTTACGGGCATGCCCGGCAGTATCACAGCATCAAGAAGGAAATCGACGACGCGTTCCATGCGGTGTTGGAAAGCGAAGCGTATGTGATGGGGCCGGCGCTGGGGCGATTCGAGAAGGAACTCGCGCACTATTTCGGGATGAAACACGCCATTGGTGTGAATTCCGGCACCGATGCGCTGTGGCTGGTGTTTTTTGCGTTGGGGTTGAAGCCCGGGGAAGAAGTGATTACGACGGCGAACACCTTTTTCGCCACGGCGGAAGCGATCTGGATCGCGGGTGGGAAGGCCGTGTTTGTCGACAGCGATCCGGTGACAAACAATATCGACCCGACAAAGATCGAGGCGGCGATTACTCCGCGGACCGTGGGGATCGTGCCGGTCCATCTTTACGGGCACTGCGCCAATATGAAGATGATTCAGGCTGTCGCAAAGAGGCACAACCTGTGGGTGGTGGAGGACAACGCGCAGTCGATTGATGCGCATGGAGACGTCTTCAAGCAGGGCGAGCTGAGCGATGCCGTGTGTACGAGCTTCATCATCCAGAAGAACCTGGGGACATTCGGAGATGGTGGCGCGATTGTTACGAATCGTGACGATATCGAGCTGGCGGTGCGTCGGTTTAGGAATCATGGCTCGGTGAAGCGGTCGGTCCATTCGTTCGGATTCAACAGCCGGCTGGACGACCTGCACGCCGCATTTCTGAGCGTGAAGTTGAAGCACATTACGAAGTGGACGGATCAACGGCGCGTGTGGGCGAAACGGTATAGCGATGGATTGAAGGGAACCAGCTTCAGGTTGCCGAAGGAGATGCCGGGTTACAGGCATGTCTTCCACCTATATGTGATTGAACATCACAAGCGCGACCATTTGACGCAGTTCCTGGTGGAGAACGGGATCGATGCCAAACAGCACTACCCGATCGCAATTCACCAGCAGGAAGGCTACCCGTGGGGCAAGCTCGCCGATCCACACCCGCAGGTACCGAATGCCGAGCGCAACGCCGCGCAGTGCGTGTCACTGCCGATGTTTCCCGAGCTGACTGCTGAAGAAGTGGATTACACGATTGAGAAGCTGAAGGAATGGGACGCGAAGTTCGGCTGGTGAGCCGGCGCAGGACAGAACTCCAGGCGGGAGAAAAATCATGAGCGAGAAGAAGATCTACAGAGTGATGGTTGTGGGTGTCGGCAAACGCGGAAAGCATCACGTCCAGGCGTTCAAGAAAAATCCACGATTTGAGGTCGTGGGAATCAGCGATGTGAATGCGGAGCAACTGGCGAAGGCCGCGGCGGAATTGGGGATTGCGAAGACGTCGGTTGATCCGTTGCGCCTGGCCCGGGAGATCCAGCCGGATATTTTCTGTTTTTGCACGCCACCCACGATACGGCTGGAACTGATTCGTGTGGGGATTGCGTCAGGAGCGAGGCTGATCGCTTATGAAAAGCCGATGGCGCTTTCGATGAACGAGGCGATCGAGATTCGCAAAGCGGTGGAGAGGGGAGGAGTCAAGACGGTGGTGTCGCACCAGCACCGGTATGGGCAGCATTACGCGAAGGTGAAGGAAATCGTGGAAAGCGGGGCGCTGGGGCGGATTCACACCATCCACGCGCACGCCGGTGGTTGGTTCCTGCATCTCTTCACGCACCTGGTGGAGTATATGCGGTGGTACAACGGTGAAGTTGCGGCGGAATGGGTGATGGCGCAGGCGGCCGGGCGCGGGAAGCTGTCGGACAATCATCCGTCGCCGGACTACATCGGCGGGTTCATCCAGTTCGCGAATGGAGTCCGCGGAATTATTGAATGCGGGGCAGGAGCGCCGGACGTGCCGGAAGTGGATTACTGGTGGAGGAAAAACCGGATCGCGGTGTATGGCACGGAAGGATTCGCGGAAGTGCTGACGGGCGGAGGCTGGCGTGCAGTGACCGCGAAGCAAACCGGAGTGACCTCAGGCCCGGGTTGCATGAATTACGATTTGGACATGCCGCCGTATGTAGAGGATATGGCACGGTGGCTGGACGACGAGCGATGCGTGCATCCGTGCAATGGAGAGTCAGCCTATCACGGATTCGAAATCAGCATGGCGATGCTGCGCTCGGTTGTGGAGCGAGGACAGATCGCATTGCCATTAAGCCCAGGCGAACCGGAAATCGAAGCATTCAGGCGGGTGCTTCCTGATAAAGCGGTGCTTCTGTCGAACGAAGTGCACAGCAAAGAATATCCCGGCGGAGTTGTGGTAGCGGCGGCCGCGCTGGTGCTAGCAAACTAACGAATCAGGACCCATCCGCTGCAGGCGCACAAATAGAAATGGTCAACGACGTCGGCCGCCGCCCATTCGGGCGCGTGGAGCGCTGCGCGCGGAGTTGAAGTTCTGGCTGCGCTGCGTGCCTTGGGTGCGAGCACGCTCCTGGTTTTGCAGGCTTGGTGTTGGCCGGTCCACGTTCTGCCAGCCGTTGCCACTATTGCTGGACCAATTACCGGAGTTGCGATCATAGCGGTAGACGGTGCCGTCTTTGCCGGCGTAGATGTTGTTCTTACCAGCAGCGATACCGGCGTTTGTATTGGTGTTGTAGACAAAACCGCCGCGATTTGCCGAGCCTTCGCCGGAGTAGATGTTACCGGCATAGCCCGCGCCGCCCCCGGCAACGATGCCGGTGTTCGGGTTGTAGGTCGCGCCGCCACGGTAGCCGTACGTGTTGCCAGTATAAACGTTGGTGTTGTAGCCGCGGCCGGCGACCGTGGTTCTGCCCGTTTGCGTATTGTGGTAAGCGCCGCGAGTGGCGGCTCCGTAGTTTCCCGTGTACGGGTTGGCCCATGCCGCACCTGTGCGAGAGTACGCGGTGTTGCCCCAGACGCCGTAGACATTGGCCACAGCAGCGCCGCCCCACGCACCCCAACCATAGTAGGGATACCAGCAGCAACCGTAGTAGCCCATCGGGCCCCACCACGGGTAATACCAGGGATAGTAGCCGTAGCCGACGCCGAAACTGACGCTCCAGCCGCTGTCAGTTGCGTAGGTGAAGCCGGCACCGACGCCATAGGTGTACGGCCAGCCATACCAAACGGTGGGCCCAATGTACGGGGGATAATACCAGCCAGTGCCGTAAACCACGGTGGTTGTGCTGGAAGAGACGACCGTGCCGTAGTATCCCGGCGTATAGCCGACGTAGACCACGTCCGGTGTCGAGCCGTAGACCTTTACGTAGGTCACGTAGTGAATCGGCGAAGTGGCTGGAATGTCGTAAATGTCGACAGGAACGGAGTCGGCAACGGTCCAGGGACCTTGCGGCGTTGGCGCTTTGAACCAGACGCCGGCTTCCACGCAGTAGTAGCTGGTGTCTGAAACCTTAATGAGAGCAGCGCTGGTATTGACGGCGCGGCTGAGCGACGTTCCATCAATTTGCTCAAATGTGGGATCACCGTCGTATTGAACGGTAATCTTCGCTTCGGAACGAGTGATGGTGGCGGTCTGCGGAATGGAATTGGCAATCAACGCTTCTTTGGCCTGAGGAGTGCCAGGGACAGAGGCGAGGATCGTGGACTTGGGACTGTCGGTGGGAATTTTCGCGAAATCGGGAGGCATGGCTTGTGCATCGACGAAAGTCCAAGGGCCGTCAAGGGAAGGGGATTTGAACCAGCGGCCAGAGATGAGAACGTAATAGTCGGCACCGAGCCGGAAAATGTTCCCTGTAGTATTGGTGACATATTCGAGGGCAGCGCCGTGAATCGGAGCGAATTGGGGATCTCCCTTGGTTTCGATGAGTTCCGCAGGTCCATAAACAACGTAGACGTCGGGAACATTGCCTTTTTTGCCAGATTCTTTTAACGAAGGCTGCTGTTTGTTTCTTTCGCCTTCGGGATCCTGTGCCTGGTTCTGGCTAACGATAAATTCCTCGGCCTTCTTCATATCGTCGGGAAGCTTCTTGGCGTATTGCCAGGGGCCGTCCAGTTCCTTGGATTGCAGCCACCAATCCTGGACACGCAGGAAGTAGAGCTTTTTATCTTCTTCGAAGAGGATGATGGAACGTGTGTTGATAATCCTCTGTAATTTTGTGTCTTGCACGGCGCTTAGTCGTGGGGCGCCATCGATCAGGATTTCGAGGGACGGCTTGCTGGCAATGATGATTTTCGGCGGATCATTCTTGACCGCGACGCCCCTTATGGTGTCTTCACTCTGGTCCAGTTCGGCTTCGAGGCGGTCGAGGGAAACGATTTTGGTGGCGGACGGCAGTCTCTTTTCCAAGATGGCCGTGAGTTTGGCTTCCATCTCGTGAGCCGCGGGGAACTTGACTTCGGTGACCTTGGCCTGATCGAGGGTAACAAGACGGTTCACCTTGTCGACTTCGGTGCGAGCTTGGAACCATACAACGCCATACCTCGCGGCGGTGTCCTTGCCGCTTTTCAGCTCGACGGCGGAATAAAGCTGAATCTGGTTTCCCTCCCAACGATCAACCTGCGGCTGATAGATGCTGAACTTATCGTCGCCGCTGGTGAACAGGCGAGGCCAGGCGGCCTCAGTCGGCAATTTGGCCGGCGATGGTCCCCCTTTGGGCTTTGGCGAATCGGGAAGGTCTTTCTTTTGGTCAGCGGCAGTTGTGGTCGGCTGTTGTGGCTTAGCGAAGCTGAGAAAAGGCAAAGCCGCGCAAACAGCGATTAGGGCGGAGTCTATGGCAAGCCTTCGAAAGCTCATGATGGACCCCCGGGACGTGATCGGAAGTTGGTTTTTGAGTGAGGACACTTCTTCTCCATACGATAGCATCAACACGCCGATATCGAAGGGCTGCGATGAGACGAAGCGAATCGTGAAATGCGAGGAAGTTTGGTTGCTAGAAGGAGCCGGGGATGCTAAGTTTAAGAATCTCATACGGTTTGTCCGCCCTTGGGAATTGAATCCGCGGACAGCCCAAGCGCTTCCGGGATAAAAAGGCAGCGAGAGCTGTCAGGCAGAGCAAAAGGAACCAGGGTGTCCCCTGTCCCGAGCGAACGAGCACATAAGAACGATATGCCTCAATCTTCTTCCAAATTGAGCGGAGCGACGGGTGCGCGTGTGCCCGGGGTGACGTACTGGCGCGTGGAAGGCTCGCTGCTGGAGATGAGCGCGATGCGCAGCGTGGGGTATTTCCATTGGAACAGCCAAAGTTTTTTGGAACGGTGGGTACGGCGGGCAGGCATGTTGGCGGTGGGCCTGCTGCGGCCGGTATCGTACATGGCGAGCCGGACGTTTGCGACGCGGTTTCTGCACAGCTTGTTGAGGGGGATTACGCGAGACCGGCTGGATTTGCTGGGTGAGGAATATTTTCAGTACGAGTTGAAGCCCGGAATGCGACGGGAAGCAGTGGAGAAGCTGGTGGAGGCCGTGCGAAGTGGCGAGCGAGTCGTGCTTGTGGGCCAGATGCTCGAGCACATCTTGCGGCCGATGTCGGAGTATTTCGCGGTGGAAGGGTTCATCGCGAATCGGCTGGAATTTCGCGATGGAATGGCGACCGGAAGACTGTGCGAACCAGTGATTCGGCCGCGAGGGCCGTTCGCCTGGCTGGCGAGCGGGTCGGCGGATGGGCGGATCGCGCCGGAAAAGCTGGCATGGCAACTGGATTGGCAGAAGACGCCGCAGTTTCTGGAAAGTGCAGTGCAGGCGGTGTCGCGACCGAAGGTAGCCACGGCGCATTCGGTTCACGCGCTGAGTAATACGCCGCGTGTGGAATCGTTGAGGGTGCGAGAGACGCTAGCGGGCAAGCACCTGATGTTGATTGGCGTGACGGGATTCATCGGCAAGGTCTGGCTGGTGGACCTGCTCGAAAAGATTCCGGAGATCGGGAAAGTAACGCTGCTGATCCGGCGAAACCGGACGACTTCAGCGCAGAGGCGATTCGAAAAGATCGTGGAGGAATCGCCGACGTTCGATCGCTTGCTGGAGATTCACGGCACGAAGCTGGCGGCGTTCCTGAAGGAAAAAGTAGAGGTGGTGGAAGGGGACGTGAGCTTGCCGGGTCTGGGGCTGGACGCAGAGACCCAGGAACGTCTGGCGAGGTCACTGAACTTGATTGCGAACAGCGCGGGGTTG
Organism: Dongiaceae bacterium; assembly: GCA_035499255.1. Classification (GTDB taxonomy): domain Bacteria; phylum Acidobacteriota; class Terriglobia; order Acidiferrales; family UBA7541; genus Acidiferrum. The sequence continues at coordinate 7,936 of DATJZF010000009.1, read as the reverse complement.
ACGGACTTCAACCCAGATTTGCGGGATGCGTTGTCGTCGAACGTGGATTCCACGATTTATCTGCTGAAGTTTTTGCGCAAGTGCGAGCACGCGGCGCTGATGCATTTGTCGACTTGCTACGTGGTCGGGATGCGCGACGGGCGGGTGACAGAAGAGTTGCGCGTGAACTATAACCCGCAGAATCACACGGAGTTTGACGCGGAGAAAGAGATTGCGTCGCTGCGGGAGATGGTGAAACGAATTGAGGAGCGGTCGGAGAGCGCGGAGCTGGCGAAGGCACTGCGGCGGCAGGCACTGGGAAGGGGCGGCGACCCGTCGAAAGTCGGCGCCGAAGAGTTGGAAGGCGTGTTGAAACGAAACAGGGCGCGCTGGGTACGGAACCGGTTGGTACGCGCGGGAATGAAGCGCGCGAATTATCTGGGTTGGCCGAACACGTACACGTTCACAAAGAGCTTGGGCGAATCGATGCTGGCGAAAGAAGGGCGCGATCTGGCGGTGGCGATCGTGCGGCCGTCGATTGTGGAGAGCTCGGAGCGGACGCCGTTTACCGGATGGAATGAGGGGATTAACACGTCGGGACCCTTGTCGTATTTGCTGGGGACGAACTTCCGGCAGTTGCCGTCGAACGAACGGAAGTGTCTGGACGTGATTCCGGTGGACATGGTGACGCGGGGGATGACGTTGATTGCCGCGGCGCTGCTGCAGAGGAAGAATGCGCGGTTGTATCAACTGGCGACATCGGCGATCAACCCGGTGAACATGGGGCGATCGATTGAACTGACGGGTCTGGCGCACCGGAAACACTACCGCGCGCAACAAGGGCTGGAGCATTGGCTGAAGGTAAAGCTGGAAACCATCCCGGTCTCGAAGCAGAGATACGAGCGGATGTCGATCCCGATGCAGAAGGCGGTGGTATCGCGGATCAACAAGGCGGCGACGAAAACGATGTGGAGCAAGCCGCCGTTGGCGAAAACCGAACGGGATCTGGTACGGGCGCAGAAACTGATTGAGTTGTACGAGCCGTTCATCCTGCACAACGAGCACGTGTTTGAGTGCGAGAATACGCGGCTTCTTTCGGCGGGGCTGGATGACGAGGAGAAGAAGATGTTCGATTTTTCGCCGGAAAAGATTGACTGGTGGGATTACTGGATTAACATCCACATACCGGCGCTGCGGCGGTGGTGCTATCCGTTAATGGAAGGGAAGCCGCTGGAGGCGAGAGAAGCGCGAGCGCTGGATTGGTCGGTGCCGCCGGAGAGCGCGTCGGCGGCGACGCGGTAAGTTCACGAACTCCATTCACACATGGCTATTTTTCTGACCGGATCGACAGGCTATTTGGGCAGCTACCTGGTGTCGGGGTTATGGACCGGGTATGCGGACCGGCTCAATCTGTTGGTGCGCGCAAAGACGGAGCCGGAGGCGCGAGAACGGTTATGGCAGTCGCTGCAATTGCACATGGGGTTTCCCGCGTTTCTGGAATATGTACATGCGCGGGTCCGCATTTTTCTAGGGGACTTGACGAGCGAACGGTTCGGGCTGGAAGACGATGAGTATCATGCATTGGTGGACAACACGGATTCGATCCTGCACTGTGCAGCTTCCCTGAATCGCAAATCAGAAAAACAATGCTTGAACGTGAACCTGCGCGGGTCATTGGAAGTGATTCAGTTAGCGCGACGGGCGCAGAACCATCATGGCTTGCGACGATATTCACACGTGAGCACGGTAGCGGTGGCGGGGAAGCGGCAGAACGAGGTGGTGCAGGAAGACTCGTCGATCGACTGGGCGCGGTCGGACTACGATCCGTACGCGCGAACGAAGAAGTTCTGCGAGCACATGGTGCACCAGTTGCTGCCGGATGTGCCGCATACGATTTTCCGCCCAGCGATTGTGATGGGCGATAGCCGGAAGCCGGAGACAACACAGTTCGACATGGTGCAAGCGTTCGACATGCTGGCGCGTTTGCCGATGCTGCCGCTGCGGCCGGATGATCGCATCGATATTGTGCCGGCGAACTACGTGGGCGGCGCGATCGTGAAGATCCACCAGATGGAGAAACCGAATTACGGAATTTATCATCTGTCGTCGGGGACGGGATCGCAGACGTACAAGGAGTTGACGGATGCGTTGGCGAAGCAGGGCGGATGGGGCCGGCCGAGCTATCAGCCATGGCTCGGCGGGCCGTTTTCGAAGACAGTGAACTGGCTGGCATTCCGGGGTGGCGCGGTGGGCTATGGGGCGTCGTTGCTGAAAGTGTTCTGGCCATACCTGGACTGGAATACGGTGTTCGATAATTCGCGGGTGGCTCAGGAAATGGGCGAGGCCCCAGCGAGGTTTTCGACCTATGCGTTTCCGCTGCTGAAGTGGAGCCGGGAGAATGGATTCAAGTATCCGGCGAAGGCGTGGCCGGGCGAGACAACGGCTGGCGTTGGTGGCGAGGGGAGATCCTTCGCGCAGAAGGGACGCTCAGGATGACGAACGTTTGACGGTGCCCCCGGAACGAAGTCAGGGGTTGGGCACCTGGCGGACGGCCTCACAAGGCCGTCCCTACAAAAGCAAGGCGGAGCACACGGTGCGAATTGTGAAGACGTCGGGGAGCGTAGTGGCATGACGGATTTTCTTTTGGTGATGTGGGTCAGCGCGCTGATCGAGATGCGGCGCTTCGGGTGGATGTTTGGGCTGGGAAAGCGGTGGACGCCGGGAGAGAAGCTGAAGCTGCTGTTCGCGGGATATAACGGAACGCGGAACACCGGCAGCGACGTGCGGGTACAGGAGATGTTGCGGCAGATCCGGCACGTGCTGGGGGCAGAGAACGTCGACTTCAGCGTGATGACGCAGAATTTCGACCGCACCAAAGGATATTTCGAAGGTTCGCGGCAGGTACATTTGCCGGATGTGTTTCCGCCGTTTTTGTTCCGCGAAGTACACGCGAATCATGGCGTGATTTCGTGCGAGGGGTCGATGTTCAAGAGCAAATTCGCGAACGCGCTGACGACGATGATGATCGGCTCGTTGGGCCTGGCGTCGGCGGAGAACAAGTTGTCGGTGGCGTACGGCGGAGACGCGGGGCACATGGACGATTTGGTCCAGTGGATGTGCGCGCGATATACAAAAGACTCGCTGGTGATCACGCGAAGCCTGGAATCTCAGCAACTGCTGAGCGGCCTGGGGGTGCCGAACGAATTGGGAGCAGACACGGCGTGGACCTTTGAGCCGCATCCCCCGGAATACGCGCGGAAGGCGCTTCGTGCGACAGGCTGGGACGAGAAAACGCCGATTCTGGTGTTGTGCCCCATTCATCCGTTTGTGTGGCCGGTGCGGGCGTCGATCGGAAAGTACATTGCACGCGCAACGGCGGGCGCATACAAGGAGAGCCAGTACCGCACGGTGTATTTCTTCGAATCCGGCGCGGAAGTGGAGCGGAAGTTCAAGCATTACGTGAACGGGTACATTGAGGCGGCGAAGGCGTTTATGCAACGGCATCGTGTGTTCCCGATTCTGGTGGCGATGGAGCGGTTGGATGCGGTGGCATGCCACGCGATCGAGAAAGAGATGCCGGGAACGCCGGTGCTGACGTCGGACGACTACGATATGTTCGAGCTGGTGTCGATCCTGCGCGAATGCACGTACATGGTGTCGTCGCGGTATCACGGGATTGTGACGTGTATGCCTGCGGGAGTGGCGTCGGCGGGCGTCACGATGGATGAGCGGATCCGGAACCTGATGCGCGAGCGCGGGCACCAGCATTTAATGCTGACGGTGGACGATGCGGAACTTGGCCCGAAGTTATTGGAAGTGATGGAGCGGCTGGTGGTGGAAGCGGATGCAATTCGAGAGAGCATTGGCCGGACGGTGGTGAGCAACCTGAAGGGCATGTCGCGGATGGGCGTGTTTTTGGAGGATGAACTGCGAAGAGTGTATCCGGAATTTCCGCTGCGCAAGGGCGTGCTGAGCTGGGAAGGCAACTTGCCGCCGCTAAACGCAAACCTCAGACAATTGGTAGAAGAGTACGACACGACGGCGCTCGCCGTTGGCGCGGGGCGATAACAGTCCGATGGAAAATTTCCTGGAAAACGTGTTTGAGCGGCTCGCAAAGGCGAGCGATGGCTTGGTTTTGCGGGAGATTCGCGATGAGAAGTTTGCAAATGTGAGCGGGAAGGAATTACTAGAACGAGTCGAACGGGCGCGCGGGTATTTCCGCGGTTTGGGTATGCAGAGCGGAGATCGGTGCGCACTGCTGGGGCCAAATTCGGTCGAGTGGGTAGCGGTGGACCTGGCGCTGATGGCGGAAGGCGCGATTGTGGTGCCGCTATACGCGCGGCAAGCGGCCGGGGAATTGGCCGGGATAGTAAAGGACTCAGGAGCGCGATTTTTGTTTGTGAGCGATACGGCGTTAGGAGAGAGCGTTGCAGCCGCATGGCCGCAGGCGCCGCCTGGAGTTTTGTTTAGTGACGTGCTCAGTGGGAATGGCGTGGCGAGCCCCCCGAGTCCTCATAAGAGCGAGGACTTGGTGACGATCATTTATACGTCGGGGACTTCGGGCGAGCCGAAGGGCGTCTGCCTTAACACGGCAAATTTAAACTTCATGATCGGATGCACGACGGGATGGATGGACCGACTCGGATGGGAGCGGCCAGAACCGATGCAGGTGTTTCAGTATTTGCCGTTTAATTTTGCAGCGTCGTGGATCGTGATGCTGTCGTGTTTGTCGAAGAATACGGTGCTAACGCTGTCGACGGACTTGAATAAGCTGGCAGATGAGATCCGGTTGTCCGCGCCAAATTACTTTTTCAACGTGCCTACGCTGCTCGAGCGGGTGCGGCGCGGCGTGGAAGAGACTATCGCCAAGGGGCCGGGAATCATCCGAACGATTTATCGCAAGGCACGCGAGGGTTGGGAGCGGGAACAAGCGGGGCAAGGCAGCGGCGGGATTTGGCTGGCGTTGGCGCGAGCGCTAATTTTCAAGAAAATTCTGGCGCGGTTTGGGGGGGACTTGCGAGGGCTGGTGTGCGGATCGGCGCCGTTGGCGGCAGAGACGCAGGAATTTTTCGCCATGCTGGGGATTCCGATCTGGCAGGTGTATGGGCTGACGGAGACTTGCGGAATTTGCACCATGGATGATCCACGCATGCCGAGCGAACCGGGGCGCGTGGGGCAGGCGATTCCGGGAATTGAAATGATGGTTGGGGAAAACGAGGAAATTGTCGTGCGCGGGCCGAATGTATTTTCGGGATATTGGGACCGGCCGGGGGAAACCGCGAAGGCCCTGCAAGGCGGAGTGTTTCACACAGGCGACCAGGGTGAGGTGAATTCCAAGGGGAACTGGCGGATCAGCGGACGCATCAAGAATCTGATTATTCTGAATTCTGGGCACAACATCGCGCCGGAACCGATTGAAGAGAAGATTGCGGGACATGTGGCGGGCGCACAGCAGGTGGTGGTGGTCGGGAATGGACGAGGATATCTTTGCGCGCTGGTGACGGGCGATGTAAGCATCGCGTCGGTGCAAGCCGCCATTGATCGAGTGAATGCAGAATTGCCGCATTACCGGCAAATAAGGAATTTCGCGATCGAGCCGCTGGGATTTACGCCGGAGAGCGGTTTGGTGACGGCGAACGGGAAGCTGCGACGGGAGCAGATCAATGCGCGATTTCGCGAGAAGATCGAGGAGATGTACAAGCAACATTCCGCAGCCGCGGCGGGGAATGCGCGATGAAAGAGTTTCGGGGTGAGACATTGCGGTGGGAGTGGCGAGACGATGTAGTGGAGATAACGCTCGACCACGAGCCGCTGAACGAGATTGGAACCGCGATGCTGAAGGACCTGGAGAAGTTTGTGGCCGCGATTCCGAAACTGTCGCGGGAAACGAGCGCGTGCATCATCACCAGCGCGCGGCCAGGCGGGTTTTGCGCGGGAGCGGATTTGAAGGAGTTGTACCATGGCGCGCTGCCACTTTCGAAACAGAAGCGTGCAGCGGGCGTGCGGAAATTCTTGCAACGGATTCATGGAGTCCTGAACGCGATCGATGAAGCACCATTTGTGACATTCGCCGCGGTACACGGGTTGTGCATGGGCGGCGGATTGGAGTTGGCGCTGGCCTGCGATCAGATTGTGGCGGATAAAATGGCGCGGTTCGGATTTCCCGAATTGCGGCTGGGGCTGATTCCCGGATTTGGAGGGATACCGCGGCTGCGGCGCGACGTGGGAAATGGGTTCATTCGTGATTTGCTGTTTACCGGGCGAACCGTGAAGGCGGAGAGCGCTTATCAAGCGGGCCTCGTACAGCATCTAGCCGGGGAAGGGTTCGCCTTGCAGGTGGCGCGAGGAATGGCACAGCAGGTGAAGAAATTCGATGCGGAAACCAGAGCGGTAGCGAAGAAGTTCATCAAGCCGATCCCGAAAGAGGAGTTGAAGAAAGAGATTGAGCTGTTTTGTACGCTGTTTAACCGGCCGGTAGTGATGGAGAGTCTGCGGCGGTTTGTGGAGAGCGACGATCCGATGAAGCACCTGCCTGTCGCCGCTCCACGAAAATAAGATTTCGCTCCAATCGGGAGGAGTCGATGAGCCAGTCAGCGTGGAAGCGTTGCGGTGGTGCATTGGCGTGCGGAGTCATGTGTCTGAGTCTATGGTCGTGCTCATATATAGCGAAAGTTCCGGAACCACCTGCTGCAGCACAAGATTCCGCGACGTTTGACGCGGATGGTACGGCGCACGTCACGCGCGTGGTGCCGATGCCCGGGACGTTGAGCGTGGACGGGCAAAAGTGGCTTGAATCACTCAATCACCAGAAATATGGACCGGAAACGCTGGCGGAGCGGCGGGCGCATCTGGAGAAGTGGCTGGCGATTGGCGGAGCGGACGCGAAGAAACACTTTCCAGCGAACGTGGAGCCGAAGACGATTGCCGGAGTCAAGACGGACATTATTACGCCGTTGGAAATGCCGGCGGCGAATCGCGGGCGAGTGCTGATCAATCTGCACGGAGGCGGGTTTAACGGAGATTCCGGCTCGCTGATTGAAGGGATACCGATCAGCAACCTCGCAAAGATCAAGGTGGTGTCGGTGTACTACCGGTTGGCACCGGAGAATCCGTTTCCGGCCGCGGTGGACGATGTGGTGGCGGTGTACAAGGAGCTGTTGAAGGAATATAAGCCGAAGAACATTGGGATTTATGGAACCTCGGCCGGAGGAATTCTGTCGGCGGAAGTGGCGGTGAAGCTGAAGCAGTCGGGGCAGCCGTTACCTGGCGCGCTGGGTCTGTTCACGATGATGGGGGATTTTAGCCAGTCGGGCGATTCGGCAAATCTGTTTACGTTGAATGGATTCCCTGGCGAATTGGAGCCACATCACGCGGGAAACAAGACCGTGAGCGATTATGCCGGGACGACGGATTTGAAGGATCCAGTGCTATCGCCCTTATATGCGGATTTGAAGGGGATGCCCCCGGCGCTGCTGGTGACAAGCACACGGGACTTGCTGCTGAGCGGGACGACAATTTTTCATCGGGCACTGCTGCGGTCGGGGAACGATGCGCAATTGGTTGTGTTTGAGGCGCTGCCGCACGCGTTCTGGTATCACTTTGATTTTCCGGAGACGCAGGAGTGTCTGGAATTGATGGCGAAGTTTTTTGATCAGAAGCTGGGACGGTAGCAGGAAGTTGGCAGTCGGTAGTTTGTAGTTGGAAGTTGAAAGCCAACAGCCAACAGCCAACAGCCAACAGCCAACAGCCAACAGCCAACAGCCAACAGCCAACAGCCAACAGCGTGAAGAGAGTCCTCACTCCGCAGACTCAGTTCGGAATGACGAGGACGGTTTGTCCGCACGTGGTAAAGCCTATGCTACGGAATGGCGGGGATGATAAATTCATAGGATATGCGGACATTAGAACAGACTACCCAGGAGATTCTGGACCTGGCGGTGAAGCAGTTCAAAGTGGC
>DATJZF010000008.1:0-18862 GCA_035499255.1 Dongiaceae bacterium | reverse complement strand
TCGAGGAGACCCGCAGCGGCGAATACCGTACATACTTTGAGCGCCATTACGCCCATAGAGGCTTAGCGGGTCAGGTGTCACTAAACAAAATGGAACGGTATACCTCTTGCGATGCCGGATAAAAACCGCGGACGGATTACGTGGGAACGGCTAACAGATTAGTTTATGGCGGAGAGGGTGGGATTCGAACCCACGGTACGGTTTCCCGCACGCTCGCTTTCGAGGCGAGTACTTTCAACCACTCAGTCACCTCTCCGCAGTGGTCGGCCTATCTATTTTAGCAAACTGTTCTCGCCCTTAGCTACGTGCTCACGCTAAGACTTTCTCCCGCCTCACGCCGCCGTCGCCACTAACGTCGGGCCGCAAAAAACGACTGGAGCAGGGAAGTGGACTCTCCGGCCAGCACTCCCGGCGTCACGTCCACCGAATGGTTCAATTGACTATTGGCCAGAATATTGAAGCACGAACGAAATGCTCCGCCCTTCGGATCATCCGCGCCGTACACCAACCTCGGCACCCTCGCCTGCACTAACGCGCCCGCGCACATGGCGCAGGGCTCCAGCGTCACGTAAAGCGTAATACCCGCCAGCCGATAATTCCCCAAAATCCTCGCCACCTCTCGAATCACCGCGATCTCGGCGTGTGCGGTGGGATCGTTGTCTCGAATCGTCCGGTTCCCGCAGCGCGCCAGCACCGTCCCCTCGCGCACCATTACCGCGCCAATCGGAACCTCTCCAGCCTCCGCCGAAGCCCGCGCCTCCTCCAGCGCCAGTCTCATAAATTCCAAGTCGTCTGCCATGTTGTGGACGAGAATAGCACGCCGGCGAGTGCGAATCGTGCAGCAGCCGCGCCTGCCTTAACGTCGTTTCAACGCTTCTAGCTCCTCTAGTGTTCGCGGCCAGTCTGACCCCAGTAGCCGCGACAATGCTCGATCCGCCAGCACTCGCCCATTCGTCTGACATCTTGCGCAATAGTTCGTCTCGTTCTCCGCATAGCGAATACGCTGCACCTTCTCCCCGCACCGGGGGCACGGTTGCCCGTAGCGCCCGTGTACTGCCATTCCCTCGCGGAACGCGGTCACTTTCTCAGGGAATGCTCGCTGCGCCTCCTTTCGAAAGCGCTCCATCCAGAATGTCAGTACCGATCGCGTCGCGTTAAATAGCCGTTCCCATTCGGCGTCATCGAGCTTTTGAGTCTGCACGATCGGCGACAGTTGTGCGGCGTGCAGTATCTCGTCGGAGTACGCATTGCCGATGCCGCTGACCATGCGCGGATCGGTAAGTGCCCGCTTCAATGTGCGATTCTCCGCAGATAGCGCCGCACGAAATCCCCCCAAGTCGCTTTCGAACACCTCGATGCCGCCGGGATTCATCATCTGCAACTCTTGCTCGCCACGGACCACGTGCAGGGATGCTCGCTTTTTCGACCCAGCCTCCGTCAGCACCAGCGATCCATCAGGAAAATCAAACGCCGCGAGATTGGTTCGGCCGCCCAGCTTGGCATTCAAAGGCCGCCAGTGTAATCGTCCCGCGATCATCAAATGGAGGACGAGCCACAAGTCGTTCTCCAATCCGAATGCGATGCGTTTGCCGATCCGACGAAGTTCGCGCACCGTTTTCCCTTCCGCATCCGCAATCGGCGGCTGTGCCGTGCGCAACAGGAACGGGCTGCCGATGCGCACTCGTTCCAACCGCCGCCCCAGAACTCGCGGTTCCAGTGCGGTGATATAAGCCGAAATGTCCGGCAATTCGGGCATGGCTATCAGCTTGCTAGCACCACTGGTACGTTTGCAAGCGCTCCGCACCAGCGTGGCGACAGTCCTTGACAACCAATGGCCGCACAAAGAGACTGAGACTATGAAAGAACTTGTGGAACGTATCTTCCAGGCCGATTTCCTGAAGGGAATGCGTGTCACCTTCCGCACGCAATTTCCCGAGAACATCTATACCGAGCAATATCCGTTGGAACGGCCCATGGTGGCCGAGCGCTTTCGGGGAGCTCCGCGCCTTAACAAGAACCCTGAAACCGGCGAGACGCTCTGCATTGGGTGCAATCTTTGCGCGCTGGCCTGCCCCGAAAACTTGATCGTCGTAGGCTGGGAGCGCGATGATGCCACCCGCCGCAAAGTCTTGACCACCTTCACCTACGACACGTCTCGGTGCATGTTCTGCGGGCTGTGCGAAGATGCCTGCCCCACTGACGCGCTTGAGTTGACCCAGGATTTTGAGATGGCCTACTACAGTCGCGAAGGCGCCATCTGGGACCGTCATCGCCTGGAAGAGGGCTGCACCCCGACCCGCTACACGCGGTAAACGAATCCATGCAGATCCGCCGAGATCCCGTATCGCAGAGTTGGATTGTATCTGGCGAGCGCGACTCCATCGTCGACGCGGAAGCTCCTTGTCCATTTGATCCGGAAATCGCTGACCAGACTAAGAGCATCCTCACCTGGCCCCCCGAAGGCGTGTGGCAGGTCCGCGTCATTCCTCATCCGAACCCGCTTTACAATCTGGAAAACGATCCGGGAAGATCGGCGGAGGGGATTTACGACAAGATGGGGCCGCTGGGCGCTCATGAAATCGTGATTGAATCCCGCCAGCACGACAAAAAATTGGCCCAGCTCAGCGATGATGAAATCGATCGTGTTCTTTGGGTATGGGGAGCGCGTATCGCGGACCTCAAAAAGGATGCGCGCTTCAAGTACGTCAGCGTTTTCAAGAATCAAGGCGCGCTTGCCGGCGACGACTGGACTCACGCCCATTCGGAAGTGACCGCGACAATTTTTGTACCGCGCCGCATTAAGTACGAGCTAAGCGCTGCCCATGAATGGTACAAGGACCGCGAGCGCTGCGTCTTCTGCGATATTGTCCGCCAGGAAGAGAAGCAGGGGAAGCGCATCGTGGATGTCCAGGGCGATTACTATGCTCTCTGTCCTTACGCTTCCCGTGTTCCTTATGAAGTTTGGTTGATGCATCGCCGGCATAATCATCTGTTTGAACAGCCCCGCCCTGGTTCGAACCGCCGCCAATTGGCCGCGCTTCTTGGCCGCGTACTTCGCAGGCTCGACAAAGTCGCGCCCGCTTTTCATCTTGTCGTGCATACCGCGCCGAATACGCGGAACAAAAAGGGCGAGCTTGCCGGCTACTGGAAGACCCTTGCCGACGATTACCATTGGCACATCGAAATCATGCCCATCGTCGAAAAGCGCAGCAAGTCCTACAGCATCAAAGAAGTCTATTTCAATTCCGTGCTGCCCGAACAAGCGGCCGAACAGCTCCGCGCTATCGATCCCAATCCATGAGCGGGAAAGCCCACCGTAGTTCGGAACACGGGGGAATCGTGGGCAGCCTCATCGCGCTGCTTTGTCTGGCGCTTTTGTGCGCCATCATTTATCTCGCGCGCCACCCTATCATGCGTTTCGCCGCGGAAACCTGGATCGTCGACGAACCCGCGCCCCACGCGGACGCCATCCTCGTGCTCGGCGACGACAACTTCTATGCGGATCGCGCCACGCGCGCTGCAGAATTGTCACGCGAGCAGATTGCTCCCGTAGTGGTTGCCAGTGGCAGAAGACTTCGCCCCAGCGCCGGCATCGCCGAGCTGATCGAACACGATTTGATCGAACGTGGCGTGCCCAAAGAAAAAATTGTGCGCTTCTCCCACGACGCGGACGGCACCAGGGAAGAGGCGGAATTCCTCGCAAAACTGGCTGCCGAACGTCATTGGAAAAGCGTTGTCATCGTCACATCGAATTATCATGCACGTCGCGCCCGCTACATCTTTGAGCACGTCTTTCCCGGAACCGTCAGCGTAGCCAGCGCCAGAGACGCGGATTTTGATCCGCAGCGGTGGTGGGAAAAACGCAAGTCCACCAAGCTGTTCGTTCGCGAGCTGGCCGGCATGGTGGTGGCGATGTGGGAATTGCACGGGGAGGAGAAGAAGGAACCGCCTTCCAGCGGCAACAATCCGGAGAAGTCCCGCGTAGAACCTCTGTATGGACCCAATGGGCACAAAACGGCAAAAATGTATGCTTGCCCTTTACATCCCTTAAGTGCTCTACTATCATGAAGATTCTTAGTCGCGACGCTCACCAGCCTCGACATGCGGCTTTGAAATTCAACACTTAGCTCGAGGTGTCCCCATATGTGGCGTAAAGAAGATGGGAATCCGCAGCCGTCTCCGGAGGCCTCTTCCGGTTCCGTAAATCCCGCGAATAGCAGGAGTGGGTCAACCGCACCTCCTGTTTCCGGCAAAGCTGCTGCCTGTGTCAGTCAAGGAATCAAAATCAAGGGTGAAGTGACCGGAAGTGAGGATCTCTTCATCGACGGCATCGTCGATGGAAAGATCAATCTTGCTAACTCCGTTCTGACCGTCGGCCCCAACGCCACTGTGAAGGCCGAGATCACCTCGCGTGAGCTGGTTATTCGCGGCAGGACGGAAGGCAAGTTGACTGCAAGCGAGCGGATCCAGATTTGGAATACCGCCCGCGTACAAGGGGACTTGCGAGCCGAGCGCATTTCCATTGAAGAAGGTGCGGAGCTTCACGGTAAACTCGAGGCGGGAAAAGCCTCCAATTCCGCGCCTTTGGCCGATCTGGTTGGTCAAAAAAAGTCCGACTCTAACAAGTCGAAAGACCCCTCTGCCGGTGAGCAGAAAACTGCCTCAGGCGCTGCCACCGCTGGAGCGGATTAATCATGGGGCTACTCAACAAACTGGGGATCGCCATCGGCGCGCAGACGCCCCGCGAGAACAGGACTTCTTTGCCCGAGCCCAAGAATGGAAATCACCGGCACAATGCCAGCCCTGCGACAGGTCCACACCGCGAACCCGCCATGCAGGAAACTACCCGCGTTTCCAATGGGCTGAAAGATTTCCTCTGGAATCTCGACGGGCTTGGCCATGGCACTCTTCTCGATCTTGGTCCGGCCTGGCAAACCACTCTCAGTTTCTTCATCGAGCGCGGATTTCGGGTAACCTCCGATGACCTGCTCCGCTCTTGGGCCAATTTTGTCGCGGAACAAGAAACGCTGCTGAAGACGCAGCCCGGTGTCCCGCAAGACTACGCCTCCCGCACTCCGGAAGCTCTTGCCAAGAAATTTCTCTCCGAGAACATGGAGTACCCACCGAGCAGTTTTGATGCGTTGCTGTTGTGGGATGTGTTGGACTATCTCGAACCCACGCTCGCAAAACAGGCTGTGGCAACATTGACAGAAATGTTGCGCCCGGGTGGCGTCGTGTTCGCCATGTTCCATAGCAAGAAGCCGGAGCTGTTTCACCGTTATCGCGTCATGGATACCACGACTCTCCAAGTGCTAGGTTCGAAGCCCATCGTTCCCGCACAGAAGGTGTACCAGAACCGCGAGATTCAGGAGATGTTCGGTCGCTATCGGACCATGAAGTCCTACGTCGGCCGCGATCAATTGCGCGAATCGCTGTTCATCAAGTAAATCAGATATCCACAGTCTAATTCTCTGACCTCCCAAGAGATACGATACTCGACCGTAACTGTCCCAAAATTCTCTTGCAGTGAGCTTCTCACCGGCGTAGAAGGAAGCTGTGAGCTGCAAGGCTCCGGAGGGGAATGAATGACTCCACCGGGCTTAGAAGCGTTACAACGCTGAACACACCGCGCATGCGGTGCGAGTCTCGGCTGAACAGCAAGCAGTACGCGCTGCTCAACACGCGACCCAGCAAAAAGCAAAAAAGGGCCTCGACTTTGCCGAGGCCCTTTTCTATTCCCGATGCTTGAATTCTTGTCGCCGCTGAGCCTCCTGCGACCGATCTCTAGCCGCCGAAGCGGGACTCGAACATCCGGATCACCGCATTCTGCTTAGCGATAATTTGCGCTTGCCATACCAGCACGATCGACATCACGCTCATAGCAAAAATAGAGAAGGCAAGGACGATCCCCATTTGGGTTTCGGTCGCTGGCAATTTCATCGTGCGGCGAATCCATTCCATGGATGTTCCCTCCTGAAGCCGATTCAGATCTTACCAGAGCAATCCCGACTCCATTCTTTTCACGTAGTTTTAGTACTTCTGTAACCGCATTTTTCGCGGCTTTTTTCGCTTCCTTGTCCGCCGTCAAACTCTTTCCACACGCCCAGGCAAATTTACCTCACACTTTGTCCATAGCCTTTCCCTCGATCAAAACTGCCGCTTTACGATGCTCTCCAGCGCCATGGGCCAGCTATCTGCCGCGAATAACGGCAGCATCTTCGGCGCTGGCGAACCCGGCGCGGCCGGTGGTGGAGGTTCAGCATGCCGGCTTGTCAGTACGATTCCCCGGTCGCACACAGCGAGCAGGCTTTTGCTTTCGGCTGCGGGAGCCAGAGCAATCATAAAGGTGTGTGCGTGCAACGCCCGGTCGTACAGCTTCCGCAGGTGCTTGACGCAACCGCTCAGACTGGCGCCGACCGCGAGCGACCACAACCCTCCCTGTTGTCTCACCACCAGTTTCTTTTGCGTGGCTACTTCCTGAAACCTCTTTATATCCTGTTCCGACGCCCCGGCGAAAAAGAACAGCTCATCAAAGTCCCGCTGCCTCAATTGTTCAGCGGATTCCCGCGATAATCCGGTATTTTGCGTCAACTCCCGCGGCGACAAACTCCGTAGCGTGACCACCTCCACGCCCGTTTCCCCGGCCAGATCGTCCAAGGCTTCCTTGGCTGCTGGTTGTGCGGCTGCCACGGGGATGCAAGTGAACCTCCCCAATCGCTGCGTGTTTTCCGGTTTCAGATGAAAGTAGTCCACGGGAAGATAAACGCCCGATCCGCTCTCGCCGATAAACGGCGCAGCGTGCCCGAGCCGCCGCAGGGAGAGATCCAACTGGTGCCGGCTTCGCGACGTGACCCACACACAGGGAATTCCGGCTTCCGCAAGCCCGCTTAGAAACTCGGGGAAGCCCAGCAAGGGCTTTCCGGAAATTGGAATCAAATCGTCGATCGCGCAGAAAACGACAGTCGTATGTGCTCGCAATGGGGCTCGCCCTAGAGCTAGATTGTAGCCAAATTCTCTGCGCCGAGAAAAAATAAGCGGCGAAAGGGAAGTCCCTTCCGCCGCGCTGATCCACTAAACTGGTTTCGAGTTTACCGGCCAGACTTCGTTGCCGCTGTTACCGGCTGCGAATTAGCCTTCGGTACGCTCAGGTAGCCGCTGATCGTGTTCTTGCCGACCTTGTTGATTACGATCTCTTCGGGCAAGTGCGTTCCGGACTGGTAGAAGAAGATAGGCGCGTTGATGTTCGCGTTCTTCGCTTCATATTTTTTGTCTTCCACGGTGTAGACGATATTCGAGCGGTTCTTCTTGTCGTTCACGCCCTTCAACTCGATCGTCGTGTTGCCGACCTTTTGCGGCTGGTTCTTGCCGGTGATCGTGAATTCGATGTATTCGCGTTCCCCTTGGCGGCGCAGCACGTCGATTTCGTCATGGTTGCGGGCGATCAAGGTTCCCAGTTCGCTGCGCGCCATATTCAGGTCGTTCTTGGTCTTGTCGAGGTCCGTGCTGACGGTCGTCACCCGGGTGTCCACCGTCTTCACGTCGTCGTTGGTCGCTTTGGTCGCCAGTTCCGTGTGTACCGAGCTGTCCAGCGTCTTGACCATCTCGGTCGTCTGCGCGTTCTGGTCTTCCGCATCCTTCCGCGCCTTCTTCAGCTGGCCTTGCGTAATCTTGAGCTTGTCGGTGACCACCTTCAGATCACCCTGAAGATCGGTGTTGGACTTTTCATCCGCTGCCAAACGATCCTTGAGCCCACTGATGTCCTGCTGGTACGTCTGCTGCGCAGTCTTCATCTGATCGGCAACGGCCTGCTTGGTCGCATCGAGCTTCGATGAATTGCTCCATGCAAAGCCGAGAGCACCCAGCGCAATCAGCGCCAGGAGCACGATCGCGGGCAATTGCCAAGCCGGACTGGTCCGGTTTTCTTGAACCACATATTCGTCAGCCATGTGAAATGCTTCTCCTCACCCCTCACGGGTTTTTCAAATCTGTCTCTGGGCAGCGCCTACCGCCGCCGGATGTGACACTGTACCCTGACCTGTGCAAATGGCGGGCCGCACTTGTCCCCTCGGACAGGGTGCGTATCTGATTGAAAAGAATAGAAATTAGCGAAACTCGCCTACAGGCTCTGGAGTACTAGGTCCGGCAATCTTTACTCACACATGAACGTGAATGTTAAATTCCTACGTAGTGCGTTCTACTGGACTTGCAATCCCCAAATCGCGGAAATCCTGTAGCAGCTGCTCCTTGGACTGGAACTGGATCCCCGCCATTCCCAGGCTCTTGGCCGCTTCCACGTATGCACCGATGTCATCGATGTACACGGCTTGGTCCGCCCGTGCCTTGCAGGCTCGCAAGGCCTCCCGAAAAATGAGTGGATTTGGCTTGCTGGATCCGGCCACGCACGAATAGGTTCGCACCGCTTTCGGAAAATAATCGAAGAACTTGTACGTCGCTTCCAGATGTGCCACGTGGATCGGGTCCGTATTCGAAAGCAGTCCCAGCTTGTACGACTTTCCCAGCGATTCGAACAGGGAGTTGTGGTGAATGGGCTCGGGATCGAGCGCGGAGTTCCACACGTCTTTGAACTCCTCGTATCTCATCTTTAGACCTAGCCGATTCCCCAGATTCTGGTGCCAGTCCCTGGCCGACATCCGTCCCTCCTGCCAGTCGGGCCACCTCGGATCCTTCTCGATGGCCGACCACAGTTCTTCCGGCGTGAGGTTCAATCCCTTGGCCAGCCCTTGTTGCGCGCGCTTAATGTCCACGCGCACCAGCACTCGCCCAATATCAAAAATAATCGCCCTGATCTTTTCCGCCACGCGTCCTTCCCCTCGCACTGCCTTTCGCTCTTACGTTGTCCCGGTTGCCCGCGCTTTTCTCCAGGCACGCAGGAGACTGATCACCGGCGGCAAGATCGATAGCAGGATGATCGTTCCAATGATGTAATGCAAATACTGGCTGATGTTCGGAATGCGTGATCCCGCGATGTATCCGCCCAACACCATGCTGCCGATCCACAGTGTTCCGCCGAAAATGTCATAGATCAGGTACGTCGAATACTTCATTTGGGCCGCGCCCGCCACCGGTGGGCAGAACGTCCGCACAATCGGCACGAATCGCGCCAGGATGACCGCGCGCCCGCCATACTTCTCGTAGAACTCATGTGCCCGCCGCAGGTGGCTGCGCCGGAAGAAGAATGAGTCCTCCCGTTTGTACAACGCCGGCCCCGCCGACCGGCCAATCCAATAGCCGAGCTGGTCGCCGGCAATCGCACAGAGAATCCCCGGAAACAGGAGCCACTTCAAAGGAATGACGTCTTGCCCTGAAAAAATGCCTGCCGTTACCAGCAGCGAATCGCCGGGAAGAAAGAACCCCACAAACAGCCCGGTCTCGACGAAAACGATCAGGCACACCAGCGGGGCCCCTCCCCACCGGATTAGTTCGCGAAGTCCCTCTGGGTTGTAGAGTGAACGGAGAAAGTGGAGGATGGAATCCAGCAAGCGGGTTTAAGCCTTTCAGTCGAGGGCGCGGTTTTGGTTCTGGGGGTTCGCATGCTCACCACAAATCCCCAAATAATAAGATAGCAGAAGACCAAGGGATTCTCGCCACTCTCCTGCCAGTGCGTAATTGCCGTGCACACCGGATGCAGCCACCAGCTCGCATTCATCCGAGTGACTCCGCGATCAGATATTCGCCCTGTTTGCCCGGTTTTTGCTCGCATTCGACCAGCACGTCGAGGAACTTTCGAATTTGCGGCAGCGCGCTCCTGGCCACCGCTGCTCCAACTTCCATAGCTTCGTCGATCCGCTGAAAGTCATCCCAAGCGATCGCCTGCACCGGCGGGCGTAATACTAGGTCGGCGTAGCGCTCCCAAACTTCAAGCTGGTTCTTCTGCGCAGCGCTCACCGCCCGGCTGACCACCTGGAAGATATTCGCCGGCGTCCCCCTCCTCCCATCGTGCAAACCCACCGAAACTCCGACCACAATCTCGGCTCCCAGTTCGCGGGCCGCACGCGTAGGCACTGGCGCAACCAATCCGCCATCTGCCAGGTAGCGAGTCCCGATTTGCACCGGTTCAAACAGGCCCGGAAACGCACAACTCGCCCGAATCGCTTCCGCCAACGCGCCCTGCTTGAACACCACCGGATCGCCGGTATCCAGGTCCGTAGCTACCACGGCCATGGGAATCTTCAGATGCTCAAGCTGCTGCGAATCGAAGAAACGATGCAGCAGTTCCTCAAGCCGGTCGTTGCTGGCCAACCCAAATCGCGACACTCTCCAGCGCGCAAAATCACGGAACCGGATTTCACGGCATTTTCCAATGATCCTGCCCAGCGGCGTTCCGCTGGCGTAGGCCGCACCGAGGATGCTGCCGATGCTGCTCCCGCTGATACACGCGATGGGAATCTTCTGCTCTTCGAAGACCTTCAACACCCCTAAGTGCGCGTATCCGCGTGCGAACCCCCCGCCCAGTGCCAGCCCAATTCCTTGCGGCAGACGCGGCTTTTCGACAGATTTGAAGCGGGAATAGAGGTCCGGTGTCACGACTCACAGCTTCCCATCCTTCGGCCGCTCAATGCGATGGGACAGCCGTTCCGAAAACGCAGTACCAACGTACTTCGCTAAACCTATGCACCAGAATGGAAAACACCTGCCCAACAGTACCTAAATACTAGCCCGGTACCCTCGCTGTACCATTGTGGCTCACACCCCCTTCCGCGATTCTCTCCTTGGCATACGGAACTCTGTCTGGCTCAGGGGAGATCATGCAAACCGGTTATAACGTCTGGCTCGGACATGCTGTAGTTCTGCAAGTTGCACTCGGTGATATTCAGGTGCCGCTGCGTGGAAAGCTTTTGAAGGAGAGTGGCGAGACCGTTCGCATGCGCATCGGCGACGGCTGGGATGTCGACATTTACAAGAACATGATTTTGAAAGTCGAAGAAGATGGCCTGGCGCTCATGCCAGCGTGAGGGAAAATCATGGAAAATCAGATACCAAAATATGTGACGCAAGCACGTGCCGCTTACTTGTTGGGGCTGCCGGTCGAAGAGCTTTCCCGCATCTCTCACGAGACCGGAATCGGCCACCTCGAGCGCGCCGGAAACATCGAGGAATGGTTCTTCACCTACGAAGAACTGCAAAAAATTTGTGCGTTTGCATCACAGGAGCACGCGGTCACGCACTAACCGAGCTTCCTTAGGCCCCCCTCTGAGCTACCCCACCCCGGCTCGCTGCCCCCAGCGAGTCGGGGCTTTCTTTTCTTCCGCGCCTCTGATTCTCACTATTGAATCGTTTCACAAAGCCTTTGACTTCCTTCGCAAACGCAGCGAAACTGAGCGCAATCCACTCTAATCAGGGATAAATGACGTGGATTTGCCGCGGATTCTTCGCTCTCCGCGTTGACGTGAACGGAGTTCTTCCATCCTCGATCGAAGGCGGGACCATGACAGACTCTGCCGGTAGCAAAGCGGGCTACAACCGCTTTCTTTTGCTCGTCGCGGGGCTCGGCGGGCTCCTCTACGGCGTCGATGTCGGCATCATCGCCAGCGCTTATCCCTACCTGGAAGCGACTTCCGGCCTCAACGGCAGCCAACTCTCCATCGTCGTCGCCGCCGTGCTCCTCGGCAGTGTGATCTCCACCCTATTTGCCGGGCTGCTGGCCGACTGGATGGGCCGCAAGTGGTTGATGATTCTCAGCGGTTGCATGTTTGTCATCAGCATCCCGGTCATCGCGCTATCCCAAGGCTATGGCCCGCTCGTCCTCGGCCGTTTGCTGCAAGGCGTAAGCGCTGGGCTGATCGGTGTGGTTGTGCCGCTGTATCTCGCGGAGTGCCTCTCCGCCACAAATCGCGGCAAAGGAACCGGAGTCTTCCAGTGGCTGCTGACACTTGGCATCGTATTCGCCGCACTGATCGGCATGTACTTCAGTTTTCGTGTGGACGAAATCGCCAAGCTGGGCGATGCCCAAAGGCTTCTCGATTACAAAAATCTCGCATGGCGCAGCATCTTCTGGGTGTCCCTGCCTCCGGGAATCTTGTTCGTGATCGGTAGCTTTATCGTCGCCGAATCGCCCCGTTGGTTATTCCGTCGCGGCAAAAAAGAAGCTGCACTGAATGCTTTACTGCGCTCTCGCTCAACCGAGCAGGCTCAAGCGGAACTTAAGGAAATGGAAGATATTTTGCTCGCCGAAAAAGCAGGGAACTCCGTCGGCGCGAAGGTTCGAGAGTCTCTTCTTCACCGCAAGTACGTCATCCCCTTTATCCTTGCGTGCATTATTCTCGCCTGTAATCAGACCACCGGCATCAACTCCATCATCGGTTACAACACCAACATCCTGATCCAGAGCGGTCTTTCCGATGTGCAGGCGCACTGGGGCTACGTCATTTTCACAATCATGAATTTCCTACTGACCATTGGCGGGGTGCTGCTCGTCGATCGAAAAGGCCGCAAGTTTCTTCTCTCGCTGGGTAGCGCCGGCATCATCGTTTCGCTGATCTTGACCGCGCTGTTGTTCCGCCAGCCCGAGAAACTACGAGTGGACGCACGCAATACCATGCAAACCATGGTCAGCTCGGATCAGAAGCTATCATTGCGCTATGACGATAGAGCGGCAAACGCATTGCTCTCCGGTAGTGGCGCCACGCCTGGTTCCGGCCCCACTTCATTGAGCATCATTTATTCGTATGGAGACTTCCGGGCCGCGTCTAAAGTAGCGCGTTCTGATGATGTGGCTGCCAAGCCGGTCGAAATTGCGCGCGACAGCTCCATTCCTGCCAACAAGGTCGTTGCATTTTTTTCGAACCCATTAGGAAACCTCGACGCCGCTCGCGTCGCCCCGCTCAAAATCGAAAACGCCCTGATCACGCCTGTACCCAGTCAGCAGAACGGCTGGCTTGTGGCGATTACGTTGTATCTTTTCGTTGCCTTCTATGCCGTCGGGCCTGGCGTCTGCGTCTGGCTGGCGCTGTCTGAGTTGATGCCCACGCGCATTCGTTCGAACGGCATGAGTATCGCGCTTTTGATTAACCAGGGCTTCTCTACCACGATTGCCGCGATTTTCTTGCCAACCGTCGGCCGCTACGGCTATGCCACGATGTTCTTCGCGTTCGCCGCCTGCACCGTCATCTACTTCGTCACGGCAACATTCTTCCTGCCCGAAACCAAGGGCAAGACACTGGAAGAAATCGAGGCTCACTTCGAAGGTTCCAAGGCCTAGCGCATAAGAGTAGAGGACTGTCATCCTGAGGCCCGCTCTTGGCCGAAGGATCTCAACGTAATGTCCTTCGGCGACAGTCCATGCTCCTGGGGGCCGGCATTAGCCTTTTTCACCAACGCTGTGGCATTGTATCCGCCATGCGCATTTCTCGGTTGACTCGTCGTGCCTGAGCCCGCCCCTTTCGTCGCCCCAAAGGGCATGCACCACGCTCTGGTCGCCGGCTATCTCGGCTGGACCCTCGATGCCTTCGACTTCTTCGTCATCGTTTTTCTCTACGACACGCTCGCCCGCGAGTTTGGCGTCACGAAAAAGGCAATCGTCTTCACCACGTTCGCCACTCTCGCGCTGCGTCCCGTCGGAGCGCTTCTCTTCGGTCTCCTCGCCGACCGTTACGGCCGTCGGCTCCCGTTGATGGCCAATGTCATTTACTTTTCGTTGATCGAACTTTTCTGCGGCTTCGCGCCGAATTACACGATCTTCTTGATCCTTCGCGCGCTCTTCGGCATCGGCATGGGCGGTGAATGGGGCGTCGGCGCGTCGCTCGCGATGGAAGCGGCACCTCCAAAGTGGCGCGGCATTCTCAGCGGCATCCTGCAAAGCGGCTATTCCAGCGGCTACCTTCTTGCGGCGATCGCGGCCCGCTTCGTGTTGCCTTCGCTGGGCTGGCGGTGGATGTTCTGGCTGGGTGTTCTGCCGGCGCTTCTGGCGCTCTACATTCGCACCAAAGTGCCTGAGTCGGAGGCCTGGAAGCAGCATCGCGTCGCCAGCACTGGCGAGGTCATTCGCGTGGCTCTCCAACATTGGCGGCGCTTTCTTTATCTCGCCGTGTTAATGACCTTCATGATGTTTCTCTCTCATGGCACACAGGATCTCTACCCCGATTTCCTGCATGAAGTGCACAAGGTTCTGCCGTCGACCATTGCGAACATAGCGATCATCTATAACGTGGGCGCCATCGTCGGTGCGATGATCTTCGGAGCGCTCTCTCAACGAGTTGGCCGCCGAAAGGGAATGATCGCCGCGCTCGCGCTTTGTTTGCTGGTCATACCGGCCTGGGCATTTGGAGGAACGATTCCTGTCGTCGTCCTCGGTGCCGTGCTCATGCAAATGGGCGTTCAGGGCGCCTGGGGCGTGATCCCCGTTCACCTGAACGAATTAGCCGCCGACGCTGCCCGAAGCCTGATGCCGGGATTCGCGTATCAACTCGGAATCCTGTTCGCCTCGCCCACCAACTCGATTCAATACGCCCTGCGCGAGCGCTTCGGCTACAGTTGGGCCCTCGCTGGTTTCGAAATTGTGACGATTCTCGCGCTGACATTGCTGCTGTGGTCGGGTGCGGAGGAACACGGCCGCAGTTTCGTGACTCACCACCAGCAGGAACAATTGCCACCTTCCGATTGAAACAAGCTGGCTCGCCTAGCTCACAGCTTCTTGCCTTCACTCAAAATCGCGACGCCATACTGCGAAAGTTGCACTTCCTTGGTTTTTCTTTGATCCAGCAGCGATTGCATTTCCCGTGGCAAAGCGACGCTCTTCGTCGCCTCGCCGAAGTTAATCAACACGAACACATTCCCGTTCGGTCCTACGCGACGGCTGACTTCGATCCCGTCAGGCACCGGACCCAACGCCGGCGCGACCCCGCTGGTTTTCGTCATCCACTGCGCGGCACCCTCAACCAGCCCGTCACTCAACACTCCGCCTATGTAGGTGATCCTGCCGCGCCCGGCTTTTCGCGTAACGACGGCTGGTTGGCCATCCAGCCATCCGTTGCTTTTCCCGAACCGCAGCAGTACTTCCGCGTCTGGCGCTGTTGTCTTCAGCAACTCCGCCCAAACCGATACCTCGCCGGAACCCAGAGTTCCGCTCGACGGCATCGCTTTCTCCAGCGCGTAATACTGCTCGACCTGCGCGCCCAGCGGCTCCGCCAAAAAGCCGGGTTGCCGAATCGTCAGCAGCGCGTTGAATTCATCCTTCAACCCCGACCGCGGCCCGAGCACCAGATGTCCGCCATTCTTGACATACTCGACCAGGCGTTGTGCGCGTTCCTCGGGAATCAAATATAAATCGGGCGCCACAACCAGCTTGTATTGCTCCAGCGAGACATCTGGACTCACAATGTCGATCGACTGCGAGATTTTTCGTAGTCCGTGATACCAGCTCTTGAGGATTGCGAACTGGTCGTATTTGTCCGTGTGTTTCTGCCAGTTGATCGCCCACCGGCTTTCGTAATCCTGCAACATCGCCACTTCTGAAATGACACGCGTGTCGTGGAACGCCGCCTGCAAATCCGCAAATTCCTTCGCCGTCTGTGCCACTTCCTCCAGCAACGGCACCGGCTTGCCATCCGGCGCAACCAACGTCCCGTGAATCTCTTCTTGCCCGCTCAGCGCGCTGCGCCATTGCCAGTAACTGATTTCGTCCGCCCCATGCCCGACATCGTGCCACGCCATCGCCCGCGTTTCGCCCTTGCTCAAAGAGTTGTTCACCGGAGCCCAGTTCACGGTTCCCGGTTGCGTCTCAATCACCCAGAAATTCTCGCGTTTCAGTCCCCGCATCGCGTCATGACTGATTCCATTCGTGTCCGCGTCGAGATGACCCGATCCCACATAGTCATCCCAAGCAACAAACGTCAGCGGCTTCGTAATCACGAAATGATCGATTGGATCGAAGCCGTAGCCCATGAAGTTCCCGGTGATAAACTGCCGCGCCTCCGCGTGCCCGCGGATCGCATCGATCTGGTTCTGCTGATACGAAGTCCACGCATAGGTCACAAATCGCTGCCACCCCAGCATCAATCCCGGATTGTTCTCTCCCACAGGGATCGGAATCTCCTCCCAATTGTCATACGTCTGGCTCCAATAGGAAGTCGTCCAATGCTCGTTCAGCGCCTGGAGCGATTTGTACTTCGACTTCAGCCACTGTTGAAACTGCTGCCGCGCCTCGTCGTTGTATGACATCAGGGCGTAGCCGTATTCGTTGTCGATCTGCCACCCTACCACGTTGGCATCGTGGCCAAATCGCTTAGCCATTTCCTCGGCAATGCGGTGACACAATTCGCGATATTTGAAGGAGGTCACCGAGCCATGCGCACGATTCCCGTGTACTGCTCTCTTTCCGTTCTCGTCTACCCTCAACGTTTCCGGATACTTTTGCGTGAGCCATGCCGGAGGACCCGCTGTCGGCGTCCCCAAAACGATCGCTATGTGATGCTTCTCTGCCGCTCGGATCGCGCGCTCCAGCCAGTCGAATTGAAAGCGTCCCTCTTCCGGCTCCATCGTGCTCCACGCAAACTCTGCAATCCGCGCCACGTTCAAATGCGCCTCTTCCATCATGCGCAAGTCCGTCTCCCACCGATCCTCCGGCCATTGCTCCGGATACCAGTCGGCGCCCATCAGCAATGCATTGTGCCCCGCCAATTGCGTTGGTGGCCCCTGCTCAACCGACTGGGCGCCAGCGGTTTGCGCCAGAAGGAACGCCACGGCAATCAACAGAGCCCCGAACCACAAGCCACTCTTGCGTCCAGAAACCATCTTGCCCTCCAAACCTCAAACTGTTTTTGGAGCGAATCAGGGAGTAACGACGATCTTCTTGCCACTATAAGTCACAGATTTGTCCGCGTTCGCGGTCAGGATACCGCCAATTCCATGACCCTCGCCAACAAAGACCACGAAGAACGTCCGCGTCTCGCTCATCCCAGGGAATTTTCCTTCGCGGTCACCAATCGTCAGCGCGTGCGACGTTTCATCCCACGTGAACGGGATTGTCGCATGGGCCCCTTGCTCGTAGTGGTAGTTGTCGCCCTCGTCTTCATACAACGTGAATGACCCATTCGCACCTCGATATACGCGAATCTCCATCGGATCGGCCGGTTTCTCGCTCGCATATTCCATATCTGGGCCGAGCGGCAGGATCGATCCCGCACGCACGAACAGTGGCAGACGTTCGATCGGCGCCGGGACATCAGCCGATTTCGCGCCTTGAATTTTGCTCCCCGTCCAGAAGTCGTACCAGGCTGCGTCCGGCAGATACACTCTACGCGAGGTTGCTCCCGGCTCGACCACCGGACTCACCAGAAGCGCTGGTCCGAACAAAAACTGGTCGGAAACGTTCTGCGCGCGGGTGTCTTCTCGGAAGTCCATCACCAGCGGCCGCATGCTGGTGTAACCCTCGCTCGTCGTCTTCCATGCCAGCGAATAGATGTAGGGCATCAGGCGGTAACGCAGCTTGTCATAGTCGGTCAGAATTGACTGCGCTTCCGGACCGTACGACCAGATCTCGTTCTGGCTCGGAACGCGTGTTCCATGTGCTCGAAAGACCGGTGAGAAAACACCAAACTGGAACCACCGAATATACAGCTCTCGATATTTTGGATCATCCGGGTTGCCGGTCACGAACCCGCCGATATCCGTGGTCCAGTAGGGAATACCCGAAACCGACAAATTCAATCCCGCGGGAATTTGCCGACGGAACGTCTCCCAAGTCGTATCCACATCTCCTGACCACAACGCAACGGAGTTGCGTTGCACACCCGCGTATCCCGACCGCGACAGGATGAACACGCGCTTCTCTTCCGACTGGGCCCGCTGACCCTGATATACCGCTGTCGTCGTCATCAGCGGAAACTCATTAGCGTAGCGCGCGCCATTGCCCGCCGCCACTCTGTGCGTAACCAGGATGTTCGTCTCCAACCCCTCCGTCTCCGGCTCCGTTGTGTCCAGCCACCATGCGTCCGCTCCTATTTTGAACAGCGCGTCATCCATCAGCTTCCAGTAATATTTCCGCGCCTCTGGATTGAACGCGTCGTACAGCGCCATCCCGGCGGGATGAAATGCGCTGACTTTCGTCTTGTCGATAAACAACCCCTTCCTGTCCATGTCGTCGTACACCGGCGACCCGGGACGAAAGTACGGCCACACCGAAAACATGATGTGCACATGCTCCTTGTGCAGCGTATCCATCAGTCCTTTGGGATCGGGATAGTTCTTGTTGAAGACCGGCTCGCCCATTACGTTCCACCAGAACCAGTCCTGGACGATGTTGTCGAGCGGAATGTGCAGCTCGCGATATTTCGCCGCAATGCCTTCCAACTCTTGCTGAGATTCGTAACGGTTCTTGCATTGCCAGTAGCCGTACGCCCATTTGCCGAACAGTGGCGCTTGCCCCGTCAGTTCGCGGTAGCTCGCCACAATCTTGTCGAAGTCGGGTCCGTACAGAAAATAGTAGTCGATGGAATCGGCCACCTCGGAGCTGATGTACAGCGCGTGCACAAATCGATTGTTGAATCGCATCCGCGAGCCGTTGTTCCAAAATATTCCGTAGCCGTTGCTCGAAAGCAGCATCGGCACCGAGATATTCGTGTTGTCCTGCGCAATATCCACGGACTCCCCGCGGTAGTTCAGCACTCCCGCCTGGTGTTGACCGAGCCCGTAAAACGCCTCCTGCGTGTCCCACATGTTTGTGAATCGCTCGGCATGCAGGGTCTTCTCGCTGTTCACCTCCACGGGCGTGAGCACGCGCGTATTCTCCTGCGTCAATTTGTTCCCGTGCGCGTCGTAAAAAATGATCGAGCTATCATTTCGGGCAATCGCAATTCGTACCTGTGAAGTGGAGAGCGTGACGGTCTTCGGATCCTTTGTCTCCAGG
>DATJZF010000007.1:0-2564 GCA_035499255.1 Dongiaceae bacterium | reverse complement strand
CGGGCCGCATGCCAAGGATGAATCGCTGGGCAAGACTGATTTCAAGAACATTTTGTTCGCCACCGATTTTGGTCCGGGCGTCGATCGCGAAGCGGCTTACGCATTCGCACTCGCCCAGGAGCATCACGCACGTATCACCCTTCTGAACGTGGTGCCGTATGTGGAAGAATTCTCCGAGCAAGCCGTCACAAAACGGCGCGATTGGGTCGTCAGGCAGCTGAAAGAGCTTGTGCCGGCCAATGCCAGGCTCGAACACAAGCCCGAGTTTCTGATGGTCATCGGCGATCCGGTGGAGGAAATCCTCCGCTTTGCGCAGAAGACGGACCTGATCGTGATGGGCGCCAAGCCGCGCAAAGGCCTTGCAGGCCATGTGCCGCACACGAAGGCATATCGAGTGATCAGCGCTGCGAAGTGCCCCGTGCTTACGATCAAGTCGTAGCGCCACTGAGCGGGACGCAGAAGATGCGTCCCGCTGAAGTTTCCGCGGATGCCAAAACCCCCGTCCGTCTCGGCGGACGAAAAAAAACCGGTCCGCCACGCGGATGCAAGAACCGCACTTTAATCACGCGGGACGATACGCGGGACGATGTTGTCGTGAAGATGCGGACGCCATCTCGCCCCTTCTGAAGTTGGCGGGATCCCAGCCCGCCGCCGGGCAGCGGGCGTCGGGCATGCAGCGGGAACGTGGCGGGCCGCGGCGGCAAGGTTAGCTACGCAAGGGTTTGTTTTGCGCGCGGGATATGCATACAATCTCCCTGATGCTTGCCGAAGAAAAGCCCCGACCGAAGCTGCGCCCTCCCAATCCCTCCGGACTTTGCATGTGTGGCTGCGGAGAACGCACGCCCATCGCCGCGTGGAACCACCGGGAGCGCGGTCATGTGAAAGGACACCCCGTCCGCTTCATATCTGGTCATCGGCAGAAAATGAATTCAGGGGCGTACAAACGCAGCCAGCAGCGTCCAGGCGCTTCCAAGCGTTGAATCACTCGCCTTTCGAATCTGATTTCCAATTTCCAGTGTGACATTTGGCGACGTCTCCGCAGCCTGCCCTGCAAGCCACGGCTTTTTATCTTGGGGCGAACGGCGGCAGCCGTGCCGCAAAGGCTCCGACGATTTCCCGATCAGCACACTCGAAATCTATGTAGTCATTTCCAAACCGCAGTTCGCACATCGGCGGGGCACGCGAAGAGCGTTCCAAAATCCCACCCGCGACAACGAGAGCCAGTCTCCTTTCCAGGGTCGCCCACACCGGGGACAGCGCATGTGTTGGAATTGAAACGAAATCCCCGCTGTGAATGAAATCCAAACAACATAGAACGCGACAAGCCCGGGCGTCGTCCGGTTTGAGGGATCAATGAAAAGGTGGTTGATTGTGGCGCCGATGGGCCCGATCAGCATCGCAAACAAGACCCACCAGCGGAGCCGTCGCATTCGCTTGAAGTCCTCAGTGTAGGAATCGTTCATTTTGATTGAGGAGCGGTTGGCGCACCGGCCATCATCAACCGGATAAGTTGAGCAGTCAATATTACTGCGGGTTAGCGCTGCTGCGCAGGCGAGAGCGATGAGAGGTCGGCTTGTCCGCGGATCAGCCCGTTGCTGCGTTTTCGGGTGCCCCACCGTTCGCGGTGTTGGCGAAGGTTGGGTGTTTTGGTTCTTCGTTTCTCTTGAGTCGCGGAGTGCCTCTCTCCATAATAAATGCTAGCCATCCATTTCTATGGTAGTATTAGCACTACCATTCGAATCGAATGCTGGATCTACGCGAATACCGCGGGCCCGACGGGCGCTGCCCCTTCCGCGAATGGTTCGATCGGCTGAATGCAGAGGCTGCGCGGAAGGTCACCACGGCTCTGTACCGCTTGGGGCAAGCGAACTTCTCCAACGCTAAGAGCGTCGGAGCCGGCGTCTCCGAATGCAAAATCAATTTCGGCCCTGGCTACCGCGTGTATTACGGAATGGACGGCGACCAGATTGTGATTCTTCTCGGTGGCGGCACGAAGCAGCGCCAACAAAACGATATCCGTCTGGCCGTCGACCGTTGGAAAGATTACAAGCAGCGAAGAAGCGCAGAGCAAAAGCAGGGAATGAAGGGGCAGCAAGGAGAATAATGAAATGGCTTTGACCCGGGATTTCAGAGAAACCGTGCAGGCACGCGTCAAACGGGACCCCGCCTTTAGAAAGGGTTTGCTGAGCGACGCGATGGAAAACCTCCTGTCGGGAGATCTCGCCGCCGGCAAGGAACTGCTTCGCGATTACATCAACGCCACCGTCGGATTCCCAAGGCTCGCCGCGCGCACCAATCTTCACGTAAAAGCTCTCCATCAGATGTTTGGCCCAAATGGAAATCCTACCGCCACGAACCTGTTCCACATCGTCGCCTACTTGCAGAAGGCGGAGGGCGTGCGTTTGGAGGTAAAATCACGACGCGCCGTCGCGCGAGCCAAGCGAAGTCGCGTCACGCGCACACCGAAGCGCGTTTCATCACGAATTGCCGGCGATTGACCGCCGCCCATTGTCCATCTTTGCGCTTCCTGATTCTTCGAGTCGCCATCACAACCAACAAAAAAG
>DATJZF010000006.1:0-3142 GCA_035499255.1 Dongiaceae bacterium | reverse complement strand
TGATCGAGGAGCCCGAGGAGTTCGCGCGCGTGCGGCGGCTGCACCCGCAGGCCGACGAGGAACTCCTGCGGGCGCTGCGCGACGACCTCGAAAACCGGTTCGCGACGGCGACGCAGCTTTTCGACGGAAACGGCGCGGGCAACGGGCAAAACGCGACGCAGGCCAGCATGGACTGGCTGCGGCTGCTGTCGAAGTGGGACGAAACGCTGTCCAACGCGCTGCAACTGGCGCCGCAGAAAGGCGTGCAGGCAGGCGACCTTGACGCGGAGACGGAGCGGCTCTACGCGGACCACGTGACGCCGGAGCGCGGCGTGGCGCGCGTGGGGGCGATCGGGAGCCGCGGAGCGATGCGGTCCTACTGCGCGCAAGTGTTCAAGCAGGCCCGCGTGTGGGAGCGATTGCAGAAGGGCGTGCGCGCGGAGGAGTTTACCTTTGCCGGCGATCCGATGCGCCTGGATTACGCGTACCGGAGGAACGGGACGCGCGGGTTCGTGCAAACCCTAAGCGTTTCGCGCACACCGGGGGATGTGAAGTCGCTGGCGTACACGGTGGAGCGCATTCGCGGCAAGGTGGCGTCGAGCGAGTTCACTGCCGTCACCGACGTGCATTTGCTTGCAGAGAATGAACGGCACCGCTTCGTGCAGGAGGCGTTGCGGGACGCCGGCGTCGAGGCGGTGCCGCTGGAAGGTTTGGCGGTGTGGACGGCGAAGATGCGGCCGTTGATTCAGTGAAGAGGTGAGCAGAATCGGAAAAACCCGATCAGGTGGTCAGGACGCTTCAAGTCTCAGATTAACATGTCTTTAGAAGGATTGCAGGCCAGCTAAGTGAAATGTAAATCCCAATTAGCTCTTGTAAATCCAATTCTGGCGCAGTTTGGCAATACCGTTCCTGTCCAACGTCGCTGTACGCGTGCCTAATTCGCTCCGCGGATTCCGGCGAAAATCCTCAACGGTAACATGCCCCACGTAAATCTCCGTAAATGACATTGGGCGGCGGCTGATCGCAGGTTGAGTTTCTTGATCTATGTCATAAACAAACACGCACATCCATTGTTCGCGAGCACCGTGTGTGTCCACGGCCCCGCCCGCCTTTCGAGTAGTTTTTATTTCAAGGCCTTCTTGACCGGACTTCACGGTATCGTTCGGATAGTACCCCTGAACCAAGAGATCCGGATGACCGTTGAAATACTTGTTAGGAACCAATGTTCGGGAGTGCTTTGCCAAACTAGCTGTCAGCATATCTGACAGGACCCCCGACATGATTGCAGGCCTCAACATATCGTCGAGCCGCTGAAGTCCCTTGGTCGTCAGCAGAACATTAACATCGTAGAAAAAGTCATAGACATCTTGCATTGCTAATTGGAAATCCTCTAGACGAAGCTGAAAGGGCAGTCTGGCAACTGCGTTAAATTTTGCGCGGTCTGGGTGATTTCTTTGTGTGTTTGCTTTGCTCATCCCTGTCCGTTACAGATAAGAGCGAAAGTGGTCCGAAGGCGCTTCGGGCCATAGCAAAATACAGTCGGTCAGAGTCAGTGCCAATCGCGCGATACCCAACTGCTTCTGCAGCGGCTAGTGTCGATCCGGACCCAGCGAATGGATCATAGACAATTCCCACACCCAAGGGTAGCACCGCGCGGACTAGTTTTCGAAGGAAACGCTGGGGCTTTAGAGATGGATGGGGAGCAATTGTTCTCTCAGTGCCACGGGTCGGCGAACATTGAATCAAGTCTTTGAACGGCTCCTGCTCCGAGATGCGGCAAAGGCCACCCGTTCCCCATTGGCGCAAATTTTCTGCAACGGTGCCGGGAAAAGGCTTTCGGAAAACTCCCCAAGGTTCCCAGCAAGATCTTGGCATCACCGAAATATCAGGAAATTCGCTTTCCGCTCCTTTAGGTCGGTCCCCTCCCCGGAGCGTCTGCACTAGCCGTATGACCTCACCTCTCTTTTCGAAGCCTGCTTCCATAAAAGCGTGAAACGTCATTGTCGAAACCAAAGGGTTGGACGCGATTAGTACATGTCCCCCGGGTACCAAAGCCTTGAGGAGGCCATAGGCCACTGAGGTGAAGAATCCGTGCAAGTTCTGTATTTCCTCCTTTGACAGCACAGTGAACCTTGGGAGCGGTTTCCTATTCGCTCCGTCGAAGCTTGGGGGAATTCTCCAGACTCCACCCTTTCCACTTCTGAGTTTGGTGTGATTTTTTTCATCGTACTCGATGATGCCATAAGGGGGGTCTGTCACAACCGCGTGCACCGAATTTGCGGGAAGATCGGCCAGCCATTTGAATACATCACTAAGAATGTAAATGGCTCGCTCGGACAGGCAGTGTTTGCGCTGATTGCCGAGATTCCAAAGTTGGTGCCAGAGAGAAGTCTCTCGAGACTTCAAATCGGCCAGCCAAGTTGGCTCGCTAACAGAGGAACGAATGGCTACGGAAGCGGAAGCTAACACGTGAATGGTCTCGGTACTCTCTCCAAAAAGGTTTGCTTCAGAAGGCATCATAATTCTGGCCGCCTGGGATTAGCAAGCAATCATACTTCCACGCCGCACGGTGGCATTTCGCGTGATTCGGCCAACGTATTGCTATGCAATGGTCGGACTGTCTCGTTCTGGTAGTTCAGAATTGCGATCAGCGTCGAATTTGAATTAGACGAGCGGCTCGGACCAGTTCTCGAGGGTTTCCTTGACCTTGTGGAGGAACTGGTGGGCGATGGCGCCGTCGACCACGCGATGGTCGTAGCTCAGCGTGACGTAGCACATAGAGCGGATGGCGATGGCGTCGTCGACGACCACGGGGCGCTTTTCAATGGCGCCCAAGCCGAGAATACCGACGTTGGGCTGGCTGATGACCGGCAGGCCGAACAGGCCGCCGAAGACGCCCGGGTTGGTGATGGAGAAGGTGCCTTCCTGCACTTCCTCGGGCTTCAATTTTTTCGCGCGCGCGCGCTCGGCAAGATCGTTGAGCGTGCGCTGGATGCCCAGGAGATTTTTTTCGTCGGCGTTCTTGATGACCGGGACGATCAAACCCCAGTCGAGCGCCACGGCCATGCCGATGTTGATCTCCTTGTGCAGGACGATGTTGGTGCCGTCAAGCGAGGCGTTGAGCGTGGGATACGCGCGTAGGCCGGCGACGGCGGCCTTCACG
>DATJZF010000005.1:0-52128 GCA_035499255.1 Dongiaceae bacterium | reverse complement strand
ATCCGTGCAGAAGAAGAATTGCCGGGGCATCCTGCGGGCCAGCGTCCCGATAGAAAATGTCGAGGTCATTGATGCGAGTCGTCTTGTAATGGACGGCCGGCTGTTTTTGAGGGGAAGTGCCAACACTTGTCATGATCTTTTCCTCCAGATTGTCTTGCGTGTGCCTTGCACTCGTGAGACCTCCGCTAGTGCAGTTGGCCTGCCAAAAGGCCGATTCGTGATGGAGCGCGTGAAAACGCAGCGTGGCAATGGTAGCAGCACCCGTTGAACGTGACCCCGCCAGACAAACCCACTTGCAGACTGAATTCAGGTGTCCGTTTCCCGACAATAGTCGAAACGTGAGTCAGATCCATGACACTCGTCTATATTTGCCGGGATGTTTCGCGCTGGCGGAGGCCTTTCTATCCGAATAGCTGCTGTAGTTTTTCAGAATGTATTGTTTGGCAGCACTCATGCACTAGCGTGTGGGAAAAGACCACTGCATCTCGGTGGACAAGGGAGAAACAATCATGTCGACACGTCCAGCCACCATGACGACCCGCCCACCAGTGCCGCCATTTACTTCCGAAACTGCGATTCAGAAAGTTCGGCTCGCGGAAGACAGCTGGAATTCGCGGGACCCCGAGAAAGTCTCACAGGGCTACGCGTTGGACTCTCGCTGGAGGAACCGATCCGAATTTGTGACTGGAAGGCAAGACATCATCGCCTTCCTGACTCGCAAGTGGACCAAAGAATTGGACTACCGGCTGATCAAGGAGCTGTGGTCCTTCACCGGCAATCGCATTGCGGTACGGTTCGCTTACGAATGGCACGATGACTCGGGGAATTGGTATCGCTCATACGGTAACGAAAACTGGGAATACAACGACGATGGCCTGATGCGAATGCGGTTTGCGTGCATCAACGATCTTCCCATCAAAGAGTCAGACCGCAAATACAACTGGCCTCTAGGCCGACGTCCCGACGCGCATCCGGGACTGAGTGATCTCGGATTTTGAGGCGATTCTGAGGGTACCTGTCACATTTCAAATGCAAAAAAAAACCGAAGGTGTCGATTAATCCGAAGCGAAAGCGGGCAAGGAGGAGAAAATGGTTACCGAGAGCTCAGCCGAAGTGTCACGCCGTCAGTTTCTAGCCGCAGGGGGTCTGGCGTTTGCGGGAGCTTGTATCGCGCCGAGGAGCCTCTTCGCCGAAGAAGACCACCTCGTAAAAGATGCTTTTAAGGAAGCCGCCACAGCAAAGGTCGCCGTTCAAACGCTCCGTCGCAATATCAGCGTTCTTCTCGGCGCGGGTGGAAATATTGCCGTGCTCACCGGGCCCGACGGTAAACTGCTGGTGGATGCAGAAATTGTGACTGCGCGTCCAAACGTTTCTGCAGCTCTAGCGAGCATCAATGCAGACCCCATCAAGCAACTGATCAACACGCATTGGCACTTCGATCATACCGGTGGCAACGCGTGGCTAAATGAAGCCGGAGCCAACATCCTGGCACAGGAGAACACTCGTAAACACCTTTTGAAGGACACGCGCGTCGAGGGCTGGCACTACACTTTTCCAGCCATGGCGGCGGGTGCGATTCCTTCGACCGTGTTCAAAGAAGAGCACACGTTGCATGCCAACGACTCGACGCTGGCAATAAAGCACTATCTACCGGCTCACACAGACTCCGACATCTCCGTGCACTTTGTAGAAGCCGACATCTTTCACACTGGCGATACCTTTTGGAATCGCAACTATCCCTTCATCGACTACTCCACTGGCGGCAGCATTGACGGCCAGATCCGCGCCGCCGAAACGAATTTGGCAAAAGTAACCGACAAGATGATCGTCATTCCGGGGCACGGCGAAGTGGGTGGTAAAGCCGACTTGGCTCTGTTCAGAGATGTGCTGAGCGAAATCCGCGACAAGGTGTCCGTCCTGAAAAAGCAGGGCCGATCGCTGGACGAGGTTGTCGCTGCCAAGCCCAGCGCTCGTACTGATGAAGAATGGGGCGAG
This sequence comes from Dongiaceae bacterium, assembly GCA_035499255.1. Taxonomy (GTDB): domain Bacteria; phylum Acidobacteriota; class Terriglobia; order Acidiferrales; family UBA7541; genus Acidiferrum. Next base: position 50,133 of record DATJZF010000005.1, on the reverse strand, counting down.
GGCTTCATGAATCCCGGTAGATTTCTAGCCCTGGTGTACCAGGGCGTTTAAGGGTTTTAGCCGACCCAAAGGAGAAGCATCGTGATCAAGGTTTTCGTTGGAATCCTGTTGGGCTTGTCGATCGGGGTTGCTTGCCGGTGGTTTGACATTCCTGTTCCGAGCCCTCCGAAACTGACCGGTGCGTTGCTGGTTGTCGCGATGACGGTCGGTTACATGGTCACAGACAAAATTATCGCCGCGAAGTTTTCGACAAAAGGTTCTGCGTCCACTCAGGAATTGTGCGGGGGACCGACGGGAGAGGTTGCTTCCAAGATTATCTCTTGATTGCGAAGAACTCGTTGGAGGCGTTATTTGCGTTAGGTGACTACGGACCGCTTTAGTCATTTGAACCAGCGAAAGAGAGGCAAAAGTGAAAAAAGAAAAGTTGATTGCACGCCAGGAAGCCCCGGAGATTTGGAAGTCTGACCTAGACGCTAACTCGATCATGAACATTTCGGCGGCACTTAACGCCCTCCTCGCCGATGTCTTTGCCTTGTATTTGAAAACCAAGAATTTTCATTGGCATATGAGCGGACCTCATTTCCGCGACCACCATCTGCTTCTTGATGAGCATGCGGACCAGCTATTCGGCATGACGGACGACATCGCGGAACGCGTGCGCAAGGTTGGTGCAACAACCATACGTTCCATCGGACACATCGCGCGTCTTCGCCGTATTGATGACAACGATGCAGATTATGTTGAACCTGGAGATATGTTGAGTGAGTTGCGAGATAACGAGAAAGCTCTAGTGCTAAGCATGCGCGCGGTACACACGCTGTGCGACGACGCTGGAGATGTAGCGACGGCGAGTCTCCTCGACAATTGGATTGATTTGGCGCAGCGGCGCATTTGGTTTTTGTTTGAAGTGACGCGAACCTGACCAGCCAGTCTTATACGACTAGGGAGGGAATCTGACCTTATGAAGTCATTGCACGATCATTTGCTGGAAGCGCAAAAAGCTGGAAAAGCACTCGGACATTTCAATATCTCGGACTTGGTGCTGTTGAAGGCCGTCTTCGCGGCCGCCCAAGATGTGAATGTGCCCGTCTTGGTCGGTTTGTCCGAAGGGGAACGTGAGTTTGTAGGCGTGCGACAAATCGCAGCATTCGTGCGAAGTCTGCGCGAGGAATTCGACTTTCCCATTTTTCTGAATGCCGATCACACTCACTCTCTTGCCAAGGCGATTGAGGCCACAGAGGCGGGATTCGATTCCGTCGTCTTCGATCTGTCGGCTTTACCGTTCGAAGAAAATGTTCGCGAGACCAAACATGCCGTGGAAGCGCTCAAAGCGATCAATGCTGAAGTTCTTGTTGAAGGTGAAATCGGTGATATCGGGACTGGCTCTGAAATTCATGAAACCTCTCCGGACTTGTCCAGGGGCCTTTCAACGCCGGCCGAGGCAAAACAGTTTGTCGAAGCTACCGCTGTAGATATCTTGGCACCGGCGGTCGGAAATATGCATGGAATGCTGAAGAGCATGGTAGCTGGACAGACGAAAAAGCATCTCGACATTTCACGAATTGAAGATATAAAGCGGTCGACGGGCACATTCCTCACGCTGCACGGCGGCTCCGGAACCAATGATGAGGACTTCCGCAAAGCGATCGCCGCCGGAATCAACATTGTCCATATCAACACGGAACTTCGGGTCGCTTGGAGGTGTGGTCTCGAACGCAGCTTGGAGGAGCACAAGACAGAAGTGGTTCCATACAAGCTCCTTCCGGCAGCAGTGGATTCGGTCGAACACGTAGTGGCTTCGCGTCTGCGATTGTTCAATGGCGTTTCGGAGTTTGCTCAAGGCGCATAGTCTCTTGTCGGAAGAATTGCGCCTAAATCGGATAAAGGAACTGGACTCGCTCGGGCTACACGGCACACACCGAATCGAGGAAATGGCCATGAGTATCGATCAATCGTCAATGTCACGACGCGCTTTCGTTCGCGGGATTGCCGGAACCGCCGCGCTTTCCGCGTTACCGACCCAATCCGTAACGCGCTACACCCAGAAAGCATCGATCACCGCTGCTCAGATGAGGGCCGGAGGAGTCGCAGCGAAAATAGTGACGATGCCAGTCCGCAATAATGTAAGAGCGCTCATGGGCTCGGGCGGCAATATTGTGGTTCTACCGGGACCTGATGGAAAAATCTTGGTCGACACCGGGTTAGCGACTTCGAGGACGCAAATAACGAAAGCCCTCGCGGCAATCTCTCCCGAACCGTTGCGGCACGTGATAGATACTCATTGGCATTTCGACCATACCGATGGAAATGAGTGGATGCATGAAATAGGCGCGACGATCATCGCTCAAGAGAAGGTGAGAGAGCGGATGAGTTCTCGTCAAACCATTCCAGCCTTTGATGCTGTCTTGTCCCCCTCTCCTGCAGCAGCCTTACCCACGATCCTCTTCCGCCAAACTCACAAGGTCGCGTTGAACGGCGAAGTCATCCATCTGCGTCGCCTTACCCCCGCGCACACGGACACCGACATCGCTGTGTTTTTCACTAACGCAAACGTCTTGCACACAGGGGACACATTCTTCAACGGCTACTACCCGTTCATCGACTACAACAGTGGGGGTAGCATTGTTGGCCTCCTTGCTGCTTCAAAGGAAAGCTTGTCACGGGCAGACGAGAATACTGTCGTGGTTCCCGGACATGGTGACCTTGGTACTCATAAGGACCTGGTTGAGTTCGACGAGATGATCGTTAGCATTCACGAGAAGGTGAAGGAACTCAAGAAATCAGGGCGCTCTCTTGACGAGGTAATAGCGGAGAAACCTACGTCGAAATTCGACGCGAAATGGGGCGGAGGCTTCATCTCCCCCAGTTTCGTGACCGAGCTGGTTTTCGTAGGCGCCTAGCGGATTGCGTTGATAGGATATTCACATTGCTCACGTCTTCGTCTCCAAAGGATTCGGAGGCTGGGCGATCACTGTTGTGACAGAACTTAAGCCAGTTGGCGGAATCGCTCCAGTTAAACCTGATCGCCGGAAGCTCCGTGATTCCCGAGTTCAACAAAAGTTACAAGATGTGCTTTGTCCTGCGATTTGGCGATTTGGCACTTGTCCAGACGCATCGCCGCCAAGAAGTGCGTTAGATTTACTTGCCAAGAATCAGAGGCACATAGTTTCGGCTTTCTTGCAGCAGTTGTTCGCGGCCAATGCCGACCTTGCCGCGAAGCTGCAAACCCTGCATCAAGTCAACGAGCAAACGTCCTCGCACCTTGGCAGAGGGTGTGCGGCTTAGGCGCCCCGCCTTCATCTCCTTTTCGAAACGTTTGGCGAAAATATCAGCGGTTTCGGTCAGGCCCTTCGCGACGTACAAGCGGATCTCGGCTACTCGCTCCGAGTGTCCCAGCGCAGCGGCGGCCAGCATGCAACCGCCGCGAGCCTCATTCGAAGCGGCGTTGACGGTAGCCTCGCAAAAGGCGCTCACGGCCTTGTGGATGTCCGGCTCCGCTTGAAAAGCTGCCATTCTGGGAGCTACATACGTCATCGCATAGCGCTCGACCGCCTTGAGCAGAAGGGTGGCCTTGTCTCCGAAAGCTCGATATAGCGCGGGTTTGGTGACGTTCACGGAGCGCGCGATCCGATCCACGTCGACTCCTTCATACCCATACTCCCAAAACATCTCTACGGCACGGTCGAGTGCTTCGTCGGGGATAAAGCCTTTTGGACGTCCTCGGGGCCGCTTCGAATAATTAGTTACCATACGGTACGAAACTCCTTGCATTACAGCTATCATTATCGTACTCTCCAGTAGGTAATGTTTCAAGACAGATCAGCACAGGAGACAACATGGATCGTTTCAAAGGAAAAACAGCACTTATCACAGGCGGAACTACCGGCTTAGGCTTGGCGACCGCCAAATTATTCATCAAAGAAGGTGCACGTGTGATCGTGACTGGGCGGAACCCTGCAACGATCAAGGCGGCTCAGGCTGAACTTGGCGATAACGCTATCGTAGTCCCCAGCGACGCGACTTCTCTTCCTGATATGGATGCCTTAGCGACGAAGGTTAAGGAGACGTTAGGCAAGCTCGATGTACTGTTCGTCAACGCGGGATACGGTCATTTTATGCCATTTGAGGCGGTGACTGAGGCAGTTTACGACGAGATGCTCAATCTGAACGCCAAAGGACCGTATTTCATCGTCCAGAAACTGGCGCCGCTCATGCCGGAAGGCAGTTCGGTGGTTTTTACCACTTCGATTGCGAACGTGAAGGCGGTGCCAACCTTGAGCGCCTATGGCGCCGCCAAAGCAGCGCTTCGTGCAATGACTCGGAGCATTGCTGCCGAGTTGTTGCCCCGTGGAATACGCGTGAATGCGGTGACCCCCGGTCCAATTGGATCGACGGACATTCTTCAGAAGGTAGGAATGCCGAAGGCGGCAGCAGATCAGGTCTACCTTCAGATGAAGGAAAGCGCTCCGATGAAGCGTCTCGGCTGGCCGGAGGAAGTTGCCAAGGCGGTGGCATTTCTGGCGATTGATGCAACCTTCACGACGGGAGCAGAGTTTCCAGTCGACGGAGGATGGTCTCAACTCTAAGTTGTGGACCGTCTAGGAAAGATACGGTGCGGGGGCGAACTGTCTTGCGTGAAAAACCAAACTGCATGAGGAGAAAGTCATGAAGCAGAACCAACATGAATTAGGAAACAAGCTTGTCGTAGTTGCGGGCGGAGCCGGTGAAATCGGAGAACGGATTACGCGAATGTTTTTGCAGCAAGGCGCACGAGTGCTTGTTCCATCGCGTTCCAAAGAGAAATTGAAAGCCTTGGGCGCTTCTCTTAAGGACGTCTCCACTGGCGAACTCATTCCATTGGAAACTGACGTCAGCACTCCTCAAGGTCTGAAGACTCTTACTGCCGCCATAAAAAAAGAAGGTGTTTTGCGAGCAGCCGTGAGCGCAGTCGGATCATGGTGGCAGGGTCCAAGCTCCTTGGAAGTTCCGGTAGACGAAATTCATCGCGTCTTCCAGGGAACTTTTTTTTCTTATGTTGGTTTGACCCAGGCGCTGATTCCAGCATTAGGGCCTGACACCCATTTCATCAAATTGAACGGCATCCTTTCCTTGCAAGCAATTCCTAACGTTTCGGCCTTGGGGGCCTCTGCGACGGCCCAAATGGCTTGGACGAGATTTCTCATCGCGGAAGCGACCGCATCAACCCCTTGGATTACGGAATTGGTCATTGATTGTCTTGTGCGAACACGCTCGCGGACTTTGCCTAAGGAATACATTTCCGGTGACGACATCGCTTACGTAATACTCCGCATTGTTACCAAAGAAAACCAGCACCAGATCGCCACGATTGGAAAGGGCCCTGGCGACGCTAAAGTCGAATTTGTGCCGCTGCCGACCCAAGTGTCAGAAAATAACCTGAAGCGGTTATTCGGAAGTTTCAAAGCGATGGGCTAGCCGTCGCATTTCAGGAACTCCACCTGCAAGGTGAGATCGCTCTGGGGATCGCCGCCAGTCTCAGGTTTGGATTGCTGTGAGCTACGCCGCTCCCACAAATGACAGCCAAATCATCTGCGGCTTTGTGGCCCGGATACCTGCACGTCGTCGAAGACACGACCCCTGCCGACCGCAACGGGGATTTTTACCGGCGCTTGCGTTCTGCATGGAAGGGGACCTATGTCGCCAACGGTGGATACGATGCCGAGCGGGGCGAGCGCGCGGTTTCGGTGGGAGCCGCCGATGCCGTCGCCTATGGCCGCCTCTTCCTCGCGAACCCGGATCTGCCTGCGCGGCTGAGTCGCCGCGGACCGTTGAACGTGGCCGATGCAGCGAGTTTTTACGGCGGTGACGAACGTGGCTACATCGAGTATCCGGAGTGGACCAACAGCGGAGCTTGAACGAAACGACACGAGGAAGAGCGCGATTTTGACCTCTTTTGCATACACTGCGCTTCCCAGCACGAGTGAAGCGAACTCCAACAAATATTTTAAATCGAAGCTTCCGAGAGGAGAATCGCGGCGTTTCCCGCGCCAGACTCCAAATGCAAAAAACCGACGAAGCCGGCCGTTACGCGAGTGTTACGGAGGCTCGCGCCAGTGCCTGGGTGTCGATATACTCCCGGATTTTCATTACTTTGCCATGACGAACAGTGATGTCGAAGACCAATGGTCCTCGAAAGTCCTGTTCGTGGCCTTGATTTTCCCCGTGGCGAAGCCGATGGCCAGAACCCGGTCTCCCTGCGCTACGAATTCGGGGGGCTTCGGGAATGAAGTTTCTATCGTTTCGTTCGCCTGCTTTACTCGATGGACGGCGGGTTGCTACGCATTGGCGATATTGTGACCTTCTCATTAGCCGCTATAAACAGCTCAAAGTGGAGCGCGATCCAATCTTTATAAAAGACGGCAAGTTTTACACCACCGCCGGAGTGACTGCAGGCATCTTGGAAGAGCGGTAGCTGCCGCAGTAGCGCGAGAATTGGTTTTATTTCTCAAACGCCCCGGAGGTCAGGCTCAATACAGCACTCTCTTGGCGCAGCAAGCGGACATTACTGACGAGCGCATGCGTGACTTGCCCGTGTGGGTCAGATCGAACCTTACTCGCAATCTCAATGTGCAAACGCTCGCGAACGCTGCCGCAATGAGTCCGCGCACCTTCGCACGCCAATTCAAATCTCAGTTCAACTCAACCCCGGCTCGTTGGGTGCAATCACTTCGAGTGCAAGCCGCCATGCAATACCTTGAAAGCGGGGGTATGCCACTCAAGAAAGTGGCACACCTGACAGGATTTCGCGATGAACAGGCCCTGCGTAGAGCATTCATTCAGCAAACCACACTGACACCAAAGCAATATCGCGCACGCTTCGGTGGAGAAAGATTCAACGAGAGCTCGCAATCAAAGCAAGTCATTGCCTGATCGAGGCGGGACGAATTGCCGCCTCAAAGAAATTCGTTTTTACTCCCATGCTCGAAACGTTGAGAAGTACCCTAGGGCAGTGCGGATGGTTCTCGTTCAGGAACGTTAATGCATCAGCGCCATCAATGGGTTTGGCTGCAGCCTCATACGTATGGGCTGGACACATTCGGTGCTTAGGGGCCTAAAGCACGACGTGGGCGGATGGCATATCTTTGGCCAGCGATTCTGCCGTTTCGATGGGAGCGTCTTCCGTTAATGGGGAGATTCTGCGGTGCAATCCGTAGTTGCTTTCAGTTTCCATCTAGTTTCCAATTAAGGGCATCACTCGGAAAGCTAAGTGCCGCCAGATCAATCGCTTTCAGAGTTATATTCAGAGCTTCCCAAGCTTCGGACGTGGGATCATATCGCCGGTCCGCATGAGGATTTTGAGCTAGCCGGGTAGGCAAGAGATCGGCATTGGGAGTTGTTGGCTGATCAGGGTTTCGGAATCTCACGAATTTCCCAGTCGTCCACATCCGAGATTTCGACCAGTTTGTTGACCAAGAAATTGTCATCGCTGGATTCCAAGACGTGCTCGATTACCGGTCGGATGCGGTCCCATTGTTCGTCGCGAGTCAGGCCGCCCTCGCGGAGGACAATCAGACCCGGGTGTACCTCGACGTTGAGAAGCCGGATAAAATCGCGCGCGTTGCCTGTGACGACGACAAAGTCATTTTCGAAAGCGTAGTTCCAGATTTTCGCGTCCGGTTCGCCAGACAAACCGACATGTGCTGCGGCCACAGCAAGGACACCTTTATCGCCGAGTTTGCCGACCAAAGACGGCGAAACATGTTCGTCCAGCAGTATGCGAATCAACGGCGGGCACCGGGCTCCCTTTCGATTCGCAAGTGCTTTTTCGGTCGTCCTGGTGGCTGTCCAAGTCGTGCCGCGAGCCGCGCATAGGCCAAGTCTCTCTCATCGAGAGCAGGGAAGTCCTCGGCGATCTCTTCGTCCGGGACGTGCTTACGGAAGAGTGCCGCGACATGTTCCAAAGGAATTCGCGTGCCCCGGAAGACAGGTTCCCCGCCGAGAACGTCCAGAGACGAAGTGATTCGCTCCTTGCCCCAGCGGTACGCGGCCACGTTTCTCTCGACGGTTTTGCGCAAATGCTTGCACTCAACGAATATCTTCATGTCCCCAGACCTAAACACGACATCCGGTCCGTCAGAAACCCAATGCCTGGCGGTTTTGCTTCCGTGCGCGAGTACTTGAGCTAGAGAGTCTTTGTCTTCCTTGGAAAGGGGGAACGGGAATTCTGCGAGAACGAGAAGAAAGAGTACATCGCCCTCGGAGAAACGGTAACGCACGGCCTTGCCCGTTTTGATCTTGCGCGAAGGGGTTACGGATCTCTTTTCTAGCGCGGTTCGAACGGTGTCAGGCTCAATCTCCGCAATCGCGGCGGCTTCGTCGAGTGTGAAAAGTTCTGCCATCCTGTTCTCCGCCGATAAATATACCACGACGGGTGGTATAGTTTCAACTGAAGCCAAGTGCAGTTGCGTTGCGAATTAAAGAGGGTTGGGCCCTGGGAACGTATAATAATGTTGAGGGTAAGAACTTAAACGGGCCGTGACAGTGTAGGATTCTAACCAATGACGGGGCAGCGTTCTAACCAACTGAACTACGTCACCAACCGCGTGTTTGAGCGCAATTTTGCCGGTACCACTCGAGTGGCAGCTGCACCTGCCAGACTCCAGCATAAACAGGAAGAAAACGCTTGCACTCTACCCAACAATCTTAGCATAGGGTGCGGAAGGGCACAAAGAAGGCTCTGTTGTCAGCGACTGACGGAAGCTCGAGCGAATTGAGGTGGCGCGGAATTCCCGCCAATCATCGTTGCACCATGGATGGATTGAGGGTCCGGGTTGGATCGTCTCTGCGGATAAACCTCGAAATAACCATCCTTCCAAACCGCACGATGGGACAGAACAAACTGATCTTCCGCAGCGACCGTGGGCGGCTCGTTCGTCTTTACAAAGAGGACAAACTCGTCGTTCCCGGCGCGGGCGAAAACCTGATCGGCCGTCTCGCCAGCGTTCATTGCGATGATTTTCATGCGCTTGGTTTCGTAAAGCACCGATGCCGGAACGGCCCCTGCGTAGCCGTTGCCAACGACCACCGTACAATCGCTGCACTGCATTCTCATTCTCTCGGCGATTGCCCGGTAGTCCGTTGATTTGATGATCGGGTTGGCGGAGGCCATGCCAGCCACGATGAGTAGTACGAACAGCGGGTTTACGCGGGGGAGCGTTTGCAGACCAAATCCAATCAACAGCGCTAACAGCGGAGCACCGATCCCGAGATAGTAGTCCCCCGGCATTTTGACGATGGATTTTTGGGTCGCCACTGCCATCAAGAAAAATCCGAGCAAGAACCCGGCATAGAGAAGAGGCGCCGCCGCTTTTCTTTGTCTGTAACAGTGCCAGATTCCCAAGCAAGCGATTGTCGCCGCTGTAAACCATGCAAATCCCCAACCCGGCAACCCGCTGTTCGGAAGTGCGGTCTCGATTGCGCTCTTCAGCAATGCGTAAAACTCTTTATGTGGCGGTCCAAATCCCGGGTATTGAAGGGGCCGCGCAGTTAGATGCACCCTGAGTAGAAGCAGCAACGGTGCTACGCCGATTGCAAACGAGCTTATGGTTGCCCAGGCCCATAATCGATCGCGTTTCCATTCCTTCCAGAAACTTATGGCGAGAATTGGCGCGACGCAAAGAGCCGCAAAGTAGTGCGTTGCGATCGCCGCGGCGCCACAAATTCCGGTCCAGCGGGATTTCCGTTGCGCTAAAACCAACGTCAAAACAATCAGGAATGCAGCCATGGCGTACGGGCGAGCGTTGTATGCGTACTGCAGTCCGACGCCGGACGCGGCAAACATCGCCGATGGAACCCACGGTCTCTGCATATTTAGATCGCTGGCAAGGCGATGCAACAGCAATAGAGTTCCGGCGAGGAATAAGGCGGATAGCGCTCGCGCTGCCTCCAATGACTCTCCGAGGACCACTCGCCAAAGCGCTAGCGTCCAGAAATAAAGTGGCGGGTGGACATCCTGTTGATAAAGCTCCCCCGTAATTTTCACGAGATTGGCACTCGGTTGGAATGGATCCAGGCCGGGGGCGAAGTCCGTCTGCGCCTGTCCAGATACTGTAAGAAGTGTCAGGGCTTCGTCATACCAGATTGAGGCGGTACAAAGATGAAAGATGGCAAGTAGCGTCGAGCAGGCTACGATCGTCCAGATAACAACATGCGGCCGCACGACTTGATGCCATCTGATGCGACGCGCGATCCGATCCGCCGAACGTTGGTCTGCCGTTGGTACGCCGGGCACCTGGGACTGGGAAAGAAGCAAACTCATTCGCTCTCCGACTTCGCTGATGTTCGACGCAAGCTCTCCTGCGATCACAACATTGCCGGCGCCCTGCCTCAATACCGCTGTTCCTGTAACCGTTTGGGTATTTCTTGTTCGCGATACATAAAAATCCAGGCCGCTCTGCGGTCCTGCCCGCATTCCTCACGCAAGAAGAATTGGTCAGCTTGAACAAGACACTCGGCAAGGAGAGCGACGAAGATGCCAGAAGAACATGTTTTGGAGCAGGCCAGGAAAGATAAGGCAGAGGGCAAGTCTCCGAGTACTCAAGCAGGAGGATTCGTCCGAGAGGAGATACATCACATTCGGGAAGGGAAACACGGCGCGCGCTCCCCGCAACAAGCGATAGCCATTGGGTTGTCGAAGGCGCGACGTGCTGGAGTGGAATTGCCTGCGCCCCGGAAGGGCAGTGTTTCCGCCAAAACCCGAGCTCAGGCTGAGCGCGAAATTCGCAAGGGGAGAAAGGCATCGAAATCGAAACGGAAGGTTTCTCGCGTGCGGTCCAATGCGGCGGCAAAAGCTTTGAAACGCAAGGGTCGCTCCTCCGCAACTCGTGCCAGCCTCTCCAGGCATGCACATGCCTCCGCGCGTCAGCGGAGTGCGCGTTCGCGCCGCAGCGCCGCAAAGAAAGCGTCTCGCACGAGGGGAAAAGTCCACAGGTAAGAGTCGGTTCCCGGGGACTTCCCGGTATTTTGGCTTGCCAACTCCTTGACAGAAAGATTTCCTAGCAGGTGGAAAAAGGTCCACGCCTTTCCTCGCTCCCATTTGCTTTCGCGCGCAAAGCTTGAGTTTGTAGGTCCGTTCGATGGCGATTGAGTTGCTCTTTGTCAGGCGGAGCCCGCGCTCTTCTGAAAGGAGACTCAAATGAGTTCCGAAGGAGAAGTCGGAGAAGCACAATTCAAGACGGCTTTTTGCCCCGAATATGAGGAGCTTCTCGTGCAAAGTCACGAGTGTCTTGAGAAATGGGAAGCGCTCCGGCAACAAGCATGGAACATGGGTTTGCGGGGGAGGGAACTCGGTGGCGATCTGATTCGCTTACAGAGCGAGTTCGCGAAGGTTTACTCCACGCTCCAGAAGCACATTCGTGAATGCAGACTTTGCGCTTTTGTGGCCAATGTCGGAAAGCAGAATATCCGCAATCGATTTCCGATTGCCTCTAGGTTTTCCCGGCCCGCGTGAAACACCCGAACAGCCGGCCGGCTCAGTAGAGGATCGACACATGAAGCAAACTGCCGAGCCATCCTTGAGCGCAAAGCTAGACCCACTTTGTCCGCGTGAAAATCACCGCATGAAATATGAAGCGGAAGGGATTCGCTGGCGACCGGTGGACAACAACGATCATTACCAGAGCTTGCCGTCCTATCGTTGCGGCTATGAGGGCTGCAGTGTGCGGTACGACCTCTTGAACGGATACTTCACGGTCGTGCACACGCCGGAGCAACCGTTTTTCATCGAAGAGCCCGGCGTGAATATCCTGCAATGCCCCCGCCACGGAACGTGGCTTTACCGCGTGCAGTCCAATGGCAGCGAGTCTGGAACTACCTGGCGATGTGGAGTCGCAGATTGCGGTTATGTGCGGGAGGGGCCAGAAGCTAGCAACAGTTGAGAATTAGGACCTAGGACACGTTAGCGGCCCGCGCCCCTTCTTGGGGCTCGCCTGAATCGATTTTTGCGGATTCTCTTCGAACAATAGGAATTTCCACGGCGATGATCGTGCCCGGACCGTCGTCCGCGTGGATCACTGTCATCAGACCACCCAGTTCGCGCGCTCGCTCGCGCATTCCCGCCAAACCCACTCCGACCCGTTCACTTCGTTCCATGAAGGATCTCAGTAGTCGTGGGGGTATGCCTGAACCATAATCCCGAACGCTCATCACAATCGTGTCTGCTCCCACTTGTATTTCTATTTCGACGCGCGAGGTTTTCGCATGGCGATGCGCATTTGTCAGGCTTTCCTGAAGGATACGGAAAACCGCAGTTTCGATTTCATTGGAAAAACGAGGAATGTTGTCCGGGATATTCAGCGTCACTTGAATCCCGCTGCGCTTGGAGAAGCCTTCGACGTACCAGCGAATCGGCGAGGCGAGGCCAGTTTCATCCAGCAAGGGCGGGTGCAGCAGGTAAGAGATGGTCCGCGTCTCCGTCAGGCATTGGTCTAACAGCTCAGCGCATTCCTGCAACAACTGGCGCGAAGGGTCAGAGGACACGCTGCGGAGAGATGCGCTCACATTCACCTTGAGCGAGGCAAGGTACTGTCCAAGGCTGTCGTGAAGCTCGCGCGCGACTTTGCGCCGCTCTTCATCTTGAACCTTCAAAATTCTCGCGCTTAGCCGCCGCGCCGCTTCTTGGGATTGCTTCTGCAAGGTCAGGTCGGAATTAATCTCCAGCCACCCGATGGGAGTTCCGTCGTTGTCGCGCCGATACGTCCAGCGGCTGGCGACGGTCATGCGATGGCCGTAACGAGTGGTTTGCTGGAGCTCGCCTTCCCAGACACCCGTCTTGTCCATGGTCTCGAGCACCTCTTTATAAGAAGTGGGAAATTCTGTTTGCAACAGGTCCGACGCATCTTGCCCGATGGCCTCGTCTTTCCGCCATCCGTACAAGCGTTCGGCTCCGCGATTCCAATAAGTGACCCGATTCTCGTGGTTGCTGATGAAGGCGGCGTCGTTGGTCAAATCAAGCAATTCTGCCTGTTGCGCCATTTCTCGGGAGGAGCGCTGCAACGCGGACTTCTGTCCTTTGACTTGTCGAATCAAGCGGCGCCGGCGCTGGCGCAGTTGCTCTTCGATCTGCTTGGCTTCTGTGACATCACGCGAAACGCCCAACGCTCGAATGGGTTTGCCTGCACGATCGCGGAAAAACCGAGCAGTAGTCTCGACCCACCGGACAGAGGCATCCGGCAGACAAATTCGGTATTCGAGGCGAAGATCCCGTCCATGGAGCCGCGCGTCTTCCCACTGGGCAAGGATTCCTGGTAAATCCTTCGGGTGAACGCGCTCCGACCAGGCCTCGGAGGAGGCCTCGTCTTCTCCACGGCGATATCCGAGCAAATCGTACAGCATCGGCGACCAGTACTCGCGCCCTGTTTCCAGATCGAGATCCCAAGTGCCCATGCGTCCCAGTTCTAATGCCATGTTCAATCGCTCGGTGAACTCCTGGCGCCGGACTCGCGAGTCGATATGCGCCGATACGCGCGCAAGAAGCTCTCGCGCGCTGAAGGGCTTTACCAGGTAATCATCCGCTCCCTCGCCGAGCCCCTTGATGCGAAACTCTTCGCCAGCCCTCGCCGAGAGGAGCACGACAGGGATCGCTTTGGTTTTGGGATCGTCACGTAGCGCCCGCAGGAGTTGCATTCCGTCGATCTTCGGCATCATTACGTCGCTCAGAACCAATTCGTAGTCCTTGCGCGCCACGAGTTCCAGCGCCAGGGCGCCGTCCCGCGCTACATCCACGAGGTAGCCGTGTTCCTCCAAGATACGGCGGATATAGTCGGCCATGTCCGCGTTGTCTTCGGCGAGCAAAATGGTCGCGTTGCGTCCTCGGTTTGCCTGATCCCGTGTTGCGCCAGTTACGGGTTTTGCCTCCGCGGTATTCTCCAGAACCGTCCATCCCATTGCTTCGTTCTCGAACATTCTCTGGTACTGCCGTCTAGCTTGCTCGCTCGCTGCCAGCCCTACATGATCCGGGTTTAGATGTTCCTTGCCAAACGGAATGGTCACGAGGAAACGCGAGCCCGTACCAAACTGGCTCTCGACCTCAATGGTTCCGCCGTGCAGCTTCACCAGTTCTTGCACCAAGGCGAGGCCGATTCCCGTTCCTTCGTGGGTGCGTCCAGATGTTCCTTCGACTCGATGGAATCGCTCAAATATCTTTCCTATCTGGGTCTTCGGAATGCCGGTGCCAGTGTCAGCCACGATCAGTTGGACTGCAGTGCCGTTACGCGTGAGTTCAACCGCAATTTTGCCCTCGGCGGTAAACTTCACGGCGTTGGAGATCAGGTTCAGGACAATCTTTTCCCACATCTGAACGTCAACGTAGACTGGCTCGTCCAGCTCCGGGCAATTCACCTCGTATTTCAGGCCGGCCTTCTCGATAGCCGACCGGAAGACGCTCGCGAACTCCGCCGTCACCGCGCCGAGTGCGGTGGGTTGGTACATAGCCTGGGCCCTTCCCGCTTCGATTCGCGAGAAGTCCAGCAGGGTATTCACCAGCTTCAGGAGGCGCAGCACGTTTCTGTGCACCAGCTCGATTTCCGCGGCAGATGCGGTAATACTTTGTCCGCGGGATAGAAGGTCTTCAATCGGGCCCAGGATGAGCGTCAGGGGCGTGCGCAATTCGTGACTTACATTGCTGAAAAAAATTGTCTTCGCACGGTCCAGTTCCGCCAGCGCTTCGGCACGCTGCCGCTCCTGATCCAGCAGGCGCGTGTCGGCGATGCTTCGTGCTATCTGGCCGCTGACGAGCGATAGAAATCCACGGTAGTCCTCATCCAGCTTCTTGTGCCGGTTCACACCAACGGCGATGGCGCCCATCGGGTTTTCCTGGCCGGTTTGCGCAATCGGCAGCACCATCACCTCGGCAGGCACGACGCCCCAGAATCCTCCGGCGAGCGACAGCTTCAGTCCATCGCTCTCGTCCAATTCGACGGGCTTGCAGGTTCTCACGGCTTCTCGCAGCGCCGATGCGATTCCTTCATCTGCGCTCCCAGCCAGGTCGACCTCGTCCGCGAAGAATTGATCCTCCGCTCCAACTCCGGCTCTCGCCGCCGCGCCGGCCTTAGTGACGTCGCCGGTCAGCTTGTAGAGCACGGCGGAAGAGATGTCGTATGGATTTGCACTCAATGCCTGAGCCGCAAACTCCCAGGCCTGTTGCTCGTTCTTCGCATCGACGCTCCGCGCAGCCAAATCGCGCAATGTCAGAAGGCGCCGTTCGCTGATTACCTTGTCGCTTGTCTCCGTTACGGGTGTGATTACACCGACGATCTTTCCTGTGGTGTCTCGAATCGGGCTGTACGAAAACGTGTGGTAGGTTTCCTCAGGATATCCGCTGCGCTCCAGTAACAGCATCAAATCTGTGGACCACGTGGCTTCGCCTGTTTGCATAACATTCTTGAGCATCGGCCCGATGACGTCCCAGATTTCGGGGTAAACGACGTGACCCGGTTGCCCGAGCGCAAAAGGATGCTTCGCTCCGAGTGTTCGCCGGTAGGAATCGTTGTAGAGCATGATCAGCTCGGGACCCCACCACACAATCAGATCAAAACGCGAGCCGACGCAAATGCCGGTACAAAGCTTGAGGCTCTCCGGCCAATCTTCCAGGCGGCCCAAAGGCGTTTCACTCCAGTCTTTGCCCCGGATCATCGCGCCCATTTCGCCGCCGCCTTCCAGCCAAGGGGTGCTTGCGCGCGATTCTGCGAGACTCGCGTTCGACGAGGTGATGTGACCGCTTGCACCGTTGCGCGGTCCGACAATTTCGTCGATCGCAGTGAGCAAGCGGCGTGAGATGTCGGCTTTGGCCACATAACCCGCCGCGCCAGCCATTTCCGCATGTTTCTGAGTGATTTGGGGATCGTTCTGGCTGATGATGAGCACACGAACGTCGGGATACTCACGTCTCAAAACGCGCGTCACCTCTATGCCGTCCATTTTCGGCATGGAGATATCCATCAGTACGACGTCCGGATGCTGCTGGCGGGTCATTTCAAGGGCTTCCACCCCGTCCGAGGCTTCTCCACAGACGGTCCATTCCGGCCTGGACAGCAGGAGTGACCGCAGTGCACGGCGGATCAGCTCATGGTCGTCGACGATAAGGATCTTCAGCCGGTCAGAAGGCATTTAGTCCTAGCCCTACCCAAGAACAGCCCTTAATTTCTCTCCGCCAAACCCGAATTACATCAGGCCTATCCCGGGGATGTATATACAAGATTCCCTGTACGAAATCGAGATGAGACGCGCTAGGACTCCGTATCCCCAAGAAATGGAGTGTCCAATGGATGGTGGCTGTGCGCCGGGTCGGCTATTCAAATAGCATGGCACTCGGGCTAGGGAACAAAACGTCAACGCCCCATCGCGGTGAGGGGAAAGCGGTGGTGATCGTCGACGACAATGCCATCCTCAGGCGTGCGGTCGGCAACGCTTTTCTGGAGAATGGGTTCAGTGCATGCAACGAGGCCGAGAATGGTAAAGAGGGGGTTGAGGTCATCAAGAAAGTTAAGCCCGACTTAGTGATTCTTGATCTCTCGATGCCCGTGATGAACGGCTTGGAAGCTGCCAGTGTTTTGCGCAAGCTTTTTCCCAAGCTGCCGATCATCTTGTTCAGCATGTATGGCAGCGAGCCGATCAAGTCGGAGGCCGCCCATGTCGGGGTCGACGCGGTGATTTCCAAGACGGAAGACATCCCCAGGCTCCTCGACAAGGCTCACGAACTACTACACATCTGAGTTGGTTGGCGGGAGCCGATGGTAAGCGGCGGCGGTTTACGAGTTCGTCCCATTGTAGCCGAGCCATTCCGGATGGGCTGCAGTGGAATCGAAGTGTGAAGTCGTCTTGAACGGCTCAAACTCGCCCGTGAGTGCCTGCTCCTTCGTCTTCTTGAGGATCGCAGTGATATCGCCGGAGGAAAGCTTGCTGTAGGTTGCCGCAGCCTGAAATGCCTGATCGAGAATCGGCGTGCTGTCTATGCCAGTGATCACGACGGAGGTGGGCCGGCTGAGTGCATATTGGAGGCACTCCAAGGGTGTGACACTCTTCGCCTGTAGGATGTTTTTGTCCCCCATCGACTTCATGCCCAGCAGTGCGATTTTCTTTCTCACCAGGACCGGAACCACCTCTTTTTCGAAGCTCCGGAAATGGGCGTCCATCACGTTAATCGGCATTTGAGCCGTATCGAACTGAAAATTATGCTGGTCCGCCAACTCCAACATCCGC
The DNA here is from genome assembly GCA_035499255.1 of Dongiaceae bacterium. Classification (GTDB taxonomy): domain Bacteria; phylum Acidobacteriota; class Terriglobia; order Acidiferrales; family UBA7541; genus Acidiferrum. The sequence continues at coordinate 32,898 of DATJZF010000005.1, read as the reverse complement.
AGATGTACGCTCGGGTCTTTATGGCCGGTAAACCCAATGAAGCGCACTTTACCAGCCTGTTTCGCCTCTGCCGTAGCTTCCGCGGCCCCTCCAGGTGCGAAAAAGCGGTCCGGATCCTCCAGCCGGATATTCTCGTGAAATTGCCATAAGTCCACATGGTCAACCTGTAGTCGTTGCAGCGATTCGTCGAGTTGTTTCAACGCCGAGTCCTTCGTGCGACCGTCGAATTTGGTCATCACGAATACCCGATCGCGATAGCCCTTGAGGGCCTTCCCGACCCGGCGTTCGCTTTCCCCCTGGTTATAGTCCCAGGAGTTGTCGGAGAAATTGATGCCGCGGTCAACGGCCGCGTGAAACAGCTTGATCGCGTCTGTTTCTTCCAGGTGGGATTGACCTAGATGGAACCCACCCAACCCAATGCATGAGACCTTAACACCTGTTTTTCCCAGATCGCGCTGGGGCATCTCTCCTGGGGTCGTTGAAGCGCCGCCATGGATGCCAATACCGCTCGCGATGGTCAGCATTGTCATTCCTCCAATAAAGTTCCTCCGGCTTACGGCCGCATTCTCCATGATCAGGCTCCTCCAAGGTCGCCTGAGCGTGAAACAAACGAGAAAACTCGTCCATACAACTTCTCTGGTAAGAACCGCCGCAAGGATTTGTTGTTTGCTCATAGTGTGGAGACCAGTTGCGTCTTTGAGACGCGCCGCCGCGAAAAATACAGCGACATGCGTATGGTGACGGCACACCGGTGCCTTTGAACATACGAACGCGCGTTTGGGAGGTGGCGAATGGATCAGCGGGACAAATTCCATCGCATCCAAGAGCGCGCCTATGAGATCTATCTCTACCGCGAGGCGCGTGCCGGCACCGCGGAGTCCGACCGGTATGAACCAGAGCACGAAATTTAACAGCAACGCCAAGAAGACGGATCATGGCTTCCGAAACTCTCATGAAATGCGCTCACCCTCTCTGCCAATGCCTGGTAGAAGAGGAGCAAAAATATTGCAGCTCTGCCTGCGCCAGGCTCGACGGCGCCTTGCGCGGCCCATGCTCTTGCGGCCATTCCGGTTGCATTGCGGCGGGCGAAATTGCGGAGGGTGATGAAATCGGTCCGCTCGCTGTGGAATAACCTACTTGAAACCCAGAAAACATGCAGCCGGGCGACTTGATCGAGTACGCCCGGCTGATTACTTCCAAGCTGGTTGACAGAAGTGTCTAAGCGCCCGCTCCACGTCGCTTCGACACGGTCTTTTCTTCTTCCTCTTCTTCCGAGCCTGAGCTTTCGGATACCGCCTCCTGATTCACGGTCTCAGCAAGTTCCGTCAGCTTTTCATCCGTTTCCTTTTCTTCGGTCAAAGTCTTTTCGAGAAGTTCGGCGGCTTCCTCCTCGCCGAGCTCCTTGGCCCATGTGCGCACACATCCGTACGCGGCGATTTCATAATGCTCTACACGCTGAGCGGCGGAAATCAAAGCTGCATCCTTCACGCTTCCGTCGAAATCCTCTTCCAGCATTTCATCGCCCTCTTGCAGGATGCCGATCATGCCCGCACATTTTTTGCCCGACGGCTTTTCATCCAGCGAGCTCATGATTTGCTTCAATCTTTCCACATGCTCCTTGGTCTGCTCGAGGTGTGTCTCGATGCCGGAGCGTAACTCGTCGGAATTCGCTGCCTTTGCCATCTTGGGCAACGCCTTCACCAGCCGGTTCTCCGCGTCGTAGAGGTCCCGAAGTTCATCGAGGAATAATCCCCGCAGTGTGTTTTCCTTCATTGCTCACCTACCTCATCCTGTTTTGATAGTTGGGGCTGGCCGCAAGCCACGCCCGCTTTCTCACGGTAGGTGCAATCGATTTATGCGCCAATACAGAGCAAGCCGTAGACTCACTAGCGCCGATGGTTTAGCTTCGACGGCTGTCACTGGGTTGGGGATGCTGCGATTGCATTCCGCCACCTCGAGTGCGGGGTAACCATGGGCGGCATCTGGTATCTTTTCCGGGACGCTGTACGCTAGCCGGACGCGGTGTAGTGTTTTTGGATGGCGTCGATAATGTCGCGGCGGCTCGCGGAAGCCTCCAACGTTTTATCATCTTCAATCTTGGCAATGACTTCTGCCAGTTCCCGGTCTTTGATGGTGTCGCGCATCCACCGCGAATAATCGTGCTGACTCAGGTGAAAACTCCAGGTCGAGTCGTCGAGTCCCTCCGCCAGCTGCGCGAAGACGTTCATATTCTGTGCACGTAAGTTCAATCGTCCTTCCGGCCCTCGAAAATAGAAACTGCGGTCATGCCCAAGCTCGCCCACAGCGTATTTACGCTGATGCCGGCGAAGCTGGCTTCTCGCAGGTTTCACTTTTACGTAATGTGGTTTTTCGTGAGCCACGAACCGCCAGACCAGGACGCAGTCCGGCTCTGGCGCACGGACCAGCTGTGGATCCGGTCCGTCGCTTCCTTTTGTTCCCTTGATAAATTGCTCGACCACCTTTTTCGGCTCGCTGCCCACCGCAATCAGTGTATTGACCGAGCTGAGTATAGCGGGTGACACCTCGTCTGGATGCACGGTTACGAGCGCAAAACTCTCCATATCCTTGGTAACGGCCAATCCTCCCGTAGGCAAATCGACGGGCATCAGGTGATGCGCCTCGTCGACCACAATCCAGTGCGGTCGCCCTGTTTTTACCCGCAGCTCCTGCAAGCGCATCAGCAGGGTCTGGAAAAACTGCGGACGATCCGGCAGCGGCACTCCCAGTAGATTGATGCCCAGCGACCGCTTTGGATCGTTCAGCGTGTCGAAGATCTCGGAGATTGCGGGAACGTGGTTCGGGCCGCCCAACGTCGCCAGCGGCTCAAACTCGTCATAATCGCCTTCTGGATCGACCAGACAAACCTGGTAACCGAGCGCGAAGAGTCTGTCGACTATCGCAGAGGTTGTTGTCGATTTTCCGCTCCCGGAAGGGCCCGCAATCAAGACCCTCGATCCGTACGCAGGCAATGTGAACTTCTCGCCATTTTCCTCGGTTCCCAGCTCGATCTCGTGCCGGTGCAGCCGTGGCGCCAAAGCTTGCAAATCATCCTTCAGCAGGAGTTCGATAAGCTCTTCCACTCCAGGTCCATGCGATTGGTAAGCCACCCAATCGGATCTTTCTTTCAAGGCGGGCAGGGCGTTGTTAACGGCGACGCAGCACTCACAGACACCGAGGAACGCATGATCGTTTTCCGCATCCCCAACCGCGACGACATTGTGGGTAGAAAGTTCGAGTTCTTTGAGCGCGGCCGTCAAGCCTGTTCCCTTGTTGGTTCCCGAGGGCAGAACCATTACAGCGTTTTTGTTGAAAATGATCTGCAGTTCCAGGCTCATGGAGCGGATTACTTCCAGTACCGTGGCTTCCTGTGGATGCCAAGTCGCGACAATCCGCAGCCCCTGGGATAAGGGCGTTACACCTCGTCGTGTGAGTTCGTCTACGAACGCTTTTGGCGGTGGCTCGCATAAGGCGGCTGTCTCTTTGCTCGAGGGCCGATATAGGACGGCGCCATTTTCTGCAACGATGCGGTCAAACAATTCCGGCTTCTCAAGCACCCTTAGTAGGTCGTCCAATTCACGGCCGGTTACCAGAATCAGCTTTCGCCCGGAGTTCTTGATACGCTCCAGCGCCTGCAACGTGCTTTGCGCAACGATGCTGTCGCGGGCGATGGTGCCGTCATAGTCGCAAGCAAGGCACATGTAGCGCATGGAACGTCGACCTCGATCTTCGATGAGGCGTGCTTGGGCCTTATGCACGCGTCTGGATTTCCACCGCTCCTTCTTTCTTCAGGACATCAACCGCTATCGCTTGATCTCGACGAGTAATCAGCAAATCCACCTTGGCGTCCCGGACAGCAAGCCCTTCGATCCGCAACTCATTGACAAAACTCGGCAACGTAGGGTTCTCGAATTGCACCAGCCGTTCCCCGGCCCGAATTTCCAGTCCCAGGCATGCGCTCAGAAGCAAATAGGGCGTTGCCGCGGCCCAGGCCTGCGGAGCGCAGGCTACCGGGTACAGCGTAGGCCCGGTCCCATCCCAGCGCCGGTGAAAGCCGCAGAAAAGTTCTGGCAGACGGTTGAGGTCGACGTGCACGGCAGCCTCAAACATCCCGGTGAGTAACCGCGCCGCTGTGTGTTGTTGTTCGTAGCAGCCAAAGCCGGCGCCAATCAAGGCGTTGTCGTGCGGCCAAACGGAGCCGTTGTGGTAAGCCATCGGATTGTAACGTGCTTCCCGTGCCGCGACCGTTCGGATTCCCCAGCCGGAAAAGGAAGCGCCGTCCATCAGCGTTTCGGCGACGGCCAGCGCCCTGGTTCGGGGAGCGATGCGGCAAAAGAGGGCATGCCCGGCGTTTGAAGTGCGCACTTGGCACTGCCTCTTGTCGCCGTCCAGGGCAATCACGTAGGTTTGTAATTCTTCATTCCAGAACGAACTGTCGAACCTGGCCTGCAAGTCATTCGCCTCGGAGTTCAGCCTGGTCTGCCAGTCTGCCAGTCCCGTCTGCTCGCAGAGCGTCGCGACCGCTCGCTTGGCGGCGTACACGTAGGCCTGCATTTCGCACAATGCGATCGGCGGTTTCGCGAGTTCTCCGTTCCGGTGAAAGACCGAGTCATGCGAGTCTTTCCAACCCTGTTGGACCAAGCCGTTATCCGACTGCTTGTGGTATTCATAAAAGCCATCGCCATCCAGATCGGCGCACTTATCGATCCATGTGAGAGCGGCTTCGATGCTTTTCCAGATTGTCCGGATGAACTCGGCGTCGCCGGTGCGCGTGAAATAGGCACCCGCGAGGATCAAGAACAGTGGAGTGGAGTCCACGCTCCCGTAATATCGCCCGAAGGGTACCTCGCCTGTCGCCGCCATCTCACCGTGGCGAATCTCGTGAATGATCTTGCCTGGCTCCGCGTCGCGTTGAGGATCTGCCTGGGTTGCCTGTGTCTCCGCGAGATACGCCAGCACTCCACGCGCCACGCCCGGTTCCAACCACAAACACTCCAGCGCCGTGATAATTCCATCCCTTCCGAAAACCGTGCTGTACCACGGAACGCCGGCGTAGGGGTATCCCTTCTCGGGATTGCCTCGCATGAGCATCCGCAGGTCGGCTTGCGAGCGCGCCAGCCAACTGTTGCAACGCCGGTTTGAAGTGGAAACTCGTGTCAGAAAAACGGACGTCTCCTCGTCCTCGCCAGGCTTTTCTCCTACGGCGACCAGTGGCGCAGGGCTGGTCCGCTCGCAGTGGACGTTCAGCGAGAGCGTCCACTCTCCGCGGGGAGGAAGCTCCCGTGTGAACGCCGCTTCCCGGTTTTCCATGGCGTCTGCCGGAGCCGAGAATGTAATTCGCGTGAACCGCTTGACTCCGTCCAAGCCCTCGTACCCGAGCACCAACGCCTGATCTTCGGTCCGATCTTCCAGACGGCTGCCGCGTTGCTTTCGATTTGTGCCACGCACTTCGAAGATATCCGCGAAGTCCGCATCGAACAGGAACGCCAGCGAGAGCACGTCGGGGTCATACCCGTAGTTCATGAAGCGAAACTGCACGTGACACGCTGCTCTCGAAAGGGAAGCCGCACGGAAGATATGAATGGTTCCCTGTTGGATTTTCCGGCCGCTCTGCAGGCCGGTTTCAAAGTTGGTCGCATCGACAGACAGAAGGGAATTGTCTTCCCGGATTGTGCTGTTCAGCAATAGCGGTTTTCTGCCGAAGAGATAAAAGGCCAGGCGGGATAAGTGGCGGGTCTCCATGTGGAACAGGCCGAGCTGCATCGTTCCCAGGGACTCGATGTCGCCGTAGCGGTTGAACACCACGAATGTTTCGCCATACTTCAGTACACGGGTGCGATCGTCCGCCAACGACGACGTTGCTTTGACGTAGAATTCTTGATCAATGGTCAGGAACTCTTCCCGCCGTTCTTTCTGCCTCATGATAAAACTGTGGTCGAAATCTCCATCGAATGCACAGTTTGAGAAAGGAAAGAGTTCTCTACGAGAGCCTCATAGATCGACAGATAGTCCTTCGCCATCCGGCAGGAGGTGAATCTGCGCTCGAAGGTCGCCCGGCAGCGAGCTCGGTTGAATGTTTGAACTCGACCCACCGCTCTAACGGCGCCCTCTTCATTGTCCACGAGAAAGCCCGTCACGCCTTCATCCAGAATTTCTGGAACCGAACCGTTACGAAACGCGATGGTAGGCGTGCCGCAAGCCATCGCCTCAATCATGGTTAATCCAAACGGTTCAGGCCAGTCGATAGGGAAGAGGTACGCGTAGGCGTTCCCGAGGAATTCTTGTTTCTCCGTCTCCTGGATCTCACCCACGAATTCGACGTGCGGTTGCTCAATCAAGGGGCGGATCGTTTCGAAGTAATCTACGTCTGCCTTGTCCACTTTTGCGGCGATTTTCAATTTCATGCCGGCTTTCTGGGCAATTTCGATTGCCCGATCCGGCCGTTTCTCTGGTGAGATTCGACCGAGAAATGCCAGGTAATCGCCTCCGCGAGGGTTCAGCCGGAAAGAGTTCACCGGCAGGCCGTGATAGACGTTGCCGATCCACTGGACGCGCCCGAGCGGCTGCCGTTGCGATTGGGAAATCGACACCAGCGGAAGACGGTCAAATTGCTGGTATAAAGGCACCAAATCCGGAAGATCCAGGCGGCCGTGCAGTGTCGTCACCGAAGGCAGCTGGAGCGCCCTGGTAATCGGGAAGTGTGCGTAATCCGTGTGAAAATGCAGGACGTCAAACTGTGTGGCCTTTGCCAACACTTTGTCCAGCATCACGGTATGGTGTGCCATTGGGTCGCAGCAAGTTTCGCTCAAGCGCAATGCAGTGGCGCAGCAGCTCTCCAGTCGCGCCGTGGTGACCGAGTCGCCGCTCGCGAAGAGGGTGACATCGTGTCCTAAACGTACTAGTTCTTCGGTCAAGTAAGAGACTACGCGCTCTGTCCCACCGTACAGCTTCGGTGGGACGCTTTCATAAAGTGGAGCAACCTGTGCGATCTTCATAAGTCCCCTTGTTCCTGCATAGTCTAGGCAACGTACGGTTTCCGCTGTATCCACTATTTCGAGTAGCCTGCTGCGACTTGTTCCTTACGCTTTGCAGGAACTCCCCTAAAGGCCTCTCTAAATGTCTCTACACGGTTCTTCTTATTGTTGAGTTCGGCAGGTTCCGTTAGAACAAGACTCTGTCTCATGCTCGACATTGTTCCCTGCTCAATCGAGGGGTGGAGTTGGGAAATGCAGCACAAATTCAAGTTCAAACAGTGGAGAAGCCCGATGGACAACGGCTTGCCCGTTCTTATCGTTTCCTGCCGCCCGGAGAATCGTAAAATGCTGATGCGCGCCTTCGATGGTTTACCCATCGACAGTTACACCGCGCACACGCTCGAACAGGCCAAAGAGGTGCTTCGTTCTCATCCGTTTTCTGTAGTTTTCTGTGAGGAACGGCTACCGGACGGTGTTTATCGTGATCTTCTGATGGATGTGCGCCTGAATCAGCGCAATGTTCGCTTTGTCGTGATGCTATGCACTGGCGAATGGGAAGGATACGCCGAAGCGATGCGCCTCGGGGCGGAAGAGGTGCTCCGTTGCCCCTTGCTGCCTACGGATATCGATCTCGCGCTGATCCATGCGATTAAGAACGGGCCTCCGCATGAGAAGCGGATGATGGCCGTCCCTGCCTGATCATTTTGATTGCTTCAAACTCTCGCCCTGCTGCCTGCCAACAACAATCTCACGCTCGGAGGACAGTTCATCATGGCGACGCTTCCCATTTCTACACCTCGAGACTTTAAGACGGTTCAGAATCGGCAACTCCGCTCGTGCGCTCATTGTGGTAGCGAAGAAATCTACCGTCAGCGGCCGAGGGGGCTCATCGAGCGCCACGTTTTCCGCGTCTTCAATTTCGCGCCTTACTGGTGCGCTGACTGTGACAGCCGCTTCTATCTGCGTATTTCGAAACACTCCCGTAGCCGCCACGCAGCGTAGCATTTGATTTCGTCGGATTTTTCTACGAAGATGCCGAATGGTGGGCGGTAGAGGACTTGAACCTCTGACTTCCTGCTTGTAAGGCAGGCGCTCTAACCAACTGAGCTAACCGCCCGTCCCGAACAATCTACGGCGTATCAACAATCTACAGCATATCACGGCACGAGGCCGAACATTGTCGGCCTCGAGTTCCGGATTAGTTCCGGATAAACCGCCCATCTATCGCGACGCCTGCGAGTTCAGCCGCCGCACCGCGTCCAGGCCCGCCGTGTCCGGCGCGACGTTCGGAACGGAGACCCAGCAAGGTGTCCTTTCGCATCTTCGTGGGTGGGCTTTCTTCCGTACAGCTTTTCAAAAGCTTCGATGAACCTATGAACCCGGTCTTTCTCTTCTTGCATTGATAGATGATACAGCTTACACGGTCAAACTGTCGGGCCTGATTAACGCGGTGATCGGACACATGTCCGGTTAGCGGACTTCCCGGGAGTTACGCGCTATTCATACCTTGACTTGCCTCGCACGTTTCCTATAATGCTGCCGCCGCGCGGAACACTCCGAGGTCCTCATGCCAGAAAAGATGTTCAACATCTTTCGTGGTACGAGCAAGAACGACGCTTTGTGGGTTGATGCGGTCGGCGGTTTCGAGCAAGCCGTCCAGCGCATGTTCGAGCTCTCGATAACCGAACCGGGTCCCTACTTCATCTTCGACCTCGACAAGCGCTCGATCGTCAGCAGAGTCCACAGCGACCCATCTCCGGACGGCACTTCTCCACGCTCAAACTAATCTGACTTTCCTTTAACAGAATCCGGCGGCGCTTCCACTGCGTTCCCCGCCTCATCCACGATGTACACTCGTCGGTGCTGTGTCGTCTGCGAAAAAATCAGGTACGCGCCAGAGCCTCGCGACCGAATCATTGATACCGCCTCCGAAAAATTCTGCGCTTCCCCGACCCACCGGTTGATTTTGTCATCGCGAAAGGTGAATACATCGAGAGGTGCGATCAATGGCGGACTCCTCCCCCCCGACCATGCTTGCATTCGTCTTTCTATCAGAACGGCTGTCAAAGCGCTACCTTGGTATGCCCATCGAGCCGGGGACCTGACGCTAACCTTCCAAATACGTATCAGTACTCCAAACCGAAATGGCTGGGCAGGGACGGCCCCGACGTGCTCTGCCACCACACGCTGATGGTCTGCTGACTCGCCATCTCAAGAGAGACAGGTTCGGTGCAGGTTTGGTGCTGAACTCTTTCCGTATTCCGGTACAGTAGATTTCAGCGCGGCACGGGGATACGCTGTTTCCAGCCAGGGCGAGTGCCCGGCGAGAGTTAGACTGGCCAATCTGCGCGAAGCTGTCCCCCCGCGACCGGAAACCCGTCAAACTCTCGACAAGAGCAATCTTCTTCTTGGACACCTCTACTTCCGCATGGTTTTTCTCCACGACACTTTCCTCCTGATTTGATGGGAATGATCGTCGGCTGCGGAATTCTGCATCATTTCTCTCGGACGAATTACGCGTTTTCGCGCATTCCTTGCTAATTTCCTGCTGCCCCGGTAAACTCAATAGTTTGCCGGACATCAAAGGACCCAAGTGAGATGCTGCTGAACCGCGATTATGTCGGCCACATGGCTTCCGAAGTCGTCAAGAAACTACTGGATGGCAACCTCGTTGAAATCAAGGAAAAAGACGTCGATCCGGTGATTGTCCGTCTCCGCCTGCGAATGATGGAGGAGATCACCGTCGAAGACAAAGTGAACGAGGAAGTTCGCAATATTCTGACGCAATATCAGGATGAAATGCGCCGCACCGGCGTCTCGTACCAGGAAATGTTCAAGAAAGTGAAGGGGCAAATCGCCCGCGATCGCAAGCTCATTTTGCGCTAGGGCAGGGAAGAGGAACCGCACCAGACATGCGTTTGACGCGCGAAAAAATTGTCCGCATCTCTCACCAGTTGGTCGATCTTCTCGTTCAGAGCAACGAGGTCGAATTTATCGAAGACCGCGACACCATTCGCCAGCACATGGTGCAGACCATGACCAACGTGCTTAAAGAAGAGGAAAAGGTCGAGGTCGAGGTCCGCAAGCGCATTACTTCGCAGAAAAAAGAAATTCTGGAAGGCAGCGAAGAGTGGGACGTCCTCTTTCGCAAATACTATTCCGAAGAACTTCGCCGGATGGGCATCGCTGCCGCCCCTGAAGAACACCAAAAGGCCGGCCACCGCTAGCAGAACGGAGCCGCGAGCCAGCGATCATTCGTAGCGCAAGGCAATGATAGGGTCCACTCCAATCGCCCGTCGCGCCGGAACATAACAAGCCAGAAAAGAGACCAGCAGTAAGCAGACCGGCACCAGCGCAAAGGTTAGCGGGTCGTACGCGCTGACTCCGAACAGCAGGCTCGTCAGCACGCGAGCTGCTGCAAACGCTCCACCCAGGCCCAGCATCAACCCCACGAGTGCCAGTTTCATCCCTTGTCCGATCACCAGCCGCAATACTTGTTGCCGCTGCGCGCCAAGCGACATGCGGATGCCGATCTCCTTCGTCTGCTGGCTCACGGAATAGGAAAGCACGCCGTAGACTCCCACCGCCGCCAGAATCAGCGCCAAAGCGCCGAATACGGTGAGCAATCCGGCTCCGGCCCGCGGCGCCCACAGTCCCTGATTCACAATTTCCCGAACCGTCTGCACATTCGTAATCGCCATTGTCGGCGCCAGTTCCTGAATCTGCGCTCGCACTCCTCCAATCACGGCGTCCGGCGGTCCTGCTGTGCGCACCTGAATCGTCGCGGCGGGCGAGTAATCCTGCGTCATCGGAAGATACGCGAGTGGTTGAGGCGCTTCGCCAATCTGATCGACCACCGTGTCTTTCACCACACCCACAACCAGGCGGAGCTCCGGTTCTCCGAAGAAATGGAACCGCTTTCCCACAGCATCCTGGTCTGGCCAGAATTGCTTCGCCATCGCCTCGCTAATAACCGCCACTTTGGCCGTTGTCTGCCGGTCGTTTTCGTCGAACAAGCGCCCATGTAGCAAGGGAATGCGCAGCGTTTCGAAGTAGCTTGGCGTCACGTCGTCGAGTTGCGTCAGTGTGCCGCGGTAACCAGTCGTTTCGTCCTGGCCTTCCGGGAAAACAGTCCGCTCCAATCCACCGCCCAGCGGAAAATTGGACGCGATGGTCGCCGCTTCCACTCCGGGGGTAGCCTTGGCGCGCTCCACCGCCATGCGGAAAAACTGTTGCCCCTGCCCTTCCGTGTATCCGGTCCCTCCCAAATCGAATGCCATCATGAATAGCTTTTCTGACTCGAAGCCTAACTCGATCCGCTGCGCATACTGCATACTTCGAACAAAAAGGCCTGCGCCGATTAATGCTACGAGTGCCAGGGCAATCTCCGAAACGACCAATATGCTGCGTAGCGGACTCCTTTTCCAACCGACGCTTCCGCTTCTTCCGCCCATGTTCAGCGTTTCAGCCAGATTGGGCGTGGCCGACTTGATGGCCGGCGCCAGCGCAATCACCACTGCCGTGAACAGGGAAATGCTTGCTGTAAACAACAGCACGCGCCAGTCGAGTGACAGGTCGATATCCGTTTCCTCGAGAAAAGGCGGACGCAAGGACCACAGCACGGTTCGTCCCGCGTAGGCGATCGCCAGCCCCACCATGCCCGCGATTCCCGCCAGCACCAAACTCTCCGTTAACATTTGACGCATTAACCGGCCCGGATTCGCTCCCAGCGCGGCGCGCAGCCCTAGCTCTTTCTCTCGCCGCGCCGCCTGCGCCAGCAGTAAGTTCGCCAGGTTGGCGCAAGCGATCAGCAGCACAAGCCCTACGATCGCCATCATCAGCCCGCCGGCTGTGTTCATCTGTTGGAAGTTGTTGGCCCCGAGTGCCGCGTCAGCCAAGCGCGTTAACGCCACGGACCGTCCTCCGTTATCTTTCGGGAACTCGGTCTCAAGATGTTGGGCGATGGTTTTCAGCGAAGCTTCCGCCTGGCCCAGAGTTACTCCGGCCTTTAACCTCCCGTAAGTGGCCGAATTCAAGAACCGCCGATCGTTGAAGTTATCTTTCAAAAACCCAGACAGTGCCTGCCCATACATACTGTCGGGGATCCATATCACTTCGGCAGGTCCCAGGGAGAACGTGCCTTTGAATCCGCGCGGCGCGATGCCAATCACGGTGTACGATGTTGCGTTCAACGTGATCGGCTTGCCCACAATGTTCGGATCCGCGCCGAACTTGTTGCTCCATAGGCCAAAACTCAGCACCGCCACATTGTTTCCGCCAGGCTTTTTGTCTTCGTCAGGATAAAAAAATCGGCCGGCGCTGGGGCGGATCCCCAGCACGTCAAAATAGCTAGCGCTCACTAAAAAGCCTGCAAGCTGTTTCGGCTCGCCGTTGCCGGTCCAGGTGAGCTGCGTTCCGTCCACGACCGTCAGGCCGCTGAAAACCTGGTTCAGCCGGACGTAGTCCTCGTAGTTCTTATGAGACATCCCCAACTTCGCGGCGTTGGCCTGCGTGACCTTGGTTTTGGAATCGATCGTGTCCAGCTCAACCAGCGTCGTAATGTCCTTCACCGGAAGGGGATTAAGAAGAATCGCGTTCACCACCGTGAATATTGTGGTGTTCGCGCCAATCCCCAACGCCAACGAAAGCACGGCGATCGCGCTGAACCCCGGATTTTTTTGAATGATGCGAAATGCGTAGCGGATGTCTTGAGCGAAATTTCCCATCGCTCCCCCCTGCCAGAAGGTAGCCGACAGCATACCCGAATGCGCGTCAATGTTCGATGGGATTAAGTGGCCTTAGGATGGTCGTGGAGTAGGGCGGCTCACCACGCCGCTGTCCAGCGCATACTCCTCTGGCTCAAACATTTGCCGGATTTCCGTTTCGCCTTCCCAGCCCGGCCAGTGTTTCCTGTGCAGTTCCATGAACTCCAACGCGCTTTTTACGGCCGCTTCCCTGGAGGAGAATTCCATCACAGCGTATCCACCGACCACTTCTTTGGTCTCGACGAACGGTCCGTCTATCACCGTCAGCTTGCCATCGGAGAGCCGCACCCGCGAACTCATCGCCGTAGGCGCCAGTCCGCCTGCCGTCACCAACCGTCCTTCCTTTGACTTTGACTGCTCGGCGGTAAGTTTATCGATCGCTTCCATTAATTCCTTTGGCGGAGCGCCGGCGTTTTCCGCGGACTTTACCATCATCATGAATCGCATATCCATGCTCCCCTCGAATATCCCGCTGCATAACCACACTCATTTCTTGTCGTGCTTCAGCTCAGCCCGCAATTCCATCCGTCCCGTTTCGAAGGTAATCTCCTCGGGCCCATAAATCTGCCGTACTTCGGTCTCGCCCTTCCACTCCGGCCAATACTTCCGGTATAGCTCCATATATTCTCGCGCGCTTTGCACCGCTTCTTCCTTGGACTTGAATTCCATAATCGCAAAGCCACCGACCACCTCTTTCGTTTCGGTGAACGGTCCGTCGGTCACGTTCAGCTTGCCGTCGGCGATGCGCACGCGCGAACTGGCCGCGGTTTCAGCCAGCGCTCCACTCGCCAGAACCGCTGGAGGACTCTCGCTCTGGCTCAAGCGGGCGATCGCATCGGAAAGCTCTTTGGGAAGCTTTTTCAGATCCTCGGAGTGCTTGATCATCATCAGAAATCTCATTGTCCCCCCGACTCTTTCAACCTGGTGCCGATTCTATCCTTTAGTCGAACGGCGGCGCCCGAAATCGACACTGTTCTTTTCCGCCTGACGACTGCCTATAGCGCGCCGCAGAGTACTTTGACGGCCGCCCCGATTAAGCTGAACCAGGGGCATAGCCCGCCCAGCCATTCTCCGGCCGGCGTCCAACTCACTGCCATGTGGCAAATCGATGCCGCCGGCAAAAAGTGTACGAACTGCTCGCCTGACCAGTTCCAGCCATATTGTGAAACCGCATGCAACGACACTCGCGCGAACAAGCCCAACAGACTAAACGCCACCAGGAATGACCCATCGTTCCGTGGATTCTGGAATTTCACCGCGATCGCCGCCATTTCAGCCTCCCGTTATCCTGCTTTCATGGATAGGTCGAACGGGGAAGCCGTCTATCGACAGTTGTGGCGACGCGGGTCTGATAGGCCCCGCCCCATCGTACCCCTCATCTCTTGTGTGAGGTTCAATCCGTGGGCGCTTTGTGAACGGCCCCGAATTCGCCCGTTACGGATGTTCGTCCACACTGCGCATCGTTGAACGAACCGACCCGGAACATCAACCGGATCTGAAGCTCGCTCGTACTTTCAGGCAACACGACCAGCGCTCCATTTTCTGGTGCTGCCCGCAGGAGAACTTCTGGCTTGTCTGCGAAATCGATTGGTTCAATGTGCCCATCAACCATGACCAGGCAGTTCGCAAGGCCTCTACATTCAGGATTAACGGAGTTCGCTCCGGAAAATTCCAGCCGCAGAAAACTATATATGTCTGCTGGCGCGGGCGAATTCGCCAGCAGCAACTCCGTGTCGGAATCACTCATTAGATCGATCTGCTGCGGTTGGGCATTCAGTTTTGGCAACAGTTCAATCCAACCTGCGGACTCGTCTTCGCTTGTCGTAGCCGCGTGAATCTGCACTCCCTTTAACGCGAGGTAGATGTGCTGCACAGATATTGCAGGCGCGCAGTTCGCGCACGCAGCAATCTTCGCCAACCTTACGCGGACCATGCCCTGGGCCTGGTTTAAAGTGCAAGCCGGAGGCGGATTTCCAGCCTTAATGATGATTCCACCGTTGCCGTTATTCGAAAAACCGAGGAAACACGAGTTGCCACACCCCGCGATGCCGGCAACCACATACATCGTTGCGAAGAGAGAGAGCTTTCGGGGAATGCCGTGCGGGTACTGCATGGGCCTGTCCGTGCCGGGATTCTACTCCCTATTTTGGCCTCTAGCTAGGCTCGGGGGGAACCTTGAATCCATCGCTCCGCACAGGCGTAGACTATTGCATGGGAGGTCGTCATGGACAAGCCTCGCCACCCTCAAGTTGCCCGTCCTTGGAAAACTCAGCAGTCGCAAAAAACGAAATTCAACGCTCCGCTGGTCGGAGATCCTCGCCACCCGCACACTTCCAAGCTTGAACTGCATTGGAAAACGCAGAAGACTAAGGAAGAGTAGACGCAAAAAAAAGGGCGGCCTCGCGCCGCCCTCTTCTGCTGATCGAGTTTTGCTCTTAGTGCGGTAAAAACGGCGAGCTCGAATCCGAGTCCGGCCGCCGCTTCAGCGTCGGGCGGTCATCGTCGGTGCTGTTGGGATCGGTAGTCTGCCCTTGTTTTTGCTTGTCGGTCTGTTCGGTCTTGGTGCGCAACGTCGGCTTGCCGGGACCGTTGTCCACCTTCCGGGCAAACATCACGTTCCTCAAGCGAGCTTTTACCGAATCGAACTCAGAAGTGGTGACGATATACTCGTCCTTTTCCGGTAGAATCCGCGCGATTTCCTTTTGAGCGTCAGCGATACGCTCTGGCGTTGGCGGATGTGTCGAGAAGAGCTTCGGAATCGTGCCAGGCCGCCGCTTCTCGTCAGCCTGAATGCGCTCGAAGAACGTGACATAGGAGTTCGGATCGTATCCGGCTTTGTACATGTACTGAATGCCCAGGAAGTCCGCTTCCCGTTCCGCATCCCTGGAGAACTTCAGGTAAGACAGCGGAATCGCCAGTTGCAGCGCCTCATAGATGCCGTAACCTGCCCATCCACCAGGACCGAGCAGGATCAGCGGAATGGTTGCCAGTTGCATAATCTCGCCCTTGGTCGCCTGTTTGGTCCCGTGGCGCGCCGTCACGTGCGAAATCTCATGCGCCATCACTCCGGCGAGTTCTGATTCCTCTTGTGCGCGGAGAATCAAGCCGCTGTTCACATAGAAAAAGCCGCCGGGCAGAGCGAACGCGTTCACCTCGTCAGAGTCGATCACCTTGATGGTAAAGGGAACCTGCGCGTCCGAGTTCCGGACCAGGTTCTGGCCCACTCGGTTCACATATTCGGTCACCACCGGGTCGTCAATCATCTTCGACGTGCGTTCTACTTCCTGCGCCAGTCCCTTGCCGAGCGCAATTTCGTGCTCCAAGGAATAGAAATTCACGCCTTTCCCGACGCTCCGGTTGCCAATCGCTTCTACGTCCTCTTTGGAGTTCTTCGGGTGGACCGTCTGTTGTTGCTGCACAGGCGCATCGGAACCGGGCTGCCCGGATTTGGCTGCTGGCTTCGCGGCGGAGGAATTATCAGGGCAAGCTGGGTTTGTGCTAGATGTACTGGCGCTGGCACCCTTGTTGTCCGTCGGCGTTGTCGAAGCCTGGTCCTTACCCTGGGTCTGGCCCTGCTGCGCGCAGGGATCCTGGGGCTGCGTGGAGGTCGCGGAGGGGGGTGGAGGCGGTGGAGGGGCCTGGTTCGGTATCTGCGCTCCGGAGAACGATGGCCAGAGCAAGACGCTCGCGATTAGCAGCAAACCGACAGAATACTTCGGCGGATTTCTCATTTTGCTACCTCCCCCGTCCCTCGGAGTATACACCCCTGACCATCCTTGGCGTCATTCCGTTAACTAGGATGTAGTGTATTTGGGGAAGGTTTCCTCCACGTCCGCGCCTAATTCCCACAACTTCCGATTTGACAGGGAGTTGACACTTCCGGCTGGCCTATCTACAGTCAAAGGGCGACGATGAGCCTTCGAAAGATCCAGATTGGCCAATTATGGAAAAAGCTAGACACTGGCGAGACTTTTCTGGTTACCCGTGTCTATACGGAGGCTCTCAGCACAATGGTGGTCCTTCGGAAGTCGGGTGCCGAGGACCAAAATTTGGTTCGAATCAAGATCGAAAGCACCACACAAGGCCAGAATATACCGGGCTTCGCACCAGCGATGGAAGACGACTCGCTCTAGTATCTGGTCGGCCGAACTTCAATTCACCATTTGCGCCAAGCTCCAACTTTCACATTATCCGCCGGTATGGCCCTGCCTAGCGCGCAGGCTCTTGAACGATGCACGTTGGCGGTTAATTCGTTCCGTTTGTGAGCACAAAAATCAGCGGATCGCCGGTGTTGGGTATCGCAAACAACGCGTTCCCATTTGTCACAAACGGAAAATTTCCCCCATCCAAGTTTCCGGAACCATCGGTGTTGATTGCGATGCTTCCAGCTTGAGGCGGGTTCGGAATAGAGCCTGTCGTTTGAGACATCACGGTGTAGCCGCCGGTTCCGCCGAACGTAAACATTCCCAGGAACGCCCCGTTTGCGCCGTCAATGTCCTCTGCCGTGCTGCAAGCAAAATCGCCACTGACACTCGCCAACGTGTAGTCGGGCGGACTCGTCGTCTGACTCACGAGCAATCCAGATAGCGACATCGCATCGTTACCGATTGCGAACCCAGCGATTCCATGGTCGGCCGCCGTATTTGCCGTCAGATAAATTGCCGGAAGCGTCGTGGTTCCCGCCGTCAACGAGGCGCGGCCTGACGCAGGTTCCACGATGTACGTTCCGTCGGTATACGTGTGGCTCGAGTACGTTCCGGCATCGTTGATATAAAAAGTCGCCAAGGGCAGCGCTCCACTCGCGGTAGCATTCACGGTTGCGATCTGCGCAACGTTCTGGCCTCGACTGCCGCCACCCATGTCGTAACCTTGCGCCGCCAACAGATAATTTCCATCCAGTGCGGTTGTGCTGAATGACGCGCTGGAAACTAGCGCTTGGCCGGCGAGCAAGGATGGCCCACCCACTCCAATCGGTGAATTCGCAGAGATTAAATAGACCGCCGATCCGTCGATGACATAGAAGTTAAACGCGAATGTGTAGGTTGATCCTCCTGAGGTAGGAACCAGGAAGGTCCCGCTGCCACGTCCAGTAGTTGCGTCGATCGCTCCCAATTGGCCGCTACCCGCGCTGAGTTCACCCGTGCTGGTTCCGCCTTGATTGAGGTCCGCAAAACCCGACGAGATTGTGCCGTTCGCGTTACGGAACGACCCGGCAAGAGTATTTCGATATAAACCCGAATTTCCGGGCGCCACCGACCAGCCGTCCACTCCGAATGCGTATCGCGATTGCAGAGCCGTCAGCACGAAGTCGCCAGGTGTTTGCATCTGGATACTGCCGGCCGCATTGGTGCCTGCGCCGCTGGTGTTATCGGATTCCATGATTCGACCTGCAGGGTACGCTCCGCCCCCGTCCAACCCCGCAAGGCGGAAGCTGAATGTCACCCCCGAAACGCCTCCACCGATGCCGCCAGCAAAGGAGAGGCTCAAGCAACCGAGAGCGGATGCTGCAAACCCGTAGGAGCTTCCCGAAAGCACAATCTGCGGCTGCTGCGGGCCATTCGAAAATCCGTTGTAATCGATTGCGGCGGTAGTGATACCGCCGTTTCCATCCGGAGTGAAGCTGCCCGCTATATCAATTGGATTCCCGCGGCCGTCACGTCCTTTAAGCAAGAAAGCGTAGGGAGTTGCGGCGTTCAGGGCCGCTTCGTTGCCAAGAGGTGCGCAATTCGTTGCCGCGGTCCCGTTAATTGTGATGGTCAGACTCGCCGACGCTGCGGTCGCGCCTTTCGAGTCGGTCACGGTAAATACGAATGGCCCGTAGCTTCCTGGCGTCGTCGGCGTCCCGGCGATGACACCCGCGGTGGTTACGTCCGAGATTCCTGGTGGCAGCGCCCCTCCGGAAGTTTCTGCCCAAGTGTATGGCGCGGTGCCCCCAGCAGCTGTCAGAGTGACCGAATACGACGTGCCAACCGTTCCACTTGCAAGACTCTTTGTCGCGACCGAAAGCAACGCGCCGACGATCGTAATGCTCATACTCACAGAACTTGCCGTCGCAGCGGTGGGACTCGCGGAATCCGTCGCCTGAAACACATAGGGCCCAAAGGTTCCGGCAGCCGTCGGTGTCCCGCTGAACTGTCCGGCGCTGCTGAGCGTCACGCCATCCGGCATCTCTCCGCCCGATGTTTGCGACCAAGAGTATCCCGGTGTGCCCCCTGTGGCCTGCAAAGTCGTCGTGTAGGGAGTTCCCACCGTGCCATCTGGCAATGAGGTGGTTGTAACCGCTAGCACAGTGGAAGTGCTTCCACCTCCACAACCCACCAGTCCGATTTCGACAAGAATCGCCGCCGCAAACACACCTAACCCGTATCCACGCATAGCAGCCCTCCTGGCTCCGTTATGCCGAACTCACTTCGTTTGGTGGGATACGCTCGATTTACCGGCTCAACCGGAAGCCAAAAGCTCCAGCGTTAATTGGGAGCTCAACGTAGCTCGGCACCTTGTCGGTGGATTTACGTTTTTGCACACCTAGAGCGTGACACCCTTTGTGACCTGCAAGTACTTCCCGTTAACTCGTGAAAAAGTTCCCTTGTGTTCCCGAGACGCGGGAATACCCTCGACGGTTGGCCATGACTGGTGAAAGATCGTTCAGAAAACTCAGTCCGATGCGCCGTTTTGCACTCGGTCAATTTCCTCCCGCTTGTTGAAGCCTGTGCAGTCGAGAGACAATGCCATCATGCGGGTGCGTCTCGCCATTCCATTCGCCATCCTTGCATTTTGTGCCTTCGCCGGACAGGACCCCCATTCCGTCGACCTGACACTCTCGCCTCTCGTCCCCGGCCCGCCTGAATTCATCGAAAAGAAAGTTCCTCCGACAGGTTGCACCGAAATTTCCGTTGGCGGCAGCGCTGACGGCATCATCCAGGCCGAAGATGGCGAACCGCGCGACATCTTGGTCGAAGTCGTGAAGCTCAAGGCGCCTGAAGTCATCTCGGGAAGTGAACTCGAAGCGCGCGTCCGATTGCAGAACACCGGGAAGCATCCCATCCGCATCCCATGGAGCACCGATCCCGGTGTCATCGATAACCCGCGAGACCCTGAGCATCTCGAATGGGAAACCGCCAGCTTTCAGTTCGTCTTGACGAACGAGGATGAGGATGAAATCAATTTAAAAAGCCTGACTGGCTGGCTCTACGGTTCCAAATTCAAAGAAGGCACCGAATTGACCTTACAACCTCGCGACAGCATTACCGCTGTAGTCCGAATGAAGTTCGAGGACAATGCCCCTATCGAACCCGGCCCGCTGAAGGCTGGCGACTGGCAACTCTCAGCGGAGTGGTTGCAGATCGGCAAATCGTGGCAAGTCCGCAACTGCCGCTCCTGGAACCGTAATTTCCTCTACCAGGAGTTTTATCGGCAGAAGAATCCTCCTGTGGCTGTTCGCGTTCTGGCCCAACCGCAGGCCGAGCCGAAGCCAACCAAATAAACAGCCGCGGCCGGGTGAATTTCCTGGAGTTATGGTCGAAGAAACACAGGGTATTCTCGTGCGCTCCACATGGAGTGGAAACATGCCAATTTCAAGATTATTTCTGGCCATCGCGCTGTTCTGCGGCACCCCAATTCTGGCCCAAACCCAGATTTCCACAACCCGCCCTCGTGCTTCGCAATTGGGGTTGAAAGTTGGTGTTCTGCCCGCTGGTCCGAATGACGCGATCACGGATGTTCCGGGCGTGCGCGTAGGACACTGCACGGTCATCCGCGGCGACAACATACGCACCGGCGTGACCGCGATCCTTCCGCACTCCGGCAACCTGTATCGAGAGAGGGTTCCGGGCGCGATCCATGTTGGGAATGGTTTTGGGAAGCTTGTTGGATCGACGCAAGTCCACGAGCTTGGCGAAATTGAAACGCCGATTCTTTTGACGAACACGATGAGTGTCCCTCAGGTTGCCGACGCGTTGATCAGTTACATGCTGGCTTTACCCGGCAACGAAAACGTCCTGACCGTCAATCCGGTCGTTGGCGAAACTAATGATGGTTATTTGAACGACATTCGCGGCCGGCACATCACGCGCGAAGACGTCTTCGCCGCCATTCAAAATGCCAAGGACGGCCCAGTCGAAGAGGGCTCGGTGGGAGCTGGAACCGGCACCGTAGCGTTCGGTTTCAAAGGAGGAATCGGGACCGCCTCGCGGCGGCTTCCTGCAAAACTCGGTGGGTACACTGTGGGGGTCTTAACCCAGTCGAACTATGGCGGCGTTTTGACCATCGGTGGCGCGCCAGTCGGCCAGGAACTGGGCCGCTATTACTTGCGTGAGGAACTGCAACAGCAAGGCGCCGGAACCGATCGGGGCAATGGTTCGATCATGATGGTCATCGCAACCGATGCTCCTATGGACTCGCGGAATTTGAAGCGGTTAGCGGCAAGAGCTTGGCTGGGCGTGGCACGCACCGGCTCGTCGGCCTCCAATGGCAGTGGAGACTATGCAATTGCGTTCTCCTCTGCTTCTCAGGTGCGCATACGCCCTGGCGGAGACGCACCATCGCGCTCCACGGAAGTGGTGACGAACGACGCGATGTCACCTTTGTTCGAAGCTGTTATCGAAGCCACCGAGGAGGCCGTGTACAATTCGATGCTTCGCGCGACCTCCGTCACCGGAAATGGCCATACTGTCGAGGCTCTGCCTGTCGACAGAACCGTCGAGATTCTCAAGAAACACGGCGTACTGAAGCAGCAGCCCTAGCGCCACCTTAGCGGGGAATCAAATCGATCGAACCGGCAGCTCCACCACGTCTTCCACCTGCATTATTTCCTTCTGCAGGAAAGGCTCGCCGTACTTTACTCCAATCATTTGCCCATAGTGGCGCGCCAGCAAATCCATTCGCAGATCCAGTTCATCAATGGCCAGAAATACTCTCTGCTTTCTTTCGCTTTTCGCCGGGCGGAATTGTGACCCATACGCGAGAATCGCTCGTCTCCGCCTCTCGTATTGCTTTGTGATATCGACGATAAAAGTTGGCGGCATTCCTTCAAACGACGTGGCGTACAAAATCTTGAATGGCCGGTAGGGCTCCCCATCAAGCGGCATCTGTTTCAGGCCTGCCAGGAAGCAACCCTCGTATGCCAAGGTCGATGCGTGATAGTGATCCGGATGACGCGCCTCCCAATAGGGAATAATCACCGTGCGTGGCCGGAATTCGCGGATCACCTTCGCCAGCCGCATTTTGTGTTCGCGGCTTGGCTGTACATCCGAATCGGGAACTCCCAGCGTGCCGCGCCAACTGACCCTTAGGATCTTCGCTGCCGCCGCTGCTTCCTTGGCCCGGGTCTCTGGCGTTCCACGAGTTCCCATTTCACCGGCGGTCAAATCCAAAATGCCGGTCTTGTAGCCCTTTTCGACCATCTTGAGCAGCGTCCCGCCGCAGGTCAGTTCCACGTCGTCTGGGTGTGCCGCGATGGCCAGAACGTCCAGTCTCATTGTCGCCCTCGTTTACTCGGCGGCGATTGTAGCATTCCGGCTGCCCTGCCCGGTCGTACAGGTCGGTGCGCAATTTCTTACGAGTACTGCCGTACCGCTCCATTGTGCCTATCGGTTCATCGACGCCCTCATCGTCTCCGGGCACTCTATTCCGCATACGGAGAACTGAGGCGCATTCACTCTGTTCGGAATTTACTAGCTCCGCGGCTCAGGACATCATCCAGGCACGTTGATCGCTCTGCTGGAGATGACTGTGAAGACGATTCCGACAGTCTCGCACGAAGTCTGCGACATGTCCGCACTAAGGTCGCGGCATCGCAAAGACGCAGCCCCCGTTGCTGCGCTGCATTCCGATTCCATACGAGTTTCCGAACTGCTCTCGGCCCTCTCCTACGCGCTGGATCTGACCGAAGGCCGCGAGATGGGCCATTCCGTCCGAAGCTGCATCATGGGCATGCGCATCGGCCGAGAATTCGGTCTTTCACCGGCAGACCTGGCGGACCTCTACTACACGCTGTTGCTCAAGGATGCTGGTTGCAGCAGCAATTCTTCCCGCCTTTATCACATCCTGAATGCCGACGACCTTCGCGCCAAAGGCGATCTCAAGACCGTCGACTGGACTCGCGTGGGTTGGGAGAGCCTTCACTACGCCTTGACGCATGTTGCCACCGATACTCCCTATCCTGCTCGCATTTGGAAAATGATTCAGGTCGCGGCCACCCAGCAGCGCGATTCCTGCGAGCTCGTGAAGATCCGCTGCGAGCGCGGTTCGCAGATCGCTCGCAAACTGGGATTTTCCGAGCGGGTTTCGGAAGGCATTCACTCTCTGGACGAGCACTGGAATGGGGGCGGCTATCCCAACGGCCTGCGTCACGGTGAAATTCCGCTTTTTTCAAACATCGCGAATCTTGCCCAGACACTCGAAGTATTTTTCAAGGCGCGCGGAAAACGTGACGCGCTTGACGCGATCCGTCGCCGTAGCGGGCGCTGGTTCAGCCCCGGCCTCGTGAAAGCCGCAATCTCCTTGTGCCGAAGCGGCCGGCTCTGGGAAGGTCTGGAAAAGGACGACCTGAACGTGGAAGTCCTCGCCGTTGAACCGGAAGATCGGCGCCTCACTGCCGACGAACAAACCATCGACAACATCTGCGTAGCCTTTGCAGAAATCATCGACGCCAAAACGCCCTTCACCTATCAGCATTCCAACGGCGTGGCCGATGCCGCGGTCGATATCGGCCGCTGTTTTGGATTCGGCGGCGGGGAACTGAGACGCCTCCGGCGCGCCGGCCTCCTTCACGATATCGGCAAACTCGGTGTCTCCAACGCCATCCTTGAGAAACCTGGCAAGCTGACGCGCGAAGAAGTTCAAGCCGTTCGCCAACATCCTTTCTATTCCTACGAAATTCTCCGCCGTGTACCAGCCTTCGCCGATTTCAGTGCTGATGCCGCTGCTCATCACGAGCGGCTTGACGGGAAAGGATACTGGCAGGGCCTTTCGGCGAGTCAGTTGTCGCTTCCCGCGCGGATTCTTGCGGTAGCAGACGTGTTCGATGCGCTTCGTGCCAAGCGCCCTTACCGCGATGCACTGCCGCTCGAAAAAGTGTTCTCCATCATGCGTGAGGATGCTCCGCATGCCCTCGATTCGGATTGCCTGGAAGCTTTGATGGACGCCTCGAATTTTGTTTACAGCGCCCTGCCCACCCTGCCGGCGGGAGCGCATTGAAAGTCTAGTGATCTGGAGGAAAGAGAAATGCTAGTCAAAATCCGCTACGTGATCGCTCTCGGCGCCCTGGCGCTTTGCGCTGCTGTGGCTCAGGCTCAGGATTTTTATTGGAACACCGCGAGTGTTCGCTCGAATGGCATGGGTGGCATCTACGTTGCCTCGTCGAGCGATGTTGTCGACGCACTCGCCGCAAATCCGGCCGGGCTGTCGGTCCTGCGCGGCCGCAATCTCGACCTGGCTGCCGACGCGGTGTTTGCGCGCGGCTCTTTCAGCAATTCAGCCAATGACGGTGCGCCACTCGCCACGGCACCCGGCGTCGTGCCTTATGGCGCCTTCGGCATGCCCATCCCGCATTCCAAATTTAGCCTTGGTGTCGGCGCCATGCCGGAACTGCTCTCCACTGCCGACTGGCACTACGTCGACGCCCCTGGCACAGCCGGTGCCACCTACGGCTATCAGCAGCAGAAATCGGAGATCAATGCACTGCGGGTTGCTGGCGGCTTGAGCTACGCCGTGAATTCTCGCCTCTCTCTCGGCGCGAGCCTCGGCGCCGTATACAACACCAATACTCTCGAAGCTCCCTACATCTTCCAGACACAGCCGCAGCTTGCCGGCCTGAAGACTCTGCTCGATCTCCACACCAACGGCTGGGGCTGGAATGCTAGTGCAGGCGCGCTCTTTCAAGCCAACAAGAAGATTCAACTTGGTGTGGCCTGGAAATCGCGCACCGTCATCAACAGTACAGGCAACGCCTCGGGAGATGCATACGCCCAATTTGCCGCTCTTGGTGTCAACGCTCCTTCCAACTTCACCTATTCCGCTGCCGTCCAAAATGTGCTGCCTCAATCGATCCTTGCCAATGCTGCTTGGCAAGCCACCCCAGGGTGGCTCTTCGCCTTCCAGGCTGATTGGATCAACTGGAAGAATTCCTTCGTTGTCCTTCCGGTTTCGCTCACCAATGGCACCAATGACGTCATCAACAGCATCGTGAACAGCACGTCGCTGAACGACGGCGTACCACTTCACTGGAAGGATCAGTACGCCTTCCACGCCGGCGTAGAACGGCGGCTGCTCGAAAGCACGGTGCTTCGCTTCGGCTTTGCGCATGCCAACAGCCCGGTTCCCAGTTCCACGCTGACTCCGCTGACGGCGGCAATTCTCTCCAACGAAATTTCAACCGGACTCGGCTACACGCATGGCCGGTCGCGCTTTGATGTTTCGTACGGATTCCGCCCGGAAGCCAACCAAAGCGTTGGTCAAAGCTCTCTGCTCGCCGGCGAATACAACGACAGCAGCGTCCACGTTGGTACTCAGTCTGTGTCCGTCGGCTACTCTTATCATTTCTAAGAGATCCGCAAATTCGCAGCGGGCGGGAGCAGCATTCGCCTCCGCCCGTTTTTCTTGCGCGCTGCGTCTTCTGCCGGAGATGTGCTAATTTGTGCGCATGCCCGAGGAGAAGAGACTTGCTGGCCGTGTGGCTCTCGTCACGGGAGCAGGGAAGCGTCTCGGCCGAGTGATCGCGCTTCGCCTGGCACAGGAAGGTGCAGACGTTGCGGTCCACTATGGTAAATCTGCCACGGAAGCCGAGGAAGTTGTTCGCGAAATTGAAAAGCTGGGCCGTCGCTCCGCGGCATTTCCCGCGGAACTAACTAACGTGAACGCGATCCACGGCCTTGTAGCCGCAGCGGTGTCGCACTTCGGTCAGCTCGATATCCTGATCAACAGCGCCGCGAACTTCCTCGAAACGAAATTTGCCGATACACCTGAATCCATTTGGGACGCCTCTCTGGACACCAACCTGAAAGCGCCATTCTTCTGTTGTCAGGCCGCCGCGCCGCATCTGGCGAAATCCGGTCACGGTGCTATCGTGAATTTTGCTGACATCGGCGGAATCGTTGGCTGGCGTGAGTTTCTTCCGCACTCGCTCTCCAAAACCGGCATCATTCTGATGACCAGGGTTCTCGCGAAAGAACTTGGCCCAGCCATTCGTGTCAACGCTCTCGCTCCGGGCACCATCACCATGCCCGGCGATCCTCCCGAATGGCAGCAGGAATTTACCCGCCTTGCGCCGCTTCACCGTTCCGGACGCCCGGACGAAATCGCCGATGCCGTGATGTTCCTTCTCACCGCCGAATTCGTCACCGGACACACTCTGGTCATCGACGGCGGCCGTACTGTTTGACTTCAGAAACACAAACCAGCGACTCCGTCATTCCGAACGGAGTCTGCGGCGTGAGGAATCTCTCTTAGTGTTGTGGTTGTTTCTTACTGGGGACCCTGTGAATTATCCGCCGCCGGCGTGCCCGTGCTGCTTTTCGCCGAAACAAAGTCTTCCCGCTTCAGCCGCACGTCGCCATCCACCAGTGCCTTGAAATCGGTTCCCGGAGCGATTGTTACATCTTTGCCGGAACTCAATTGTACCGGCGCACCGGTGTTCGAATTGCCAAACGCCTCGAAGTACATGCGCACCGGGGCGGTGTCATGGTTCGTAAGCTGCACCGTCGTCACGCTGATCGCGATCTTCCCGTCATGCCCGAAGCGCTTCTTGATCTCCGCTTCGGCCACTGTGCCAGTCGCCTTCGCGCCTCGCGCAATCACCAGAACTCCGTCCACCATTACGTCGTCGAGCACCTCGCACTCCACGGAGTCGCCGGGATGGGCGGTTGCCGACGAAAGCCCCTTGGTGAGCCGCATTCGCACCGTCGTGTCTTTCACCAGAACAAATCCGCTAACCTGTGGTGCCGTCAACATGACACGTTTTTGCTTCTCGTCGTACGGAGTCCGTTCGCGCTCAGGCGCTGCGGCTTGCGGCAGGCCCGTGCCAGGCTGATCCTTCAGGATTACGACCATCGCCTTGGGCACGTAGCCCGTAAGTCCCTTTGCGGTGCGCGCCGCGTAGTACGCGTCGTAGGTGCCGGTGATCTCGATGATCTCCCCGCACTGCAGCGTCTTCCGGACGTCCAGAGTGACGGGAGAGCTGTACAAGTAGATGTAGTCGTCCGTGCGCGCGCATTCCACGCGGCCCGTAGTTTGCGCCTTGCTGAGAGAAGGGAAGAACAGACTCGCTACCGCCACTGCGAACAGCCCGAACCGTTTCATGCGGCACCTGCCGGTTTATTTTGTCCTGCTCCTTATTCTCGCATCCGCAAAATCGCTAAGTCGTTAGTACTGTGCATAAAGAGATACTTCAGATTCAGCGCACGACCCCATATAGCACTGGATAATTCTCTCGCTTCGTTGCGAGTTGAAAGCGAATAGCTCTCGTGCATAACACCGCTCCTCAGTGTATTCTTAAAGATTAGGACTTAACTCACGCACTCACCGGTTTGGCTCGGCGCACCGGCGGAAAGAAGGAAAGGCAATCGCTCCAATGGATCAGGACACATTCGCACCGCGGCACATCGAGGACGTCGAAATCCAGGAATGGCTGGAATCCCTCGATTCCGTTCTGCTCTCCAGCGGCCCCGACGTGGCTCGCGAGATCCTGGAGCGGCTTCGCGCTCATGCCACCGTCAGCGGCATCGACCTTCCTTTCACCGCCAACACTCCTTATGCCAACACGATTCCCGCGCGCCTGGAACCGCTGTTCCCCGGTGATCAGCAACTCGAACGCCGTATTAAGTCTCTGATCCGCTGGAACGCCTTGGCGATGGTGGTTCGCGCCAATCGCGTCGAGCACAACATTGGCGGTCACATCTCCACCTACGCCTCCGCCGCGACGCTGTATGAAGTTGGTTTTAACCACTTCTTCCGCGCGCGCTCTGAGAATTTCGAAGGCGACACCATCTACTTCCAGGGCCATGCCGCCCCCGGTATTTATGCTCGAGCCTTCCTGGAAGGCCGCCTCAGCGTCCAACAGGTCGAAAACTTTCGCCGCGAACTGAAAGCTGGGGGCGGCCTCTCTTCCTATCCCCACCCCTGGCTCATGCCGGATTTCTGGGAATATCCCACGGTGTCGATGGGTCTTGGCCCGCTCATGTCCATCTATCAGGCCCGGTTCAATCGTTATCTCGAAGATCGCGGTCTGAAACCTCGCACAGACGCGAAGGTCTGGGCGTTCCTGGGTGATGGCGAAACCGACGAGCCCGAATCGCTCGGCGCCATCACGCTCGCCTCTCGCGAAAAACTCGACAATCTCATCTTCGTGATCAATTGCAATCTCCAACGGCTCGATGGCCCGGTCCGTGGCAATGGGCAAATCATTCAGGAACTCGAGTCCGCTTTCCGTGGCGCGCGCTGGAACGTCATCAAGGTTCTCTGGGGCTCGGAGTGGGATCCTATTCTCGAGCGCGACACCGAAGGGCTGCTCGTCAAGCGCATGGGCGAAATGGTCGACGGCGAGTACCAAAAGCTGGTCGTCTCGTCCGGCGATTACATCCGCCAATTCTTCTTTGGTAGCGATCCGCGCCTGCTGAAACTCGTAGAGCCGCTGCCCGACGAAGCTCTGCGCCGTCTGCGCCTGGGTGGTCACGATCCCCGCAAGGTTTATGCCGCCTATAAAGCCGCCTTCGAACACAAGGGCGGCCCGACTGTTATTCTCGCCCGCACCATCAAGGGCTATGGCTTGGGTGAAGCTGGCGAAGGCAAGAACGTCACGCACCAGCAGAAGAAGCTCAACGAAGACGAACTTCGCGAGTTCCGCTCGCGCTTCGGCATTCCGTTGAGCGACGACGACATCAGCGAAGTTCCGTTCTATCGGCCGCCCGAAGACAGCGAGGAAATCCGTTACCTGCGTGCGCGCCGCGAAGCGCTTGGCGGTTATGTTCCGCAGCGCAAAGTCCGGTCCAAGCCGCTCGAAGGTGATCTTTCCGAGTTGTTCCGGGAGTTCCACGACGGCAGCGATGGCCGCGAAGTCTCTACCACAATGGCATTCGTTGCGATGCTCCGTAAGATGCTCAAGGATCGCGAAATCGGCAAGGTCATTGTCCCGATTGTCCCGGACGAAGCCCGCACTTTCGGTATGGAGTCTCTCTTTCGCACGGTGGGCATTTATTCCAGCGTCGGCCAGAAATATGAACCTGTCGACGTGAACACGCTGCTTTACTACAAGGAAGCCAAGGACGGCCAGATCCTTGAAGAGGGGATTACGGAAGCCGGTTCCATGGCTTCGTTCATCGCGGCGGGCACTGGATACTCTTCCCACGGTGTAAACACGATTCCGTTCTTCATCTATTACTCAATGTTTGGCTTCCAGCGCGTTGCCGACTTCATCTGGGCAGCCGCAGACATGCGCAGTCGCGGCTTCCTGCTTGGCGGTACTTCCGGCCGCACCACGCTCTCCGGTGAAGGCCTGCAGCACCAGGACGGCAACAGCCACGTCCTCGCGCTGCCGGTTCCCAACCTTCTGGCATACGACCCGGCCTACGCTTACGAAATCTCCGTCATCATCGAAGACGGCATCCGCCGCATGTACAAAAACGGCGAGAACATCTTCTACTACATCACCGTGATGAACGAGCCATACGCCATGCCTGCGATGCCCAAGGGCGTTGAGCAGGGCATTCTCAAGGGCATGTACAAGCTCAAGGCCGCCACCAACAAGA
Source organism: Dongiaceae bacterium (assembly GCA_035499255.1). Taxonomy (GTDB): domain Bacteria; phylum Acidobacteriota; class Terriglobia; order Acidiferrales; family UBA7541; genus Acidiferrum. The sequence continues at coordinate 3,402 of DATJZF010000005.1, read as the reverse complement.
AGTCGCGCCTGCGTGCGCAACTTTTTGGCAGCGGCGCTATTCTCAACGAAGTGCTCCAGGCCGCCGATGTGCTCGAGAAGAACTACGGCGTCGCCGCCGATGTTTGGAGCGTCACCAGCTACAAGTGCCTCTACACGGACGCCATCGAGTGCGAACGCTGGAACCGTCTGCATCCCGATGACACACCACGCGTTCCGTATGTTGCGGAATGTCTGCAGGACGAACAAGGTGTGCTTGTCGCTGCCAGTGATTACCTGAAGGTTCTGCCCGCGATGATTGCCAAGTGGGCTCCCCGGCGCATTGCTACACTCGGGACGGACGGCTTCGGTCGCAGCGAAGGCCGCACCTCGTTGCGCGACTTCTTCGAAGTCGATTCCCGCTTCATCACCATCGCCACGCTTCACGAGCTTGCTCAGGATGGTCTCGTCGGCGAAGCCACGGTCCAGAACGCCATCAAGGACCTCGGCATCAACACCGACAAGCCCAACCCGCTCACCAGTTGAGCTAACGATTTTGTAGGGACCGCCTTCTGAGGCGGTCCGCTTGGAGTACGAGAGCTCGGCTCTCGCCTTATCGCGATTATCAAATGACCACCAGCCGACCGGCGGCAGCTCTACTGCCCCTCACAGCGATGTCGACGGCCACTCTGATTCTGATTCTTGTGGCCATTCCGATGTTCTCCAAATACCCGCCGCAAGCCGATCACACCGCATTCACCCAGAGACTCGTAGCCGCCGCCATCGAACGCACCACCCATCACGTCCGCTACGAACCTGCCTACGTCCGCATTCCGTATCCCAATGGGGACGTCCCCGCCGACACCGGCGTCTGCACCGACGAAATCATCCGCATCTACCGCGCTGTCGGCATCGACCTTCAAAAAGAAGTCCACGAGGACATGCAAGCGAATTTTTCAGCCTATCCAAATCAGACTCGTTGGGGACTCTTCCACACGGATACCAACATCGATCATCGCCGCGTGCCCAATCTGATGGTCTTCTTCCGCCGCAGAGGAGAGAAACTGCCACTTACAACGAACGCGGCCGTCTATATGCCGGGCGATCTTGTGACATGGGATTTAGGCGGAAATGTCCCACATATCGGTATGGTCGTCGACCGCATGGCCGAGGCATCGGGCCGCTACATGATCGTCCACAACATTGGCGCCGGCCCCAAAATAGAGGATGCTCTCTTCAACTGGAAAATCACCGGCCACTACCGCTACTTTGGGCCTGCGCCGCCACCGCTAAGTGCTTCCAAAACAAAAACGCCATCATCCTGAGCGCAGCGAAGGATCTCAACTCTCTTCGTCCGCTCCTGGAACAAACGAATCAATGGCCGTCTTCCAAAATCTCCCCCGGCTTGATCTTTCCCGTCGCCAATTCAGCAATCAATTGCCGGTTTGCCGCTAAGAAATCGAATCCTCCTAATTCCTTCGGCAATACCCACTGCACTTGCTCAAATGTATGTGGCGTCAACTCGCCATTTTCGATGGCCGCCGCATAGAAATGAATCTGCAACTCCTGCGGAAAATTCGCGTACTGATGCCGCACTTCCGCGATCTTGCGGCTCTTCACCAACGTAGCTCCCAACTCTTCGTGCAACTCCCTCGCCAATGCCGCCTCGAGTGCCTCGCCGTTCCGCACCTTTCCTCCGGGAAATTCCCACTTCAGCGGTGAAGTGTCCTCGCGCCGTCGCTGCCCAATCAAGAGCCGCCGGTCCATTCTCTCGATCACCGCCACCACGACCTGCGTCATCTGGCCGCACTCCTTAACTCCATCTCTGGTTAGTTTCCTGCAAAACGGATTCGGAACGCGTACGCATATTTCCCGGGTGCTTTGTCGGGCACCCAGATGTGCAACCCGTCCACTGACTGTTGAAACGTGACCTTCGACTCGGAACCTATCAGCTCGACCGAGGCGATTCTGGATTCGCCCGCGACTTCTGCCGCCAGGGAACGGACAATAGCCTCACCCTTGGCGGGCCAGCCAAGCTCGATCGCATACAGCGTGCTGCCCTTTGTCATGAACCGGAAATCCTCCGCGGTATATGGCTTTGTGTCCTCATCGTGGAACGACCCCTCGACTACTTTCGTGGGTCCCTCTCCATAAATGCGCCAAGGCCTCGTTCCATAGATCGCTTCGCCATTTACCTTCAGCCACGCACCGACCTCGCGCAGCACTTGTTGCACGGGCCCGGGAATCGTCCCGTCGGACCGAGGCCCGATGTTCAGCAACAGATTGCCGTTCTTGCTGACAATATCGACGAGCTGGCCCACGATGAATTCCGGTGTTTTGAAAGTGTCATTCTCGATGTAGCCCCATGACCGGTTACTCACCGAAGTATCCGTCTGCCAGTACCGAGGGCGAATGTTCGCCGATTGGCCGCGTTCAATGTCCAGCACTCCGGCATCTTCCTGCATTGCATAGTCCTTGAAGTTGATTACACCTGCTGGCCGGCCCGCCTGTTGGTTCGAGTTGTAGTAGAAGGCCGCAAATCGCGTCAGCGCAGCCCTTACGGACGGCTGCCCGATCCACCAGTCGAAGTACATCACGTCCGGATGATACTTCTCGACAATCTCCGCGGACCGCGCCAGCCAATCCTGTGTCCAAGCTTCCGACACATACGTGAAGTCATTCGAAAGAGGTGTACCATTCTTGTTCGTAAGCCACGTGTGCGCCGGCCCGTACAACGCCGCGTTTTCCGGGTCATTTACATCCGACCGGATTTTCCGTCCCGTCTCCAGAAAGAAGTTATGCTCCACGCGATGTGACGATGCGCCAAGATGCAGCCCTTCTTGCCGAACGGCCTTCGCCAACTCGCCCCATAAGTCGCGGTTCGGCCCCATTTTCGCCGCCGTCCAGTCGGATAGCCCACAGTCATACATCGCAAATCCATCGTGATGTTCAAACACCGGCACGACATACTTCGCACCTGCCTCTTTAAACAACTGCGCCCACGCTGCGGCGTCGAATTTTTCCGCCTTGAACATCGGAATGAAGTCCTTGTAACCGAACTTGTCCGGCGGCCCATACGTCGCCACGTGGTGCTTGTACTCCTCGCTTCCTTCTGCGTACATATTCCGTGGGTACCATTCGTTCCCGAACGCCGGAACCGAATACACGCCCCAATGGATGAAAATCCCGAATTTTGCGTCGCGATACCAGTCCGGCACCTGATAACCGCCGAGCGATTGCCAATCTGCGCGCAACGGGCCTTTTTGATTCACCTCGTCGACATGCTTCAAGATTACCTGGCGCGCTCCGTCGTATTTCGCCGATGCCTTTTGCCAAATCTCATCGATCCGGGCAGGATCTTCCGATTTTGTCGGAGCCATTTTGTCTTGCGCCCCGGCGACAATTGCAAACGCCATCCACAGCATCACCACGAACACGCCGACAC
>DATJZF010000004.1:0-5856 GCA_035499255.1 Dongiaceae bacterium | reverse complement strand
GCTCCGAGGCCATTCACAATGATGCTCCGCGTGGCCCCTTTGCCTCGGACACGCCTCCAGTGACTCACCATTCCGGCCTGGGAGAGGGTGAAGGCGAGGAAGGCCCCGACCGCAAACAGCGGGATGAGGCGATCCGTCACTCCACCGAAGAGGACCAAGAGAATGCCTGCCAGTCCCGTCAGCAGGTAGATTCCGTACGAGTACACCAGTCTGCGGCTTCGTGTCGCAAAGGAGTGCGGAAGATAATTGTTTTGCGCAATGGCACGGCACAAGCGCGGAAAATCCGCAAACGCCGTGTTTGCGGAAAGAGCAAGAACCAGAAGGATGGACGCGATCGAAACATAGTAGAAGATTCCCCGGCCAACGACCGCGCCAAGCAGCATCGAGAGTATGCTCTGATACCCCGTTTGCCCGGGATTTGTAGCGGAAATCCCATAAGCGTGAACCAAGTAGGCGATTCCCGCCAGCATAATGGCGAGAATGGCGATGATTATCGTGAGGGTGCGTCTTGCCGTTGGAACCACGGGCTCGCGAAAAGCTTTGACTCCGTTGCTGACCGCCTCGACGCCGGTCATGGCAGTGCAGCCGCTCGCGAAAGCCTGCAGGAGCAACCAGAGACTGGGCACAGCGGCCGCGATCGGGAGCCTGGGAAGGGGCGCGATGGGCTCGGGGCGACCACCTGATGCAGCAGTCTTGACCACGCCCAAGACAATAACGAGAACAAGACATCCGACGAAGAGATACGTGGGAACCGTGAAGAGAAGTCCAGTTTCTCGGACGCCACGGAGATTCACCAAAGTGATGATTGCAAGAATCACGAGGCACAACAAAAGAGTCCAAGGCTGCAGCCTGGGCACCGCCGAGACAAGCGCCCCCACTCCAGCAGATATTCCAACTGCGACGACCAAAACGTAATCGATCATCAGTGCGGCCGCCGCGAGAAGTCCTGCGGAAACGCCAAGGTTTTGGCGGGCAACCGTGTAAGATCCTCCGCCGCCGGGATATGCCTGAATTGTCTGGCGGTAGGAGAAATAGACGATGATCAGCAGAACAATGATGCTCATGCTGATGGGAATGATGTAGGAAATTCCGACCACACCAAGGGGGATCAGCAGCGTGAGGGCAGCCTCTGGGCCGTATGCAGCGGAACTCAGGGCGTCCAAACCAAAAATGGGGATGCCGACTAATGAACCGACCTGCTCCCCGCGCGATTCGTCGGATGCAAGAGGTCGCCCAAGGAGTAGGTCCAGAACGGTCATATCTTTGCGGACTCCTTAGGACTCACTCTGGCACGTAGGTTCGTACCCTGTAGTGCTCGATCACTTCCTGCCGACGCCTTTTTCCGAATCGCCCTGCTTGCCTTCGTCGCCAGTCGCGAGCCGACCTGCTCGTTTGCTCTTCGTGTCACGCATCCATTGGAGTAACACGTATAACAGGAACGCACAGGCGAGCAAACAAATCACGGTCAAGATGATGAGGTCCATGACATCAGAGGAAACGGTGGGCGCGCTCGACATCGTTTCCCTCAAATTCAATCACTTCAACGAAGCGAGTCTTCCCGACCCAAACACCCAAGCTAACGAGACCGTCATCAACAAGTCCTGAGAGATCCATAAGGATTCCATTAATCTGCTTCGCGCGTTGAGGGGGAGACAAATGCTCAGAGTCACGCGGTCGCGATGGCCGAAGCCTCGACGATTCAAGAAATTCATCTGAGACATCCGCTCTTTAAGTGCAACCGCTAACGACTTCCTAACGAATGGCTGTGTATTTTGCCCGAACTACTGACGTGCATGAAATGCATGACAGCGAAGGGGGGGCCGCATGATCCGCAAAATATCCGTTCTTCTGTCGTTGGTTTTTGTGTTCGCATCCTGGTTGCTCGGTCAATCGATCTTCGGGGGCATCGTTGGCGTCGTGAAGGACCCGAATCATGGAGAAGTCGCGAACGCTAAACTCACGCTCACAAGCCTAGATGACCGATCCGAACGCAAAGCCGTCACCGACACCAATGGAGCGTATGAATTCGCCAATTTGAGAGCCGGACGCTATGGTTTGCTGATTCAGGCGGATGGGTTCGCCGATTACAAGGTAACCTCCCTACAGTTGGATGCGCGCCAGAGTCTTCGTCTGGACATAGATCTCAAACTCGCCACCTCGTCGCAAGTCATCGAAGTAAGCGGTGAAAGCGGCCCGGTCATCAACACGGAAAACGGCACCATCGGCGACAGTAAGGACTTCAAGGAAATCACGAATCTCCCCGTGAATTATCGCGGCGCGACGACCAGTCCCTTGGCCATGCTCGCCACTGTCCCCGGTGCGCAGCAAGACGCCAATGGCAACGTCTCGGTTGGCGGCGGACTTCCTTCGCAAGTGCAGTATTCCGTCGACGGCTCTTCGACCGTGAACATTCGCCAGAACGGCGCGCTCGGCAATATGAACCCGTCCTCCGAATTAATCAGCGAATTTAAGGTGACACAATTCAACAACAACGCCGAGTTCGCACAACTCGGCGACGTCACTATTTCCACCAAGAGCGGCGGCGACCAATTCCACGGCAGTGCCTTTGAATATCTACAGAACGATGCCTTCGATGCGGAAGTCTGGAATTCCGGGGACAAGCCGCACAAGGCATTCAACACCTTTGGTGGTAGTCTCGGCGGCCCGCTTGTGTTGCCCAAGCTCACTCATGGCAAGGCCAAAACTTTTTTCTTCGCTGATTTCGAGGCCAATCGTCGGCGTTATTCGACTCCGCTGTTTCTCTTTGTTCCCACCGATGCCATACGCCAGGGGGATTTCTCCGCTCTTTCGACTCCGCTGATGGATCCCTTTACTGGCAAGCCTTATCCCGGGAATAAAATTCCCAGCGGCAGTGCCTGCCTCAATTCTCGGGATTGCATCAATCCCGTCGCAACCAGCTTGCTGAACAACTATCTCCCGGCGCCCAACATCAACGTCAGCGCGGCCAATTTTGGATCACAGGCCAACTACCTGCAGCAAACCGCGACGCCCAGCAACACCAACGGCTTCGATCTGCGTTTCGATCGCACTCTCACTTCTAAGCAGTCCATGTTTGTTCGTTGGAGCTGGAAACATCTCAGTGGGCAATCGCTCACTGATTCCTATCTCAGCACCTTGAACAGCTTCTTGCCTCCAGACCATGATTCCGAACAGAACAACAACATCATCGTGTCGCACAACTATCTCATCACCAACAATCTTGTGAACGAGGCACGTTTCGGCCTTTCTTTCTGGCAGTTTCAAGTAAAATTCCCGATTCAAGGCTCTGCGGCGATTTCGACGCTCGGCCTAACCGGGCTCGATCTGAGCGACCATCCGGACACTGGGGCTTTTCCGATTTTCAATTTCAGCGATGATCCCGGAAACTATTCGCCCATTGGACGCGACAAGGACGGCACCACCAAGTCGCAGACCATTCAATTCGCCGATAATTTCACCTGGATCACGGGACGGCACACCATGAAATTTGGTGTGGACGTACGCCACGTTCGGTATCAGGACCTCGAAAGCTTCGGTGGTGCGGACGACTTTGGAGCGTTCACCTTTGACCAAGGCATCTTCACCGGGAATGCGTTTGCAAATCTGCTTCTTGGTTTGCCGACGAAAACGTATGTCGCGCAATCCGGCCCCGACGTTCACGCCCACACCACGCAAACCGGCATCTACGCCCAAGACGAATTCCGCGTCAGTGACCGCCTCACGCTAAGCTACGGTCTCCGGTGGCAGGCGCTTCCCGCTTTCGTCAGCGACCTCAACAACCTTACCGCCTTCGATGTGAAGAATGGCGGCATCATCATTCCCGTTGGGAATGTCCCGCGACCGGGCTTCTTGGCCACCGTCAACAGTTGTAATCCTGCGGATCCCGCGAACCCTGCCGATCCTTGTGGCACGCCTAGTCCGACGGACGTCGCACTCGGCTGCGTGCCGGTTCTTGGTTCCGCCCCAAACATGCCCTGCGCTCCCGTCGAATATGCCAACAAAGTCGGCCTCGGCCCCGGCCTGCGCCAGTTCTACGGCAAGAATTTTCAGCCGCGTCTTGGCTTTGCCTATCGTCCCTTCGGCAACAGCAAGACCGTGCTTCGCGGAGGCTTCGGCATCTTCACGATGACCAATCTTGGGCAGCTTTCCTTCAACACCACCAACATCGACGTTTCCGTCGTTCGCACCACAGCTAATTCCTTCACGAACGGCCAACCTGTGTATCAATTCCCCAGCGCACGAACGGTGGATAATCCTGCCACCATCGCAGGCACCGGGGATTTCTACCAGAACACGCTCACGAATTACCGCGACCCGCAATCGGCTCAGTGGAATCTCACCGTCGAACGCGAACTTGCCAGCAATATCACTCTTCGCGAAAGCTACCTTGGCATGAGCTCCTACCGAATGAGCCAGACCGTAGATCTCAATCAAGTCGAACCCAGCGCCATCGATCCCAATCCCAACCCGAAGCCTTATTCGAACTGGGGCCGCATTCTGTCGACTACCAACTCTGGCCATGTGAATTACAACGGACTGCAATCCGAGCTCAATGTGCGAGCGCGGAGCGGCCTGACGTTTCAGGCCAGCCACGTGTGGGCCAAGAGCATCGGCAATATTGGCGGCGACGCGCCCACCACCTTCAATCCTGAGATCATCTACGGAACGCCCGTCGCCAATCGTTTCGACCTCGCCGCCAACCGCGGCAATATGGCGGATACGCGGCGCAATCGTTTCTTGCTCTCCGCCGTCTACGATCTGCCCGTTGGCCAGAGTCGCAAATTCCTTTCGCACATGAACCGTTTCTCCGATCTCGCTTTCGGTGGATGGGCGATCAGCATCGTCAGTCTCTGGGAAACCGGCCCCTATCTCACACCGATTACCAGTTCCAGCTACGACCCCGGCAATCTCAATCTTTCCTATCGCGGCGCATTCCAGCGCCCCGACTGCATTGGCAACGGCAACGTCGCGACAAGCGGAAGCATGTTCAATATCAACGCCTTCGATCCGATTCCGTCCGGAGCGGTCGGGAATTGCGGGGTGGGGATCCTCCTCGGTCCCGACACGTCGACCATCGCTGCCGGGCTCGCCAAGAATGTTCATCTAACCGAACGCTTCCGGCTACGTTTCGAAGCAACGTTCACCAATCTGATGAATCATCCCAACTTCGCGCCGCCGCCAACGAACGTTACGGCATCCTCGTTCGGCGTCGTGCAAAGCACGCAGACCGCCGAAAACAGCGGCAATCGCACCGGCCAGATTTCTCTGCGCCTCGACTTCTGACGTTCACCGCCGAGGGCTGGTAAAGTTCATGGGAACGATCCACCAGCCCTCTCCAAACCCAACGGAGCGTTCCGTGCCCCTGCGTTGCCGGTGGAACCTCCGGGGTTTACACTTGTCGCGAGAAGACTAGAAATCATGCGCATATCTGAACTCCCCAGGCCCAGCCCTGAGCGGCTTCTCAAAGAAGCGCAAGCCGAAGAGAGTAAGCGCTGGGGCGCACGGCTCAAAATCTTTCTCGGCTATGCCCCTGGCGTGGGAAAGTCCTATCGCATGCTCGATGAGGCCCGCCGACGGCGCGAACGCGGAGAGGATGTCGTTGTCGGCGCGGTACAGCGGCAACCATCCGAAGAAGTCCAGGCACTTTTGAGGAAACTGGAACGGATTGAGCCGCTGGAGACCTGCAGCGGCCAAGCCATGGATTTGGACGCGATACTTCGACGCGCCCCTCAAGTGTGCGTCATCGACCCTCTCGCCGCTGAGAACCCTCCCGGAAGTCGAAACCGTTACCGTTGGCAGGACATACAGGAGCTTATGCGCAACGGTGTCTCGGTCTTAACAAGCGTGAATCTGCTT
>DATJZF010000003.1:0-92838 GCA_035499255.1 Dongiaceae bacterium | reverse complement strand
GTGCTCAGCATTGGGGTGCTGCTAATCACGTATATTCCGGCGCTGACGAACTTCCTGCCGAACCTGCTGCGGCATTGAGAGAAGGTTTGACGCGTAGAGATTTTCTCCCGGGAAAGATACTAAGAACCAGCGCCCCGAATGGACGCGTAAGGCGTTCTCTACGCGCGAAGGGCAGGGTGGCGTGAACGATGGTTCCCTGCCCTGGGGAAGCCACTTCGGGAGGACCTCTCCGCTGAGGAAGGCGCTCACATTGGCCACAAACCAGTGGTGGACGGCGCGCGAACAGCGCGGGCCTTATCAAGTTTTACTCGTAGCCAACGCATCTGGACCGGTGTAGACTCCTGCGCAAGTCTTTTTGAGTGCCGCGCTACCGGGAAGGCTGCGGAATTGAGGGATTCCGTATCAGTGTGGCGAGGAAGTGGGTCGTGGTTGGCGCTATCCGAATCCTGATCTTAGGACTGCTAATGGGCGTGTGCGTGGAGCCACGCCCGTGCGCCAGCAAGCAGTTCGACTCCCCGTCGTCCGCGGCGCTTGCCACGATAGTCGTGGAGCTACAAACGTTTGGCAGGCCGCGGGCCGACTTTCCGGCCACGATCCAGATTCACTCGGGGGCCCTGGAGAACGATCTCTCAACGACCTCCGACCAGCCTACTAAGCTGAGCTTTCCCAATCTTCCTCCTGGAGAGTACCAGGTGAGGGCGACAGCCCCTTCGCGAGAGCCGGTGCAGCTTGGCATGAAATTGGAGGCGGGACAGTCGGCAAAGATGGCGTTGATCGTGGATCGAAGTTTCCCCTTGACGCTGGTGGCCGACACGTCTGCGCGGGGCGGTTCGACGAACGCTCCGGGCTTGCTGGGTTCCAAACCGGAGGGGATACAGGCAGCGCCGACGCCCGGGATGGGAACAGCGGAGGGAACTTCCGCGCCCTCAGTAAATACGGCAGCGGCGGGCGAAGGGGCTACACGCGAAGAGGCGGACGCATCCGCATCCCCGGATATTCCCGCGCCTCCGGCTGAAGCGGCGCCGCCGAAATTGCTGCCATTCGTCAGCGCGTGCAGGGCGGAGGAGATTCTTCCGCGAATCTCGGCGAATGTCCGGGAATTCGTTGACAGCATTAATCGAATCACCGCGACGGAACTGATGAATTTCGAACGGCACAGCCAGAAGGGACGGCTAGAAGAGAAAGCGCAGAACAAAGTGAATTACGTTGCGACGATTCAGCCGTTGGCGAACGGGTTTTTATCGGTCGACGAATATCGGAACGGGTCGCCCGGCATGTCGGGCTTTCAGGGGCACATCGCCTCGACGGGATCGGCGGCACTGGTTCTGATCTTTCACCCCATGCATCTCGATGAATTCGCAATGAACTGCGAAGGGCTGGTGATGTGGCACGACATGCCGGTATTCGAGATCAAGTTCCAGCAGCGGATGGACCGGCCCAATACCATGAGCGAGTTTCGGGCCGGCAATATGGCGTACAACATCCATCTGAAGGGGACAGCTTTCGTCGACCCGGAGACCTTCCAAATTTTGCATTTGGAAACGGATCTCATGAAGCCGATCCCCCAATTAACCCTGGATGCTGAGCATCAGTCGATTGATTACGGCCCGGTGGTTTTCGCGGCGCATAATGACAACCTGTGGCTGCCACAGTACGCGGAGATCACGGTGCGATACCGCAATAAGGAATTCAACGAAAGACACACGTATACGAACTACCGATTGTTCCTGGTGGAAACCGGGCAGAAGATTTCCAAGGTCCCGAATCCTCCCCCTCCCCCCAACTGAACGGGCTCCCCTTGCTTCCATTAGACTGTTGGCATGCCCGAATCTCCCTATAACTTGATTACGGCTGCCGAAAGCGCGCCCATCAAGGCGTGGACGAAAGGCGTACAGCTTGAGGACCAGGCGCGCCAGCAGCTACTGAACGTGGCGAAGCTGCCATTTATTTACAAATGGGTTGCGGCGATGCCGGATGTACATTGGGGAATCGGGGCGACCGTGGGGAGCGTGATTCCCACGAAGGGCGCGATTATCCCTGCGGCGGTGGGCGTAGATATAGGGTGCGGGATGATGGCGGTGCAGACGGATTTGAATGCCCGCGACCTCCCGGATAACCTGCACGGGATTCGGAGTGCGATCGAGGCCGCGGTGCCACACGGGCGGACGAATCATGGTGGGCGCGGTGACGTGGGCGCATGGAACAGGATTCCACCGCACAACGAAGAAGCGTGGGTCGAGCTCAAGCCGCGCTACGATGCGATTCTAGAAAAGCATCCCAAGCTGGATCGCGGAAATCACGCAAACCACCTGGGCACGCTGGGAACCGGGAATCACTTCATCGAAGTGTGTCTGGATGAGGCGGAACGGGCGTGGTTCATGCTGCATTCCGGCTCCCGAGGAGTGGGCAACCGGATGGGCAGCTACTTCATCGAGCTTGCGCGCAAAGACATCGAGAAACACATCACGAATCTGCCGGACAAGGACCTGGCGTACTTTAGCGAGGGCGCCGAGCATTTTTCCGATTACGTGGAAGCAGTGGAGTGGGCGCAGGACTTTGCGCGGACGAATCGCGAGCTGATGATGCGGCAGATTGTGGCGGCGGTGCGGGAGTGTGGCGAGGTGCGGCCATTTTCGGCGGAGTTGAAAGCGATCAACTGCCACCACAACTATGTAGCACGTGAAGAGCACTACGGACGCAACATTTTCGTGACGCGAAAGGGAGCGGTGCGGGCGCGGCTGGGGGATATGGGCATCATTCCCGGGAGCATGGGAACGCGATCGTACATTGTTCGAGGCAAGGGCAATCCCGAGTCGTTCATGAGCTGCTCGCATGGAGCCGGTCGTGCGATGTCACGGGGAGAGGCGAAGCGACGGTTCACGGTGGCGGATCACATCCGGATGACCGAGGGAGTGGAGTGCCGGAAAGATGAGGCGGTGATTGATGAGACGCCGGCGGCGTACAAGTCGATTGAAGCGGTGATGGCGGCGCAGGGGGATTTGGTGGAGATCGTGCACACGCTGCGGCAAGTGGTTTGCGTGAAGGGATAAATGATGCGAGAGACGAAGGTATTTGATCCAGCGGACGGGTTCGCACCACTCACGAACGTCGTTGAAGTCACGGACGCCAACGTAGTGTTGCGCGAGGGGAAATGGGAAATGTTTCTCGCAGGGCAGATCGCGTCGTCCGCATCGACGCATCTGTTTAGCGCGTCTTTGCCTGTCGGGGCGTCACTCAGTGCGACTGGATGGAAGCCGGAGGCCGATCCGAATAATCCGGCGGCGATCGCGCTGCTTGCGCCAAACCAAAAGAGTGAAGTTTGGGACGGTTCGGGCGGCCGCCACTGCCCTGCTTATGTGAAAGGCTGGGAGCCACGGCGACGCGAGTGGGTCGAACGAATTTACTACGCGGGTTCGAAGGAACAACTGTGGGGGCCCTACGGGATTGGTTATCTGGAGTGGGACGGCGAGGCCTGGGTGGATCAGCCTGCTCCGGTGTTTGTGGCGAGTGAATCGTGGGAGAGAGGGAGCGTTTACGAGCCGAATGTGCTCTTCCACGAGGGGAAATGGAAATTGTGGTATGTGGCGGGCTCGAACCTGGAAGACTATCTGGTTCACGGGTATGCGGAAAGCGAAGACGGCGTTCATTGGCCGAAGCGAAGCATGTTTGCGGGCGCGGAACTCAAGCTGTTCGATTTCGCGGTGATCGAGCATGGTGGTCACTTTGAAGCGGTTTTCTCACGGGTACACGTCGCCAAGTCAGCCCCGCCTGCCGAGACGGGCTTGTGGTGGTGTCATGCGGAAGCTCCCGGTTCGAGGCTCGCCGACTGGAGCGAACCGCGGCAAATCATGACCGCGGAGGATCGTGGGTGGCATTCGGGATCGTGGAGACCGTGCCCACGGTATAGGGACACGGAGCCAGATGACCTGCTGGTGTTCTTTGATGGGCTGCGCCACACCGGAGAGCCCGGACCGTTCCCGTTCGCGTTCACGGTGGGCTGTCTCGAGCTTTCCAGGCCAATGTTGCGTAACGCTCGTTAAGGTTCCAGTCGCGCCTTCCTTTCTTCATTGCCACGCGCTTCTGTTCTATTCTTCAGAGCATGAAAATTCCCTTTCTGATTGATACGGATACGGCGTCGGATGATGCAGTGGCGCTGATTATGGCGTTGCGGCACCCGCACATCGACGTAAAAGCGATCACGACGGTGGCAGGGAATGTTCCAGTGGAGCAGGCCGCGCGCAATGCGCTGTATGTGACGGAACTTTGCGAGCGTGATACGCCGGTGTTTGTGGGAGCAGCAAAACCGCTGACGCGGCCGCATGCGCCGGCGGACTGGTTCCATGGGAAAGATGGACTATCCGACCGTGGGTATGCACCGCAGAAACGCAAGGCAGAAAAAACACAGGCGGTCGACGCGATTCTTCAGACAGTGGAGGCGAATCCCGGGATCGTCATTGTGACGATTGGGCCGCTGACGAATCTGGCGTTGGCGCTGGATATGAAGCCAGAGATTGCGAGAAACGTCTCGCGGTTCGTGATCATGGGCGGGAATCCGTGTTGCGAAGGAAATGTGGCGCCGGCGGCCGAGTACAACATCTGGTGCGATCCGGAAGCGGCGCGGGTGGTGGTGCGGAGCGAGCTGCCGGTGGAGTTGGTGGGATGGCATCTATGCCGTGGGCCGGCGGTGCTGACGCCGACAGAGATTCAGCAGGTGTTGAGCTACAAGAATCCTGTGGCCAGTTTTGCGATTGAGTGCAACGCAACGGCGATTGCCGCGTACCACACGCAGACGGGAGAGCACGGATTATCGCTGCCGGATCCGGTGGCGATGGCGATTGCGATGGATGCGAGCATTGTGACGTCGCATTCAGAGCATTTTATCGACGTAGAGACGCAGTCGGAATTGACGCGGGGGATGACGGTGGTGGACCGGCTGAACGTGACCCACGATGAGAGGAATCGCGAAATTTGGAAGCACCACATCGAAACACGACGCAAAGCACGGATTGATTGGTGCATCGATCATCAGCGGTGGAAGAATTTGCTGTACGAGCTGTTGCGGTAGGAAGGAGAGATAACGCAGAGACGCAGAGTGCGCGAAGAGGTGAGAAGCAAGACGCAGCGGTTGAGATCCTTCGTCGCAGAAGGCGCTCCTCAGGCTGACAGGTGTTCTTTTTCTCGGTGGGAGCGGATCGATCATAGAACTAACGGGAGACGGGCACGATTTCTCGCGCCCCTACAAGAAACACATCTGAAAACCCACCCTAAGTCAACAAGCCGTTTGTGCCTCAGAGCAAAGGAAAAAACAAAAGAGTAAGAGAAGACCCACCCTGTCGCAAGCGACGCGAGAGGATAGGGCACCCTCACGATACAACGACGAGAACTAACGGAACCGCGCTGCGGCGCGGCGGATTAGTTCTGGGGTTTCGACGGCGCTACGGGCCGGGGTTGAGGCTTGGGGGCCGGTTTAGTAGTGGTGGCGGGCTTGGAGGCGGCTTCGGCGGCTGCGCCGATAAGGTAGGCGGTGCGGATGGTGTCGAGCTTCGGATACTTTTGCGCGATGTAGGCTTCGCCGCCCTTCTCGATGGGCTGCTGATCCATGCCGGCGGAGTCGCCGTACTGGTCGTACATCATTTCGACGACATTCATGCCCTTCTCATCGACGACAGCGAAGGGAGCGAAACCCATGGCATCAAGCGAGGTGGCGGTGGCGCGATTTTCGCTGGAATTGTCGCGGAGGTTGATAAAAATCTGCGTGGTGCGCGAGTTGGGAGCGCCGGTTTTGGCGAAGGTGAGGGTGCCGCGCTTGTTCTTCTGGGTGACAGGATCGTCCTGAATAGTGGCTTTGTCCCACGCGGCGTTGACGGGAGGATAGGCGCTGATACCGAATTGAGCAACGAAGCCGGGAACCACGCGAAAGAAGCGCGCGCCATCGAAATAGTGATGCTTGACGAGATTGTAGAAGCGATCGACGCCGTTGGGGGCCCAGGAGCGGGTGCAGGTGACGGTGAAATCGCCGCGAGTCGTTTCAAATTTCACCTGGAAGCTGTCGGGAGCCTTGTCTTTGAGGAGGGCCGGTTTGAGAAGGGCTTTGTCATAGGCGGGTTTGGCGGCGGTGGTGGGCTTGGCCGTCGTGCCGGTGGCGGATTTGGGTTTGGGGGCGGCGGACGGGGCTGGAGTTTGGGAAACGGCGGGGAGTGTGGCAACGAGAAGAAAGGCGGCGCTGCAGACGAAGTGATGGCAAAGACGCATTGGCGTATCGGCCTCCGAAAGAGTGGAGAGGATTTGAGTGCAGGGAATAGTTTAGCGCAGATTGAGAGGAAGAAAAGATAACGCAGAGGCGCGGAGGACGCAGGGTGTCCGAGTTACGTGACAGGACGCACGGGCTGAGATCCTTCGTCGCGAACGGGGCTCCCCACGATGACGGAGTTGTTCTTATATGAATGGATGGAATCGGACCTGAGAGTTAGATAAGCGATGTTGTTGTACGGAAGAAAAGACAAAAGCTTAAGAGCAGACCCACCCTTCGCACAACCCGCGAAGGATGGGGCACCTGGAGATTTTCGGGATGTGAGCGCGAGAGCAGCTCCCGCACTCCCCATTATTGGTTGAGCTCGCGGGAGACGCGCTGGACTTCGGTCAACACGCGCAAGGTATTTTCGCCGAGGATTTTGCGAATATCGGATTCGGAGTAGCCCTTTTTGAGGAGAGCGTCGGTGATTTGCGGAAGGTGGGTGACGTCCTCCATGCCGATGGGCATGATGGCGCCATCAAAATCGGAGCCGAGGCCGACGTGGTCTGCGCCGGCAATTTTGACGGCGTGATCGATGTGGTCGACGATCTTGCTCCAATCGACTTTGGGAAGCTTGCCCGCTTCCATCATTTCACGAACGATGTGATCTCCGGCAGTGAGTTTGCAAGCTTCATTGTCGCCGCAGCGCTTGGCGACTTCCGCTTCGATTTCTTTTTGTGCTTCGGGGTGGGCGGCCTCGTAATCGCGAAATTCCTGGGAGAGAAAGCCGACGTGATAGTTGATCTGGATGACGCCACCTTTGGCGGCGAGCTGGCGCATCATGTCATCGGTCATGTTGCGAGCGGCGTTACAGATGGCGCGGCAGGAAGAGTGCGAGGCGAAGACGGGAGCTTTGGAAGTGGCGAGGACGTCCGCGAAAGTTTTGTCGGAAACGTGGGAAACGTCGACGATAACGCCGAGGCGATTCATTTCGAGGACGACCTGCTTGCCGAAATCGGTGAGGCCGTTGTGCTCGGGCTTGGCGGTGGAGGAGTCGGCCCATTCATTGTTTTCCATATGGGTGAGCGTCATATAGCGCACGCCGAGAGCGGCAAAAGTGCGGAGAACGGAGAGGTCATTGCCGATCATGTGGCCGCCCTCGACGCCCATGAGTGCGGCGATTTTGTTAGCTTTCTTGGCCGCGCGAATATCGTCGGCGGAGGTGGCAAGAACGAGGTCGCCGGGATGTTTGCGGACGGCCTCACGGACGGCGTCGATCTGGTCGAGTGCTTGTTTCACGGCTTCAGGACCGAGAGTTTTGCCGGGAATCCAGATGGAGAAGAAAATCGCGGAGAGGCCGCCTTCGCGCATGCGGGGAACGTCGATGTTGCCGTCGGAGTGGCGCGCGGTGATGTCGAAAGTTGGATCGAGTAGACGCTGGGTGGTGTCGTCGTGAGTGTCGATGACAATGGAGGAGGACTGGAGTTTCTTGGCTTGCGGCGAAACGGATTGCGATTGCGCGCGAGACTTGGCGGTCA
This sequence comes from Dongiaceae bacterium, assembly GCA_035499255.1. Lineage (GTDB taxonomy): Bacteria > Acidobacteriota > Terriglobia > Acidiferrales > UBA7541 > Acidiferrum. The sequence continues at coordinate 85,068 of DATJZF010000003.1, read as the reverse complement.
TCAGGACTCCCAGAAGACACACAAATAAAATGGCGGCGGTGCGGATCATTGCATTCCCCTCGAGTGGAGCGAGGATAGAGTAACAAATGCAGCGGCGAGTGGGGAGTGGCGGGAAGGGCGAATACGAAAATCGACAATCGCCTCTCTGTTTTGAACTCGGGCAAAAGCTTAAGAGAAGACCCATCCTTTGCGCACAGACCGACCTTCGTATCTCAGGACGAGCACAAAGGATCGGGCACTCTCACGCACTAATTGATTGTGTTGTTGACTGTGGATTGGAGGTCGTGGCTGACTTTTTCGGCTTCGGCCAGGAGGCGGAGCGTGTTTTCGCCGAGGATTTTGCGGATGTCCGATTCGGAGTAGCCCTTTTTTAGGAGGGCGTCGGTAATCTGCGGGAGATGGGTCACGTCGTCCATACCGTCGGGCATGGAGGCGCCGTCGAAATCGGAGCCAAGACCGACGTGGTCGGCGCCCACGAGTTTGACGGCGTGATCGATATGATCGACGATGCGTTCCCAGGAAACGTGCGGCAACTTCCCGTCCGCGGTAGCCTGCTTCTCCATTTCGTTGAGCTTGCGGCCCATGCATGCCGAGTCGTCGCCGCATTCCTTCTTTAGCTGCTCCATCAGACTGACGACACCGCCGGAAAGCTTGTCCTGGGCATCTTTGTAGGCCTGATCGATAAAGCTTTTCTCGTAGTTGATCTGAATGACGCCGCCTTTTGCCGCGAGTGCTTTGATCATGTCGTCGGTCATATCGCGGGGGTGGTTACAAAGGGCGCGGCAGGAAGAATGCGAGGCGATGAGCGGAGCTTTGCTGACGGCGAGCGCGTCGTAGAAAGTTTTGTCGGAAACGTGGGAAATATCGACGAGCATGCCCTGGCGATTCATTTCGCGGACGATGTCTTTGCCGTAGTCGGTGAGGCCATTGTGGACGGGCTTGTCGGTCGAGGAATCCGCCCATTCATCGTTGTAGAAGTGCGAGAGGGTCATGTAGCGGACGCCGAGCTCGGAATAGATGCGGACCATGCGAATGTCATTGCCGAGCATGTGGCCGCCTTCGATGCCCATCAGCGCAGCGATTTTGCCCTGGGCGTGAGCGGCGCGCACGTCGGCGGCAGTACGTGCAAGAACGATCTGGTCGGGAAAACGGCGGACGTTTTGCTGGACGGCATCGATTTGATCGAGAGCTTGCTTGATGGCTGGCGGGCCCATGGTGCGGCCATCGATCCAGATCGAGAAGAAAATGGCGTTCATGCCGCCGTCGTGCATACGCGGGATGTCGATATGGCCGGAGGAGTTGCGCTTGCCCAGGTCAAAATCGTTGGAGAAGAAGCGCTGCGTGGTGTCGTCGTGCGTATCAACGACGATGGAGGAGAAATGGAGTTGACGGGCCTGGTCGGAAATGGAATCGGCGGAAACGGTGAGCAGCAGAGTGGCGGCGAGGAGACAAGCAAACAGAAATGCGAGTGAGCGGAACATCGCAACTCCAGAAAATGGGAATGAATGCGAGTGGTAGAGTACCAGAAGCAAGGAAGAGGGGGAAAGATGGAACCGACGCTGGGCCACGGTAAGATTTGCTACATCATGATGGCGAGCGAGGACGTGGAGAAGTCAGCGGCGTTCTATCAGAAGGTGTTTGGATGGAATGTGCGAAGGCGAGGAGACGGAAGCCTGGCGTTTGATGACGGGGTGGGAGAAGTTAGCGGCACGTGGATGAAGGGTCTGAATCCGTACGACGGAAGTGCGATGGTGGTGTACATCATGGTGGACGACATGGAAAAAGCGCTGGCGCTGATTACGGAAAATGGCGGGAAGGTGATCGAGGGAGTGGGGGCGCATTTGCCGGAAATTACGGCAAAGTTTCAGGATCCGAGCGGGAATGTGTTTGGTGTATTTCAGGAGAGGACGCCTCAGGATGACAAAGCAGATCGGCTTTGAGTCCAAGGAAAATCTTAAGAAACGCCGCAGGCAAAATCTTAAGAGAAGACCCACCCTTTCGCAGGCTGCGCGAAAGGATGGGGCACCCTCAAGGATTCGTGTGGGCCGTATTTGAGTGACCGTAGAAGCGGGCGACGCATCGCCGCGGCCCTACCTAAAAACGCCAACACGGCGGTTGGCGTTCCCAGATTAGGCCCAGGAGTAACCGTGCTTGGTCAGGGGGAGGCTGCGGATGCGGTCGCCGGTAGCATTGAAGATGGCGTTGCAGACGGCGGGAAGAACCGCGGGTAGGGCCGGTTCACCGAGACCGGTGGGCGAGAAATCGGTCTTCAGGAAGTGAACTTCGATTTGTGGCGGCGCCTGATTGATGCGCACAGGTTCGTATTCGTGGAAGTTGGATTGGACGGCGCGGCCTTTGTCGATGGTGATTTCGTAAGACATGACGGAGCTGAGACCTTCGAGGACAGCTCCTTGGGCTTGATTGACGGCGCTGCTGGGATTGATGACCTGACTGCCGATGTCGCCGACGGCCCAGGCCTTGTGGACCTTGACTTCTTTTTTGTCGCTCACGGACAGCTCGACGACATTGGCGAAGTAACCACGATGAGAGAACTGGAAGGCGAGGCCTTGGGCGCGGCCTTTCGGGAATTTCTGTTTGCCCCAACCGGATTTCTCTGCGGCAAGCTTGACGACACCGGCAGCACGCTGCGGATTGAAATCGGGATCGTCGGGCTTGAAGGCAGGATTATTGATGCGGGAAAGATTGAGCACGGCGAGGCGAAATTCGACCGGGTCCTTCCCTGCTGCGTGCGCGAGTTCGTCCAGGAAGGACTGGAAGACGAAGGAGAAGGCGTTGCTGCCAGGTGCGCGGAGCGCATACAGGGGGACGCCAATGGGCATGAGTGAAGCGCCGAAATCGAAATTGGGAACGAGGGTGCCCGGGAATTGATTGCCGCTGATGCCGGCGGTCGGCGCGAACTGGTCGCCTTCGCCAAAGCTGACGAAGTGATTCTTCCAGGCGACGAGATTGCCGGAGGAATCGACACCGCCTTCGAGGAAGTGATAGCCAGCGGGGCGATAGTGATCGTGATGGAAGTCGTCTTCACGGGTCCAAAGAAGTTTGACGGGGACGCCGACTTTTTGCGCGATGGCGCCGGCTTCGAGCATGTAGTCGTTGGTGAGACGGCGGCCGAAACCACCGCCAGTGCGTTTCAGGTGGACGATGATCTTGTCTTCGGGAATGCCGAGGACCTGAGAGACCATTTGCCGGCCGCGCGCGGGAGTCTGTGAAGGCGACCAGAATTCGAGCTTGCCGTCGTGATAATGGGCGAGACAGTTTTGCGGCTCCATGGGCGCGTGGGCGAGGAAAGGATAGTCGTAGGCGGCCTTAACGGTTTTGGCGGCGGAGGCGAGAGCGGCGGAGGCGTCGCCATCCTTGCGAAGATTCATGGTTGGCGTTTTTTTGGAGAGTTCCTGCGCTTGCCTCAGAAAACCTTCGCTGGACTGCTGCGCAGTGGGACTTTCCTCCCAAGTAACTTGCAGTTTCTGGCGCGCAGCGTTGGCTTGCCACCAGGAATCGGCAACGACAGCGATGCCGCAGTGGAGCCCGAGAAGATCAGGAGTGCCGGAGAGAGCGAAGACGTGGCGGACACCGGGTTCCTTCTTGAGGTCGTCGAGATTGGAAGAAGCAATTTTCCCGGCGAAGACGGGGCATTTTTCGTAGACGGCCCAAAGCATGTCGGGGACGCGATAGTCGATGGAGTAGAGAGATTTGCCGGTGACGATGGAGAGGTTGTCGACGCCTGGAGTGGGGTGGCCGATGATTTTGTAGTTCTTCGGATCTTTGAGAGTGACGGATTTGAGGTCGGGTGGAGTGAGCTTGGCAACTTGGGCGGCGAGAGAGCCGTAGGTGACAGCACGATTGGAATTGGAGTGGAGGACGCGGCCAGAAGATGTGGTGCATTCAGATTCGGAGACGGACCAGGATTGCGCGGCGGCGATGACGAACATTTGGCGGCAAGCGGCGCCGACGCGACGGAGCGGGTCCCAGTTCATGGGAGTGGCGGTGCTGCCGCCGGCGCGCTGCGGGCCGTAAATGGATTCGTCGAGATCGGCTTGCTCGATGCGGACATCTTTCCAGTCCACATCAAGTTCTTCCGCGATGATCATCGGGAGCATGGTCTTAATTCCCTGCCCGATTTCGGGATTCTTGGCGGTAATGGTGAAAAGGTTGTCGGGCGAGACGCGGACGAAGGCAGTGGGGAGGAAATTCTGATTGGCGGGAGGCGGGGTTTGCGCGAAAAGATCGTCGAGAGGGTCGGCGTAAAGAGCGATAAGGAGACCGCCGGTGGCTGCGGTAGAGAGTTTTAGGAAACTACGGCGGTCGAGATGAGTGGCGAGCATGGGACCTCCTTGTGGCGTATGCGTTTAGGACGGGGGAAACGCCTTGGGAGTTACGAGGAGGAGATTGTAGCAAGAAGAGGGGAGGAGGAAGAAAAGAAGTGGGGAGATAGACTGAGAATAGAGGCGGCGAGGGAAACGGAGGCAGCGCGGCAAGACTCGACGGTTGAGATCCTTCGTCGCGGAAAACGCTCCTCAGGATGACATGGTGTCTTTTCTTTTGCCTCAAGCACGGAGGCACAGCGGACAAAACCGAAGACAGAGAGAGCGAGGCGTAACACCGTAAGAACCCGTCCTTTGCGCAAACAACGCGCAAAGGACGGGGCACCCTCAAACACCTGCACTTTATGGCGCTAATGTCGAAATTTGCGATGGAGGGGCGACTTCTCCCGCTCCTCGATTATTCGGAGCGGAGGGAGAGCATGGGGTCGGTGCGGGAGGCGCGGCGGGCGGGAATGAGGATGGCGGCAAGGGCGACACATAAGAGGAGAAGTGGAATGGCGATAAAGGTTGCGGCGTCCCGCGAGGTCACACCGTAGAGCTGGGACTCGAGCACACGCGAGAGAAGAAAGGATGCGCCGAGACCTAGGGCTACACCGGCGAGTGCTAAGGACATGCCGCGAGTCAGGACCATGGTGAGGATTCTGTGTTGAGTAGCGCCGAGAGCCATGCGTATGCCAATTTCGCGAGTGCCCTGCGAAACGAGATAGGCCATCACGCCGTAAATGCCAACACAGGCAAGAATCAGGGAGAACGCGGCGAAGACCGCGAGCAGGAACATGGAGAAGCGGCGGCGAGCCAGGGATTCGGAGACGCGGCCGTCCATCGTGCGGACGTTGTAGAGAGGGAGATCCGGATCGACGGAATGAACGACATCGCGCGAAGAGTTCGCAAGGGTTGCGGGGGATGTGTTCGAACGGAGAACGACGACGAGTTCGCGAGCAGGAAATTGCGTGTGGGAAAGATAGAAAGCGATGCGGCCATCGGTATCGAGCGAGTATTGCTTAACACGGCCAACGACGCCGATGACGGTCATCCAAGGATCGGTGGAGTGCAAGCCACCGTTGCGAATGCGCTTGCCGAGGGGATCTTGGCCGGGCCAGAGTTCGTTGGCCATGAACTCGTCGACGAGGATGACCGGGGGTTTATCGGGTGTATCGAGGGTGTCGTCGAAGAGGCGGCCACGAAGCAGTGGAATCTGCATGGCTTCAAAATAGCGGCCGGCGGCGATGCGCTGGTCGGCATTGATGAAATTCTCGCCGGGAGGAGGGACGCGCCCTTCGACGTTGATGGGTCCCCAGGCCCAGAGTTCGCTAAGAGGAAGTGCGGTGATGCCTCCAGCGGCGGTGACAGAAGGGATCTGTTCGAAGCGGTTCCAGAGTTCGCGGTACGTGTTGCGGGCGACGTCTTTGGAGGTGTAATTCTGGCCGCGGAGCGTGAGACCGAGGGTAAGGACGTTGTGCGGATGGAAACCGGGCGAGACGTTCTGCAGCCGGGCGAAGCTGCGGACAAGGAGTCCCGCGCCCACGAGAAGCATCAGCGAGAGCGCGAGTTCGGCAATGACGATGAGGCGGCGAAGGTGATTGCCGCGTCCCCAAAGCGCGTTTGCGCCAGAGGAGCCGCGGGCGGATTCGGTGAGTTGGCCGCGAAGATCGAGGCGAGATGCGTTGAGAGCGGGGGCGAGTCCAAAAAGGATGCCAGCAAAAAGCGAAACGGCGAGGGTGAAAAGAAGTACGCGGGCATCAACGGAAATGGAAGCTAAGCGGGGCACACTGTGAGCCCCGAGGAAACGAAGCGCATAGACCGCGCCAAACGAAAGGAGAATGCCGACGGCACCGCCGGAAAAAGCGAGGAGAACGCTTTCGGTGAGGAGTTGTTGCATGATGCGGCTGCGGGAAGCTCCGAGCGCAGCGCGAACGGCCATTTCCTTTCGGCGGGCGACGGCGCGTGAGAGGAGAAGATTGGCGACGTTGGCGCAGGCAATCAGAAGGACGAAGGCAACGGCACCGTTGAGGATTAAGAGGGGGCGGCGAATGTCGCCAACGACCTGTTCGAGAAGCGGGAAGATGCCGAAGGTGAGACCGCCATTGGGAGGGTAGACATCGGGATGCTGTTCGCGCAGGCGAGCAGTGATGGTGTCCATTTCGGCCTGGGCCTGCTGCACGGACACGCCAGGCTTGAGGCGCGCGACGATGTTGTAGTCTTCGTGATCGCGATCGTCGGCGGCCGCTGGAGCAAGCGGGAGAGGAACGACGAGTTCGGCGAGTTCCGGGCCGCCGAGAGTCGGGATCACTTCATGGGCCAGGGAAAAATCACGAGAGAGGACGCCTACCACGGTGAGAGGCTTGCCATTCACGCGCAGAGTCTTGCCAAGAATATTCGGATCGCGGCCATAGCGGCGGGCCCAGGTGCCGTAGGTCAGGAGGGCGGTTGGGGCCTGGCCGGGAGAGTCTTCTTCGGGTGTGAAGAGGCGGCCAATCGCGGTGTGCGCGCCCAGCATGGGAAGAAGGTTGGAGGAGAGACGCACGATGCCGATGCGTTCGGGCGGGCCGTCGCCGGTGAGGTTTTCGTTGCCGCCGATGGCGATGGCCACTTGTTCAAAACCGGAATGGCCGTGCTTGATGTCGAAGTATTGGGCGGTGGAGAACCAGTCCTGTGCAATGTTGAGGCCAGGGGAGCGATTCCAGAGGATGACCAAGCCGCCGGAGTGAGGAAATGGCAGAGGCCGAAGCAGGAGCGAATTGGTGACGGAAAAGACCGAGGTGTTTGCCCCAATGCCGATGGCAAGAGAAAGAATGGCAGCGAACACGACGCCCGGTGAGCGGCCAAAGTTGCGGAGGGCGACGGTGAGGTCTTGGCGAAAAGCGGTCAGCATGGGAAGGACAGTTTAGTAGATGGACGGGGATTGAGGAAAAGGGATAGCGAAAAGATTGCGGGGGAAAAAGACTGGGAATTAGCGCGGGCGAGATTTCGAGGGTCTTGCCTTCGAGGGCGGAGCGGGATCGGGAGAGGCAGCGGAGGTTAGTTTTTTCAAGGCGTCGGCGAGGAGTTGTGGAACCGCGTCGATGTGAGCCGAGAAACTGTGAGAACCGCCAGAAATTTCAGTGAGATGCGCTTCCAGATAGTCAGATTCGGTATAGATAATCAAGAATGTACCCTGAAGTGGAGCAGTAAGTGTGAGGCTAAACCAGAGATGGAGAAAGGGCAAGGGAAAAAGGTGATAGGGAAATGTCTCAGTTTAAATTTCTGAGGGCAGTCTGTTCAGGCGAACCGCGCGCTTAAGCGGGAACGTAAGTCAAGCGAATGAAATCGTCGGCGATTAAATCGCTGGCCACCAGGTGGAGCGGCGGGCGGGGGCCAGCAAAGAATGGCTGGCCACCACCAAGTACGACAGAGCGAAGGTAGAGCCGGTATTCATCGATAAGACCGGTTTCGGTCATGCTTTGCGCCAAGGCTGGTCCGCCAACGTGAATCTCGCCAGGCAGGTCGACCTTGAGCTTGCGAACAATTTTCTCGAAGTCGTTCGCGACAAGCGTAGCGTTAGGGCCGACGGACTTGAGGGAGCGCGACACGACCCACTTCGGCCGGCTCCGCCACACCACCGCGAACTCACGGTCGTCGGCGTCCCAATCAGGAGAATCTTCTTCCCAATAACGCATGATTTCGTAGGTGCGGCGACCGTAGATGACGCCCGACAGGCCGCGCACCAGTTCGAGGAAGTGACGGAAGGCTCCGGGCGGAGGGGGCCCAAGCTTCATGTGATCGACGTAGCCGTCGAGGGACTGACTCAATCCATAAACAAGTCTTGCCATGCTCAAATCTCCCGGGCGACGTTCTTCAGTATAACTTCTGCCGGCGTGGCGCGGAGTTCAGATTGAGCACCATCCGCGCCGCGCGTCGTTGGTGTGGCAAATAGCTTGATCCGCTTCCTAATACCGACATTCACACCATGAGACGTCAGCAGGGATGAGGAAGAATGTGAAATTACAAATTTGGTGGCAAGATATTGCGGTTGAAATGCCAAAATGACCACAACGCAGAGTTCGAGAACTGACATTGGAAAGACCTATTCTTTTTCTTTGCGCAGACTGCGTGTTCGAAGCCCAGGGCAAGCCCTTCGTTCTTCAGGGCAAGTGCTCCGTTCCTCGAGGCAGAGCCTCTAGGAGCGATGGAAGGCCCGGGTCTGAAGACCCGCCACTATAAGAGCTTGGGAACTGGGCGCAATAAGGGCGGGCACGATCTATCGTGCCCCTACGTGAGCGTATGGAGGCGATGGGGATGAAGGTAGAACAGTTTTATTTGGGGTGTTTGGCGCATGCGTCTTATCTGATTGCGGATGAAGAGACGCGGACGGCGGCGGTGGTGGACCCGCAACGGGATGTGGCCCGGTATCTGGAGGCGGCGGAGCGGGACGGATTGACGATACGGCACGTCATTTTGACGCATTTGCATGCGGATTTTGTGGCCGGGCATTTGGAGCTACGGGATCGTGTGGGCGCGAAGATTTATTTGGGAGCGAAGGCGCAGGCCGAGTACGCGTTCACGCCTCTAGCGGATGGAGACAGCCTGGAATTTGGAGCGGTAAAGCTGCAAGCCATGGAGACGCCCGGGCACACGCCGGAGTCGATTTCGATCCTGGTGTTCGACTTGGCGAAGAGCGCCGGAGAGCCGGTGGCAGTGCTAACGGGAGACACGCTGTTCATCGGAGACGTAGGGCGGCCGGATTTGCGCGCCGCGTTGGGATGGAAACCGGAGGTGCTGGCGCGAATGCTGTATGGATCGCTGACGACGAAATTGCTGGGACTGCCAGATGCGACGCTGGTGTACCCGGCCCACGGAGCGGGTTCGCTGTGCGGGAGGAATATTGGGAAAGAGGCGGTATCTACGATTGGGGTGCAACGGCGAACGAATTATGCGTTGCAGCCGATGGGTGAAGACGAGTTTGTGAAAATGATAACGGCGGACCAACCGGAAGCGCCGGCGTACTTTACGTATGACGCGGTGCTGAACACCAAAGAGAGGCCGACACTGGAAATTGCGCTGGAGCTGGCGCTCTTCCCCTTAACGCTGGAAACCGTGTTGACGATGATGAAGGACGGTGCGCAGATGGTAGACGTGCGGGAGCCGGATGAGTTTGCGGCCGGACATTTGCGGGGGAGCCTGAACATCGGGTTGGGGGGCCAGTATGCGACCTGGGCAGGAACGCTGTTGAACAGGGACAAACCGATTGTGTTGATTGCGAATCCTGGACGAGAAGAAGAAGCGGCGATGCGGTTGGGTAGAATCGGTTTCGATCACGTGGCCGGGTATCTAAAGGGCGGAATGCAGGAGTTAGAGGCGAGACCCGAGCTGGTGTGCGGGACGCCGCGGGTGGACGCAGAGGAACTGGCGCGGGAATTGAATGGCGAGAACGGCATTGTGCTGGTGGATGTGCGTGGGCCGAAGGAAAGGGAGAACAAAAGGATCGCCGGGAGTATGCATGTGCCGTTGAATCATTTGGAGGAGCGGATCGGAGAGTTGCCGCACGGGAGGAAAGTCGTGGTGCATTGTGCGGGGGGATACCGTTCGTCGATCGCCGCTAGCCTGCTAGAGCGGGGCGGGATCGAGGGCATACGGGAATTAGCGGGAGGATTGGCGGCGTGGGAAGCGGCGAAGCTGGCGGTGCAGAGTGGCGAGAGTCGATAGAAGCTGATCGGGTTCGAGGGTTATGGGTCGAGCCAAGACGCGACGGTTGAGATCCTTTGTCGCCCGCCGCGGCGGGCTCCTCAGGATGACAAGTCTCCTTTGTTGGCCAACAAGCACATCGAGGGCGGATTTACATCGATGCCGGCCTGAAGGCGCGGCGCTACAAAGGCGAGATGCGAAGCGGCGGTGGCGTTGACCCAAGATGCAGGCGTAAAGCGTCCGCCACGGGTGACATCTTCCGACCGCGGCAAGACAGAATGGTTGAGATCCTTCGCTTCGCTCGGGATGACAAGTCTCCATTGTTGGCCAACAAGCACATCGGGGGCGGATTTACATCGATGCCGGCCTGAAGGCGCGGCGCTACGAAGTCGAGAGGTCAGTTGGGGGACGCTAAGACGTCGTCGTAATAGTTGATCATGGCGCGGCGCGGTTTGGTCTTGAGGCCCTTGAGGGGGACTTTGCCGGAATCGGAGGAACTACCGGTCAGGGGCGCGCGGCCCAGCATCATGATGTGCCCCTCTTCGAGTTCGAGATAAATGGGCACGAGCATGCGGAAATCCTTGTCGACATTGGATTGAGAGATGTCGTAACTAAGAAGGATGTCACCCTGGGGAGAGGTGTCGAAAGAATAAGTGAACTTGTAAGAAGGAAGCTGCGTGCCATAGACGTACTCGTTGAAGAACCAGTCCATCTTGTGGTTGCCTTCGATGTCCATGGCCTTGGTCATGTGTTTCTCAACGATGCTTTTGAACTCTTCCGTAGTGGCAGCCTTCCCGCGGTAGGTGTTGACGAAATCCTGCATCATTTCTTTGAACCGCTGATCGCCGTTAGCATTTTCATGCATCATCTCGCGGAGCATCCAAAGAATGTAGGCACCCTTGGGATAGATGAGGCGGCGAGTGACGCCGGAGCCAACGCGGGAGTTGCTGGTGCGGTAGCCCATGGTGAGAGGACCTGCGTCGATCGCGCGGAAGCCTTGGGCGTTGCGTTCGAGGAGAATTTCGCGCTCATCGTTCCAGAAGCCGATGAGTTTCTTAGGGTCCTTGTCGAGGACAGAGAGATACAGAGCGGCGGAGAAATCGGCAAAGCCCTCACTCATCCACTGGTCGCGGCCAGAACTGAAACCGACGGTGTGGCCCCACCACTGATGGGCGACTTCGTGAGGAGTGACGACCTTCCAGTAGCCGCGGTCGCCCCAGTCGAGGCCAAGGGAATGGCGAACGGTGTTATCGAAGTAGTAGCAAATGGGAATCCACACGAGGCTGGGCCAGGACTGGCCAAAGCTGCAGGCAGATTGTTGGGTGAGTTGAAGATGAGTGAAGAGCGAAGGGCCGAAGTAGCTGGTATAGAGCTGGATCGCAATTTCGCCTTCCGCGAGAGCTTTTTTATTGAGGCCAACCGTGCTCATGCTGCCGAGAGGGACGCCGGCGCCCATGTGGGATTGATCGGGGCCGACCGGGAGAACGTCACCTTGCGCTGAGCGCTTGAGGTCTTCGACCCAGGACGGTGGACTATCGTTGGCGAAAGCTTGAATGACGTAGTCGGGTTTGGTGATCTTGGCTTCCTCAACTTTGAACTTGCCGAAATTGAAGCCGGCGACGGTTTGGGCCGCTTCACTCTTCCAGGTAGAGATGTTCTGGCCGCCGTCGACGGTGTCCGAGAGCCGGACGCCGGTGGCGGCGATTTTCATGTCCTTGGGAATTTTGAAAACCATGTCGTAGGTGGAGTAGGCACCAAAGGCAGCGCCGGGATCGTTGGGATACCAGTCTTCACGCGCGACGGGGAAGTAATTCCCTGCCCCGTCATTAATCACGGCCTCTTTGCCGGAATAACTGGTAGTGATAGCGACTTTTTCGCCCTTGTTTACGGGGTTCGGCAGGACAACAGCAAATTGAGAATCCGCGTTCTTATCTTCCTGAATGAAAGCAGCGCCCTGGCCCGCGACGGTGACGTTCTGAACGCGCAACGTGTGGAAGAGAGCGAAGCGCACCACACGCAGCCCATCACGGCCCGAGACGATCGTGGCGGTTGCGGTGCCCGAGAGGTTGGCGTTTTTCTCCAGCGTGGTGTTCAACTCCTGGTGCTCGATGTGATAGGGACGGCCGCGGGAACCGGCGGGATAGCTGCCGGTCAGGCTGAAGGAACCCCACTCGCCCCACTTATTGTCTTCGTAGGTGAAGAAACTGAACTGGTGAGCATCGTAATTGGGGTCGATCTGGAGGATTTCCTTGTCGCTGTATTTCTTGCCACGGATGAAAGCCTGGAAGAAGGGGCGGGGATTGGGACTCAGAACTTCGGAAAGAAGGTGAATCTCGAGATTGGTTTTCAAGGTGTGGCGAGTGATGTTCTGGGTGTCCTTGAAAAAACTATTGTCGCAGGAGCCAGAACCGGGCGAGCCGGCTTTCTTGATGTCGTCGTAGGTGGAATCGGTGAAGCGGAGAACGAGGTGTTGAAAGGATTCGTTGAAGGCGTCTTCCTTCGAAAGGAGCTTCAGGCTGTTGCGCTCGGTGGCATCCGGCGGAGCGATGTTCAAAGTGCCTTCGCCCAAGAAGACAGCGCCAGTGACCTTGCCATTGACGGGAGGGGTAAAGCAAATAACGCCAGAGGCAAAGTGGAAGGTCGCGGCGTCGCGCTTAAGGTCGAGATTGGTGACGGAGTAGCTCTCCGTGCCAATGGACAGATTGCGCAGATCCATGTAGGAGGCGTTGGAAGATTGTGCGCGAGTGGAAGGCGAAAGAGCTAGAAGAACGAACAGACAGACAGAAAACAGACCAAGGATAGGGGCGGGGCGGGTCATCATGGTTCTCCCAGGATAAGGAACGATTGCGTGCTCGAAGTATACATTACGTATCGACTCGAGGGATGAATGGATGATGAAGTGATTAACGTAGAAAACGCGGGGACGTATCGAATCAGCGTTTTGGAGAAGAGCGTTTTGCCTTCGGCTTGGATTTGTTGTTTTTCTGGAGGCGGAGGTTGTAGGCGGCCCGGAGAGCGCCGGTGAGGACGTCTTTGCTGGCTTTGGCGAGGACGATATGAGTGGCGCCGTGTTTGCCCCAACCGCCGTGGACGGGAAGAAAAAGATCGGGAAGGTCCTGGACGAAGAGTCGTTGCTGCTCGGGATCGAGCATCAGGTTGCCGTAGCCTTTTTTGACGTGAGCGAGGGTGGCGAAGATGTGGCCGCCGACACGAAAGTCAGTGGCACCGAAGTGGGAGCCTTGCTCCGCGTTCGGGAAACTGAGGGCGATGCGGCGGAAGTCAGCTGGGGTCATGGGTGACGAGTATAACCGTTGAGAGCAGGACGCTGCTTGTGACTTTGTCGACGACGTGGTGCGTTTTATGTTGGCCGAATCCCGGGACCAGCGGAGTGACGCGCCTACGGCGCTCCCGAATCTCGCGTTCGGATCCCAGCCCTGATGGGCTGGGCTAACTTATGGCGCACCTCCGGTGCTTGGGCCCCTTGGACTCGCGAAATTCGCACCCCTCAGGACGAGGGCATTTTCCTCCGGCGAGCGGATAGAGGGAATATTACAAATCACACGCCGAATTGGCGGAGGTGATGGTCGAGGTGCTTATACATGCCGCGGCTCCACTCCTGCGGAGTGAGTGGGCCAAAGAAGGGATGAGGATGGCGGGTGCATTGGGCTGCGCCACCGGATTGGAATTTGCGGATACGGTTGCAGAGGCTTTCGCGTTCCCGAGAAAAATCGCAGGGATGCGTGAAGACGAGTTCCTTCGAGGTGGGAGTGCTTTTGGAGAAGGGCTTCTCGTTTGTGTAAATGGGTTTGGCGAATCCGCCGATCAGGCGACCGATGAAGAGACGTGGGAGATTGCTTTCGCCGGTGGCCATGGCCATCGCGGCTGAACAATGCGCGAGCATCTGGGCGGAATCCATTTTGCCCCATTGGCGAGGGGTGGTGGGTTGGAGCTTGTCGATGCGCCCCAGGACTTCGTTGACGGTATCGGGCTCGAAGAGGTTTTTCATGGCGTGCCTCGTGGAGAGTGGGATTCTACACCGGAACGGGAGCAGGTGTGAGCGACAGGGTTGGATGCCGATAGAAGCCAAAGAGCAAGAGAAGACCCACCCTTTCGCAGACGACGCGAAAGGATGGGGCACCCTGCACTCGGCCAGCCGGTGGGACGGCGCCAAGATGTATGGGTTGAGATCCTTCGTCGCAAACAGCGCTCCTCAGGATGACAGGGTTACTTTGTTTTTGAGTCAAGCACTCTTTGACTTAAGCGCATTGATGCCCAACATAGAGACAGAAGAAGATGATGGCAGGGTTGTTTTATCTCGAACGGAGCAGAGGCGCACACGAACCGCGCAAAAGCGGCAGCAGAGCTGCGCTCCAAACTATTCGAAGTGGATGAGGACGATTTCGGGGGTGGTGCCTACGCGCATAGGAGGCCCCCAGGTGCCGGCGCCGGAAGAAGTGTAGACAAGCAGATCGCCGAAGCGCTGCAGGCCGTACGTAAATTCGCCAAAAATGCGAGACGTGAACCAGGTGAAAGGGAAAATCTGTCCGCCATGAGTGTGGCCGGAAAGCTGGAGCTTAATTCCCTGCTCTTCGACAATGGGAAGAGAGTGCGGGACGTGAGTGAGGAGAACGCTAGCGCGGTCGGGGTCGAGCTGCGCGTTCTGGAGAACGGACTGGAAGCGGCGTGGGTTGGCCGAATCGTGGTATGGAACGCCGAGAACCTGAAGGCCATCCAGATTGACGGTCTCGTTATCGAGCACGTGAATTCCGGAGCTGCGAATGGCATTGAGGTAGTTCGTCGGGTCGGAGAATTCGTCGTGATTGCCGGTAACGAAGTAAGAACCGAAACGCGGCGCGAGAGACTTCCACGGAGCGGCGAGGCGATTGTAGTCGACGACGGTGCCATCGAACATATCGCCAGAGACGAACACGACATCGGGGCGAAGCTGACGGAGCGTAGAAACCAGCCGGCGGAGAAAGCGGCTGCCGATAATGTGGCCGAGATGCGTGTCGGTGACAAGAGCCGCGGCGCGCCCACGCCAGGACGCAGGGAGACCCGGAAGTTTTACAGTGACACGGTTGACGCGAATTCTGGCGGCGTTGAGGATGCCATAAAGACTGGCAAGCAGAGCAAGGGAGAAGAAGAGCGTGGCGATACCCGAAGCGGTGAGCGGGAGCTGGAAGTACTGGGCGATGGCGAGGAGGATCCAGGATGCAATGGAAGCCAGGAATGCGAAATTAAGAATGCCGAGCCAGATCGCGGCGAAGCGATAAAAAATGCGTACGGGCCGGTTGAAGTAGCGATGAGCGAGGAGCGATGCCGGCACGAAAGAGATCGAGAGAAAAAAGAGAATGCCCGCGAGCGTGGCGCGAAAGACGGGGGCCGGCTGGTCGGCGTAGAAAAAGGACGAGAGCGTTTTGTAGACGAAGGCGTGGAAGACGAACAGCAGCAACTGAACGATTGCGACGAAGCGAGCAATGCGCGAGAAACGGAGCGGTTGAGGATGAGCCTGTGATACCGCCGAATGGGTTCCGGGCATGGTGATTTGATGCGGGAGAAGAGGGAGTGGTGATACCGGTGGCAGTCCAAGCGACGCCGGGCTAGGGGCACATCCAGTGGCAAGACACCGAGGTTGAGATCCTTCGTCGCACAAAACGCTCCTCAGGATGACAAGGTCTCTTGGTTTGACAATGGACTATTGGGTGGCGAGGAGTTCGAAGCGAGTGGCGGGCGAGTCGGAGTAGTCGCGGAAAACGCGGGTGCTTACCGTATTGAAAAGGGCTTTGCTGTCGGGCCGGGGAAGAACTCCGGAAGTGGCGCTGGGCAAGATGGATTCAATCGCGCCAAAGAGGGCGTCGCGGGAATCACAGGCGGACTGATCTTTAAATTCGGTGAGGAGGACGACGGCCGGAGAGTCGCTAGAAGAGGAATCTTGTTGTGCGATGCGGTGGTAGCTGAGGACAAGGCCGCGGCGCTTGGCTTCCTCGCGGACCAGCATCCAGTGGTCGTCCAGATAGCCCATGGTGTGTCCAAACATGCCGGGCTTGACCTGGAGAACTTCAACGGTCCATGCCGGCGTTTCCCGGGCGACGGCGGGAGATTGCGCGTTGCCGCCGGAAACGAGGAAGAGCGAGCAAACCAGGATTGCAGTGAGAAGAAGGCGATGCATGGTGGACCTCCGGAGGATTCGACGCGTTGAGAGGGGGAAGGATAGCGTGTTCGGCGGGAGAAAGAAGGAACCAGGCCGGGCGGAACGTGTGACCGTGTAAAAGTAAAGCGAAGAGAAAGACGTGTAAGGTTCCAGGTTTAAGGTGTAAAGTTCGGGGCTGTACGATGAGCTGCGAGGAGTGTGTGTGCCACGGAGTTGCGTATGACCTGGAAACGGCGGATAGCGGCTTGGGCGGCGATGGCATTTGCGGCGGCGGTTCTGTGGGTGTTTACGATGCCGAGTTTCAGACAGGGGGAGCCGTCGGTGGCGGGCAAGCAGGCGGAGGATTTTGCGGTGATGGTGGGCGGGCGGCGGGCGAAGCTATCGGACTTCCGCGGGAAAGTGGTGGTGCTGAACTTCTGGGCGTCGTATTGCGGGTCCTGCGTGGAGGAGATCCCGGACCTGGATCGGCTGCAGCGGCGGATCGCCGGACGAGGCGGGGTGGTGTTGGGGATCAGCGTGGACGAGAGTTGCGAGAATTACGAAGATTTCCTGAGGAAGCACCCAGTAGCATTTCAGACGACTTGCCAGGAACCGGAAACGAAGAGGCTGGCGGAGCGCTATGGTTCGCCGATGATCCCGGAAACGTACGTGATCGATCGAAACGGGAAAATTGCGAGGAAGATTATCGGGCCGCAACAGTGGGATTCCGCGGAAATGGTGAGTTACTTTGATGGGGTGCTGAAGAGGAATTAAGGAAGTGGCGAACGGCGAGAGAGAACCCGTGCAAAGTGACAGGTTTCAAGTGTAAGGTCCTACCTTTTTGAACGAAGCAACAAGATCGAGCGGTTGAGATCCTTCGTCGCACAAAGCGCCCCTCAGGATGAGAGCTTCGCTGGTCTAGCCCCGACGGCTCAATAAGGAAACCAAAAGTGCTGCGAAGTGGAGTGGTGCCGGTGAGTGATCACCGGATGTGTGCTATGTGACGGCGCGGCGCCGAGAGAAGGCCTGCTGGCAGCCGCGTGGCAGCTAACGGTTACTGATTCGAACAGTACTGACGGCCTATATACGAGGTGGTGTATGAGGCGTAGATTGCCGATAAGGGGGAGTTTGCGACGGAGGCTCCCATGAAGTGGCAGCGGTTCCTGTGGTGCCTGGTGTTGCTGAATGTACCGGTGGGTCTGCGGGCACAAAATCCCGACAATGCGGAGAAAGTGGTGCAATCGGCGAGCACGAGTGTCCCGGTGGTGTCGAAGCCGGTGCGGAAACCGGATCAGGTAATCACGAACGATACGATTGGGCTGCTGGCGGTGCGCAGGGCTCCGCGGGTAATGCCAGTGCCGGTGACGGAGACCACGCCGCCCAAGGACGATGGTGCGGCGACGGATGCCGCAGCGCGGAAGGCGGCGGAGGTCGCATCGCTGGAGAAGCGGATCCGAGACAAACAGAAGCGGATTGCGTTGCTGATGAAATTGTTTGTGAACGATGAAAAAGAGTTCCTGAAATATGGAGGCGCAGCGGAGGCCGATCCGGCGGCACAGGAGCGGCGGCGGTACGAGCAGGATGAGCTGCGATGGGAGACAGCGGAACTGGCGAAATTGCAAGTGAGACTCGAAGAATTGACAGCGAAAAAATAGAACAGCGAAACTCGGCATTCGAAAATCGAAACTCGTTGATGTGGCGCTTTCCCTGATCGCGGGTCCACTTCCCTAAAGAGTCAAACGCGGAGAAAACTTGGAAGAGCAGACCCACCCTTTGCGCACACTTGACGCAGAGGACGGCACTCTCATGCACACCTGCCTGAGATGCATGAGGCGGGGAGAATCGTAAAAGGTGCAATGTATAAAGTGGATAGTCAAAGGGTTAGCGGCGCGTGGACTCGATGTAGTAGACACCGAGGAGGGCCAGGATGGCGCCGATGAGTTCGGGTAGGGAGCCTCGCTCGCCGAGGAAGAGGATGCTGAGGGCAGAGGCGGAGACGGGGAGAAGGTAAGAGAAGGACGCGAGTTGGGAGGCTTCGAGGTAGCGTAGGAGCCAGAAGTAAAAAAGATAAGCCAGGGTAGAGCTGAAGAGGCCGGTGTAGGCGACGCAGGCGTAGGCTTGCCAGGGAAGCGTGCGCCAGGTGTGAGCGAGATCGTTGGCAAAGAATTGTTGAATGGCGATGGGAAGAGCGATGAGGGCACCGAAAATGAAGTTCCAGGTGGTCATGGTGAGGGGGTTGTAGCGGGAGGCGACGCGCTTGCCGAGGACGACGTAGATGGCGAAGCCGAGCGAGCCGCACATGGTGATGGCGTCACCGACTAGCGTGGGGGAGCGGTGAGCCATGCCGGTGGAGGAAGCCAGGATGACGACGCCGGAGAAGGCGATGGTCATGCCGACGGCGATCCGAAGAGTGAGGCGTTCGAGGCGAAAGAGTACGGCGAGAGTAAGCGTGTAGATGGGAGCGAGGCCGACGATGATGGAGGAGTGGGTGACGTTGGTGTAGTGGAGGCCGATGGTGAAGCAGAGTTGGTTGACGGCGACACCGAAGAAGCCGAGGTAGAAGAAGATGAAGAAATCGTGGCGGGTGATCCGTGACTTGTGATCCGTGGAAGAGAGATCCCTCGCTTCGAAGACTCCGCTCGGGAGGACGGTTTTGTCTCTTGCGGATGCATTCTGGCGAAAGATGGGGAGGCGGGCGCACAGGGGAGCGATCGCTAACATGAAAAAGCCAGCGGCGACTACACGGAGAGAGGCAAAGGTGAGCGGGGGAAGATAGCGCAGTCCCCACTTCACGACGAGGAAGTTGAAGGCCCAGATGGCCATGAGGAGAGCGATGGCGATGGCAATGGCGGCGCGGGAGGGAGCGCGGCCGTGAGACGAGTCTATTTGCACGAGAGTGAGGACCGGGACATTGGATTGATTATACGTGGTGCGCACGAAGAAGAGACAAGCGCGCCGCGGGGGGACGGAGAGGTTGAGACAAGACGCAGCGGTTGAGATCCTTCGTCGCTAACAGCGCTCCTCAGGATGACAAGCTGCTAATTCAAGCACGCCGCAATAAAGTCAAACGTCAACGCCAAAACGGCCAACACGGAAGGAGTTCATTCCGTAAAAAACGCGGAATGGGGCGGAGGTGGCGCGCCCGGGTCAGGTGAGGTGGTCCTGGCGGACGGTGATGCTGGAGATGCGATCGAGGCGGGGGACGAAGCCGATGCCGGGGCCATCGAGGACCTTGATGGTGCCGTGGGGAGTGACGGTGACTTCAGGGTTGATTACGTCCTCGTGCCAGTAGCGCTGGCTGGCAGTGACGTCGCCTGGGAGCGAGAAATTCGGGAGGGTGGACATGGCGATGTTTTGGGCGCGGCCGACGCCGGACTCGAGCATGCCGCCGCACCAAACGGGGATGTTGTGGCGATGGCAAAGATCGTGGATGCGCTTGGCTTGGAGCAGGCCGCCGACGCGACCGAGTTTGATGTTGATGATCTTGCAGGCGCCGAGAGAGATGGCGGCTTCGGCTTGTTCGTAGGTGTGGATGCACTCATCGAGACAGATGGGCGTTTGGAGGTTTTTCTGAATTTGGACATGGCCGAAGAGATCGTCCCAGCCGAGAGGCTGTTCGATCATCATGAGGTAGTAGGCATCCAGCTGCTTGAGAAGCGAGAGATCTTCGAGGCGGTAAGCAGAGTTGGCGTCGACCATTAATTTGATGCGGGGAAAATCCTGGCGCAGACGCTGGACTTGTGGGAGTTCTTTGCCGGGCTTGATTTTGATTTTGATGCGCTGATAGCCGGAGTCGAGTTCTTTCTTCACGGCGGCGCAAAGTTCGTCGACAGACTCCTTGATACCGATGGAGACGCCGCAGGGGATTTCGGCGCGCTCGCCACCGATGAGCTTCCAGAGAGGAATGCTTTTCAGTTTGGCTTCGGCGTCCCAAATCGCGGTTTCGACGGTGGCCTTGGCCATGTTGTGTCCGCGGACCTGTTCGAGGAGGGGCCAGACATCGGCGGCGGAGTTCAATTCCCTGCCCCGAAGCATGGGCCAAAGATATTTCTTGAGGATGTGCCAGCAGGTGTCGGTGTCTTCGGGAGAGTAGAAGGGGGCCTCGCCGGCGGTGCATTCGCCCCAGCCAGAGACGCCGTCGAGATGGACTTCGGCAAGAATGATGCGGCGTTCGGTGGTGCGGTCGAAACTGGTTTCGAAGGGGGTAACGAGTTTCAGATGGATTTCGCGAAGGGTCAGGGATTGGAGGCGCATTGGGCTAGTAATAAGTTAGCAGTTTTAAGCAATCAGTAAAGGAGTGGAGGAAGAAAGATTACCACAGAGGGAACCGAGGATCGGGGAGGAAATGGAGAAGGTGGGAGGATGGTGGGTGGTTTGGGAAGCAAGACGCGGTGGTTGAGATCCTTCGGCTATCCTCGCCGGATAGCCTCAGGATGACAGCGGTTCATAGGTGGACTGGACTAGAAGTCGGAGAAGGGGGCGAGGCAATAGTCAACGCCGGCGGTGGTGAAGCGGACGCCGATGGCAGCGTAGCCTTTGGAGAACCAAGTGGTGAATTCGTCGCGAATGCGGGATTGGAGCTCGATGAGCTTGTCGGGATCGGAGGCCTTCCATTGTTCGGTTTCGGCGGGGAGATGGATATGTGCGGGACACTCGCGAGGGTCGGGGGTGAGTTCGTTGATGGCGGAGACGACGCGCTTGGTATCGAGCTGCCATTCCACAAGGAGACGGTCGGTCGGCATATTGCGGTGAAGCGGGCTGGTGGTGATGCCGTAGAAGCTCGGAATGTAGCGGCGACAGACGGCGCCGAGCCGGTTGATGTTGAAGTGAGCATTTTTGGTTTCGAGAGGATCGAAAGTCCATTCGACGAGGCGAATGTTGCGGCGGAGGGCGTCTTCTCGTTGGGCGAGCTTGAGGTGACGGCCGACGCGGCGGTCGCGGTGGGAGGAGAGGACGCCAGTCATGTGGGAGTGCAGGTAGGGAGTGGTGCCATGGAGGCCGACGAACGCCTTGAGGAAACCGACCATGAGGTCACCGTCGAAGGCCCCGAGGACCTGGCCGCCGGTGTGCTCGGCGATGACGAAGGTGATGTAGGGCTCGGTGTCGAGCTCGGAATCGCCCCAGACTTCGCGAGCGATCTGGACACAGCGTTGAAAGTCAGAAATGGAGTGAAGCGGGCGGACAACGATGTCTGAAGGCATTTGGGGGATTCCTGTTCGGTAATACGGTAGCAGTTTTTTGGGTTGAAGAAAAAAGAGAAAGAGAGACTCACCGCAGAGAGAACAGAGGGAAGCGGAGGGAACGGAGGGTTGGGAAGGCTCTAAGGGTAAATGGAGAGCCAAGCTACAGCGGTTGAGATCCTTCGCCTATCCTCATCGGATAGCCTCAGGATGACAGTTTTTTTGGTGAAGGGCGGTGACAAAGGGGGAGAGGGCTCCCGCATTCCCAAGAGCGGACCGCCTCGGAAGGCGGTCCCTACAATTACTCGGAGAGTTTGGCGCGGTCCCAGAGGGATTCGAGCTGGTCGCGCGGGATTTGGGCTAGGGTGGTGTTTTGTTCACGGGCGAATTGTTCCATTTGGTGGAAGCGGCGGGTGAACTTGGCGGAAGTCTTCTTGAGGGCGAGTTCGGGGTCAACGTGGAGGAAGCGGGCAAGATTGACGAGGACGAAGAGGAGATCGCCGAGTTCGGATTCGATGCGCGAAGATGGTGATGGTGCGGGCGGACCGGTAAGAGAGATCGCTCGCTTCGCTCGGGATGACGGATTTTTATCTGCGCGGGAAGTGGGGGCGGCGACAGGGATCGCGGGCTCGCGCTGAGGGGTCTGAAGTTCGGCCGCTAGATTTGCGGCGAGCGCGGATTGAAGTTCGTGGGTTTCCTCGGTGAGTTTGGCGAAGATGCCTTGGACATTGGGCCAGTCGAAGCCAATGCGGGCAGCTTTGCGAGTCAGTTGGAGGGCTTCGAGTAGAGCGGGGAGAGTGCGGGGAACGCCATCGAGATAGGATTCAGGTTTGGCGGCGGAAACGGCCGCAGGGCCCGAAGACTCGCCCTGCACTGCAGGATTCTTGGCGGCACGTTCCTGCTTCTTGATGATTTCCCAATTGCGGAGAACATCGGCGGCGGTTTTGGCCGTGGTGTCGCCAAAGACATGAGGGTGGCGGCGGACCATCTTGTCGTGGATTTCGCGAATGACATCCGTAATGGAAAAACGATGCTCTTCATGAGCGATTTGTGCGTGGAACAGAACCTGGAGCAGAAGGTCGCCCAGTTCCTCAGCAAATTTGGAGTCGTCGGTGGAGTCGAGCGCATCGAGGACTTCGTAGGCCTCTTCGATAAGATAGGTGCGGAGGGTGGCATGGGTCTGTTCGCGATCCCAAGGGCAGCCACCCGGAGCACGAAGCCGAGCCATGACGGCGACGAGCTTTTCGAAATCACCACCAATGTTCGAACGAGAGTTCCCTTTCGAAGATGAATTTCGCGGAGAAGATTTTTTTCGGCGCTTCAAGGGCGTTCGTGGAGATTTTCGGAGAGCCATGGACCGATCCAGGAGAAATTTGCGGAACAATTCAATTTACGGGCGGAGGGGAGATTTGACAAGCGAGGGTGGCTGGGGGAGGCGCGCTTGAATAAAAAACAATCGCCGCCCTGCTGGAGGCAAGGCGGCGATTGACCAAAGGGATTGAGGGAGATTCAGGCCGCAGCTTTTTTTACGGTAAGAGCTCCGGCTACCACGAGGAGTCCCATGAACAGCATGAGCAAGGAGGAGGGCTCCGGGGCATTAATCGTTAGAGTGGCGGAATTTGGCGCGCCAGCAACGTCGAAGTTGAACGGATCCACGCCGTTGTAGACGCCGGGAATAAACGTGGGATTGCTCTCCGAGCCGGAGAACAAGGTCGGGACGCCACTCAGGCCGAAATTTCCCAGAGTGAGGAACTCGACGTCGAAGCTAGCAAAGTTGAAGTTGAAGAGATCTGGACCTTGGGAGGTAGATCCGGCAACGGTAAAAGTGGTCAGGACATTGTTGACGATAAAGCCCTGCCCAGTGAGAGCGATGAAGTTCGGATCGGTCGGATCCGGGGTGGCTGGCAACGACCAGGAAATGCTGACGTCGCCTAAGGCGGTCCCGGTTTCGGTAAAGGTGAAGTTATCCATGCCATCCGCGCGAACTTGAGCTGGAATAAAGAACAGCAGCGCCGCGAGGGACAGGATCGAAGCAATGCAGAATCTGCGCATAAGGTAGAGTTCTCCCCAAGGCCGGTGTTGAAGTGTCCAAATCGGCTGCGGACTACGACTAACCCAATCAGAACCACAGCGGCAGAATCGTGGAGAGAAGGAGCAATCATTGCGCCAAAAAAGCGGAAGGGTTGTGAAAATCGTAAACAACTTAGATGCAACGGGTTAGTCCTAGTCCCAGGGGGCACGCGGCGACAGAAGTGTGCAAGAAAGTTCCCTTCGGTCAAGGTAAAGGGGAAGCAAATTGGAGTCACCGAGGCAAAATAGGCGCTCGGAAACAAAAGGAAACAGTGGATTTGGACGACAAACGCCGGAATTGAACTAAGGTGAAGCACCGAGCCCGCGAACCTGATAAGCCGGTTGCACGCGTTCAGAGAAACGCCGCGCTGCGGAAAGCAACGCGGCGAAGAGAGCGAAAATTCGAGTAGTTCTATACTGCAGCTTTCTTGACGAAGAGTGCCCCAGCCACCAAAAGAAAGCCTAGGCAAAGCATGAGGGCGGAGGATGGCTCGGGAGTGCTAATGGTGAGGGTGGCGGGATCAGGCGCGCCGTTGAGGTCAAGGCTGCTGGGATCAAAGCCGCTGTAGGCGCCAGGGATAAAGGTGGGGTTGTTTTCGGTGCCGGAGAACAGCGTGGGCACGCCAGCGAGCTGGAAGCCGAGGAAATCCTCGAACACGATACCCGAGGAAGCGAAATTGAAATTGAAGGTGTCGCTGCCGGGGATGATGAGAGCTCCGGCAGAAAGAGTGGCTGGAATGTCCGCGACGGAGAATCCCACGCCGGGCGTGGCTGAGAAGTCGGGGGCCGTAGGATCGGGGGTAGCTGGCAGAGACCACGAGATGGTGATGGTGGTGCCGTAGTCTACCGAGGATTCGGAGAATGTGAAGTTCAAGCTATCGGCGCGAACCTGTGTAGGAACGAAGAAAAGAAGCGCGATGGCGGACAGAACCAATGCGATGGAGAATCTTGGCATGGAAGAGTGCTCTCCTCAAACCGGGTGTTGAGAATCGAAATCAACTGCTACGTTCAAAAAACCGCGTCGGCACGACGACGGGCGGAATCGTCACGATAGGGGATGCAATCCACGCGCCAAGAAGAAGTCGCGTTTTGACGATGTCAAGCGATTGAGTTCAGAGGAGGTTAGACGTGATTTAAAGAGTGTAAACAAGAGCGGTGTGCAAGATAGTTCCCTTGGGTACTAGTGGAAGGAAATTGGAGTTGGTCGGTCTAAATGAAGCTGGGAAAAGAGAAAAGGGCGAGAGGAACTCAAGTCGGATAGGATGGCTGAGGTGGAGATGACCGAGAGAGTCATCTGCGTGTCGAGTAGAGATAAGGCGGGAGGTCAAGGATGAAAAAGCGGTGGATGATTTGGGCTGGGATGGCGGTAGTGATGTTCACGTGGATGGCAGGTGCAGCAGGGGCGCAAGAACAGAAACAGGAAGGGCCGCTACGAGTGGTGATTGCCGGGATGGTGCACGGGCATGTAGACGGATTTTTGTCGGAGGCGGCAAAGCGGAAGGATTTGGAAATCGTGGGAGTGTGGGAGACGGATCGCGCGCTGTTTGATGGGTACGCGAAGAAGTTTGGATTGGAAGCGAAGCTGTACCACGCGGATCTGAAAGAGGCGTTGACGTCGACAAAGCCGGAGGCTGTGCTGATCTATACGAATACGTTTGAGCACCGCAAGACGGTCGAGATCAGCGCCGACTACAGCAAAGCACACGCGCCCAAGCCGCTGACCGTGATGATGGAGAAACCTCTAGCAGTGAGTGTGGCGGACGCGCACGCGATTGTGAGTACGGCGACGGCGGCGAAAATGACGGTGCTGGTGAACTACTGGACGTTGTGGGAGGCGAACCGGCGCGGGGCGTATGAGTTGGTGAACTCCGGTGACATTGGCGAGGTGCGGAAAGTGGTAGCGCATGACGGGCACAAGGGACCGAAAGAAATTGGCGTCGGGCCGGAATTTCTGGGTTGGTTGACGGATCCAAAATTGAACGGCGGAGGTGCGCTATATGACTTTGGATGCTATGGCGCGGATTTCATGACGTGGCTGATGAAGGGCGAGCGGCCGCTGACGGTGACGGCGGTGACCCAGACGATTAAGCCGGACGTGTATCCGAAGGTGGAAGACGAAGCGACGATCGTGCTGACGTACCCGAAAGCGCAGGCGATTTTGCAGGCGTCGTGGAACTGGCCGTTCGGAAAAGGCGACGTAGAGATTTATGGAAAGACGGGAACGGTGTTCACGAAGGGCGGAAAAGAACTGGAAATTCGATTGGAAGGCCAGAAAGAAGCCAAGGACGTGCAGGCGAACCCGCTGCCGGAACCGCTGAACGATGAGATCACGTATTTGAAGGCGGTGGTGCGCGACGGATACAAACCGGAAGGGCCAGGGTCGCTGGAAGTGAACGTGGTGGTGGCGGAGATTCTGGATGCGGCGAGGGAGTCGGCGAAGACGGGAAAGACGGTAAAGCTGAAGTGAAGAAGCTTGAAGTACGGAGGCAAAGAAGTAAGGGGGGAAAGACAAAGATTAACGCAGGGGAACCAGAGGACAGCAGAGGGCACGGAGACGGCTAAGCAAGACGCAGTGGTTGCGATCCTTCGGCTATCCTCGCCGGATAGCCTCAGGATGACAGTCTTTTTTTTCCTTTTGTCACGGGGAGACAACGATGAGAAAGAGAGTGGTGGTAGCGGCAGGGTTTGTCGCGGTTGGTATCACGTTGCTGGCGTCCGTGCCGAGAGCCGGAGCGCCCCCACAGGGGAAGATGACGGCGGGGGAGGTGGTGGGGCTGATCCAGAAGAATGTGGGGGTGGACTGGCGGAAAGAGACAGTGGACACGTTCAAGGGGGGTAATGCGGAGACGCCGGTGACGGGAATTGCGGTGACGATGATGGCGACGATGGATGTGCTGAAGCGGGCGTCGGCGAAGGGACTGAACATGGTCATTACACATGAGCCGACTTTTTATGCGCATCTGGATACTCCGGAAGGGATTGAGGCGAGTGATCCAGTGTGGAAGGAGAAGCGCGAGTTCATTGAGAAGCATGGAATGGTGGTATGGCGGTTTCATGACCACTGGCACATGCGTACGCCCGATGGGATTGAGGCGGGGATGGTGCATGCGATGGGGTGGGAGAAATTTCAGACGAAAGAAAATCAGTATTTCTTTGTGATGCCGGAGACGACGGTGAAGCAATTGGCGGAAGAGGTGGCGAAGAAGTTGGGGTCGTCGACGGTGCGGGTGGTGGGGGAGCCTGGAATGAAGGTCACGAAGGTGGCGTTCAGTCCGGGCGCGGCAGGAGCGGAACACGAGATGAAGGCATTGGAGCGGGATGACGTGGAAGTGCTGCTGGTGGGAGAGACGCGAGAATGGGAGACGGTAGAGTACGCGGCGGACGCGGTGACACAGGGGAGGAAAAAGGCGCTGATTGTGATCGGGCATATTCCCAGCGAGCAAGCGGGAATGGAAGAGTGTAGGAAGTGGTTGAAGGGATTTGTGAAGGACGTGCCGGTGGAGTTTGTGGGGGCGAAAGAGCCGTGGTGGGTGGTGAAGTGAAAAGAGTGATGAGTGGATAGTAGCGAGTGGCGAGAAAAAGCAAGAGAGTAGAACAGTGAAACGGGAAAACCGTTTAAGGTGAAAAGTGCCAGGTGAAAGGTTCGGGAAGATTGAGACAAGACGCAGCGGTTGAGATCCTTCGCTTCGCTCAGGATGACAATTGGTTTCCTATTTTCCGCCGAACACACCGATGGTGGAGCAACAAGCGGCGTTAACCTTGGTGGGATCAACGGACGGCATGGGCGGGTAAAGGGTGCGCTACAGAGACGGGATGATGGGTGGGCTCCGCGATACGTCCGGATTAGATCGGGGAGAGGGCGAAGAAATTTACTACGGAGGACCAGACGGAGGATTTGGGCTTGTCCTTGGTGGGATTGTTGTATCTGACGGAGTGCACGGAAGAGAGTTTGAGGATCGGATAGTCGCCTGAGGCGTCGCCAACGGCAACGGTCAGAGTGCCGGTAGCCTGGACAAATTCATCCTGCAAGGAATCGAGTTTTTCCGGGTGAGGCGTTTTAATTTCGAGGTTGCTGATCTGACGGCCATCGACGGTGATGACGGGATTGAGTTGGAGGGCCCAGGCGGCGTCGGAGTCCGAGCCGGTGGCGGATAGTTGAGTGAGCTTGCCAGTAACGGTGAGGTGCTTGGACTTGGCGTGGAGCGGCAGGTACACGCAAAACGCGAGAAGGATAAAAGCAGAGAAACGGGCGGGCCGCATTGGACTGACTCCTGGGGAACAGATGCGAGAAGGATGATTCTACACGAGAGTGGGGGAAAGAAAAGAGGCAGAGAAATCAGTCGCAGGGCGCGGGGTGGCAATCGGTGTTGAGTTAGCGATTGCGGACCGCCTTGGTGGGCGGTTCCTACACAAACAGAAGAGAGAGAAGGCGGGTGGCGTTGGATCGTAAGAACCCACCCTTTCCGCACAAACCGCGGAAAGGATGGGGCACCCTCAAGCATATCGGCAGAGGCGTAAGCAGGAGCGGACCGCCTCAGAAGGCGGTCCCTACAAAAACTCAGCGCAAGGCCGCTCATTGCAGGCCGGAGGACCAGTATTGGTTGAAGCCGGAGTAGTCGGAGGGGAGAGCGGCGAGGATGGTGCGGCGGAGCTTGAGGATGTCGAGGGAGCCGAGCTGTTCGTAGAGAATTTTGCCGTCGGGGTCGAGGAAGACGGTATAGGGGACGGCGGAATCCCATTTGGGATTGAAGGCTTTCTGCATGGATTCGGTGTCGGCGGAGTCGAAGAGGAGATTGCGCCCGGTCGAGTGGAAATGTTTGAGCATGCGGAGGACGCCGTCGTGTTCGTCGGGCTGGTTGGCGGAGACGAGGACGTAGTCGATGTCGCGAACGCTGTACATGCGGAAGGTTTCTTCGAGTTCGGGGAGTTCATCGACGCAAGCGCCACACCAAGTGGCCCAGAAATTGATGAGGGTGTATTTCTTGGCGGGATTGGCGCGGAGAGTCTTGAGGCCGTCGGCTGACACGGGAGTCACATCGACGGGCTTGGCGTCCAGTTTCTGCATGGCGGCGATGCGGTCTGCGGATTTTTCGGCCCACTTGGTGGAACAGCCGAAACTGCCGGTATGGGTGACGGGCGGATCTGTGTGGGCGAGAAGCGCGTCGATGGCATTGCGAGCGTCTTGCGTTTTGACTTGTTCGATGCGATAGGAATTGTCGAAGCGGCCTTCGTAGCGAAGGTGGCGCGTGGAATCGAAAATGAAAACGTGAGGGGTGGCTTGCGGGCCGTAAGCGCGAGTGACGGACTGGGTTTCTCCATCGTAGAGGAAGGGATAGGTGAGGTGCTTCCAGGCAACGCGAATTTTCATTTCGTCGAGGGTGTCGGAGATGTCGGAGGAGTCGAGTTCATCGATGCGGAGGGCGTTGGGATCATTGGGTTGAATGACGACGACGGCGACACCTTTAGACGTGTAGTCGTTGTAGAGCTGCTGGATACGCTGCTCGTACATCTGGGAGATAGGACAGTGATTGCAGGCGAAGATGACGGCGAGGACCGGACTGGAGGCGTAGTCGGAAAGCGAGTGCGTTTTGCCGTCTACACCTGGAAGAGAGAAGTCGGGCGCTGGGGAGCCGATGGCGAGAATCGGGTGGTCGATGTGAGTGGATTGGGCGGCGGTGAGAATGGGAGCGAGAAGGAATACAAGCAAGCGGACGGATTTCATGGGGCCTCGAGTGGTGAAGGAATAGAGTAACAAAAAAGGAGTGGGGAGCGCGGTAGAGGGACAGAAGAAGAACCGTATAAGGTTAAAAGTGCAAAGTAGAAAGTTGAAGAAAGGACCGTACGGAGGCGGATCGGTTGAGATCCTTCGTCGCAAACGGCGATCCTCAGGATGGCAATGATTTTTGTTTTGGACCAAACACGTCGATTCGAGAGCTGACGGCGAGATGGACGCGTAAAGCGTCTTGTACCCAGGGCATGTCGGACGCCAATCTTATTTTGTTGGCAGGGGGCGGGGAGTTATGTCGGCGTCGGTCAGACGCATGGCCCACTTGATGGCCTCCAAATACATTTGTTGGATGCGCGGGTCGTCCCAGTTTTCGGTGACGTGGCCGAGCGTGGAGTAAAAGACGCGGCCTTTGCCGTAAGACTTGACCCAGGTGACGGCGAAATCGCGGTCGGCGCGGTGGACATTTTTGTTGGTGAGGTCGAGTTTGGAGGGGTCGAGGCGCATGAGCACGCGGCGGTCGTCGCGGGAATAGTTTCTGATCTGATAGATTTCGTCGCGGAGGGTGAAGGCGGGTGGGAATTGAGACATGCCCGGAAAGGAGCGATCTTCGACGAGGATGGGCGCATCGAAGGTGCCCCAGGGGTGCTCATCGAAATAGCCGCCGATCATCTGGCCGTACTCGGGCCACTCGGTGAAGGTGATGGTGGCGGAATGAACGCCGATGAAGCCTTTGCCGTCGTCGTGGATAAAGGAAAGGAAATCGGCCTTTTGCGCGGGAGTCATTTCGAGATTGCCGCCGGTGTAGAAGAGTACGGCGTCGAAGTTCGTGAGATTTTTGGCGTTGAATTCGAGTTTGGATTTGGTGAGAGGTTCGGTGTCGGTGCGAATGGTGGTGTCGAAAAGGCCGGATTCGCGGCCGAGGCGCTCGATGGTGGCGATGGCGTGGGAGACGGCTTCGTGGCGATAGCCTTTTTCTTCGCCGATGATGAGGAGATGTTTTTTGGGAGGAGGAGTTTGGGTGGTTTGTGCGGCGATGAGGAACGGAAGCAAGAAAAACGCAAACAGGCGGACGGGTTTCATGGTGCCTCGTGGATGAAGGAATAGAGTACGGAAAAAAAGGAAGAGTTACCACAGAGGACGCAGAGGAGAACGGAGGCAAGAGAGGCGGAGACAGAGAGCGGCGAGTGGAACAGTGGGCTCTGAAAGAGAGTGAAAGGAAAACCGTATAAGGTGAGAGTTTAAAGTAGAAGGCCGCACACAAACCGCAGCCAGAGTGTCGGTGGCCATTGGACTGTAGACCCGTCGAGAGGAGCTACCTTCCCGTGTTAAAATGGCAGTCTTTGCCGATTGCTAAAGAGCGGACGGCCGCGGAAGGCTGTCCCCATGGGGAGTACAAGGCGTGGCGGACCACAACGAAGATAGCGGATTCAAGGTGATCGACCGGAGGCCGTTTACGGCCGAGGGTGAGGTGCGGAAGGAAGTGGTGGAGGAGCAAGAGCGCGAGGCGAAGCGCGAAGAGGTGAAAGAGCAGGCCGCGGCAAAGGAAGCGGAGAAAAAAGCGGCAGCGCCCGGGGCAGACGCGCCGAAGAAGATTCAGGCGTTCGAGAATTTGATTCGAATGCTGGGAAGCAATGCCGCCATGGTGCTGGGAGCATACCCGGATCCGAGTACCGGACAACCGATGGTGGACCCGGATGCGGCGCGGGAGTTGATCGATATTCTGGACGCGTTGCACGTGAAGACGAAGGGGAATTTGGCGCCGGACGAAGAGAACATGCTGGTGGATCTGACGGGGAAATTGAAGCTGACGTATCTGGAAATTCAGAAGGCGATGGCGGCGGAGATGGCGAAGGTGGCGGCGCAGGCCAAGGGCGGGAAGAAGTAGTTGTAAGTGATAAGTTCTTAGCTGCAAGTGAGACAGCGGCACGGCTTTGGTCGTGCCGTTTTTGTTTGGCGGTGTGCCAGGGTGTAGGGACAACAACTGAAGAGCAGAGAGTCTGTGGCAACGGATCGTCAGAGCCCACCCTTTGCGCAAACGGCGCGCAGAGGATGGGGCACCCTCCAGCACGTGGTGAGAGCAATGACAGTTGGGAGATCGAGAAAGTCGGAGAGATTTGCGCCGAGGCGGAGCGGTTGAGATCCTTCGTCGCGAACTGCGCTCCTCAGGATGACAATTTTTCTACTCATGCGCTGTTCCTCGGGATGACACCTTCTCTTTTTGTATCGGGAAGTGGCGGAGGTTGTTACTTAGCGTACTCCGTTCGGAACGACAGAGAGTGAAATGGTGGAGGAAAAGCCGTGTAAGGTGGAAGGTTAAAGGTGAAAGGTTAAGTACAATTGGTGGGTATGACGGACGAGAAGATACGGCTGAAGGTGATGGGGTCGGGGACGTCGATGGGGGTGCCGACTCTGGCTTGTCCGTGCGCGGTGTGTCATTCGACGGACGAGCGCGACCAGAGGCTGCGGCCTTCCCTGCTGCTGTCGCTCGGCGGGCAGAACGTGGTAGTCGACACGACGCCGGACTTTCGCACACAAGCGCTCCGGGTAGGGCTGGAACGGCTCGACGCGGTAGTGCTGACACACGGACACGCGGATCACATTTTGGGATTCGATGACGTGCGTCCGTACAACTACCGGCAGAAGGCGCCGATTCCGGTGTATGGCAGCGCGGAAACGTTTCGGACGTTGCGTCGAGCATTTTCGTATGTGTTCGACGGGCGGCCGACGCTGAGCAGCGTGCCGAGCGTGCAATTGCACGAGGTTGAAGGTCCGTTTGTGTTGATGGGGATTCCGTTCATTCCGGTGCCGCTGTTGCATGGAGAGCTGGAAGTGCTGGGCTACCGGTTTGGGCGCGCGGCGTATTTGACGGATTTTTCGCGGCTGCCGGAAGCGAGCGTGCCGCTGCTGCAGGATCTGGATGAGCTGATTCTGGATGCGCTGCGGGACGTGCCACATCCGATGCACCAGACGGTGGAGCAGGCGCTGGCGCTGGTGGATAAGCTGCAGCCGAAGCGGGCGTGGTTCACGCATATCGCGCATGATCTGGGACACGAAGCGACGAATGAGCGATTGCGCAAGGCCGGCTATCCGCACGTGCAATTGGCGTGGGATGGGCTGGAGATGGAAGTGGCGACGGAATCGCCTGCCGTGGAGCGAGCGGCAAAGGCGCTCGCAGTGCATGTGCATATTCCCAGCGGGATCACCGTGTTTTACTCGGCGGCCGATTGGGCGGCGAAGTATGGCGGAGAGCGTACAGCTGACAGCCAAGAGCCGACAGCCACAAAATCCCGAGACCCAGGTTCGAGAAACGAACCTGGGGCACCGGGCAAGAAGCAGCCCACAGTCGACAGCCGACAGTCGACTGCCAGCGGATATCGGATATCTGATATCAGATATCAGGAAGAGAAACGCAGATCCCTCGCTTCGCTCGGGATGACAACTGGTCCCGCTGCCGTGCCGCGAGGGAGCGTGGTGGCGGTGGGGACGTTCGACGGGATCCATTTGGGACACCAGGAAGTGTTGAAGTACGCGATCGCACGCGCGAGAGAGAGCGGGGCGGTAGCAACGGCATTGACCTTTGAACCGCCACCAGTGCGGGTGTTGCGGCCGGAGGTGGCGCCGCTGCGGATTTCGACGAACCAACAGCGCATGGATTGGTTTGGGGCGGTAGGGATGGAGGCGGCGGTGGTGTTGCCGTTCACGAAGGAACTGGCGGAACTGACGGCGGAAGATTTCGTGGATCAGATACTGGTGCGGCAACTGCAGGCACGTGCGGTGGTGGTAGGAGAGAATTTCAAGTTTGGGCGCGGCAAAGGCGGGGACGTCAAGATATTGCGGGAAATGGGCATGCGGTACGGATTTGAAGTGGTGGTGCATCCGGCGGTGACGCTGGACGGCGAGGTGATCTCGAGCACGTTGATCCGGAAGTTTGTGGCGGAAGGCGACGTGCGGCACGCCGCCCGGCTGCTGGGGAGACCGTTCAGCTTGACGGGGGAGGTGGTGAGCGGAACGGGGACAGGGCGAAAGCTGTTATTTCCCACGCTGAATTTGAAGGCGGAGCAGGAGTTGTTGCCCGCGCGGGGAGTGTACATCACGCGGACGGTGCTTGAGGGAGAGGCGAGCAGCCACCGGAGCGTGACGAATGTGGGAGTGCGGCCGACGTTTAATGGCGCGGGGCTGAGCGTGGAGACACACCTGCTGGACTATTCGGGAAACTTTGCGCCGCGACGGATGGAAGTGCGGTTCTGGAAGAGATTGCGGGAGGAGAAGAAGTTTTCGGGAGTGGACGAACTGCGGGAGCAGATTGCGCGGGACATCGCGGCGGCGAACAAGTTTTTCACACGATTGCGGAAGGTGAAGGGCCGGGGGTTGCGGGCGGCGGAATAGAAGAAGGTCGACAGTCGTTAGCCATTAGCTAACAGCCCCACAATGAGTTGTAGGAAATGAAGCCGACAACGAGGATGGGGCAGACGGCGACAGTGCACATCGGGGATCGAAATTCGAAATTGGCGAACTGCCAACCCAAGAGCTAGCCTCAAACGCAGAGGCGCAGAGGCACGAAGAAAAGAAGGAGCGACCTCGGGAGTAACGACAGGGCCAACCTGAGACCCAAGCTCAGACACAGAACCTGGAGCACCCGACTCCTTGGTTCTTGAATATGAGACAAGACGGAGTGGTTGAGATCCTTCGTCGCTGAAAGCGCTCCTCAGGATGACAACGGTTTATCTTTCACGACCGGTGTTGGGCAATGCGAATTCCGGCCTACCTAACAAAAACCTCACGAAGTTTTCAGGACTTACCAGCGCCACAAATTAAATGATGCGGAGGTGGGCGAGCCCTGCTGCGTCCAGGGAGATGAACCATGTCGCTGGGGATATTTTTGGCATTGTGCATCCTGGGGATGGATTTTCTGATTTATTTTCTGTTTCAGTGGATGTACGGGGATAAGCAGGGGGCCATCGCGAAGAAGGTGGCAGCACAGCGGCGGGCCCTGGCTGAAGAGAGCGGGAGGCCGTACCTGGTGCGTTCGAATCAAGGCAGCGCCGTGACGCAACGGCGAGTTCGGAAGATCCGAGAACGGATGAGAATGGTGGAAGGGGCGAGGCGGTCGGCGTAGAAGGCAAGAGAGACGCGAAAACCAAATCCGACGAACGGAATACCCAGGTCAAAACAAAACCCAGGGCGAGGGCCGCGGTTCCCGGAAGGTAGCGCACCTACGGCGCTCACCTGCTCGATTCTCAATCCCAGCCCTTGCGGGCTGGGCTAACCTCTGACGCGCCACCGGCGCTATGTCGTCGCGGAAGGCGACGCCAAGGAAAAGCTAACCCAAGACCCACGTTCAAAACCGAACGTGGGGTGCCGCAGGAAAACACCGGAGAGAAGAGAGTGACCCTACTGGATCGTCAGAGCCCACCCTTTGTGCAAACTGGGCACAAAGGATAGGGCACCCTCAAGCACATGTGCATTCAGAAAAATTGTGATCTATTGCTTCGCTCAGGATGACGAACTCTTGGGTGTGGGCAGCGAGAGCAGAGCTCTCGGACTCCAGGATTATTTCTTTTGGGCGGCGAGGCAATCGTTGCAGATGCCACCGACTTCGGTGCGGGAGACGGTGACCTGGATGTCGCAATCGCGGGCGATCTGTTCTTTGAGCTGCTCGTAGAGGCGGGACTCGAATTCGCGAACTTTGCCGCAGCGGAGGCAGGCGACGTGGATGTGATCGCGGGGGCCGTGGGTTTCGTAGTAGTGGCGATCACCGCGGAGGTGGAGGAGGTCGAGTTCGTCAATCAGCCCCTGGCGTTTGAGGAGATCGATGGTGCGGTAGACGGTAACGAGATGGACTTCGGGATCAATTTTCTGGGCGCGTTCGAGGATCTGGTCGACGTCGAGGTGCTGCTCGGCGGTGTCCATGACCTGGAGAATGACGCGGCGCTGGCGGGTTAGCCGGATACCGCGCGAGCGTAAGGTGTTAACGAGGTGGCCCTCGGGAGCGGCGGTGTTGATACGTTCGCCGGAGGAAACGCGGTGTGCGGGAATGGACGGCATGGAGCGAGTCCTCGATGGAGCGGGCATGAGTAAGAATACACGAAAGCGGCGGGGAGTGGGGAGCGGCGAGTGGCGGGACAAGAGCCGAAATTCGTTATTTGAAAATCGAAATTCGAGGTTTGGAACAGCGGGCACCTGCCAAGTTAAAGCGGTTGGGATCCTTTGCTTCGCTCAGGAGGACGGCCTTCCCTTTTGAGGATTACGACAGCGAAGAGAAGAGAGGCTGGACGTTCGATCGTCAGAGCGCACCCTTTGTGCAAACTGCGCGCAAAGGATGGGGCACCCTCACGCACATCGGTCAAGGATTCAACATCGACACCAACAGGGGGGTGCAGTTCCCAGGAAAACGAGAGGGACTTAACGATCGAAGAGAGATCCTTCGCTTCGCTCAGGATGACGGATGTTTGTGTTTGGGCGATCGGGCAGGCAATGGCGAATCGCGCCTCGGTCGGGAGGACCATGCTGTTTGAATCGAGGCGGCGGGAGCAGAGCTTCCGCTGAGGGATTTGCGATGAGCCAGAATTGAGGAAAGCGAGAGCAGAGCTCTCGCACTCCAGATTAGGAATGGATGTGGAGGATGCGGCCGACGTCGTTGTACATGACGTAGGCGATGAGGGCCAACAGGAAGACGAGGCCGACCTGGATGAAGCGTTCCTTGAAGGTGAGGCTGAAGTCGCGGCGGCGGATGCCTTCGAGAGTGAGCAAGAGAATGTGGCCGCCATCGAGAATCGGGATGGGGAGAAGATTCAGGATGCCAAGATTGACGCTGATAAGCGCCATAAAGGAGATGATGAAGAAAAGTCCGTGAGAAACGGCTTGGCCGGCGGAGCGAGAGATGCCAACGACGCTTTGCAGGTTCTTAACGGAGACGCGGCCGCTGAGAAGCTTGCCAACGACGTCGACGGTCTGCACAACGAGTGAACCGGTTTCGATGGCGCCGGATTTGAAGGCTTCGACTGGGCTGACGCGAGTGTAGGTGAGCGAAAATTGGCGTTGGATGCCGATCTGATAGTTCTTCTCGGAACCGTCGGCGATTCCCTGCTTGGGCGTCACGGAAATGGCGACCGGCTGGCCCTTGCGATCAACGGAGAGCTGCAGGGTTTTTCCGCCGGAGGAGCGGACGAGTTCCACAAATTGATCCCAGTATTGAACGGGCTGGCCGTCGACCGCGCGGACGACGTCACCCTCACGCAGGCCGGCGTTGTCGGCGGGAGTGCCTAGTGCAACTTCACCGACGGAAGCGGGGATCGGCGCGTAGCCGAGAAGGTGGCTGGTGAGAGGGGTGGGTAGTTGAAGATTAAATTCGCGCGTGGCGCCATTGTTGGAAACTTCGACGCTTACCTTGGAGCCGGGAGTGGCACGAGAAAGCGCGAGCTGCGCCTTTTCCCAAGTGGGATTCTTCGTGCCATTGACGGAAATGATGTGATCGCCATTGTGGAGGGCGTTGGGATCATCCTGCTGGGCGGCGGGAGTGCCAGCAACCACGATGGGCTGTGCGAGGAAGGAGTCCGCAGGCATGCCGCTGAAGGAATAGTAAAGGCCGAGGAGAACCAGCGGAAAGATCAGGTTGACGGCGGGACCGGCGAAAGAGATGAAAGCGCGTTGCCAGCGAGTCTTGGAGAGAAGTTCATCAGGAGCGCCGGTAGGCTTGGACTCGGCGGAAGAGTCAATATCGGTGATGTCCTGTCCGGCCATGCGGACGTAGCCGCCAAGCGGAACCGCGGACAAACGCCAGTCGGTGTCGCCGCGCTTGATGCCGAAGAGGCGAGGGCCGAAGCCGATCGAGAAGACGTCGACGCGGACCTTGCAGAGGCGGGCGGCGATGTAGTGTCCCCATTCGTGGATGAGGATGATGAAACCGAGGGTCAGGATACCGAGAAACGTGTTCATTCGAGCGATCGACTCCGTCTATTTAGTGTAGCAAAGGTCGGGGTAATGGGTTGGATGCGGGAAGACAGTAATCAGTAATCGGTAATCAGTAATCGGCAGTCGGTAAAGTCGGGAGCCAAGACGCGACGGTTGAGATCCTTCGCCCGCACCCTCTGCGGGCTCAGGATGACAATTTTTCCTTGTCCTGCCGAGCACATGGGGGGAGGCGCAACAGCGACTCCATTCAGGAGAATGCGGTTCCTGGCGGCGTGCTCGAAGACTCGCACTCGCCAACACGGCGGTTGGCGCTCCCAAGTTTGTGCCCCCTCAAAGGCACGGGTGTGAAGAACCGCCACCACGGCGCCGAACGAGCAGGGTGGGGAGACAAGACGTAATGATCGAAGAGAGATCCCTCGCTTCGCCCGGGATGACGGCGATTTCGCTATTGCGTGGATCAGGCGGAGGTGGAGTGGGCGGGGGCGTGGGAGGCTAAGGAGGAGACGGCTTCGGAGGCTTGGCGACGGGCTTCGGCGTCGGCGGCCAAGACGTCGTCGATGGAGTCGAGTTTGGTGCGTGGGGTGCGCTCGAGGACGCGCTCGACAACTTCCGGGATGCCGAGGAAGGGGAGACGATTTTCGAGGAAGGCAGCTACGGCGACTTCGTCGGCGGCGTTGAGCGCGGCGGGATGCGCACCACCTTTTTTCATGGCTTCGCGGGCCAGGCGGAGGCAGGGGAAACGGCGCGTAGAAGCTTTCTCGAAATCGAGGCGGCGGAGGGTGGACCAGTCGAGTTGCACTTGTTGTGAGGAAACGCGTGCGGGATAGGTGAGCGCGTATTGGATGGGCATGCGCATGTCGGGCGGGGCGAGTTGCGCGAGGACGGCGCCATCCACAAATTCCACGAAGGAATGAATCACGGATTGCGGATGGATGATGACGTCGATCTGGTCGGGGCGCATGCCAAAAAGCCAGCGCGCTTCGATGATCTCGAAACCCTTGTTCATCATGGTGGCGGAGTCGATGGTGATGCGGTTGCCCATTTTCCAATTGGGATGAGCGAGGGCTTGATCGACGGTCACCTGCGCAAGTTGGTTGATAGGCGTTTTGCGGAAGGGGCCGCCGGAAGCGGTGAGGACGATGCGGCGGACTTCGGGATGATGCAAAAGAGTTGGCGCTGATGAGCCAGGCGCACAGCCAGGAATGGCTGTGCCAGCGCGGAGGCATTGGTGGACGGCGTTGTGTTCGGAGTCGACAGGGAGCAGTTCCCTGCCCGCTTTGGCCGCGGCAGCCATGACTAATTCGCCGGCAGCTACGAGGACTTCCTTGTTGGAGAGCGCGATGGTGCGGCCGAGGGTGACGGCTTTGTAGGTGGCTTCGAGGCCGACTACGCCGACGGCGGCAGAGACGACGATGTCGGCGCCAGGGTGGGTGCCTGCGGCGAGCATGCCTTCGCTACCGTGATGGATAGCGGGGAGTGGAGCGAGGTTTTGTTCGCGGAGACGACGGGCGAGTTCGTCGGCAAGCGCGGGAGTGGCGACGGAAACGAGTTCGGGATGGTGGCGGAGGATTTGCGGGATGAGCGTGTCGAGATTGCTTCCGGCGGCGAGGGCGGCGACGCGAAATTCGTTGGGGAGAGATTCGACGACGGCGAGTGTTTGGCGTCCGATGGAGCCGGTGCAGCCGAGGATGGAGAGAGTTTTCATGCGACGTGAGATATAGGTTGTCGCTCGCTGTTCTTGTTGTGAGTGAACTTCGATTCCTAGTTTAACGCAGAGTTATCCGATATCCGTAACCAGATATCGAGAAGACGCGATTGGCGATCGGGAAACAAGGGATACAACAACGAAGAGAAGATGGGCTGGGCGTTTGGATCGTAAGAGCCCACCCTTTGTGCAAAAGGCGCACAAAGGGTGGGGCACCCTCAAGGTCAGTGGAACGATTCCTTTGATCGATCGCAAAGCGGTGGTGAATTGCCGCCTTACGAAGAAAAGTGCGAAGAGAGATCCCTCGCTGCGCTCGGGATGACATTTTTGGAATGAGGGCGAAAACGCGCAAAGCCGCAGGGCTCGCGGATTCGCCTTGCGCTACAGGTGCGGGTTGACGAGGACGAGGTAGTACCAGATTACGGGGATGCAGAGGATGAGGGCGTCGATGCGGTCGAGGACGCCGCCGTGACCGGGGAGCAGGCCGCCGGAATCTTTGACGCCTGCGGAGCGTTTGCAGGCGGACTCGAGGAGGTCGCCCATTTGTCCGGCGATGTTGCCGAGGACGGCCATGGCGAGGAGGTGGGCGATTGGGATCGTAAGCCAGAAATGGAAGGCGTAGGCAACGAGGAGGGAGCCGAGCATGCCGGCGAGGGAGCCTTCCCAAGTTTTTTTGGGGGAGATGTGCGGGGCGAGGGGATGCTTGCCGAAGGCGCGGCCGGCGAAGTAGGCGACGGTATCGGCGGCCCAGGTGATGGTGAGGGCGAAGAGGAGGAGGCGGGGACCGTCGGGACGAGGTGCAACCAGGAGAAGGGGCTTAAACCCTTGGAGGCGGATCGCGTATGAGAGCGGGAACGCAACGAGCAGAAGTGCGCTCGCGCTTATACCCGCCGAGGGGAGTGATTCCACAAGTGGGCGGCGCGTGAAAAGTGTAAGCGTAGTAAGACCAAGCACAAACAGCATCAAGGGGAAGTCAGGAAGGATAAGTGCCAGAACGAGGTTGACGTGGCTATGACCTATATCGCCGGCGAACCACCCGCCCGGCGCAAACCAGGAATCGTTTGGACTGGTCGCAATCCACTGCTGAACGATCAGTAGCAGGGAGCAAAAAACGGTCCAGAGGCGGTAGGGGCGGTGGCCGATGGCGTCGCCGAGGGCGAAGTATTCGCGGAGGGCGAGGACGGTGATGAGGGCGGTGGCGATGGCGACGGCCCAGGTGGGAGTGAAGAGGACGATGGCGATGACCGCGGGCATGAGGACGAGCGCGGTAAGGACGCGGGTGAGGGTCATCGAGGGAAGAGTCCGTTTCGTTTGGAAATCGACATGAAGATTGATGTGGAGCGATCGAACCAGATTATACAGGGAGAGAACGGATAGCAGTAATCGGATATCAGGAGAGGCTAGGAAAAAAGAGCGGAACCGTCGAACGGTAGAAGAGTGGAAAAGCAAAGACGAGGAAAAGAGGGGCTGGGCTTGCAGACCGTCAGAGCCCACCCTTTGCGCAAACGGCGCGCAAAGGATGGGGCACCCTCAAGTTCAGGGGAGTTATTGGATTTTTGTTCTAGCCAAGACACCTCGGTTGAGATCCTTCGTCGCAAACGGCGCTCCTCAGGATGACAGAACATTTTTTGGTCGCGATGGGCGGAAGACAGTTGGAATCGACTGACGATTGGCGACTGCGGCGCGGGTGAGTGCGGCGATGGATCGCGCTTGGTTTTGCTTGGCGTATAGCGGACTGCACAGAAGCAGATCCGTCGCCTCGCTCGGGAGGAGAGATTTTCAATTGCTGGTGGCGGGAGCAGAGGCTCCCGCTGATCGAGTTGAGCGGATGGTGAGTTGCTACAAAAGCGACAGCAGAGCTGTCGCAGTCCAAATCGCGGGTCTGAAGACCTCCGCTACAAAGAGAAGATGCCGGCCCAAGGCCGGCGCTACTAGCGGGAGGCGGTGCGGGCGGGGGGAGTGATGGCGCCGTAGCGGCGTTCGCGTCTCTGGTAGTCGAGGAGTGCTTCGAAGAGGCGAGCGCGATTGAAGTCGGGCCAGAGGGTTTCGGTCACGAAGATTTCGGCATAGGCAATTTGCCAGAGGAGGAAGTTGGAGACGCGCATTTCGCCGGAGGTGCGGATCAGCAGATCCGGGTCGGGGAGATCGCCGGTGTAGAGGTGACGTGCGAGTTCGTCTTCGGTGACGGGGTCGGCAGCGTGGCCGTTGGAGTTGGCGCGAGCGCGCATGATGTTGTTGAGGGCGTCGACGATTTCGGCGCGGCCACCGTAGTTCAAGGCGACGTTGAGGACCATGCCAGTATTTCTGGAGAGCGCTTCGGTGGCTTCGCGGGTGTCGCGCTGGACGGCTTCGGGGAGTTCGTCGGCGCGCCCGAGAAAGCGCATACGGATATTGTTTTTCTGGAGGAGCGGCATCTCCTTGCGGATGTATTCGCGGAGGAGGGCCATGAGGAATTCGACTTCGGTCTTGGGACGGCGCCAATTCTCGACCGAGAAGGCGTAGAGGGTAAGGGCTTCCACGTGGAGGCGGGCGCAAGTTTCGATGGTGGTGCGGGCAGATTGCGTGCCGGCGCGATGACCGGCTACGCGAGGAAGATGACGTTTTTGCGCCCAACGTCCGTTGCCGTCCATGATGACCGCGATGTGACGTGGGAGGCGATCGAGGTCGAGTTTCTCGAGGAGACGGGACTCTTCGGCAGTAACGGGACCGAGAGATTCGAGCGTGGCGGGATGGTGAGACGTGGGGGACATTGAATCGAGGTCGAGTTCCTTTACGCGGCAAAGTTAACATACCGATGTGAAAGGGTGCAAGGGTGGATGGGTGAAAGAGTGACGAGCAGCGAGAGGAACGACATTCGAAAATCGAAATTTGGTGAAAAGAACACGGCAAAAGATTAACGCAGAGGAAACAGAGGCGAGCAGAGGTCGCGGAGGGTTGGGAGGCAAGACGCGGTGGTTGAGATCCTTCGTCGCACAAGGCGCTCCTCAGGATGACATCGTTTTTGGTTGATGACACAAGACGCACAGATCGGATCGCAGCGGGATCCCTCTATTCGCTCGGGATGACGAGGTCTTTTCGCGTGTAAGGGAAAGGCAGGGGGAGGAACGCCTGGACCACTGCGCGTGAGACTCTCGACGAGGGTTCTTGCGGACATGGGGCGCAGCAATGCTGCGCCCCTACAGATACAAACCGAATCGCTTGCGAAGCTTGCAAAAGCGGCGATGGAAGCGCTGCGCTCCAAAGAAGGCTAACCGGAGGCGG
The DNA here is from genome assembly GCA_035499255.1 of Dongiaceae bacterium. GTDB lineage: Bacteria > Acidobacteriota > Terriglobia > Acidiferrales > UBA7541 > Acidiferrum. Next base: position 43,079 of record DATJZF010000003.1, on the reverse strand, counting down.
GCGGGCGGAAGGACTGGTAGAGGGACTGGCCGACGAGGACAAAGGTGAGGATGATCATGGCGATGGCGGTGACCCAGGCGATGAGGTTGAACAGGAAGCTGTTGGTGTAGTCGCCCATGAGGTCTTTGCGGTTGACGAGCAGCAGCACAAAGATGATGACGATGGGGAGCCAGATGCCGTTTCCGACCTGGGAGAAGATGAAGATTTTCCAGAGCGGCGCGTTGGGGAGGAGCACGATGCCGCCGCCGACGACGATGAGGATGGTATAGAGCCAGTAGAACGCGGGAGCTTCGCGGAATTTGTGGTCGAGGCCGGCTTCGAAACCCATGCCTTCGCAGATGACGTGAGCGGTAGAGAGTGGAAGGATAGTGGCAGCGAAGAGCGAAGCGTTGAGCAGGCCAAATGCAAAAGCCCAGGAAGCCCACTTCCCTGCTAAGGGAGAAAGCGCGGAGGCCGCGTCGGCAGCATCGGTAATGTTGGTGAGTCCAGCGGCGTGGAGCGTGGCGGCGGTGCAGACGATGATGAAGAACACGATGACCATGCAGGAGATGCTGCCGACGAGCACGTCGAGCCTGGCTTGCGGGTACTGGCGCGGGCCGACTCTCTTTTCGACGAAGCCGGCCTGGAGATAGAAGAACTGCCAGGGGGCAATGGTAGTGCCAACGAGTGCGGTGAGAAGGAGGAGGTAGCTGACGTCGAAGTGGCCGGAGGGGATGACGGTGTTTTTTGCCGCTAGCACCCAATCGGGATGGGCGAGAAGTGCGGAGAAGAGATAGCTGAGATAGAAAGAACAAAGGACGAGGAAGACGACTTCGACGAAGCGATAGGTGCCTTTCAGAACGAGAACCCAAACGATGATGGCGGCCAATGGAACGGTGACGTACTTGTTGAGGCCGAACAGCTGGCCGGCGGCGGCGACGCCCGCGAATTCGGCAACGACGTTGAAGAGGTCGACGAGGAAGCCGGTGACCATGACAAAGAAGGTGGGACGAAGGCCGAATTCTTCACGGATCAGATCGGAGAGGCCTTTGCCGGTGATTACGCCCATGCGCGCGCACATTTCCATGGTGACGTAGAGAGCGATGGTCATGGGAACTAGCGACCAGAGAAGCGCGTAACCGTACGCGGAGCCGGCCTGGGTGTAAGTGGCGATGCCGCCAGCGTCGTTGTCGACGTTCGAGGTGATGATGCCGGGGCCGACGACGGCGAGGAAAAGGAAGAGCCGCCGGCGAGCGGCGGACATGCGGGAGAAGAAGGCGAAGACGCGGGCGCGGAGGGAGTCGATGAAGGCGTTGATCGAGGCGAGGGTCATAGAGGCAGTCGAGAGTTGGCAGTCGACAGTCGGCAGTTTCGGAAATTCGGCCGCTCAGGATTGGGAATCAAGACGCAATGGTTGAGATCCTTCGCTGCGCTCAGGATGACAGGTTTTTGTTTGGTGGCGACACGTCGGGGTAATGGCTTCTTTGGAGGGGTGAGAGGGCTCACGAAATTCGAAACGCGAAATTCGAAATTCGCGAAGAGAAGAGAGCTGTGGGCTTTGGATCGTAAGAGCCCACCCATTGCGCAAAGAACGGGCAAAGGGTGGGGCACCCTCAAGTCCAATCGCACGGTCATGCGTTCACCAGGCGGGAGACTACGTCGTCTACGGCGATGGTGCCGATGGGGCGATTGTCGGAGGAGAGAACGGTAAGGGTACGGAGGTTGTATTTGTCGAAGAGCTCGAAGACGTCTTTTTCGCTGGCATCGGCGGTGATGAAGACCAGAGGATCGGTTTTCAGTTCGGCCATGTGCTGCTCGGAAGCGGCGAGAAGGATTCGCGCGATGGGTGCAACACCCGCGAAGTGGCCGAGTTTGTCGAGAAGAACGATGTTGTCGAGCTGTTCGAGATTGAATTCCTGGCTGCGGAGCCAGTCGAGGACTTCTTCGCGAGCGGCGGATTCGCTGACGAAAGCGAATTCGGTATTCATCATGCCGCCGGCGGTGGAAGGATCGAAGGCGAGGAGTTCGCGGACTTCGGCAGCTTCCTCGTTGGGCATTTCCTCGAGGACTTCCTGAGAAGTTGCCGTCGGCAGGTCGGCGAGGAGGTCGGCAGCGGCGTCGGGGGCCATCTCTTCGATGATGTCGGCGGCTTTTTCGGGGTCGAGTTTCTCCACAATTTGGGTAGTGAGGCGTTCGTCGAGTTCGGCGAGAACGGCGGCGGCGGTCTCCTCGTCGAGAGAAGCGATGATGCCCTGGCGCTCTGCGGCGGAGAGTTCTTCCATCATTTCGGCGAGGTCGGCAGGGTGAAGGTCTTCCAGTTTTTCGTGAGTGATACGGAGCTTGACGCGGCGAAGCGGGTCCGGCTCGATGAGGTTGACGAATTCCCAGCGGATGGAGCGCTGCGGAAGTCTGGACTGGAGACGACGAACAAAATTGGTGGGGGCGACGCCCTGGAGCAGGCGGCGAACGGCGCCTGGCAGGCCGACATCGACCTGGGCGATGCGAAGCTCGACGTTGCCGTTGGAGCGGAATTCGGCGAGGTCGACATCGTTAACGCGGACGACTTTGCGGCCGGAGGTGTCGATGATCTGCTGGTCGAGCAGGTCTTTCTGGACGGCTAGCAAGGCTTCGTTGGGCTGGTAAGCGTCGAGGGCGCGCTCGGTGACATTAAGATCGATGCGGCCGGGAGCGATACCTGCGATCTGATTGTAGCGGGCAATAAGGGGCTGGAAGCGTCCGCGAGAAATGAGGAAGTGAGAGACGCGATTGGGCGCGTCGGCGGGCTCAACGAAGAATTCGCGGACACGTCCGACGTAGTTGGAATTGGAATCGTAGGCGGCGGCGCCCATGAGTTCGGTGGCGTAGAGCATCGGTTCGTGTCCTTTCTGGCCGGAGAGGCCGGAGTTCGAAAAACGAAATTCGAAACTCGTTAGTTCAAAACCTGCACCCTTACAAACCAGGCGCGGCACCCATATGCAAGAAAAAGGCCAAGTCAAACTTGCCAAGACGGAGCTTGGCGCTCCAGGGCAAAGAAAAAACCCGCGAGCGGGAAAGCCGGCGCGGGTCCAGTGGGCGAAAATGACACGACCCTAGCCGATGGTGAGTCCCTCCTTGACGGCAGCACCGACAGAAGCTGGGCGGTACGCAGGCGAAGCAGTCGCCAAGCCGGTCGGGACAGGCAACGGACGGAGCCTCAGCCCCGGAGAACTAGGGTGAGGTTCAAGTTCGTTCGACACGCTCATCAGAGAGAAAATCACTCCAAAAGTAGGAATAAACCTTGCAAAGAGAAGAAGTCAAGAAGAAAGCGAGGAATGGGAGAAAAAAGTGCGCGGGGAAAGGGTGAAGACAAAATTCGAAACGAGAAATTGGTCGATCGGAGAGTTGGAGCCAAGACGGAGCGGATGAGATCCTTCGCTTCGCTCAGGATGACAGGTCCAATAGCAAGTACATTGTGTGGCGAGTTCAGAACGACGCTGACCAGGAGGTCGGTGTTGCCAGCTCAAAAAGAGGCAAGGGTCTGAAGAGCCGCCACTACTTGAAGAGCATGTGGGAGGGCGAGAGGCCCTGGCGCTTGCAGTCGTCAATGTAGAGGACGAGGTAGTTCTTGAGGACATAGTCGTGATGGGAATGGCCAAGTTCGTGGGCGGCGCGGTCGATGGCGTCGGGAGGGCCTTCGAGTTCGGCGAAGGTACCGATGGGGGTTTCGTCGAGGTCGATGACGAGGTCTTTAGCCCATTTGTGGCGGGCGGGAAGCTTATAGGGTGTGCGGAATTTCTCGTAGCGGAACCAGCCTTTGAGGCCGAGTCCCTCGAAGATTTTCTGGAGGGAGGCGGCGTCAGTGAGAACCACTTCGATTTCCTCGCGGACTTTGTGGCGGCCTCCGGTGTGGTGGGTGAGCTCGCCGATGGCAAGCTGTTCGGGGGGAGACTTGAAGGTGAGGATGACGCGGGGGGTGGCGGTCTTCCCTTTCGTTCGATTGCGAGAAGAAGGCACGGCAACACGGCGGGAGTTACTCCCGGGGGCAGGAGTCTCCGTGCGAATGCGGAGGAGTTGGCCGTGTTTGGCGAGGCCGCCGTCAGGAGTGTCGAAGATGAGGTTTTGTTCGTGGACACGGGGGGAGGCGGGCTTGGCGCCGAGTTTGGCGAGAGTACGGAGGAAAGACTTGGGATTGGGAACGCGGAGTTTGATTTCCGTTTCGCGAGGCATGGAAGAATTGTACGCGCCTTCCATCGAGTTGGGCTACGGGGGGCCAGGAAGGCATGAAATTCGAAACTCGAAATTCGTCAGAGAAGAAGATTGAGGCGTTGGATCGTAAGAGCCCACCCCAAACCTCGCAAAGGATGGGGCACCCTCGAGTCCATGGGGGTAAGCGAAACATGGGAATGGCGAAAATGAAGGCTGTGGATTTGTGGCGGGCGGCGACTACAAACGGGGGCGGAAGTCGGATAGGATAACGGACGAAAGGCTTCGCCTGGGTGCGTTGGTTGGCCAAGCCGGTCCAGGATCGCGACGGGCTCTCAGCCGCTTCGAACCAAGCAAACTAGAATGAACTACGATTACCAAATCGGCGGGGTGGTTTTTTCCCTGAACGGGCCCGACACCAAGGCCGGCGCCTTCCGGTGTCATCTCAGTGGGTCGCCGATGAGCGGACCGCCTCAGAAGGCGGTCCCTACAAAGGCCGCCACATCTGGTGGGGGAGGCGAGGGGGCCGGGGTGGAAGGGCGAGGGATGGCGGTGGGGAGTGCAAGCGGAGCGCGGGCGGAAGCGCCTTTGGCGGTGCGGGAACCGGTCGAACACGTGATTCATGGAGACCGGCGCGTGGACCACTACGCGTGGATGCGGGAAAAGGGCGATCCGAGAGTCAGGGAGTACCTGGAGGCGGAGAACGCGTACGCGGATGAACTGCTGCGGCCGACCGAAGGGCTACAGGTGAAGTTGTATCAGGAGATGCTGGAGCGGATTCAGCAAACGGATCTGAGTGTGCCGTATTTGTTGCGCGGATACGAGTATTACACGCGGACGGAAGAGGGGAAGCAGTATCCGATTTATTGCAGGAGACGCGCGACGTGGCTGGACATTTCACCGGAGGACCGGAGAAAGCAACTTCGGGAGTTTGATGAGGAGAAAGATCGAGTTCCGCCAGCGGCGGAAGAGGTGTTGCTGGATTTGAATGAGCTGGCGGTGGGGCATACGTATATGGGGCTGGGGATTTTTGATGTGAGTGATGACAACCGGTACCTGGCGTATGCGACGGACACTACGGGGTATCGGCAATATACGTTGGAGGTGAAGGAATTAAAGGCAGGGGCCAGTGGCGAGTGGGGAGTGGCGAGCGAGCAAGCCCAAGAGCCAGGTTCATTGAACGAACCTGGGGCACCCGGGGAAATTCGAAACGCGAAATTCGAAATTCGAAAAGAGGAAAGTCAACGCAGAGACGCAGAGGGCGCCGAGAGTGCGCGGAGAGAGGATGGACTACTTCCCTTTCGAGCCGAACGCGTAACGAGTGTGGCTTGGTCGAAGGATGGGAGTGCGCTGTTTTATGTGACAGAAGATGCGGTGACGAAGCGGTCGAATCAGTTGTGGAGGCATGAATTCAGCCGACAGTCGACAGTTGATAGCGGCCAGCAACCCCAAGACCCAGGTTCACAACACGAACCTGGGGCACCAGGCACTTGGCACGACCAGAGCGAGAGAGGATCGCCGCAACAAACGCTTAAGGTGAACCAGTGGCCTTTCGTGCCTGTTGAAACCAGACACCCAGGTTCACCAGACGAAGTTGAAGGAAAAGGCAAAAGCGTAAGAGAAGACCCACCCTTTGCGAAAGGCGCAAAGGATGGGGCACCCTCAGGTTCTGAAACGCAGGGCGATGAGCTGATTTATGAGGAGAAGGACGAGCGATTTCGGATTGATGTGGAACGGTCCCGGAGCGGGGCATATCTGTTTCTCGTTTGCAACAGCCACACCACGAGCGAGGTTCAGTATTTGAGGGCGGATACGCCGCGGGGCACGTTTCAGCTGGTAACGCCGCGGCAAGACGACCACGAGTACTACCTGGATCACCACCCGGGAGGCGCGGAGGCCCCAGGGGGCGGGGTCTTTTTCATTCGAACGAACAGCGGCGGGCGGACGTACCGGTTGATGACGGCGCCGGCGGAGGATCCGGTGCGGTCGCGGTGGCGGGAAGTCATTCCAAACCGGCCAAAGGTGATGCTGGCCGGGCTGGAGACGTTTCGAACGCACCTGGTGTTGACGGAACGCGAAGACGGGCTGCCGTACTTGCGGATTGTGGATCTGACCCGAAACGCGGCGAGCGCACTGGAGGGGTCTCAGCGAATTGAGTTTGCGGAGCCGGCGTACAACGCGATGCTGGGGACGAATCCGGAATTCGACACGGGGCATGTGCGGTTTCAGTACGAGTCGATGGTGACGCCGCGGTCGGTATACGACTACAACATCACTACGGGCGAGCGGAATTTGAAGAAGCAGCAGCCAGTGCTGGGGGGATTTGATTCGGCGGTGTATGTGAGCGAACGCCTGCACGCAAATGCGCCGGATGGGACGCACGTGCCGATCTCCGTGGTGCGGCGGAAAGATACGGTGCGCGACGGAAACGCACCGCTGCTGCTGTACGGGTATGGAAGTTATGGACTTTCCATGCCGGTGACGTTCAGCTCGAACCGGCTGAGCCTGCTGGATCGCGGATTTGTGTATGCGATCGCGCATGTGCGCGGCGGCGGTGAATTGGGGAAGCCGTGGCACGATGCGGGTCGAATGCACCGGAAGATGGCAACGTTTACGGATTTCATAGCATGCGCGGAGTATCTTATTGCGAAACGGTACACGACGAAAGAGCGGCTGGTGATTGAAGGCGGAAGCGCGGGCGGCTTGCTAATGGGCGCAGTGACGAATATGCGGCCGGATTTGTTTCGCGTGGTGGTGAGCCATGTGCCGTTCGTGGATGTGCTGAATACCATGCTCGATCCTTCCCTGCCCTTGACGGTCGGCGAATATGAAGAATGGGGGAATCCGCAGGTGGAGAAGGATTACTTCTACATGAAGATGTATTGCCCGTATACGAATGTGGAGAGGAAAGCGTACCCGCGAATGCTGGTGAAGACAGCGTGGAATGACAGCCAGGTGATGTACTGGGAAGCGGCGAAGTATGTGGCGAAGCTGCGAACGATGAAGACGGACGAGAATGTGCTGCTGCTGAAAACGAATATGGGCGCAGGACATGGCGGGGCGAGCGGGAGGTATGACTTTTTGAGGGAGATTGCGTTGGATTATGCGTTTGTGTTGAGGGAAGTGGGAATCGAAAGTGAAAGGGTATAAGAGTGCAAAGGTATAAGCGTTAAAGGCGAAGAGAGTGGAACGACAGAACAGCGGAAGAGTGAAACCGTATAAGGTGCAAGGTGCCAGGTCGAAGGTTCAAGGCGGGACAAGAATTGGTGGTTGAGATCCTTCGCGCGCAAGATTCCCGCGCTCAGGATGACAGATGGTCGGTTGGGCTGTGGGCAGAAAAGCGGCGATAAATCCTCGCACTCCAAATGAGCGAAGCGACTACACCATTGATGCAGCAGTACAACGCGGTGAAGGCGAGGTATCCGCACGCGTTGCTGCTGTTTCGGTTGGGGGATTTTTACGAACTGTTTTACGAAGACGCGATGATCGCGTCGCGGGAACTGCGCATCACGCTGACTTCGCGGAATCGGGAAAAGGGTCAGCCGATTCCGATGTGCGGGGTGCCATATCACGCGGCGGATGGATATATCGCGCGGCTGATTCGCGCCGGGTTCAAGGTGGCGATCTGCGAGCAGATGGAGCAGCCGGGGCCGGGGAAGAAACTAGTGCGGCGGGAAGTGTCGCGGGTGATTACGCCGGGAACCGCGACGGATGTGGCGGTGTTGGATGCGCGGGAGAACAATTTTCTGGCGGCGGTGGCGCAGGATCCGGGGCAGAAGAACGGCAAGGTGATAGGGCTGGCGCTGGTGGATTTGTCGACTGGAGAGTTTCAGGCGACGGAGTTTGCGGGGCCGCGCGCGGAAGAGATGCTGCGGGATGAGTTGCAGTTGATGCGCCCGCGGGAGACGCTGCTGCCCCGCCCTAACCAGTTATTTGAGACGGCGAAGAATACTTTGTTAGATGGAACCGGCGGGGTCGAGACGCGGCTGGAGGATTGGATTTTCCAGTGCGACTACGCCGAGCGGGTGTTGCGCGAGCAGTTTGGCGTGGCGGAGTTGACGGGGTTTGGGCTGGATGAGCATGCGCAAGCGATGTGCGCTGCGGGGGCAGTGGTTCACTATTTGCGGGAGAACTCCGCGCGAGGGGACGATGCACCGAGCCTGGAAGCGCTGCGGCATATCGACCGCATCCGGTATTACGAGCAGCGCGATGCGTTGACGCTCGATCCGGTGTCGGTGCGGAATTTGGAACTGCTGGCGCCGATTTTTGCGGAAGAGGCGAAGAGCAGCGGGCCGACAACATTGATCGCGGCACTGGATGCGACGGTGACGGGGATGGGAGCGCGACTGCTGCGGAACTGGATTCTGCGGCCGCTGATCGATTCGGACGCGATTGAGGCGCGGCTGGATGCGGTGGCGCACTTGCTGCAGCAGACGGTGGTGCGCGGGGAAATCCGGAAAGAATTGCGCGGGGTGCAGGATCTGGAGCGACTGACGAGCCGGATCACTCTGGGGCAAGCCATGCCGCGGGAGTTGGTGGCGCTGCGGAAGAGTCTGGGGCAAATGCCGGTGCTGAGGCAGTTCACGGTCGACAGTTCACAGTCGACAGCTTCGGAGAAGAAAAATCCGGAAGAAAAAAACCAACGAAGAGACGCAGAGAGCGCAGAGGAAGCGCAGAGAAGAGAAACCCAAGACCCACGCTCACAACTCGAGGGTGGGGCACCCTTCGAATCTCAGGACAAGCCTTCAAGACCCAAAAGGAGTGAACTGCTGGGGGAGTTGCATGAGGAGATTGACGAGCTAGGGGATGTGCGGGAGTTGCTGGAGCAGGCGATTGGGGACGAGCCGCCGGCGACGATGAATGATCCGGGGATGATCCGGAAAGGCTACAACGCGGAGCTGGATGAGCTGAGGAATCTGAGTAAAAACAGCAAAGAGATTATTGCGGCGATGGAGGAGCGCGAGCGGAAGCGGACGGGGATCAACTCGCTGAAGATTCGGTACAACCAGGTGTTTGGGTATTATCTGGAAATTTCCAAACCGAATCTGCATCTGGTGCCGGCGGACTATGACCGGAAGCAGACGCTGGTGAATGCGGAGCGGTTCACGTTTCCGGAGTTAAAGGAGTACGAGCGGAAGATTCTGGCGGCAGATGAGCGGATCCTGGAGATTGAGCGGCAGTTGTTTGTAGAGGTGCGGGCGAGCGTGGCGGCGCAGGCGGGGCGACTGCGGAGAACGGCAGGAGCGATAGCGAAGCTGGACGTGCTGGCGGCGCTGGCAAAACTGGCGGCGGACCGGAACTATGTGCGGCCGGAACTGAATGCGACGGGCGAGTTGTTGATTGTGGGCGGACGGCATCCGGTGATCGAGGAGTTGCTGAAGGCGAAGGGCGAGCGGTTTGTGCCAAATGATTTGTGCTTTGAGCCGGGGCGGCAGCAGTTGCTGCTGATTACCGGACCGAATATGGGAGGAAAGTCGACATATTTGCGGCAGGCGGCGCTGATCGTGTTGATGGCGCAGATGGGGTCGTACGTGCCGGCGCGACAGGCGAAGTTGCCGCTGACGGACCGGATTTTCACGCGGATTGGAGCGGCGGACAATCTGGCGCGGGGGCGGTCGACATTTTTGGTGGAGATGAGCGAGGTGGCGACGATTTTGAATCATGCCACGCCGTCGAGCCTGGTGTTGCTGGATGAAGTGGGGCGCGGAACGGCGACGTTTGACGGGCTCTCGATCGCATGGGCGGTGGTGGAGCATTTGCAGAAGAACACGCGCTCGCGGACGTTGTTCGCTACGCATTATCACGAGTTGACGGAACTGGCGGATTTATTGCCGACCGTGAAGAACGTGCACGTGAGCGTGCGGGAAACGCCAAACGAGATTATTTTTCTACGGCGGGTGGAGCCGGGGAGCGCGGACAAGAGTTATGGGATAGAAGTGGCGCGATTGGCGGGGTTGCCGAAGAGCGTGGTGGAACGGGCGCGGGAAGTATTGAAGAAGCACGAACAGAGCGAGCACGAGGTGAGCGAAGCGTTGACGCCGGGCGCGGTAGATGGCGGCGTGAATGGGAACGGGAATGGGCAGAGTGTAATGTTCACGGCGCTGGATCGCGCGGTGATTGAGAGGTTGAAGGCGGCGGATCTGGATCAGCTAAAGCCGATCGAGGCGCTGAATTTGCTGGCGGAGTTGAAGAAGGAGATTGGGGGGCAATAGGCGGAAGTTGGTGGTTGGTGGTCGGTAGTTGGTAGCGGCGATCAGCGAACGGCGATCCGCGACGAATAAGGCCAACGCAGAGACGCAGAGTACGCTGAGGAAGCGGGAGAAGAAAACCCACCCTCACAAAACGAGGGTGGAGCATCCGGCGAGCGGGATCCGAGAGAGGTTGTGATTACGGCGATGAGTTCCCAAGTGGAGCTTTCCGCAGCGCTGAAGAATTTCCTCGCCTTGGGAGTTGGCGCACTATTTTTCTTCGTGAACCGACTGTATTTGCCGCACCCTAAGGAGTCGGTATTCGGAGTTTCCGCAGGCCCAGCAACGGGCCCGCTCGCCAGGTTCATCGTATGGTATTCGGATTTTCTCGCCACACTCGGTCAGAATCCTTGGGTCATCTGGGCCGGATTCTTCATCTTCGGTTTCTTGCTCGTTCGCAATTGGCGTGCGCCGAGTGCGTGGATTTTCGCAGTCCTTACAGGTGTGTACCTGCCACAAGTGATTTTCTACTTGATTCCATAAAAACAGGAAGACCAGAACGTGGTGGCGTTCGATCGTAAGAGCCCACCTTTCCCCACAAACCGCGGAAAGGATGGGGCACCCTCAAGCACAGCTGGCGTATGGCGGAGAGCGAAAAGAGGCTGGCATGAAGGCCAGCGCTACAAAGGCTAAGACTCGCCAACACGGAGGGAGTTCATTCCGCAAAATACGCGGAATGGGGCGGAGGTGGCGTTCCCGCAAAGAAAAGATGGACGCGTAAAGCGTCCCCTACAGGACAATTGGGCACGGGGGTGGAACAATCTGCGGATTGCCTAGTGCGGGTGTGTTAGAACGAGGGGGACGATCCGCGCGCAGAAGATACGATTGCGATGACGTTATGCGTTGAGATCCTTCGCTGCGCTGAGAATGACACGGTTTTGTGTGGCGTGGATGAGCGGATCGAGCGAGAAATTCGATCGGGGGCGGACCGCCTCAGAAGGCGGTCCCTACAAAGAGAAAAGAGTGCCGGCCTGAAGGCACGGCGCTACGGGTGACTTGATGTTAGTGCTGGGGATGATGAGCGGGACTTCGGCGGATGGGATGGACGTGGCGCTGGCGGAGATTACGGAGGGTGCGCACTCGCTGCGGGCGTCGGAAAAGACGAGCCGGGCGCCGCGGCTGAAGACGAAATTGGTGGACTACACTTCGCGGATTATGCCGGCGGCGTTGCGCAAGGAAGTATTGCGGATCGCGGAGGGTGCCGCTTGCACGGCGGGGGAGATCAGCCAGCTGAATTTTCGATTGGGAGGCGCGTTTGCGGAAGCGGCCATCAGCGCGTGCAAGGAGTTTCGCGTGGCGCTGTCGCGAGTGGAGTTGATCGGAAGTCACGGGCAAACGATTTTTCATCAGGGGCGGCCGGTAGAGTTTCTTGGACGGAAGACGGTATCGACACTGCAGATTGGCGAGCCGTCGGTGATTGCAGCGCGAACCGGGATCACGACGGTGGGCGATTTTCGGGTAGCGGACATGGCGGTGGGAGGACAAGGCGCGCCACTGGTGCCGTATGCGGATTACTTGTTGTATCGCGACGAGAAGATGGGGCGCGTGTCGCTAAACCTGGGAGGAATCGGGAATGTGACGGTGTTGCCGGCGGGAGCAAAGCCGGGGCAGGTGGTGGCGTTCGATACCGGGCCGGGAAACATGTTGATGGACGCGCTGGTGTGGCACTACACGAAGAAGAAGCAGAAGTTTGATCGCGGGGCGCGGCTGGCTCGGCAGGGGCAGGTGAACGAGAAACTGTTACGGGAGCTGCTGCGGGATCCTTATTTGCGATTGGGGCCGCCGAAATCGACGGGGCGGGAGTATTACGGGCGAGCTTACTTCACGGAATTGCTGCGACTGGGGAAGAAGCATCGCGCAGCGCCGAATGACTTGATCCGGACAACGACGGAGTTTACGGTGGCGTCGGTGGTGGACGCATTGAAACGATTTGTGCTGAAAAAGACGAAGGTGCAGCAGCTGATTGTGTCGGGGGGCGGGGCGAAGAATCCCCTGGTGATGGCGCAGTTGGCGGCGGCGTTGACGCCGATTGAGGTGGTGGGATCGTTGAAGGTGGGCGTGCCGGAAGAGGCGAAGGAGGCGTACGCGTTTGCGTTGCTGGCGTACGAGACGGTGCACCGGAGGGCGGGAAATTTGCCGAGCGCAACGGGGGCCGAGGAGGAGATGGTGTTGGGGAAGATTTGTTATGGGAAGGCGAGGTGAGAAAAGAGTAGTTAGACGCTTGAAGAGTGAAACAGCAAACCCGTACAAGGTGAAAAGTTTTCGGTGCAAGGTGGGGCAAGGATTCTCGTTTGGGCGACAAGACGCAGTGGTTGAGATCCTTCGCTTTGCTCAGGATGACAGCGTTTTCTTATCTTCAATTTCAGATGAAGTTTGAGGTGGCCGGCAAGAGATTCGACTCGCCAACACGGAGGTTGGCGTTCCCAGGAAATCCAAGATTAGAGCGCCCTCTACACTCAAAAGCGGCGATGAATCGGCGCGCTCCAAAATCAGGCGGGGACGGCGTTATCGCCTTCTAGTGCGTCCTGGATGTCGTCGGCGGGGATGGCGCCCAGGCGACCGATGCACCAGTGATCGCCGCGAAGTTCGACGATGGTGGAAGGCATGACGCCGTTGGTTTCGCCAGCGTCGAGGATCAGCGGGAGGCGATCGCCGAGCTGGTTGAAGACTTCGCCGCCGCTGGCGCAGGTGGGCGAGCCGGAAATGTTGGCGCTGGTGCCGGTAAGAGGAACGCCGATTTCAGAGATCAAGTCGGAGACGACTTTGGATTTGGGCCAGCGCATGGCGATGCGGCGGGTGTTGCCAGTGACCTTCAGGGGGAGCCGGTTGGAGGCGTCGACGACGATGGTAAGCGGACCGGGCCAGCACGCTTCGGCGAGTCGATAAAAATTGTCGGGAAGATTCTTCGCAACAACCAAAGCGTGATTGAGCGAGCTGATGAGGATGGGAAGCGCGCGCTGTTCGGGGCGTCCTTTGACGCGAAAAATTTCTTCGACGGCGGCGAGGTTGACGGGATCGGCAGCGAGGGCGTAGAGAGTGTCGGTGGGAACGGCGACGACGGCTCCGCGGTTGAGCCAGGACGCGGCATAGCGGATGATACGAGGGTCGGGATTGGCCGCGCTGACTTTGAGAACTTCAGCTGACAAGCGGAACCGTTCCTATTCTGGAGCGAGAGTGTGCGATTTGCCGATGCTGTGGAAATTATCACAGGGAGTAACGTAGACGCAATGATTGGTACACAAAGAAGAGAGTGGGACAGAGAAAAACCGGTGAAGCGGTTCAAGAGTGCAAGGGTATAAGGGTATAAGAGTCAGAGAACGGAAGAGGATTAACGCAGAGATCGCAGAGGCACAGAGGGAACGGAGAGAATGGCGAACGGGCGAGAAGCCAGGAGAACGGTTGGGCCGCGGAGTGGCGCCGGCTCTGCTCCGGAGGTGATTACCAGCCGGGACAACCGGTGGCTGAAGGAGTTTCGGGTGGCGCTTCGTGGGGGTGTGCCGACGACGAGCGGGGCGGTGGGGGTGGAAGGGGTACGGTTGGTGGAAGAGGCGCTGACGTCGGGATGCCGGGTGGAGGCGGTGCTGTTTGGTGAAAGCGGGGAGCGGTACCGGGAGAGGTTGGCGCCGTTGATCGGGAGGCCGGAGATGGGATTTCCGGTGCTGCGAACGACGGATCGGCTGTTTGAGGGCCTAGCGGACACGGAACATCCGCAGGGAGTGGCAGCGCTGGTGGTGCCGCGGACGTGGACGCTGGAAGAAGTGCTGGAAGGCCGTGGCGAGCGGGGAGTGACGAGCGACGAGGAAGGCGAAATTCGAAATTCGAAACTCGAAAGTCGTGAGGACGAACATGCCGGCCTGAAGCCCGGAGCTACGCAGGTGTGTGCACCGCTGATTGTGGTGCTGGCGGGAGTGCAGGATCCGGGGAATGTGGGGACGATTCTGCGGACGGCGGCGGCGTTTGGCGCAACCGCGGCGGTGACGGCGGCGACGGGACAAAGCGGGACGGCGAGTCCGTTTGCGCCGAAGGCGTTGCGGGCCTCGGCGGGAGCTACGCTGCATCTGCCGATTGTCGCGGGCATGGCGCTGGGGATCCTATTGACGCAGCTGAAATTGCGAGGGATTCGGACGCTGGCGTCGTGCGTGGAAGAGGAAAAGCAGTGGCGAGTGGCTGGTGGTGAGTGGCGAGAAGACCCAAGAGAGGCTCCTCACTCCGCGGACTCCGTTCGGAATGACGTGATCGGGCAGGGTGCCATGTCCGACGGACACGAAGTGCGGGAAGCGCTGGCGCCGTGGGAGGTGGACTGGTGCGAGGCGGTGGCGCTGTTGGTGGGAAACGAGGGCGCGGGATTGCCGGAGGATGTGGTGCGAGGGGCGGATGCGCGGGTGCATATTCCGATGGCGGGGCAGGTGGAATCGTTGAATGCGGCCGCGGCGGCGGCCGTGGTGCTGTATGAGGCGTTTCGGCAGAGGACGAGCAAAGCAGTGGCGAGTGAATAGTGGCTGAGCGGGACGGCAAGACCGTGCAAAGTGAAAGGTATAAGGTAGAAGGTTCAAATCCATCTGACACGAAGCGCTTCCCGTGAGGAGAAAAAGTGACGAGGGATTCTTTGGTCCAGATGATTGCGGTTTGCGTGCTCGCGCAGGGCGCACAGCCAGGAATGGCTGTGCCACGGGGTCAGCAAACAGGAAGCGCGGCGGAGCTGGTGATTATTGATACGGACATTGGGGACGACATTGATGATGCCATGGCGATCGGGTTGGCGCTGGAGAGTCCAGAGCTGAAGATTCTGGGAATTACTACGGCATGGGGAAACACGGCGCTGCGGGCACGGATGATGGAGCGGTTTTTGCGGGAGGCGGGGCATCCGGAAATTCCGGTGGGGGTCGGGCAAGAGAAATATCCGGCGAAGGGGGCGCTGACGGTTTCGCAGGCGAAATATGGAGAGCGGGAGCCGGAAAAACAGTTGCCCGGGGCGGTGGAGTTTTTGCTGGAGCAGATTCGAAAGCATCCTGGAGAGATCACGTTGATTGCGATTGGCCCGGAGACGAATCTTGGTGCTGCAATGGACCGGGATGCGGAGACGTTTCGGAAGCTGAAACGGATTGTATTGATGGGCGGGTCGGTGTATCGGGGATACGACGGGTTCGCGTATCCGACAGGGCCAGTGAAACCGATGCCGGAGTGGAATATTTTGTGTGATGTGGAGGCAGCGCGGAAGGTGTTCGCATCCGGCGTGCCACTGTTTGTGATGCCGCTGGACTCGACGCAGATCAAGCTGCAGGAGTTGGAACGGGGTCGATTGTTCGCGCATGGCAGCGGGCTAACGGATGCGTTGACGGTGCTGTATCACCAGTGGGCTTATGGAACGAAGCAGGAGACGCCAACGATGTTTGATGCGGTGGCGATGGGATATGCGATTCGTCCAGAGCTGTGTCCGATGAAGGCGATGCGATTGCGGATTGATGAGGATGGGAGCACCAAAGCGGAAGAGGGCGTGGCGAATGCGGAAGTGTGTCTGAAATCGGATAGTGACGCGTTTTTGGAGTTTTATATGGGGAGAGTGGTGGGGAGGTGAGAGGAAGGGTGAAAGGGTGAAAAGGTATAAGGGTGTAAGGTGAAAGAGCAAAGGCGAAGAAAAGAAAGTTGAGGCGTTGGATCGTAGGAGCCCACCCTTTGTGCAAAGCGCGCACAAAGGATGGGGCACCCTCAAGTTCGTTTCGTTTTCTGCTTGGAGCGAGCCTGGGAAAAGCAAACCGTGCGAAATGTAAGGTGTAAAGTGAAAGGTGCAAAGAGGCTGGCGACAGGATGAGTTTATTTGGGGCGGAACCGGAGATGCGGGCGCAGGAGACAGCGGCGGCGCTGCAGCCGTTGGCGGAGCGGATGCGGCCGAGAACGTTGGATGAAGTGGTGGGGCAGGAGAAGTTGCTGGGGCCGGGCAAGCCGCTGCGGGTACAAATCGAAAACGACAATTTGAGCTCGATGCTGCTGTGGGGGCCGCCGGGGTGCGGGAAGACGACGCTGGCGCGGCTGATTGCGCGATTGACGAAGAGCGAGTTTGTGTCGTTCAGCGCGGTGTTGAGCGGGATCAAAGAGATCAAGGAAGTGATGGCGGACGCGGAAAGGAAGTCGCGGGGCGGGCGGCGGACCATCGTCTTTGTGGATGAAGTGCACCGGTTCAACAAGGCGCAGCAGGATGCGTTTTTGCCGCACGTGGAAGCCGGGCACATTTTGTTTATCGGGGCAACGACGGAGAACCCGTCGTTCGAGGTGATTTCGCCGCTGCTGTCGCGGACGAAAGTGTACGTGCTGGAGGCGTTGACGACGCCGGAGATTGTGGAGTTGTTGAGGCGGGCGCTGGCCGATAAAGAGCGGGGATACGGGAACGAGAATATTGTGCTGGCGGATGAAACGCCCTTACAGCCATTAGCCGACAGCCGACAGCAAGAAGAAAGAGTCACCACAGAGGTAGCAGAGGGGACGCAGAGGACGCGGAGAGAGGGAGAGAAAAGCAGATCCCTCGCTTCGCTTGGAATGACCGATTCATCTGAAAATCGTGCGGACGTGGGGAGCAGCGGTGCGGCGCTCAAACACGGTGAAGAGGTGTTGTGGAGGATGGCGGCGTTTGCGAATGGGGATGCTCGGGCGGCGTACAACACCTTGGAATTGTGTGTGAAGAGTGCGGGCTCGTCGGAGAAAACCAATTCTTCAGGGGCTAAAGCCCAGTCTTCCAGCAGCGCAATGTCGGAGCTGAAGCTCCGACCCCCTGAAGAGAAGAGCGGAACGTCGGCGGCGTTAGATCGTCAGAACCCACCCTTACAAACTAAAGGTGGGGCAACCTCCAGTTCAAGCGCCAATCGCCGTGAGCGCGGTCGAAGAGAGATACCTCACTCCGCGGACTCCGTTCGGGATGACAGCAGTGGGGTGAAGCGGATCACGGTGGAGCTGTTGGAGGAGGTGCTGCAGAAAAAGGTACTGCGGTACGACAAGGCGGGGGAGGAGCACTACAACCTGATTTCGGCGCTGCACAAGAGCGTGCGGAATTCCGATCCGGATGCGGCGTTGTACTGGTTGGCGCGAATGATCGAGAGCGGCGAGGATGCGCTTTATCTGGCGCGGCGGATGGTGCGTATGGCGAGCGAGGATATTGGATTGGCGGAGCCGGGGGCGCTGGCGATGACGCTGGCGGCGAAGGAGGCGTTCGATTTTCTGGGCGCGCCGGAGGGGCATCTGGCGCTGGCGCAAGCGGCGGTGTATTTGAGTTTGGCGCCGAAGTCGAATGCGGTGTACGTGGCGTACGGGGACGTGATGGAAGATGTGCGGAAGACGGAAGCGGAGCCGGTACCGTTGCACCTGCGGAATGCGGTGACGGGATTGATGAAGAATATCGGGTATGGAGAAGGATACAAGTACGCGCACAATTTTGAGGAGAAAGTGACGGAGATGCAGTGTCTGCCGGATAATCTGGCGGGACGGAGTTACTACAAGCCTACGGAGCAGGGGTTTGAGGCAAGGATCCGGGCACGGATGGCGGAGATTGGGAAGATGAAGAAGAAAGTTGGTAGTTCGTAGTTCGTAGTTCGTAGTTGGTAGTCGGTAGGAAGAGAAGAGTTAACACCGAGGGCACGGAGAGCTGGGAGGTGAGGATTACGTTGAGATTCTTCGGCGATCCTCATCGGATCGCCTCAGGATGACATGTTTGCTTTGAGTGGCTCGAGCACGTGGTGGGGTGGCATAACAGCGACGCCATTCTGCTGAATGGCGCTCCCAGGAATGGCAAGATGGACGCGTGAAGCGTCGGCTACACAAAGCAGTAACAAAGGCAGGCGGCGTAAAGCCGCCCCTACAGAGCGGGATGGAGATGCGATGAAAAGGATTGCGGCGGTGACGGGGATGTGTCTGTGGTCTTTCGTCATGATAGGAACCACGTCGTCAGCAAAAGACCTGCCGAAGGCACATATATACGGGATTGCCGGGGTGCGAATCTATGTGTCGAACGTCGCGTTGGCGCGACCATTCTATATGTCCGTGACCGACACAACGCGGGCGTGTGATTGGTGTGAATCTCCCGAACCGTCTGGTTTCCACTTGCCTTCCGGCCAATTCATCCTGTTGTCGCCCACGGAAAAGGGCACATCAAACTTCATCGCAGAGCTCAGCTTCTGGGCCGACAATTTGCAGGAGCTAAGCAAACGGTTGAAGGCCAACAAGATTCGCTTTCATAAAGAGGAAGACAACGGCCAACTATCGATGTTACGGGTGCAAGACCCTGAAGGCCATAGCATCGCATTTTTGAAATCGGGGTCCGCTTTGCGATATAAGGCCTATCATGCGAATCCCTCGCCGAGCTCGGCCCTAAAGGAAATCCTCATTCATGCGGGGTGGGTGGTGAAGGACCGGGAGGCTATGGATAAGTTTTATCGGGATGTGCTGGGGTTTCATTTGTACTGGCAGGGAGGGATGAAGGATGAGCGGGTGGATTGGGTGTCGATGCAGGTGCCGGATGGGACGGACTGGATCGAGTACATGCTGAATATTCCGCCGGATGCAAGCAAACATCTGCTGGGCGTGATGAATCATATTGCGTTGGGAGTGCCGAGCGTGCGGGACGTGGCCGAGCAATTGAAGAAGAACGGAGTGAAACTGACGGAGGAGCCGAAGATCGGGCGGGATGGGAAGTGGCAATTGAATTTGTACGATCCGGACGACACGCGGGTGGAGTTTATGGAATTCACGCCGGTGGAGAAGCCGTGCTGCTCGGAGTTTACGGGGACGCATCCAAAGCCGTGAGAAGAGGTACAAAAGTGAAAAAGTATAACGGTGCAAGAGTGAGTTGCTGACGGCCATTTTGAAACCGAAAAACCGTATAAAGTGAAAAGTGTCAAGTAACAGGTTTGTGAGCGGAGGGTGGGTGTGCGAGCAAATAGGATCGCGGGAGTGGCGGTCGTTGCAGCGGCGTTGATGGCGGCTGGAGGATGGGGCGCGGGGGCGGAGACGGATGGGAGGGCGAAGATCTTAGGGATTGCGTACGTGAAGGTGCGGGTGACGGACTTGGGGAAGGCTCAGGCGTTTTACGGGGACGTGCTTGGGCTGCCGACCGCGACGGTGAGGAATGGGAATGCGGTGCAAGCGAGCTACACAGTGAACGGGAGCCAGCGGGTGGAACTGGCGACTACGGCTCCAGGGACCGCTGGAAGTTATCTGGCGGAAGTGGGGCTGGCGACCGACAGCGTGAACAAAATGCGTGCGTATTTGACGGCTAAGGGAGTGGCGGCGAACGAGATTTTCAGCTGGCCGGATGGGACGAAGTATTTTGAGACGCAGGATCCGGAAGGCAACAAGATTGTGTTTGTGGAGCAGAAATGGGATGTGAGCAGCAGTGAAGGAACGGGCAAAGCGATTAGCCATAAGTTGCTGCATGCGGGATTTGTGGTGAAGGATTGGAAGGCGGAGAGCCGGTTTTATGAGGATGTGCTGGGGTTCCGGTTGTACTGGAAGGGCGGGTTCAATGATGACGGGCTGGACTGGTATGAAATCCAGGTGCCGGATGGAGATAATTGGATTGAGTACATGCTGAATATTCCGGCGAATGCGGATCATAAGGAGTTAGGAGTGCAGAACCATTTTTCGCTGGGAGTAGCGAGCGCGGATGCGGCGGCGAAGAAGCTGCGGGAGCGCGGACTGAAGGAGTTTGATGGGCCGGAGGTGGGGCGGGATGGGAAAAATTCTTTGGACGCGTACGATCCGGACGCGACGCGGGTGGAAGTGATGGAATTTGTGCCCACGGGGAAGATTTGTTGTTCGGAATATGGGGGGAAACATCCGAAGCCGTGAGGAGACGGTCGACAGCCGCCAGCCTACAGGCGACAGCGCGGGGACAGGAAAGTGGAAGAGTGCAAGAGTGTAAAGGTGAAAGAGTAAAACCGTAAGGCAGGAACCACGGAAATTTGGGAGATGGGGATTACGTTGAGATCCTTCGGCGATCCTCACCGGATCGCCTCAGGATGACATGATGTTTTGAGTGGCTCGAGCACGGGGTGGGGTGGCATAACAGCGACGCCATTCTGGTGAATGGCGCTCCCAGGAGAAGGAAGATGGACGCGTAAGCGTCCTCTACCGTTCTCGAGGAATTAGCGTGAAAAAAGTGAAGCGGTTGAACCGGGGAAGAGTGGAACAGTAAGAGCAAAACCGTATAAAGTGTAGAGTTTCAAGTGGAAGGTTCAAGAGGCGGATGAAGATTGCTGGCTTGGCGTTGGTGTTGATGCTGGTTAGTTCCCTGCCCTTTGCAGCGCCGGGGCGCGCGCAAAACATGGACAAGGCCGTGACGACGGTGGACGAAGAGGTGACGGCCTTCGCGTACGCGCCGGATGGGCGGATTATTTTTTCGGTGCGGCGGCTGTTCAAGGCCAGCAAGAAGTACGAGCTGCAGCGGGACGACATCTGGCTGCTGGAGACGAACGGCAAGCGGCGGCGGCTGCTGGAAGGGCAGAAATTCACGCACGGGGACAAGCCGTTCACGTACCAGGTGGAATCGTTCACGTGGTCGCCGAATGGGCACTTAGTGGCGATTCAGCTGTACACGACGACGGTCGATCCCGAGGACGACAGCCGGGAGGATGCACGGGCGCTGCTGCTGATGGATGACAACGGGCGGGAGCTGCATCCGGCCGGGTCGGACGCGCTGGTGATGAATGCGGAGAGCCCGATGTGGCTGCGGGATAACGGCACGCTGGTGTATATGGTGGAGGAAGTGCCGCCGCGGCAGTTGTTCTCGATGAAATATTTGCACATGTCGAGCGGGCCGCAGACGAAAGTATTCGAGGGACGAACGTTTATCGACGCGGCGCGAATCCCAGGAAGCAATTCGGCGATTGCGATTGAGCGCGACCGTGCGATGGACGGTCCCGCGAGAATGCAGAAGCTGGAATTGTTGGCGCAGGACGATAAGGAGTTGGCGGAACTGGATGCGTATGTAGGAGCGGGAGGGCTTTCGATTTCGCCGAGTGGAACGAAGGCGGCGTACTTCCTCGACAATGAGGTGCTGGAGATTCGGAGCCTGGAGGAGCCGAACAAAGTGGCGCGTTTGCGAACCGGGCTGGGCGTGCTGAAGTGGTCGACCGATGAAACAAGAATTTATTTGAAGAGGACGATCGAGAAGAAGTCGGCGGACCTGGTGACGTTCGATGTGCCGGGATTGGCAGCGTTCCGGAAGGGGCAAGTGGTGCCGCTATTGGAGCCCGAGCCGCGGCCGATGCTGCATGGGTTGACGATTCGGGAGTATGGATTGTCGCCGGATGGGAGATTTTTGGCGGTAGTGCTGCCAGGGAAGAGGAATTTGCAGGTGTTTGCGTTTTGAGGAGAAGACAGACAGTGTAAGAGTGCAAGGGTGTAAAAGTGCAAGGGTGCAACAAGAACCGGCGCCATCGTGGCGCCGTTTTTTTTTGCGGCGATTGACGGCGAGGCCGGAAATACAGAACCGTTTGAGGTGAAACGTATCAGGTCGTTACAGGGGGCGGCGGGACTTGTGTTCGAGGAACATGCAGGCGTCCTGGACGACGAGGAGGCCGGCGGCGTGCGCTTTGGCTGCGGCGGATTCGTTGGTAATTCCCTGCTGGAGCCAGAGGGCTTTCGCGTGGATAGCGATGGCGGAATCGGCCACGCGAGGAACGTGCTCGGTGCGGCGGAAGACGTCGACGATATCTACGGGGAACGGAATGTCTTCGAGGCGGGCGTAGGCTTTTTCGCCCAGGACTTCGGACTCGTTGGGATTGACGGGGACGATCTTATAGCCGGCGGATTGGAGGTAGGAAGCAACGCCGTTGGAGGGACGGAGACGACTGGAAGAGAGGCCGACGACGGCGATGGTTTTGGAGTTACGGAGGAGATCGCGAATTGGATCTGGAGATTGGGGAGCGTTTTCGGGGAGTTGGAGAAGCATGGGGATTCGATGAGTGTGAATGTGGAAGAGTAACAAAAAAGATCGAGAAAGAAGACGAAATTCGAAAATCGAAATTCGTGGGAGAAGAGGAAGGAGACGTTGGATCGTAAGAACCCACGCTTACAACCAAGGGTGGGGCACCCTCAAGGAGTTTTGAACCCGCCCTTGCGGAGTTCCCGCAGGCGGCAAACCGCGAAGTAATACCAAAGAAACCCACCGGGAACGAAAAATAGCCACAACTTTCGGGTCAGCCTTTTCTCATGCTTCCAGGCATCGAACAACATCCAATAGGACCCGACGGCGACAAATGCAAGGAACGCCGCTGCAAGGCGGCTCGCTATGGGATTGTCCTTCATGGTCCAGCCTGAGAAGGCAACGATCCAAGCAGCACACAAGGTGATAGCAACGAAGAGCGTCAGCCACGCTGTCCTGCGCATGGCCATGATTATGTAGGAAACGAGCCATCTATGGCAGTTGAGAACACCTGGCGGCATAAGGCCGCCGCTACAGTCCGACGTTGCTTGGGAAACAAGAGATAGTGGTTGAGATCCTTCGTCGCAAAATACGCTCCTCAGGATGACAACTCTTGGTCCGTAATCGTCCGAGGCTAGTGAGAAGCTGGAGACTTGAGGCGGTCGAGGGCGTAGGAAAGGGCGGTCAGGAGCTTGGTGTTTTCGGCGGGGGAACCTACGCTGATGCGGATGGCTTCGGGGAAACCCATCCAGGCCATGGGGCGGACGATGACACCTTCACGGAGGAGTTCGTCGCAGAGAGCTTTGGCATACGGGCCGATGGGGACGAAAAGAAAATTGGTTTCGCTGGGAACGGGCGAGAGATGGAGCTTGGTAAGTTCGAGAAAGAGGCGGCGGCGCTCGTTGCGATTGGATTCGACGGAGCGGCGGACGTGTTCGGTGTCGTCGAGGGCGGCGAGGGCAGCGGCCTGACCGATGCTGGTGACGTTGAAGGGAGTGCGGAGCTTGTTCATTTCGGCGACGAGGGTGGGATGGCCGATGCCGTAGCCGATGCGGAGTCCGGCGAGGCCGTAGACCTTGGAGAATGTGTTTAAGGTGAGGATGTTGTTGTACTGGCGAAAGAGTTCTCGGGAGCGCGGCAGGTCGGAGCGCTCGGCGTATTCGTGGTAAGCCTCGTCGAGGACGACGAGAACGTCGCCGGGAACTTTAGCGAGGAAAGCGGCGAATTCGTCGTGGCCGAAAGCCGTGCCGGTGGGATTATTGGGATTGGCGATATAGATGACGCGGGTTTCGGGCGTAACGGCGGCGGCAATCGCGTCGAGATCGAAGGCGTAATTGCGCATGCGGGTTTGCGTAAGGCGGGCGCCGCTGGCACGCATGGCGATAGCGAAGAGGGCGAAGCTGCCTTCACTGGTGATGCCGTGCAGGCCGGGGCGGAGGAGCACGCGAGAGGCGAGATCGATGATTTCGCTGGAGCCGAGACCGACGAAGACTTCTTCGAAGCGGACATTATTGCGGGCGGCGAGGACTTCGCGGAGACGCTTGCTGCCGCCGTCGGGATACCAGTTGGCTTCACCGAGCGCGCGGCGGGCGGCTTCCATAGCTTTGGGAGAGGGGCCGAGAGGATTTTCGTTGGAGGCGAGTTTCACGGCGTGAATCTTGAGGTCCTGCTCGACTTCTTCAACGGGCTTGCCGGGAACGTAGGCGGGGAGGCCCTGGATGTAGTCGGGGATGAGTTCTTCGAGAGTGTGAGTCATGAGTTTATTTTATGACGGGGATTAGGGTTTGTTAAGTGCGGGGCGTCACAAGAGTAATCGGTAATCAGTAATCGGTAAGAGGCGAGCGGTGATCAGCGATCGGCGATCAGGAAAGCGATATCGGATATCTGATATCAGATATCGCCCGACCAAGATTTGAGTTGGGCTACTTCCCTTTCGGTCAGGGGGCGGAATTTGCCGGTGGGGATGTCGAGGCGGAGCGGGCCGAGTTGGACGCGTTTGATCTTTTCTACGAGGTGGCCGACGGATTGGAACATGCGGTGGATTTGGCGGTTGCGGCCTTCGATCAGAGTGATTTCGTACCAGGGATTGGGCGCATCTTCGAGAAGACGGATTTTCGTGGGAGAGAGTTTGACGCGGCGGTTGTTTTCGAGGGCGATGGTGGCGCCGTTGCGAAGTTTTTGGAGGGATTGCTCGGAGGGGCGGCCGGAGATTTTGACGTGGTAGGTCTTGGGGACGTGAGACGCGGCTTTAGTGAGTTGCTGGGCGAGAGCGCCGTCGTTGGTGAGGAGGAGGAGACCTTCGCTGGCGTAGTCGAGGCGGCCGACGGGGTAGACGCGTTCGGGGAGCTGGCCGAGGAGCTGCATGACGGTGGGGCGGCCTTCAGGATCGCTGGTGGTGGTGACGTAGCCTTTCGGCTTGTTCAATAGGAAATACACGAATTTTTGCGGGCGCTGGAGCGGCTTGCCGTCAACGGTGATGGTGTCGGCGGAGAGGTCGGCTTTGGTGCCGAGTTCGGTGACGATCTTGCCGTTGAGAGTGACGCGGCCGGAGAGGATGATTTCCTCGGCTTTGCGGCGGGAAGCGACGCCGGCGGCGGCGAGGATTTTTTGGAGGCGGTCGGGCATGAAAGAAAAAGAATAGTAGAGAGTGGAAGAGTGGAACAGGGGAAAAGTGGAACAGTAAAGACGCAGAAAACACGTATAAGGTGAAAAGTGCAAAGTGAAAGGTTGAAAGAAAATTTTGCGACCACGCGGGGAAGACTAAAGGCCTCACTCCTGAAGGGGTGAGCTACACGTGCGGGGATTGTCAGCGGGGCTTGCGCTTGGGGGGCTTGGGGGATTTGGTGAGGGCATCGACTTCGCGAGAGTCGAGGACACGGTAGCGGCCGCGGGGGATGTGTTCGACGGAGAGCGGGCCGAGGGCGATGCGGTGAACTTTTTCTACGGGATGATGCTCGCGGAAGAGGAGACGGCGGAGCGGCTCGAGTTTGGGGCCTTGCATGCGAACTTCGTACCAATAGTTGGCGGAACCGCCGCTGCGCGAGGCGTCCGGCTGGCGAACGACTTTCATTTTTACGCCAGTTTCTTTGCCGAGGCGGTCGAGATCGGCGAGCGTGAGCATGCCTTTGATCTTGAGCTGGTAAGCCTGCTCGAGATGATTCCAGTTCTTTAGCAACTGCGCGGCGAGGTCGCCGTCATTGGTCATGAAGACGAGTCCTGCAGAGGCGTATTCGAGATTGCCGACGGGATAAACGCGCTGGGGAAAGCCACGCAGAAAGTTGCGGAGGGTCTTGCGGCCTTCGGGGTCGGCGAGCGTGGAGACGACTTCGGGCGGCTTGTGGAGAAGCAGGTAGACGTGGCGCTCGTCGGAGTCGATGGCGCGGCCTGCGGCTTCGATTTTGTCTTTGGCGGGATCGGCTTTGGTGCCGAGTTCCGTGACGACTTTGCCGTTGACGCGGACCTGCCCGGAGAGAATGAGTTGCTCGGCGTGTCGGCGAGAAGAGATGCCGGCGCGGGCGATAATTTTTTGCAGACGTTCGAGCATGAAGAGAGTTGTAAGTTGTCAGTTTTAAGTTTTAGAACGGATTTCGGAGAGCAGGAACCAGGCTGATCGCCGAAATGGAGCGGGGACAATGATAACAGAAGTTTCGGTTGGGTCGTCGAAGGTGGCGCTAGCATGAGGGGAGGGTGGTCGGTTGGGTGAAGGTCGAAAACAAAATTCGACAATCGGAAGAGCGGAAGAACGGGGCGTTCGATCGTAAGAGCCCATCCTTTCCGCACAAAGCGCGGAAAGGATGGGGCACCCTCAAGTACGATGTTCGTGGATGTGACGAAGTGAGATTCGCCTCAGCTACGGTCCGCAATACAGACGAGACGCGGTGGTTGAGATCCTTTGCTTTGCTCAGAATGACAACGTCGATGTGAATGACCCAAGCACGTCGTCAGGCCAACGGTGCTACTGGGTTGCGGCGGAACGCTGCGTGAATCTGGTGGCGTCGGCGAAGCCGAAGCGATCTAGCACGGCCTTCTGCACCTGCTCGGAGACGGCATTGATCTGGTCTACGCCGAAATCCTGGGGGCTGACACGATAGCGAATTTTGCGTTGACCGGCAGGAGTTTCGACAATGGCAACGACAGCGTCAGCAACTTGTTGGGGATTGCCGCCGCCGGAATCCAGGGAGGCGGTGAGTTTGTCGGGAATCTGCGCGACAGCTCCATAGGTCGCGGTGCGAGCGGTGTCCGAGCCCGTTACGATTTTGCCGAAGATCTCGGTTTTATAGTTTCCCGGTTCGAGAAGGCAGGATTCGATTCCCTGCCCCGCAAGTTCGTAGTGATAGGCCTCGGCCATCGCTTCCATGGCGAACTTGCTGGCGCAATAGATGCCAAAACCGGGGAACACAACTCGTCCTGCACCGCTGCTAACGTGAAGGAGCAGACCGCTGTGCTGACGCCGCATCGCGGGAAGCACGGCGCGGCTGACGCGAACGGCGCCGAGAAAATTGGTGTCCATGATTTCGCGGACCTGGTCGCTGGTGCATGCCTCCACGAGACCGGTGAGGCCGTAACCGGCGTTGTTGATAGCGACGTCGATGCGGCCGGCGGCATGCTGAAGGCAGGTGTCCACCCCACGATCGACGGACGAATCGTCGGTCACGTCCATTTCAACGACATGAATATTTTTTGTGGATTGCAGAGCTGCGGCATTTGCGCCGTTGCGGCCCTTCGGATCGCGCATGGTGGCTAAGACAGTGTGGCCGCGATGCGCGAGTGTTTCGGCGAAAAGACGGCCGAAGCCGGTGCTGGAACCAGTGATCAGGATGACTTGAGGTGATGACATGAGGTCCTCCGGATGGGAGTTGAGCGGGGGAGTTATGGTGCAACGAGGAGGTGGAGAAGTAAAGAGAGAAGAGAGAGGCGTCACGCGAGGCAAGACGGAACGGTTGGGATCCTTCGTCGCAAACGGCGCTCCTCAGGATGACAGGCTGTTTTGATTTCTGGGGAAGGGTCTATGGGGCAGTGGAACGGTTTCTCAGTAAAAGGCAAGCCGTAGAACGTGAAAAGTTTAACGTTAAAAGTTAGAGGTCAGTCGGAGGCGGCGGTGGATTTGGCGTTGGGGGCGGGAGGGTCTTCGTCGAGCTGGCCGGAAGGCATGCCTTCGCTGGTGGCGAGGGCCTCGTGCTCGCGCTGGGCTTCGGCGGAGGCGAGTTCGTGTTCGGCGCGGTCGATGGCGTTGTGGATGGAGGAGTCGAGAGGCGCGCCGGATCGATCCAAGAGAGGTCCCTCGCTGCGCTTGGGATGAGAAGAAGCCGCAGAGCTCGAAGACTCACCCTGCGCTACAGATCCGGCGTTGGCGACGTCGGTTTCGGGATGGAGCTCGGAGACTTGATCTTCGGAAATGTCGGCGGCAAAGACTTCGTCGGAGCCAAGAGCTTCGCGGGCGAGGGCTTCGAACTCCTTGAGGCTGGGGAGTTCGTCGAGGTCGCTGAGACCGAAACGCATGAGAAATTCTTTGGAGGATTTGTAGAGGATGGGGCGACCGATGACTTCCTTGCGACCGGCAGTGGTGATGAGCTTTTTGTCGAGGAGCGTGGAGATGACGCCGGAAGTGTTGACACCGCGAATTTCGGAAATTTCGGGAGCGGTGACGGGCTGCTTGTAGGCGATCACCGCGAGGGTTTCGAGAGCGGGCATGGAAAGGCGGAGAGGAGGACGGAGAGATTTGATGAAGCGGCGGACCACGTCGTGGTGCTGGGGCTTGGTGTACATCTTGTAGCCGCCGGCGACGGCGCGGACTTCGATGCCGCGGTCATCGGAAGCATAAGAGGCGATGAGCTGCTCGAGCGCGGCTTTGACGGGGAGCTTGTCTTCGCCGAGAGCGGTGGCGAGCTGGTCGATGGTAGCCGGCTCGTCGGCGGCGTAGATGATGGCTTCGAGAGCGGCTTTGAGTTCGAGGTCGGTCATAAAGGCAGTTCACAGTTTACAGTTAACAGCCGAGCGTGGAAAGAGGAGCGGTGGAAGATCGAGTGGAATAAGGGTTTAAGGGTGCAAGGGTGCGCAGCTAAAGAGAGTGGAACAGTAAAACCTTAAGAGAAGAAGGGCGAGGCGTTGGATTGTAAGAGCCCACCTTTCCGCAAATGACGCGGAAAGGATAGGGCACCCTCAAGCACGTTTGTAGCGCCTAAACGCCTGGAGAGCGGTCTTGGTCTGAGGCAAGACACACCGGTTGAGACCCTTCGTCGCACAAAACGCTCCTCAGGATGACAAGTTTTGTTGCTTCGGCCTCAAGCACGTTTGTGGGATGGCCTAACAACGAGGCCAAGCGGGAGATTGGCGCTCCCAGGAGAACCGCATAGGACACTAGGTTTGATACTTTCGACGGGCGTTGATCTGAGCCTGCCAAAAACAAGCACGCAAAGCGTCAGGATGACGACTGACCAAAAGTGATAGCCATCAGCACCACTGATGCGAAACCAAAGGGCCAAGACCAAGAGGGCAACCAAAAATGCGTTCGTGAGCAGTCGCTCCGTTGCGAAAGTCATCTGAACCTCCAGGGAGAGACTGGAGTTTATGTTACTGCTATTGGTATTCGGCGTCGATGCGCAGGGCGCCGGATTCGTCGAAGGCTACGTCGAAGGATTTGGATTTTTTGACTAGGATGTCGCCGAATTGCTTTTCCTGGGCCAGGGCTACGGCTTGGAGCTTGACCATTTCGAGGACGGCGAGAAAAGCGACGATCATGGCGTGACGGCTGGGGCAGGCCTCGAAGAATTGAATGAGGCTGACGGAGTTGGTGTCGCTGGCGAGGATCTGGCCGCGGAGCTGGGCGATCATTTGCGCTACGGTGAATTGCTCGTGCTGGAGCTCGATGCGCGCGACTTCTTTTTTGCGTTCGAGGACTTGCTGAAAGACACGGACTAGATCGACGAGGGAGACGACGAGTTCGCCTTCGGTGCCTTCGTCGTTGTAGAGGGACTTGTCCGGCTTGGACCAGACGTTCTCTTCGATCTGCTGCTTCTGGTAGAGAAGCTGCGCGGCGTTTTTGAATTTTTCGTGCTCGAGGAGGCGCTGGACGAGTTCTTCGCGCGGGTCGCCGGCCTGCTCTTCGGCGGAGGCGAGCGGGTCGGGGGGAAGGAGCATTTTGGACTTGATGTAGATGAGCGTGGCGGCCATGTAGATGAATTCGGCGGAGACGTCGACGTTGAGGGTTTCGAGTTGATGGAGGTAGTTGAGATATTGCGAAGTGATTTTGGAGATGGGGATGTCGTGAATGTTCATTTCCTGCTTTTTAATGAGGTCGAGCAGGAGGTCGAGGGGGCCCTCGAAGATGGGAATGGAAATTTTGTAGGGGGTGGCCATGGAGTTGACAGTCGACAGTTTACAGTCAACAGGAGGAAGAGGAAAGAAGTGGAAGAGTGGGACGGTGGAAAAGTGGAACAGTGATGAGGGGCGAGAATGGGAGATGAGGAAAATCGTTTAAGGTGCCAGGTAGAAAGTGAAAAGTTACAGGAGCGTGGAACCGTGGAAGAGTGGGAGTGTGAAAATCGAAGAGAAGAGATGAGGAGACGTTTGATCGTAAGAGCCCACCCTCCGCCGAAAACGCGAAGGATGGGGCACCCTCAAGCACTTGGGTGGATGTCGTAACAGCGACGCCAACAAGGCCTAGTGAAGTGGCGCTCCCAGAAAAGAGCCGCAGGGCTCGCAGAGTCGCCCTGAGCTACAGGCTGGAGCGTTTGGAGGGCCAGTGGAAGATGGCGTCGCGGACTCGGGCCATCGTGCGCTTCGCGCACTCACGCGCTTTGGCTGAGCCTTCGTCGAGGATTTGGAGGACTTGTTTGGGATTTTGCTCGTAGCTGAGGCGGCGCTCGCGGACTGGCGCGATCCACCTAATGAGGTTGTCGGCCATGGCGGCCTTGCACTCGATGCAGCCGATGCCGGCGGTGGTGCAGCCCTGGCGAACCCAGTCGAGGCGGCCGGGGTCGCGTTCGGGCGTGGAGAAAAGTTTGTGCCAGTCGAAGACGGGGCAGACGTCGGGATTGCCTGGGTCGGTGCGGCGTTTGCGGGCCGGGTCGGTGACCATGACTTTGGTTTTGGAGCGAATGTCCGCGTCGGATTCGGAGAGCGAGATGGCGTTGCCGTAGGACTTGGACATTTTGCGGCCATCGAGGCCGGGGATGCGGGGCGTTTGGGTGAGGAGAACGTCCGGCTCTTCGAGAACGCTGGCGAAGGAGAAGAATGGTTTCAAATTGCCGGGAAGCTTCTCGAAGAAGTTGGCGACGCCGACATCCAGGACGCGCTGGCGAACAAAGCCGGTGGCGACGGTCTGCTGCTCGGGAGTAAGCGGCTGGGATTCGGGAACGATCGGGTCGGAGGCAGGGACGTCGAGAAGTTTGAAAAGCGCAGTGCGAACGAGCTTGCGATTTTGGGGCGCGAAGAGATCGGAGCTGACATTGAAGCCGTAGTAGAGATTGAAGCGGCGGACGAGTTCTCGGGAGAACTCGACGTGAGAGACCTGGTCTTCGCCTACGGGGACAAACAAAGACGGGCGGCGTAAGGCCGCCCCTACAGGTGCTTCAGATTCGGGCTGCGGGGAATACATGACGATGTCGGCGGTTTGGAGAGTGGGATAGCCGAGGAAGCCGTAGGTGTGCAGGTCTTTGTTCTTAATGTTGTCCAGTTGCTCTTTGTAGGTGGGGATGCGTTCGAGCCAGCCGAGGGGCGTGACCATCGAAAGAAGAAGATGGAGCTCGGCGTGTTCGGGAACGAGAGATTGCAAAAAGATGACGGATTTTTGCGGGTCGAGGCCGGAGGCGAGGAAGTCGATGGTGATTTGCAGGGAGTTTTCGGCGATGGCGGAAGTGTCGGCGTAGTCGGAGGTGAGGGCGTGCCAGTCGGCGACGAAGTAGAAGCAGTTGTAATCGGGATTGGATTGCAGGCGGACCCAATTTTGGAGGGCGCCGAAGTAGTGGCCGATGTGGAGGCGGCCGGTGGGGCGCATACCGGACAAGACGCGTTTTGTGGGAGAGGACATTTGCGAGTTTTGAGTTGTAAGTTTTAAGTTCGAAGTTAAACCGTCAAAAAACCAAGGCGTTTCAGGTTCAAAGTATAAAAGTGCAAAGTGAAATTTGGTGGTGCGAGTGCATTTTTATTTTGCGTGAAGTCAAGACGAGAGGCAAATGGGTTGTGGCCGGTGCAGGCGCAGCGGCTGAGATCCTTCGCTTCGCTCAGGATGACAAATACGCGATATTGCCCAGGCACATCGTTATTTAGCCGGCCTGGGCTTTGATTTGGACGCACGTTTAGGCAGAGACGAGGTGCGGGTGCGCTCGTAGCGGAGGGCGATGAGGCTTTGCGAATAGGTTTTGTTTTCGAGGAGGGAGAATTTGCGTTCGGGAAAGCCCGCGGGGAAAAGAGGAATGCCCGCGCCGATGAGAGTGGGGACGATGCCGAGGTAGAGTTCGTCGACGAGATCGTGCTGGAGGAAATCGCGGGCCAGTTCACCACCACCCATGAGCCAGATGTGCTTGCCGGGTTGCCGGCGGATGGTGGCGACGACGGTTTGAGGAGGATCGGAAGTGAAGATGATACCGTCGCGTTCGCCGGGAGGGAGGGTGCGAGAGAAGACGTAGGTGGCGAGGCCGTAGGTGTTCATTTTGCCGCCGGACATCTTGAGGCCGACTTCGTAGGTTTTGCGGCCCATGAGGGAGGTGTCGACGGTCTTGAAGAAAGGACCCATGGAGTAGTCCTTGGGCATGAAGAGGAAATCGACAGAACCGTTGGGGCGAGCGATATAACCGTCGAGAGAGATGCCGAGGCCGAGAATGACGCGGCGCATGGGATGGCATGGTAGCACGGGGGAAGAAGGGAAAGGCACGTGGGAGCAAAAGGGAAAAAAGGCAGGCGGCGTAAAGCCGCCCGTACAGGGCGATCGAGTCAGGAGCCCCGGGAGAGGAGATCGCGGGCGATGATGGTGCGCTGGATTTCGGAGGTGCCTTCGTAGATGGTGAGGACGCGCGCGTCGCGGTACATGCGTTCGACATCGGACTCGCGGGAGTAGCCGAGGGAGCCGTGGATCTGGACGGCTTTGGCGACGACGCGGTTGGCCATTTCGGAGGCGTAGAGTTTGGCGCGGGAAGAAGAGGAACCCGTGCCTCGTGACCTGTGATCCGTGGGAGAGGAAGGCAAGAGGGATCCCCCGCTGCGCTCGGGATGACGGTGTTGGAGTTGGGCTGCCGAAGAACCCAAGATGCCGGCCTGAAGGCGCGGCGCTACAGACGGGGACCCGGAGGCGCGGTCTTTGAGGAAGGCGGCGTGGTAGACGAGGGCGCGAGCGGCTTCGAGTTCGGTGTGCATGTCGGCGAGCATCCACTGGATGGCCTGGAATTCGCCAATGGATTTGCCGAAGGCGCGGCGAGCGCGGGCATATTTCACGGATTCGTCGAGGGCGCCTTGGGCGAGGCCGACGGAGAGAGCGGCGATGCCGATGCGGCCGTTGTCGAGGGCGGAGAGCGCGATCTTGAGGCCCTGGCCTTCTTCGCCGAGGCGGGCGGAGGCGGGTACGACGCAGTTGTCGAGGAGGATTTCGACAGAGGGAGAGCTGCGTTGGCCCATTTTGTCTTCATGGCGGCCGATCTTGAAGCCGGGAGTGCTGGGCTCGAGAAGGAAGGCGGTAATTCCCTTCCCGGCTGCTGCGGGGTCTGTTTTGGCGAAGACGAGGTAGAGGCCGGCGGCGGAACCGTTAGTGACCCAGGTTTTGGTGCCGTTGAGAAGATAGTGAGTCGTCGCCTGTGGCCCGTGTTCGGAGGAAAGGCGAAAAGCAGCCCCACCCTCTAAAAGCGAGGGTGGGGCACCCGAAGA
Organism: Dongiaceae bacterium; assembly: GCA_035499255.1. Classification (GTDB taxonomy): domain Bacteria; phylum Acidobacteriota; class Terriglobia; order Acidiferrales; family UBA7541; genus Acidiferrum. The sequence goes on along the minus strand of DATJZF010000003.1, from coordinate 9,908 downwards.
AGGCAAGAGAGATCCCTCGCTGCGCTCGGGATGACGTTGTTGTTTTTCATCATTCGAACCGGGGAGGGCGGTGGATTGGATGCCGGCGGCGTCGGAGCCAGCAACGGGTTCGGTGAGGCAGAAGGCGCCGAGGATTTCGCCGGTGGCGAGGCGGCGGAGGTAGCGGGATTTTTGTTGGTCGGTGGCGTAGACGAGAAGCGGAGTCTGGACGGCGGAGTTGGTGACGGAGATGGCGGTGGCCATGGCGGCGTGGACGCGGGCGACTTCTTCGAGCATGAGGACGTAGGAGAGGGTGTCCAGTCCGGGGCCGCCCCATTCTTCGGGGAGGAGCATGCCGCAGCAGCCGAGGGCGCCGAGTTTTTGGATGGCGTCGAGGGGAAAGTGGTCGGTGCGTTCCCAATCTTTGACGTGGGGGCGGACTTCGGATTGCATGAACTCGCGGACGGTGTCGCGGATGAGGAGATGGTGGTCGGAGAGGGAGAAATCCATGGCGGGAGATGAGTTTAGCATGGGAGGAAGAAGGATTGGCCACGGAGACACGGAGGGCACAGAGTGAGGAAGACAATGTGCTGGATTATTGTGAGTTGAGTTGACGTTAAATCCAAACCCGCACGCGGCGGAGAAAAGAGAGCAAGAACGAAGAGCAGAAGAGTGGTGACGCTCGATTGTAAGAACCCACCCTTCGCAAAAAGCGCGAAGGGTGGGGCACCCTCAAGTATTTTTGCGGGTGGCGTAAGAGCGGAACCCAAGACCCACGTCCAAAAAAAGCGAACGCAGGGCACCAACTAGTCGAACTGAAGCATGTAAATGAACTGGAATACAAAGCACATCGATACTGACCACGCTATCATCAAGACACGGGCGGTTCGTTTCCCAAAAACACTCAGCACTGTAGCGGCGAAGAAGGTCCAAACGAGAAAAGGCCCTAGTCTTTGCCAGAGCCCGGGCGCCGCTCCCATGCCGTGGGGACTACCGCCGTGTCTGAGCCAGGAATAGTTCCAAGCCATGTTAAGTACGGTGGCGACGACACCCACGACCAGCCCTACCGAGAATAGGGTGTGGCGCCAACGGGGCAACCGTACGGCGAATTCACTGCGACGAAACGATGACCAAGAAAAAAACAAGAGTGACCATGGAAGAATAAACAGAATTGCGGAAATCGTATACATCGTACTCCTCCGATGTGGTCACAGGTTGAAGAGTTCGCGGAGGCGTTTGGTTTGTTGGCGGCTCACGGGGATTTCGGAGTTTTTCTTGTCGTTCATTTTGAGCATGAAGCTGGATTTGAACCAGGGAACAACTTCTTTGATGTGGTGGATGTTGACGAGATAGGAGCGGTGGGGGCGCCAGAAGGAGTCGGAATCCAGCGCGGCGAGGAGTTCGTCGAGGGTGCGATAGTTGGAGGTGCCTTCCACGTCTTTGGCAGTGACGGAGATGAGGCCGCCGTCGATGGAAGCGAAGATGAGGTCGGCGGAGTCGACGAGGAGCATGCGCTGCTGGGAGCGGATGAGGATTTTGGAAGGTTGCGCGGAGGCGGCAGGCTTGGGAGCGCCGGCGAGTTGGGAGACGAGTTGCTCGAGGCGTTCGGTGGGATTGGCCTGGGATTCGATTTCGCGTTTGACGCGCTGAATGGCTTTGGAGATGCGGGCCTTGTCGAAGGGCTTGAGGACGTAGTCGACGGCGTTCACGTCGAAGGCCTGGACGGCGTAGTGGTCAAAGGCCGTGGCGAAGACGACGTGGGGAACTTTGAGTTTGCGCTCGACGAGCTTCTGGAGGACGCCGAAGCCGTCGAGACCAGGCATCTGGACATCGAGGAAGACGAGGTCGGGATTGTGTTCCTTGATGAGGTTGACGGCGTCGAGTCCGTTTTTGCCCTGGGCCAAAAGATTGATTTCCGGGAAGCCTTTGAGGAGGAAGGCCAGTTCCTCGCGAGCGGGCTTTTCGTCGTCGACGATGATGGTGGTGATGGGCATTGGCGGATTGGGTTGAGTATAGCGTGAGGAAATCAGGAGTGGCGAGTGGTTCGTGGCGAGTGGGGAGAAAAGACTGGTGAAAGGGTATAAGGGTGCAAGAGTGTAAAGGTGCAAAGCGAAAACTTGTGTAAGGTGGAACGTGTAAAGTGTAAGGTTCGAGTCGAAAGATGCCGGGCTGAAGCCGCGGCGCTACGGGAGAGACATGGGGCGGAAAACGGGAAAGATTTTGAAGAGCGAGACGATTTATGAGGGGAAGGTGTTCGGGGTGCGGGCGGACGAGGTGGAGGAGCCCAGCGGAGTGAAGGCCACGCGGGTGGTGATCACGCACCCGGGGTCAGTGGTGGTGCTGCCGGTGCTGAAGGACGGACGAATTCTAATGATCGAACAATACCGGCACGCGACGCGGCAGTATCTGTGGGAACTGGTGGCAGGGCGAATTGACGCAGGAGAATCCGTAAAGAAGGCGGCGGCGCGGGAGTTGAAGGAGGAGACGGGGTATTCAGCAAAACGATTTACTGAATTTCTGGATGTGTGGCCGACGCCGGGATTCCTGGAAGAGCGGATGCACATCCTGTTAGCAGAGGGGTTAACCAAAGGCGAAGCGACGCCGGAGGATGATGAGAAAATAATTTCCCGTGCGTATACGATCAAGGAACTGAAACAAATGATGGAGAATGGGAAATTGAAAGACGGGAAGTCGATTGCCGGGATTTTGTATTACCTTACTTTTCTGAAGTAGGGATTTTGGCAGGTTTAAAACGGTTTTTTGCATAAAAACGCACAGCGTGCGAAGTTTTTCCGCAGCAAAGTATTGACTCCAAAAATCAATTTCACTACACTCCGCGCAATTCGTGCTCATGGCGGCGCTTGGTTCTCGTATTCCGCCCCCAAGAGTAAGAAACACTTGAGTCACCAAGGAGACACGAAGTGCAAGGAACTGTGAAGTGGTTTAACAATTCGAAGGGGTATGGATTCATCGGGAGAGAAGATGGCCCCGATGTGTTCGTACATTACTCGGCGATAATCGGGGATGGATACCGAACGTTGCAGGAAGGAGATCCGGTCGAATTCGAGATCGTGCAAGGACCGAAAGGCCCCCAAGCAGCGAATGTGACCAAACCAGCCTGAACGTTTACTCAGGAGATTCAAAAATTGACCGGCGGAGAGTCAGGGCTCTTCGCCGGTTTTATTTTGAGAAGGACGTGTAAGGGTTCAAGAGTGCAAAGGCGTCAGGGTGCAAAACCAAAGAAGAGGTTTCGTGGGATTGGCTCGTAAGAACCCACCCTTTGCGCAAACAGCGCGCAAAGGGATGGGGCACCCGCAAGCACGGAGTATAATTCCGGGCATGGATAACAAGCAGATCGCGCGGATCCTGCGGGAGACCGCCCAGTTGCTGGAGATTGACGGCGCCATCATCGGGCGCTATCGAAGTTATGAAAAAGCGGCGGAATTGATTGAGAGCCTGACGCAACCGGTGGCGAAGATGACGGAGACGCCGGAAAAATTGCTGGAGTTGCCGGGGATCGGCCAAGGGATGGTGGACCACATCACGGAAATCGTGAAGACCGGGGATTATGCGCTGCGAAAAAAGCTGCTGAAGAAGTATCCGGACACCATTCTGGATTTGTTGAAGCTGCAGTCGCTGGGGCCGAAGAAAGTGGCGTTCCTGTTCAAGACGTTTAAGGCGAGCACAGTGGAAGCGGTGGCCAAGCTGGCACAAGATGGAAAACTGCGCGACCTGGCGGGGTTTGGGGAAAAGAGCGAACAAAACATTTTGAAAGCGGTGGAGGTCTTCCGGAAGGGCACGGGAAGATTCCATATCGATGTGGCGGAAGCTGCCGCAGAGGCCATCGGGGAGCACATCAAGGCGTTCGGGAAGGCGGTGGAGAGCGTGACGCCGGCGGGATCGTTGCGTCGCGGGAAAGAGACCGTGGGTGATCTGGATTTGCTGGTGACGATGGCGGATGGACATACGAAGCAGAGAGATGTGGATGCGGTGGCGGAGCATATTCTGACGTTCCCGGGGATCGATCAGACGCTGGCGCATGGCGAGAACAAGGTGAGTTTTACGCTGGCGAACGGGCTGCAGGTGGATGTGCGGCTGCTGGAAAAGGAGAATTTTGGCGCGGCGCTGCTGTATTTCACGGGATCGAAGGAACACAACGTGGTGCTGCGCGGGCGCGCGAATGACATGGGGTACACGTTGAATGAGTACGAGTTGGCGGAGTTGAAGGAAAGCAGTGGCGAGTCGCGAGTCGCGAGTGGCGAGACAAAGGCGACGAAAACGATAGGTGGTAAGAAGAGCGGACCGCCTCAGAAGGCGGTGAATACGCAAGGCACGAAAAGCCGGCTGGAAGCCGGCGCTACCAAGACAGAGAGCAAGGCTGGGAAGCGGGTGGCTGGGCGGACGGAAGAGGAGATTTACGGGAAGCTGAAGCTGGATTATGTGCCGCCGGAATTGCGCGAGAACACGGGCGAGATCGAGGCGGCGGAACATCACACGTTGCCGAAACTGGTGGAACGGAAAGACATCAAGGGCGACCTGCAGATGCATACGACGGCGAGCGACGGCAAAGCGACCATCGAAGAAATGGCGGAAGCGGCGCGCAAGCTTGGGCACGAATACATTGCGATCACCGACCATTCAAAAGCAGTAACGGTGGCAAACGGATTGAATGAAAAGCGCATGGAGGCGCACGCAAAGGCGCTGCGCGCAGCGGACGCGAAGGGGTTGGGAATTCGGGTGCTGGTGGGATCGGAAGTGGACATTCTGAAGAACGGCTCACTGGACTATCCGGATGAGATCCTGGCGCAGATCGATGTGGTGGTGTGCTCGGTACACTCGTACATGAACCTGGAGAAGGCAGAGATGACGGAACGGCTGTTGAAGGCCATCGAGAATCCGTACACGCAGATCATCGCGCATCCGACGGGACGGCTGCTGCTGCGGCGCGAGGGTTTTGACTACGACATGGAGAAGGTGCTGGAGGCGTGCGCGAAACACGGAGTGGCCATGGAGTGCAATTCGTATCCGGACCGGCTGGATTTGAAGGACGTGTATTTGAGGATGTGCAAGGAGCGCGGGGTGAAGGTGGTGATCTCGACGGATTCGCATAGCACGGGAAATTTGGCGTTTATCAAGTACGGCGTGACTATGGCGCGGCGCGGCTGGCTGGAGAAGAAGGATGTGTTGAATACGTTGCCGGTGGAGGAGTTTTTGGCGGGGCTGCGGGAGAAGCCGGGAAGAAAGAGCAAGGAGGCGCGGAGGTAGGGTGGAAGAGGTAAGAGGCTAACGAACTTCGAAACGCGGAATTCGAAAATCGGGAGTTTGAGGGCTGGATGGCGAGTCAAGACGCAATGGTTGAGATCCTTCACTTCGCTCAGGATGACAGGCTTTTTTGATTTGGGTGCGGTTGGATTAATTGAAAAAACAAAGGCGCAAGAGAAGACCCACCCTTTGCGCAAAGTACGCGCAAAGGATGGGGCACCCGGCACCCGGCCAGCGGAAAAGATGGGGAATCCTGTGCGGGCACGATTTATCGTGCCCCTACAAATGCTTCCTGCCAGCGGGCAGAGCTGGCTGGTGGTCGGCACGGATGGAGGAGGTGCGAAAGCGGCAGCATAGGTGTTGCGCTCCAAGGAACATTTTGGGGCTGGAATGCGTTTCTGGTTATAGGACGGAAAAATGGTAGCGAGGAGCTTGCGATGAAGATGACTCGTGGGAACGGTTCCCTGCCCTGGCGACAGATTTCGATGGTGACGGCGGTGGGCGCGCTGAGTCTGGCGGGCGCGGCGATGGGCCGTGCCGAGGAAGTGGCGAAGACATACCCGGTAAGTGGCCATGTGAAAATGCACGTAGAGACTGACGACGGCGCAGTGCGGGTATCGACGGGGGATATCAAGCAGGTGGAGATTCGCGTGGTGTACAGCGGCTACAAGCTGGACAAGGACCTGCGCGTGAGCATGCAGCAGAACGGCGACAGCGTGGAAGTGATCGCGAAGACAACGGGCAATTGGGGCTGGCACTGGGGAGTCAATCACACGTCGCTACGTGTGGAAGTGCATATGCCGAAAGATGCAGATTTGTACACGAGGACGGGAGATGGATCGGTAGAAGCGGATTCGATCAATGGGAACGTGGACATCACCACGGGAGACGGGCACATTACGGTGCAAGGCGCCAAGGGAAACATCCATTTTCGTACCGGTGACGGGCACATTGAGGCGCGGGGGCTGGACGGGTCGGTGGACGCGTCGAGCGGCGACGGGCACATCAACGTGGAAGGGCGTTTCGATAGCGTCAAGATCAAGACCGGGGACGGAAGCGTGACGGCGCACGCGGCTGAGGGATCGAAGATGGCTTCCTCGTGGGACATTCACACCGGGGACGGCAGCGTGGACGTGGTGATCCCAGGCGATTTGCAGGCCAACATTGACGCGAGCACACACGACGGGCATATCAGTCTGGGCTTGCCGGTGACGGTGGAGGGAACATTTAGCTCGACGAAGATTTCAGGCAAGTTGAATGGCGGCGGGAATACACTGACGATCCGGACGGGGGATGGGTCGATTCACTTGAACAAGGGCTAAGTCAGACAAGGCGGACAGCAGGTCTGACCTGAGGAATGAACGTAACTTGCTGTAGAACAAAGAGTTCGACTCGCAAGACGAAGTCTTCATAGTGAAAAAATTTGCAGGGGAATGTGGACAGTGTGTTTCCCTTTCCCTGCAGGAATTTTGGTAGGTGGCCTCGTAAGCTGTTGAAACTAAAGCATCGGTCAATTGGACCTCCCTTTGCAAGTGCTATAGCTTGGGAGGGCCGGAACCGATGATTGTGGTTTTCCTTGGTTTTTTGGTTGTGACAGTGTTTACGCTCTCGCTTACGAGTTCCTTCCTGGAGAACCGGAAAGAGCGGTTCTGACTTCGATTGATTCGGTGTTTTAGTCCGCCCCAAACCTCGCAAATTCAAAACGCAAAACCGAAGAGAACGCCCACCCTTTCGCAAAAGGCGCGAAAGGATGGTGGCACCCTCAAGTCAAATGGGACTACTTGGAGGCGTGAGCGTCGACGGAGTCCAAGGCGCGCAGAGAGTAGATTAAAGCGGCGCCGGCGTTCATGGCCATGGCTACGCCGAGAGCTTCGGCAATTTCCTGTTTGGAGGCACCGGCCTTGAGGGCCGCTTCGGTGTGGAAAGTGATGCAGCCGTCGCAACGGGTGGTGACGGCGACAGCGACCGAGATGAGTTGGCGGACCTTCTCGCCGAGCAAAGAATTTTTGGAGTTGGCGGCGGAAAGAGTTTGATAGCCCTTGAGAGAGTCGGGAGTGAGTTTGGCGAACTCTGGAATGGATTTGGTAAGTTCAGCTTGATAGGCGTTCCAGTCGAAGAGCACGGTAGTCCTCCTGAAGTGAATTAAGTCGGGAAGAGAGTATAGCTGGCGAGGGGAGGAGTTGCGAAGGCGGGTGAGTCGAAGCGAATGACCGCTGGCGTGGATACTGGTTTTCTGGGAATTGGTATCGTGTGGTAAAGTTTCTGATTCGCTTATCGCTCCGCGAATCATGCAGGTTTACACGCAGATGTGCTCTGCGTTGCCCAGGTGCTGAACGCAACTACCGCCGAAGAGCACAAACCAAGATGCCGGCCTGAAGGCGCGGCGCTACAGAGGACCAGAGATGAAAACGACGTACAACGGGAAGGAAGTGCCGGCTGAGGGGAAAGCGATTGGCTACGCGAACGGCGTGCTGCAGGTGCCAGAAAATCCGATTGTTCCTTACATCGAGGGAGATGGAACGGGACGAGATATCTGGAAGGCATCGCGGCGGGTGTTTGATGCGGCAGTCGAGAAGGCGTATGGCGGGCAACGGAAGGTGGCGTGGTTCGAAGTGTTCGCGGGGGAAAAGGCGTTTAATGCGTTCAAGCAGTGGCTGCCAGACGACACGGTGGAAGCGGCGCGGGATTTTCGCGTGAGTATTAAAGGGCCGCTGACTACTCCGGTGGGCGGCGGAATCCGTTCGCTGAACGTGGCCCTACGGCAGATTCTGGATTTGTACGCTTGCGTGCGGCCGGTGCGGTATTTCGAGGGAGTTCCGTCCCCGGTTCGCGAGCCGGAAAAAGTGGACGTGGTGATTTTCCGCGAGAACACCGAAGACGTGTATATCGGGATCGAGTGGAAGAGCGGCACGCCGGAAGTGAAGAAGCTGCTGGAATTTTTGAACAAGGAAATGCTGAAGGACGGGAAAAAGCAGATCCGGTGGGATTCGGGCGTGGGCATCAAGCCGATTTCGCCAACGGGAACGAAGCGGCTGGTGCGGCGCGCGGTTAAGTATGCGCTGGAAAATGGGCGGCCGAGCGTGACGCTGGTGCACAAGGGGAACATTCAGAAGTTCACGGAAGGGGCGTTTCGCGATTGGGGATACGAGTTGGCGCGCGAAGAGTTCCGCGGGGAGACGGTGACGGAACGGGAGAGCTGGATTCTCGACAATGTGGATAAGAATCCGGGGCTAACGATCGAGCAGAATGCGGCAATGATCGAGCCGGGGCTGGAGCAGGCTACGGAAGAGTTTACGAAGAGTGTGTATGCCGAAGTGAAGGGCGTGCTGGACGTAATTGGCACTTCGCACGGCAAGGGGCAATGGAAGAAGAAGTTGATGATTAATGATCGGATCGCGGATTCGGTATTTCAGCAGATGCTGCTGCGGCCGAATGAGTACAGCGTGCTGGCTACTCCGAATTTGAACGGCGATTACCTGAGCGACGCGTGCGCGGCACAGGTGGGCGGATTGGGGATCGCGCCAGGGTCGAACATCGGGGATGGGTACGGCGTGTTCGAGGCGACGCACGGCACGGCGCCGAAGTATGCGGACAAGGATGTGATCAATCCGAGTTCGGTGATGCTGAGCGGGGCGATGATGTTTGAATTTTTGGGATGGAATGAGGCGGCAAAACTGATCGAGGATGGGATTGCGAAGACAATCCGGCAGAAAAAAGTGACGTACGATCTGGAGAGATTGATGACGGGCGGGACGAAGCTGGGGACGAGCGCGTTTGCGGATGCGATTATTGGGAATATGAAGTAACGAGGTAAGGAATCAGTTGAGATCCTTCGCTTCGCTCAGGATGACAGGGTTTTGTGGTGGCTGGCTGAAGCGAGGGAGCGGAGAACCGGGAATCGAATAGCCGGAGGAGCGAGTTCGATAAGGAGAGAGAGAGATGAGCCGGAAGAAGGTGACGGTGGTGGGCGGTGGGTTCGTGGGATCGACCACGGCGCAGCGGATTGTGGATATGGAGCTGGCCGACGTGGTGTTGACGGATATTCTGGAAGGGGCGCCGGCGGGAAAAGCGTTGGATTTGATCGAGGCGACGCCGATTACAAAAGCGGATTCGTTCGCGACGGGCATTTCGACGGCAAATGGGGATTACAGCGCGACGGCTGGGAGCGACGTGGTGGTGATTACGGCGGGGTTTCCGCGCAAGCCGGGAATGAGCCGCGACGATTTGCTGAAGGCGAACTATGACGTGGTGAAGGGTGTGGTGGAGCAGATCGCGAAGCACTCGCCGAACTGCATTATCGTGATGGTGACGAATCCGTTGGATGCGATGGCGCAGGCGGCGCTGAAGATTTCCGGCTTCCCGAAGCATCGCGTGCTGGGGATGGCGGGCGTGCTGGATTCCGCACGCATGAGCGCGTTTGTGGCGATGGAGTGCAAGGTGAGCGTGGAGAACGTGCACTCGTTTGTGCTGGGCGGACACGGCGACGATATGGTGCCGCTGCCACGGTATTCGACGGTGGCTGGCATTCCGTTGCCGGATTTGTTGCCGGCAGACCGGATTGCGGCGATTGTGGACCGCACGCGGAAGGGCGGCGCGGAGATTGTGAACCTGCTGAAGACCGGGTCGGCGTACTATGCGCCGTCGGCGGCCGCGGTGGAGATGGTGGA
>DATJZF010000002.1:0-7409 GCA_035499255.1 Dongiaceae bacterium | reverse complement strand
GAACGATTTCCCCTCGGCACTCGCTGAACTCACGCGCGCCGCTGCGATAAAACCGTCTGCGGAACTTCACTTCGAACTCGGCCAGGTGCAGGGGCAACTCGGCAAGCTGGATGCGGCCGCGCTGGAATACCGCAAGGCTCTTCATCTGGATCCGAGTCTTGCGCGAGCTCACGTGATGTTGGGCATCGTCCTCCGGCGGCAGAGCAATCACACGGGGGCTCTCGCCGAATTTCGCGAGGCCGTCAAAATCGACCCGAGCGATCCCAACGCGCAATTCAACCTGGGCAAGGAATTAAAAGCCGATGGCGACAATGCCGGAGCGATTGCGGCATTTCAAAAAGCCATCGAACTAAAGCCCGACTTCGAGCAGGCGCACTATAACTTAGGCATCGCGTTACGGTCTCAGGGCGACACCGACGCTGCGCACAAGGAACTGAACGAGCTCAGCGAGTTGCGCAAGTTCCGCTCCCGGCTCGCGCAATCGAAGCTGCTCATCCTTCAAGGCGTCGATGCCCTGAAGGAAAATCAGCTCGACAAAGCGCAGTCTCTCTTCCAGCAAGCGGTCGACAATACCCCCGAACTGCCCACCGGCTACTACTACCTGGGCCTCGCCTGGGAACGCAAGCAGGATATCGGCCAAGCGACGCAGGCTTATCAAAAAGCGCTCGAACTCAAGCCGGACTATGCCCAGGTGCACACCAGCCTCGGCCTTTTATACTGGCGCGCCGGTGACCCGGCGCGCGCGCTCGAAGAGCTTCACAACGCCGTTATGTCTGATCCCGATCTTCCTGAGGCGCGTTACAACTATGGTCTCGCATTGGCACAAACAGGCCGCTTCGACGATGCCGTGCGCGAACTAAACGAAGCGCTGAGTCTCAATCCCAATTACACCGATGCCCGCGTGCAGTTGGGCCTGGTGCTTGGCCAGAAGAACGACATGGCGGGCGCGAAGGCCGCGTTCCGCGAACTGGTCCGGCGGCAACCGAATTTCGCCGAAGCGCACAATAATCTCGGCCTGCTTTTGCTGCAAACCGACGAGCTCACCGCCGCCAAAGCTGAGTTCCGCGAGGCGCTTCGTCTTAAGCCTCGCTATGCCGAAGCTCATTTCAATCTTGCACTGGCCTTACAGAAGGAGGGAAAGGAGGCGGAGTCGCGCGCGGAGTTCGATAAAGCCTATGAAATTTCGCCGCAATTGCGAAACGCGGCTCGCCCTTAATCCACATGAAATTTCGCTTCGTTCTTCCAATGCTGTGCCTGTTCGCCTTTGCCATAGTTTTTTGCAATCTGTCGATCCTTTGGCCGGCCGCTGCCGCTCGTACCCATAGAGCGTTGCTACAAACCGCTTCCGCGGCTACATCATGTGAGTTTCAACCGCCAGGAGAAAGTCTCTCCATTCCTTTTGTCGAGGGATCTCCGGAGTTGAACATGGATCCCAATTCCTCGACCTGGGCGCGCACCGTCTCGACGTGGATCGAGAAAGATTGTTCCAAACAATTTGGTTACCCACACTTGAAGACCGAGGTCCGCGCGTTCTGGACCAAGTCCGATCTCTACCTGCTTTTCATTTGCCCATACACGGAGTTGAACCTTTGGCTGCCTGCGGACAACAGCAAAGATCGCATCAAGCTCTGGGATCGCGATGTGGTGGAGTTTTTTCTCGGCGACGATTGGACCAACATCCGCCACTACCGTGAATTCGAAATTGCTCCCACCGGCGATTGGGTCGACCTCGCTATCGACCTGGATCGTGACTCCTATGGCGCCGACTGGAATTCCGGCTGGCAGCGTCAAGGCCGCATCGACGAGAAAAACCACATTTGGTATGCCGCAGCTCGCGTGCCGCTCAGTTCTGTCACCGACTTGCGCGTAAAAGACGGCACGAAGTGGCGCATTAATTTGTATCGCATCGACGGCTTGGGCGAGGATCCGCAACGTCACTTCATGTGCTGGCAACCCACCTGCGTCGTCAACCGAGATCCGAACCACGTACCTGAACACTTCGGAACGATGATTTTCAAAAAATAACTCTTTGGGGAGAGCACTTATGCGTGTCGAACGAGAATCAAGCCGTCGTGGGTTTATGAAGTTGCTCGTTGCTTCGCCGCTTCTGACGCAGATCGCGGCACAAAATCTGTACGCCAGATCGGCTCTCGCTTTTGGCGTCGACACCAAAGCGAATGTCTATAGCCGCCTCGGCGTCAAAACGGTCATCAATTGCCGGGGCACCTGGACCTATCTTAGCGGCTCGCTACAACTCCCCGAAGCACGTCAAGCACAGGAAGAGGCCGGCCGCCACTTCGTCAACATGGTGGAGCTGCACCAGGCTGTCGGACGTCGACTCGCCGAGTTAACCGGCGCGGAGTCCGGCTTGATCACCTCGGGAGCGGCTGGCGCGATGGCTGCGGCCACGGCGGCGTGCATGGCTGGCAGCGATCCCAAGAAGATCTGGCAGCTCCCCGACACCACCGGGCTCAAGCATGAAGTGATCATGGTCGGCGGCCGCAGTGCGTTCGACAGCGCCATTCGCCTCACGGGAGCGAAGCTAATCCTGGTCGAAAAACCCGACGACATCGCCAACGCCATCAACGACAGCACGGCAATGATTTACACCACGCACCTGGGCGACAAACTCGAAAAAGAAGCGGCCATCGCCAAGCAGCACAATGTGCCCATGCTCCTCGACGACGCCGCCGGCATTCCTCCCATCGACAACATCAAGCTATACGCAAAAATGAAACTCGACCTGTACACGTTTTCGGGCGGAAAAGGGCTCCGCGGCCCGCAATGCAGCGGCGTTCTCCTCGGCCGGAAAGATCTCATCGACGCCGCGCTGCGCAACTCTTGTCCCTATGAAGGCTCCGTCTGCCGTCCCATGAAAGTCGGCAAAGAGGAAATCATCGGCCTTCTCACCGCCATCGAGACCTGGCTCACAACAGATCCCAAAAAGCTTTATGACGAGTGGAACGACCGCGCCGCCCGTATCGCCAAGCTTGTCGAAACAGTCTCAGGCGTAAAAACTGAGATTTACATCCCCGACGACGGCAACCGTTATCCAACGTTGCGTGTTTCCTGGGATCAAGCTGGATGGGGCTTCTCCATCACCGATTGCGTGAAGAAACTGCGCGAAGGCGATCCCGTCATCGAGGTTCTCGGTATCGATAACCCCAGTCTGGTTTCCGCCGTGCGCGAGGGAGTCGAGAAGCCCAAGCCAAATCCCAAAGAGCTAAAAGAGCAGAATCATATTGAGCTTGTGTCCATGACCATTCAACCGGGCGAAGAGATGATCGTTGGTCAACGCTTGCGGGAAATCCTCGGCGATGCGCGCAAAGGGAAAGCCGCATGAAAGTAAGCGTGGCGCGTGTTTTTGGCATCGTCATACTCTCGCTCTCTCTCGCCGCCACTGAGCCAGTCGCTCGGCCGCAGAACTCAGCGCAATCGGGCGAGAAGTCTGTGCCAGCGACGTTCGAAGGTGCAGGTTATATCTTCGTTTCTGGCCAGGGACCCACACGACCCGGTGGCAATCCACCGAGCACTTTTCCCGACCAGGTCCGCCAAACGCTCGACAACATCAAAGCAGTATTGCAGTCCGCGGGCCTCACTCCAGACCACCTCGTCTACCTGCAGGTTTATCTTGAAGATATTCAGCGCGTGCCCGAATTGGATGACGTCTTCGCCAGTTATTTCCCGAAAGACCCACCCGCCCGTGCCGTTTTAGGCGTCGCCATGGTCCCGACCTCCGCAATTCAGATTAACGCCATCGCCGTTCGTGACCTCCAGGGCAAACAAGCTGTCGTTCTCCCCGGCGCGAAATCAAACAGGGCCTACTCTGCGGGAATGCTTACCCACGATCAGCTTTTTGTTTCGACGATGCTCGGACGCGATCCAGCCACGGGTGCGGTTCCGCAAGATCCGGCCCAGCAAGTCAACCTGGCGCTCGATGGCGTCAAGTCCGTGGTGGAAGCCGGCGGTTTGACCATGGCACACATGGTTTTCGTAAATCCCTACATGACCTCGGAAATTTCTTACCGCGCCATGAATGAGCAATACGCCAAACGCTTCGAGTTCGGAAACACGCCCGGCCGCGCCACCATCGAAGTTTCCAGCCTGCCCGACGGGGCTCACATGGCGTTTACCGGTATCGCGGTCCGTGACCTCAGCCGTCGCCAAGCCATCCGGCCAAAGAACATGCCGCCCAGCCCCACCGCAAGCCCGTGCGTGTTCGCGGGAGATATTCTTTATTGCTCGGCAAAGAGTGGCTTCATTCCGGGTCCAAATGGCGGCGTCTTTTTTGCATCCACCGCAGATCAGACCCGTCAGACCATGCGCAACCTCCTCGACAATCTGGAGGAGGCTGGAATGACCTTCGATCAGGTAGTCTCTACCACGATTTATCTCGACGACTTGCGCGATACGGCTGCGTTAACGAAGGTCTATCAGAAATACTTCGGCAACACGCTTCCGGCGCAAACGATTGTCCAACAACTGAAACCAGGCGATCGCAAAGCGGACGAAGAAGGTCACTATCCGACGCTCGAACAGGTTTCCCTCGTAGCCATCCGGGGCCGCGGCAATCCTGACAAATGACGAATCATCACCTTTGCAGGCTTCCGAAGCGATAGCCGAACATGGTGTTCCACTGCTGGTAATTCAGTGTGGTTCCCCGGCTCCATGTGAACCCCGTCCCGACGAAATACCTCGGTCCGAGATTCCACATGCTGGATATCGTTATGAAATGCGAAGACGCGTTGCTCGTGAAATTGGAAGATAGGCTTTGCGTCCCCGCTAAGATTTCGACCTGCATGTTGCCCGTAAGGCCACGGGAAATCGAAATGGACTTATAGTTTCCGTCGCCGAAGCTGCTGGCAAACTTGGCGTAGCGGACTTCCGCATTGAGCCCCGTCTTCAGCAGATCATTGAGCGAGACGCCGTACATGGAGTTCCACATCCTTTTCGTGTCCGCGATTGACTTGGCGTGGCCAATCTGGGCGAACGCCCGGATGTGACGGCTCAGATCATATCGCGCGTCCATACTGAGGCCCTGGAAGATGTATTTGTCCAGCAGCGAGGTGCCCAGAAGATTCGGATCGAACGATGGCAGGCTGTTGAGATAGCTGTAATCCACGCCAAAGCTCAATCTTCTTATGGGCTGCACATGAAGCGACGACGAGGTAAACGATATCCCGGTCGGATTGCTTTGGCCGGTCACGGGAGAGACTCGTGCCGCATCTACTTCCGTGACGTTGTTGAACCACAGAACGCCTTTCCAGGAAAGCGTGTTTTCCAAAAATGCGAATTGGCGGGCGGTTCGCCAACGAATGGCGGTCATTGCCGTACCTTCCGTCCCGTTAAAATACAGTCCGTTGAGATTGCCGGCTTCGAGATTGGTGAAGATGCCGGCAATACGTTGGTTCGGGTTATAGTCCCAAGCCGTCGGATCCGGCGTGGACCCTCCGAACACACCTACCGTCACGTGATCATTTATCTTTCGCCCAAAGTAGCCGCCATCGATTGTCGGCAAACTCGGCGCCCCAGGCACTCCAAGCCGCCCGAAGCCCGCGATGTACGGTGAATCCGGACTCGCGTAGTAAAGCCCGATGTGGTACGTCCGGTCGATCCGGTCATCCAGGGACTCAAGCTGCGCGCCATCCAAGCCAGAAAATGTTTGCCGAAAACGGCCGCGCCAGTATCCGGTAAAGTTCCAATTCGTATCGGCGATATGCGTCATGTCCGACTGGACCTGGAATCCAAATTCACTCGCCTTGAATCCACCGGCCACTTGTGTTCCGTCATAATCCACGCCGATTCGCACGGAAGTGTTGCGCTGGGGCAGGTTCGCCGCGGATTCGAATTTGCGCGCCATTTGGTCATCCAGACGTTTGTTGTTCGATGCGCTTTTCGCTGACGACAGTTCCCCTCCGTAGGCCTGCGCACCAGCTCGGACCGCCTGAGATTTACGAGAGGGGGAAAGGAATCCAAAGTCTCCGATATTGATGTCCCCGAATGCGTTCACGATTTCGCAGACCGCCGATGAATCCGCGACGATCGTCACTCTTACCTGATCGACGGGCACTCCGCGGTTGGCCCGTCCACCACTGTTGGGGTTTGCCGCAGAATTCGAAGGAAAGACATCAAGCTTCATCCCCTCCTGGAGTCCGGAATTTCGGCCAATGTCGATGTACAGAGCGGTGTCTTCCACCTCTCGCACGTGGAAGACCACTGCTGGGTCTTCCTGCGGGAGAACGCCTTGTGGCGTAAGAGCGATCGGACCGAACGCTAGAGTAAAAAGCGCGCCAATTCGTGCGAATGAGGATTTCATCTCAGTGAGTGGCTCCGTTTTTTTGGCCCAGCCTCGGTAACCGAGCCTGGGGAAAGAAAGCTCCGAGCCAGCTATCCTGCGAATGGCAAGTCTCGCAGTTCACAGAGAAACCCAGGGTCTGATGATTTGGATCCTTCGTCTTTCTAAATTCCTGCATGTGGCAAGTCGAACAATATGGAAGAACGCGATATTGCCCGCCAACCACGGCCTTGTGGCACGCTTCGCATTCGACAGCGGCGTGCGCTCCGATCAGCGGAAACAGGTTGTTGTGGTTGCGAACCTGCTCCTTCGATGTGAACCAGCCCTGCACAACGTGGCACTCGGCGCAATCCGATCCGAACTTGCGCAGATGAATGTCCGCGTGGCAATCGTCGCAATTCTTTCCAACCTCGCTGAACACAGCGTCCGCGTGGCACTGCGTGCAAGGCAAGTTTGCGTGCCCCCCTCGCAGAGGAAAGTTCGTCTGACGATTGTGATTGAACCGGGGATGATCTCGGATGGGACTCCACGCGGCAGCGGTGTGACAACTTTCGCATGGAACCGCCAGCCGGCCATGCGGATTCACTTCTTGTGTGAGAGCGAGAGCAGAGAAGGAGCCAATCAAAACTGCACAGGAAAGAGTCTCAAAAATAATAAAGGAAATGCGTGCCAACGCCCTGGGCGCTCCTTTCTAAAATCGCGACTGCGCCCGTGGCGTTCGCGGGGTGGACGATTCCATCTTACGCATCCATGCTACGCGAGCAACTTGTACCGGAGGCCAAATTTCTGCCACGCAACCACACCCTGTACCATCGTTCAGCTGGCGCATACACAGTTCCTGGTAACACCGAACTCGAGTGCTTCCTCGGTTCGGCAACGATGTGAAAGATTCCAGCCGACGATCTCTCGCGTGCAGCAGTCGATTACGCATACAAGATACGCCCAACCTACGGCTGGACCCGCCCAGATCTTCGTCATGTCCGACTGCCAGATCTGATTTGGCTCGGCGGCTTCCACACGGCCCCACTCTTTCCGGCGACGAGCTCGCAGACGACGGGAACGCACCAGCAGCCCACGTTCACGCATCACCCGCAGTACCCGCTTGCGATTCACC
>DATJZF010000001.1:0-89799 GCA_035499255.1 Dongiaceae bacterium | reverse complement strand
AAGCAAGTGTTGCGTCGACCATCTGAGCCGGCAGGACTAATCAGGCAGGTAGACCACTTTCGAGTGCAAAAGCCGTTCCTAGCGACGGCCACATCTCCATAAGTAAAAACATTTCAAAGACCGAACCATGAAGTAACCATCTCCGGGGTCACAATTACAAGTTGTCAGGTCAACCACAGTAATGTGATTTTGCGATTGAACCACACGGGGGACAAGCTGGTTCGGTTCCTTATTTTTTGGCTTGTCTCCAGTCGCAACGCAGCAACTTTCCGCACCGACAAGCTGAAAGGTATACACCAATCGGAGTGCGCTCACCGTTTCGCTGCATTTCTGGCACTCGAATTGTGACCGCTGCGCACTGTCCAAGGCAGCTTGCGAAGTGGATGACCGCTGACTGCAGTTGCCGATTGAACGCTCCCGTCCCTTCTCACTTCGAGCATCAATTCCACGTTACCCGAGATGCGTACTTGTCTCGCCAACGGGGGATAAACAGGAACAGCGTGAGCTTTTCAAAAACCTGCCAGGATAGCCGTACAATCCAAGGGCACTTGTCTCTATCTGAGGACATAACCAATGACAGACTGGTTCGCGCGCCCCGTCCTATCCGTGACCGACGTTGAGGACTCTCTCCGCTTTTACACAGAGCAACTCGGCTTCACCAGCCCCTGGCGCTACCAGGAAAACGGCGTCGCCCATGTCGCCCAAGTCGACCGGCAAGGTTGCGCGTTGATCCTGGCTGACACCTGGCCCGAAAAAGTTGGCAAGGGGCTAATGTTCATTTCTCTGAACGTCGAGCCGGCAACGTACGAAGCCGCTACAGTGGCCTTGGATGCCCTGCGCGCGGAACTCGAGCACCGGGGCGTTGCGGTCAACGAGGGTTCCTGGGGCTACCGGCTCCTGGTGATCAATGATCCCGACGGCAATCAGCTCCTCTTCAACTATCCAAACGAGACTACAACCTAGGGTTGAACCCTTACTCCCGCAATTTTGGGCAGCCGGGAAACTCGGCTAACGCTGTGTTGCCGATATACTTTAAGTCTTCGATTCCAATCTTGCTCGTGTAAAACCCATCGCAAGTCATCTTGCGCAGCTTTGCGAAAAACGCTACTCCCTGGCTCAACTCCGGTTTCACGATCGCATTCTTCTTGAAGGCGATCAGGTCGATCACTTCTTTCTGTTGTTCCGCAGCGCACTCGACAAACACATGTTCGTAGCGGTCCACGCAGAAACTGTCCAGCCACATCAAGCCACCGCCCAGCGCGGATTGATACTCTTCGTTTTCGCTCGCCAACAAATCGATGAATTCCGGTGCGCCTGCTTCCACGGCGCCGCCGGAGGTCTCGTCTTTCGGAATAATCACGTCGCACAACAGCAACAGTGTCTGATACTGATGCGCCGAAAAATATTTCGCGGTGTATTTCCCACCCGCCCCGGCCTTCTCTTTCTGAACCAACTCATGCGCCAGTTCCGCCGCTTGCGCGGGAATCATCTGCAACACGGAACCGCCCGCCGCTCCGACCGCAAGGTTGCGCAACACGTCGCGCCGCGATATTCCGCTCATCCAACATTCCCTTTCTTTGCTTCGTCCAGCAAGAACTCGGACGCCCGCCACGCCAGCGCCATGATCGTCAACGTGGGGTTCTTGTCCGGATTTGTCACCAGCGGCGCTCCATCCGTCACGAAAAGGTTTTTCACTTCGTGCGCCTGGCAATACCCATTCAATACTGACGTTCGCGGGTCCGCTCCCATGCGTGCGGTCCCCACTTCGTGAATGATTTTCCCTCCAGCTTGAATCCCGAATGGATACGGCCCATCAATCTGCGTTTTGGTCCTGTACTCGCCGCCCGCCGCTTCCACAATCGCCTTGAAGGTATCCTGCATATCGCGGGCCTGCCGCAATTCGTATTCGCTCCACTTGAAATGGAAGCGCAGCACAGGAATGCCCCATTGATCCACTGCATCGCGATCGATTTCGCAATAAGTATCCGGATTAGGAATCATCTCACCGCGACCTGCAAACCCAATCGTGGTTCCGTAGCGCTTCCGGCAAGTCGCCTTTAACCCAACGCCATATCCTTCCACTTCATCGCATACATCATCGAACATTCCGGCACTCGGCATCTCGCGGCCGCCACCCATTTCGATATGATAGCCGCGCGGAAAATCGTTTTTTCGATCGAACTTCCACCAGGGGATGTACATGTGCATTCCGCCGGTGCCGTCGTGATTGTGGGCAGGCATCTTCTCCAGTGCAGGAAAGTAGCCTTCGCCATCACTCCCCACTGAGTCCGTCAGGTTTCGCCCAACCTGCCCGGAGGAATTGGCAAGCCCATTCGGAAAGAGTGCTGACTTGGAATTCAGCAACAATCTTGCCGATTCACAGGCGCTCGCCGCCACGACCACCGCACGCGCATTTACGCGCTTCTCCGTCTTGGTCGCCTTATCGATATACGAAACGCCAGTAGCCTTCCCATTCGGGCCAATCAAAATCTCCCGCGCCATCGCGTTCGTGATAAGTGTTAACCGGCCCGTTTCATAAGCGGGCGGAATCAGCACCTGGCTGGAGCTGAAATTCGACGCCGTGCCGCACCCTCGCCCGCACTGCGCGCAATAGTGGCACGCTGTCCGGCCGTTCAACGGCTTCGTCAGAATCGCCAGGCGCGAGGGGATACAGGTGACGTTCAGCTTGTCGCAGGCCTTCTTAATCACCAGTTCCGTGCATCGTGGTTTCGGTGGTGGCAGGAAAATCCCATCCGGCGCGCTCGCTACATTCTCTTTTGTGCCGAACACCCCGATGTACGACTCCACTTTGTCGTAATACGGCGCAATATCGTCGTAGCTGATCGGCCAGTCCTCGCCCAGCCCGTCTCTCGTCTTCGATCTGAAGTCCACCGGTGCGAAGCGCAGCGCAATTCGTCCCCAATGATTCGTCCGCCCGCCCACGATTCGCGAACGAAACCACTGAAAATTCGCCCCCGGCGCCGATGTGTACGGTTCACCTTCGATTTTCCACGCCCCATTCGGCGCTAGGAACTCTCCGAAGTTTTCCGCCGCTTTTCCGCCCACACCTACACCACGGTGCGGAACCTCATACGGCCACACAAACATCTTGTAGTCTTTTGCAGGATTGACAGGCCCGCCCGCTTCCAGCAACGCGACCGTCAGACCGCCTTCGGTCAGTATTTTCGCGGCCATCCCGCCGCCTGCGCCGGATCCAATCACGCAAACGTCGTAAATCTTTGGGGAGCGAACCAATTGGGCCATTCGGTTTCCGTAGCTAGGCGCTGAAAATCGGCTTTTCGTTTCGGCGCTGAGAAAATTATACGCTGAGAAGAGTTCCCCGACGCAAAACCTCTTCTTACCTCCGAGACCGCAAGGTTTCTAGCGTGGGCACTGACTCGGCCTTCGTCAGCTCTCGTTCCGGCGGCATCTTTCCCCCTTGTATCGCTTCGACCAACATCTCAATCGCCTGCCCCGTATTGGGCGGGATAAAGATTGTCGCCGTCAGCAAGCCACTCCGCACCCACGATTGCCCCGTGTTCGGCAGTCCGTCGCATCCCAGGAACGGCAATCCAAGCCACCGTTCCCGCTCAACTTCGTTCGCTAGTTCTTGAAAAGCTTTCCGAGCACCCACCGCCATCGAATCATCCTGCGCCGCTACCAGGTCAATGCTCGCCTTTTGCGAAGTCGTCAGCTTCAACCACGAGCGCACCGCGCGCTGCGAACTCTCTTCCGTCCACTGCCCCTTCAGCATCGTCAGATGAATATTGGCTGGTTTCGCTTCTTGCATTCCCAGGGTTCGTTCTTTCGCTGCCGAATTCTCAGAAGGTCCCTGAATATAGAGCACCGACCCGCCGGTCGGCAACAGGGCGGCACATTGCCGTCCTTGAATTCGTCCAATCTCCACATGGTCTGAGGTCAAGCCGAAGATCGGCGCCTTTCCCGTCTTTCGCAGCTCCGGAATGTAATTGGCATCGCGATTCAGAACCGCCCAACCGATCCCCGAGGCAACCGCTGCCCTCGCGACTTGCGGCAGGGCCGTGCCACCTACCGGTTCGAACACAATGGCGTTCGGCCTCTCCTCGGGATTCGCTTGGATTGTTTTCAGAATCTGTGTGCTCTGGTTAATTGCATCGTTTTCGGCATAGAGAAGCTGCAGTTCCGCGTTGTGCTTTCTACACGCCGCCTCTGCGGCTCGCGCTTGCTCTATCTGATAGTCATTGTCGTTCGTTGTCAGCGATACCAATACCCGTAGTTTTCGCATCAGTTCACCAATATCATCCAGCTGGCCGACACACCTCGCGCCTGCCGAGAATCCTCCCAGCCTACTCTCCTCTATTATGCGCGCGAACCCTGGATCGGCTGTCGGCCTCGTGCCCCAAGCTTTTCGATCTCAGGTAACGAAGCCGGCGGAACCAGCACACGCTCCGACGGCGTTCTCCCGTGTGCGATCCCCTCGAATAGCAGTTCCACGGCACGACCGGCGTTCGGTGGCGTGAATACTGTCGCTGTTAGTAATCCGCTTCGAACCCACGCTTGTCCCGTCTTCGGAGCACCGTCCACCCCGATAAACGGAACCTCCAACCACCGGTCTTTTTCGATCTCCGGAATCACTTCTTCAAACGCCTTCCGCACCCCGATCGCCATCGCGTCGTTTTGCGCTACCACCCCATCAATTGTGGCCTTCTGCGATGTCGTGAGCTTCAACCAGGATCGGACCGTCCGTATCGCGCTGTCCTCCGTCCAGTTTCCCTTCAAGCCAACCAGATGCAAGTTGTTGGGCTTGAGCTCCTGCATACCCAGTGCTCGTTGTTTTGCGACTGGGCTGTCTGACGGTCCCTGGATGTAAAGAACATTCCCCCCTCTGGGGAAAAGTGCGGCGCACTGTCGCGCTTGGATACGCCCCACTTCCAGTTGATCGGAACTCACTCCGAATATCGGCGCTTTTGCGGCTCGTCGCAAGTCGGACACGTAATCCACATCGCGATTCAACACCGTCCAGCCGATCCCCAGCTGCGTCGCCGCACGCGCTACCTGCGGCAACGCCGTGCCGCCCACCGGTTCCATCACTACTGCGTGAGGCCGCTCTTCTTCAGAGCCTTGAATCGCTTTCAGGATTTGCGTGCTTTGCGTGATGGCGTCGTTGTCGGCGAACAGAATCTTGCACTCAACGCCTAGCTTCTTGCTTGCTTCTTCAGCGGAATTCGCCTGCTCCAACTGATAGTCGTTCTCGCTGGTCATCAGTGAGACGAGCATTTTGAGCTTTTGCATGGGCGACCTGCAATGTGCCTGCTTACCTCTCTACCATACACGACGTGCGAACCGCTGGCGATAAACCTTTTGTTCGGTTGTCCAGTAGAAAACCGTTTGACCTGTTGGTCACATTATCCGATTGCGTGTCGATTTTCGCAGAAACATTCGCTGCTTTGCAGAACAAAACCGTCTCGCCAGGATGATTGTGCTTTGCGTTATGCGGCGCACTCCAGGCGCTCGAAATGAGGCAAAACACTCATGCGCACTATAAGAGAAACTTTGTCTGATCATAAATCCTTGTTTTAGAAGAGATTAGTAGCCCTCATCTCCGCAAGGCGTGGCAGTCCATTTGCACCTCTCTTCCGGGAGGCAGCGTCTGTGGAGATGCTGACGGACTCTTTGGCTTGCCTGCTGGCCGACTCCAGCCAATCCCTCCAAACCTACCACCTGCCCAACCCCAATCATCTGCCCAAGACGCTGTATTTACAGGAGTTACCATGAACTGGCGCGACCGGTATCGCCGTAAGGTCATCTCTGCTCCTGAGGCTGTTCAATCCATTCAATCCGGCATGCGTGTCTACATCCATCCGGGCTGCGCCGAACCGGAAGCCCTGGTCGAAGCCTTGATGGCCCGCGGCCCTTTCGTCAAGAATGTCGAGATTGTTCACCTGATGACTGCTGGCCGCGCGGACTACGTTGCTCCCGAAATGGAAGGTCACTTTCGGCACAACGCGATGTTCATGGGAGGCAATGTCCGCCGCGCGGTCAATGAAGGCCGCGCCGACTATACCCCGATCTTCTTGAGCCAGGTCGAGGACCTCTTCGAGACTGGTCAAACGCCTATCGACGTGGCGCTGGTCCAGGTATCTCCCCCGGACGCGCACGGTTTCTGCAGCTTTGGCGTCGGTGTCGATGCCACGCTCACTGCTGCTCGCTGCGCAAAGTTCGTCATTGCCGAGGTCAATGACCAGATGCCTCGCACTTTTGGTGATTGCTTTCTCCACATCAGCGAAATCGATGCCGCCGTCGAAGTCTCCCGCCCCCTTTGCGAACTCAAGCCTGTCGAAGTCACTGATGTCCACCACGCCATTGGCAGGCATATTTCCGGCTTAATCGAAGACGGAAGCACTTTGCAGCTGGGCATTGGCGGAATTCCAGACGCTGTCCTTCTCGAACTCATGAATCATCGCGACTTGGGCATTCAGTCCGAGATGCTAAGCGACGGGGCCATCCCTCTCATCGAAGCCGGCATCATCAATGGGGCGCGAAAAACCATCCATCGCGGAAAGATCATTCTCTCGTTCGTCCTTGGCAGCAGGAAGCTCTTCGATTTCATCGACAACAATCCGATGTTTGAATTTCATCCCTGCAAGTACGCCAATAATCCCTGGATTATTTCGCAAAACCATAAAATGGTCGCCATCAATTCCGCCCTGCAAGTGGATATCACCGGGCAGGTCTGTGCGGACTCGATCGGCACCAGTATTTACAGCGGCATCGGCGGCCAGGTGGACTTCATTCGTGGCGCCGCCCACTCTAAGGGCGGCAAGCCTATCATTGCCATTCCAGCCACCGCCAAGAACGGCACCATCTCCCGCATCGTGCCCGTCCTCGATCCCGGTGCCGGTGTGGTCACTTCCCGCGGCGATGTTCACTATGTCGTCACCGAATTCGGCGTTGCCTATCTTCACGGTAAGACCATCCGCCAGCGCGCCGAAGCCCTCATCGAAATTACTCACCCTAAATTCCGCGAGGAATTGTTTTCGTACTGCGAAAAGACGCGCTGGCTTCAGCGGCCTGCGCTACAGGAAAGGTGAACCCATGGCCACACCGAGAGGCAAAGTCACCATCGATGCGGAAGAGTGCAAGGGCTGCGGCGTTTGCGTGGATGCGTGCCCGCCCAAATGCCTCGAACTGCTGCCAGGTCTTAACGCCTACGGCGTCCACCCGGCTCGCTATACCGGCGAGAACTGCTCCGGGTGCGGCATCTGCTTCTATGTTTGTCCCGAACCTGGCGCCATCACCGTCTATCGGATGACAGTACCCAAACCTGCAAACATCTCACAGGAGGCCAGTCATGCGACAACTCTCTAAAGGCAATGTTGCCGTCCTGAAAGGTGCCATCCTGGCTGGTTGCCGCTCCTACTACGGCTACCCCATCACTCCAGCCAGCGAAATCGCAGAAGCCGCTGCCGAGTATCTCCCGCAGGTTGGCGGTACGTTCCTACAGGCGGAAAGTGAAGTCGCTGCTATCAACATGGTTTACGGCGCCGCTTCCGCTGGCCAGCGCGCGATGACCGCCTCCTCAGGCCCTGGCCTTAGCCTCATGCAGGAAGGCATGTCCTATTTGGCAGGTTCGGAACTTCCTTGCGTGGTTATCGACGTCGTTCGCGGCGGCCCTGGACTCGGCAACATCGCGCCGGAACAAAGTGACTACTTTGCCGTGGTCAAAGGCGGTGGTCACGGCAATTATAAGAACATCGTCCTCGCTCCTGCTTCGGTCCAGGAAATGGCGGACCTCACGATGCTCGCCTTCGAACTCGCCGACCGCTACCGTAATCCCGCCGTCATCCTCACCGATGGTTTTATCGGCCAGATGATGGAGCCACTGGAACTGAAATCGCAGGAACCCCTTCTTCCAGAAAAACCCTGGGCCATAAGAGGCACCGCAGAAACCCACAGAAATCTTATCTCCTCCATTTATCTCGAACCTGACGAACTCGAAGCTCATGTGATGAAGCTCGATGCAAAATATAAGGTCGCTGCCGAAAAAGAGCCGCGCTGCGAGCTCTATCGCGCTGAAGAACCCGAAGTTCTTCTCGTCGGTTACGGCATCACTTCTCGCGTACTCCGCAGCGTCGTCGACATGGCCCGCAAAGAAGGCATCCGCGCTGGGCTCTTCCGTCCAATCACCCTCTGGCCATTCCCCTCGGAAGCACTGCGGAAAGCGGCTCGCCGCGCACAAATGGTCTTGGTCGTCGAGATGAGTACCGGCCAGATGGTCGAAGACGTTCGGTTGGCTCTCGACGGCCGCGTTGACGTCGAATTTTTCTGCCGCAACGGAGGCAATGTCCCACTTGCTGACGAAGTCTGCAAAGAGCTCTTCGAACGCATGGGTATGGTCTCCGAATGGGGTGTTTAAAAGGAACGAAGCAAAGAGAAAGGGACTAACAAAGAGTAGGGATTGAGATCTCGCGTTACTGATTACTTCTTACGGGCAGGTGCCATCGTGGACGAATACCAAGTCATCGAATCGAAGTCACCCGCGTTTTACAGCAAATACGAACGCAAGTCTGAGCTACAGCACCAGACACATTACTGCCCAGGCTGCGGCCACGGCGTCGTTCATAAACTGATCGCCGAAGCCATCACGGACATGGGCTTGCAGGACCGTTCCATCTTCGTTAGCCCCGTTGGTTGCTCGGTGTTCGCCTACTACTACTTCGACATGGGCAACGTACAGTCCGCCCACGGCCGAGCCTCCGCCGTCGCTACCGCCGTTAAGCGTGCCAATCCCGACAGCTTGGTCATCTCCTACCAGGGGGATGGCGACCTCGCCGCCATCGGCACCGCTGAAATCATCCATTCCGCCAACCGCGGCGAGAAAATCACCGTCTTCTTTGTCAACAACGCGATCTACGGCATGACCGGTGGCCAGATGGCTCCAACCACTCTCGTCGGCCAGACCAGCACCACCTCACCTTGGGGACGTCGCCCCTCCAACGAGGGCTATCCCCTCCACATGGCCGAACTGCTCTCGACGCTCGATGCTCCCGCTTACATCGAGCGCGTTTCCCTTCACGACAATAAGAACATCATGAAAGCGCGCAAATCCGTCCGCAAAGCACTGGAGTTACAACGCGACGGCGCCGGATTTACCTTTGTCGAACTCCTCTCGCCCTGTCCCACCATTTGGAAAATGACTCCGCAGGAAGCGCGCAAGTGGATCGAAGAAAAAATGCTCGCCGTCTTTCCACTCGGTGTTTATCGCGACCGCAAACCCGTGCCGGCGAACGACGCGGTTCCTCAAATCTCTGTCAGCAAACTCTTCAGGCTGGACGATCCGGAGGTCACTCCGGCGCCATTGCCTTCCGTCGAGCTGCGTCCCGACCTCCGTATCAACATCGCCGGATTCGGCGGCCAAGGCGTTCTGTTGTTAGGCCAAGTCCTTGCCGAGATGGGTATGGGTGCAGGACGCCAAGTCAGCTGGCTGCCTTCCTACGGCCCGGAAATGCGCAGCGGCAGCGCCCACTGTTACGTTTGCCTGTGCAACGCACACGTCGGCTCGCCCCTCGTCGAGCACCCCGACGTGCTGATTGCCATGAACGAGATTTCATTGAACAAATTTGCCAAGCAAGTCGGTCCCCACGGCACCATCCTTTACAACGCCGCGCAACTTCCCGACGGCTTCCCGGCCCAGCAGGCCATGATTTACTGCATCCCGGCTGCGGAAATCGCCGATAAACTGGGCACCACCAAGGCCACCAACATGGTCATGCTCGGCGCCCTGCTCGAACTCACGCACACCCTGCCCAAAGAAAGCGCTTTCGCCCTCCTCAAAGCCAAGGTGAAAAATCCCAAATTATTCGAAGTGGATTGCCAGGCTATCGATGCCGGCATCGACTGCATCCGCACCCAACGCGATGCTCATCCCGCTGCGCCAACCTCTGATCATGAGTTGACGCACTCCCGCTAAACGACCGCTTCCATTTCCCTTTTGTGATCTTGGTATCGCGATCGATGGCAAGATGCGTGAGCTCTTCTATCTCGCCGCTTCGCGCCATTAAGTCCTTAATTGGGCTTCTCGGCGCCAGGTTGTGCCGGCTTGGTCGCCACTAGCTCTCGATGAATCGCAAATTCCTTTTCCGCCTCCTCTTGGTGGCCCGTCCGGGTCAATGCTGTACCAAGAGAGTAGTGAATCGCGGGATTTGCCGGAGTCAATCTCTCTGCCGTCCGCAATGGCGGAATTGCCTCCGCGTATCGTTTAAGAGTGACCAACGCGAACCCCCACCCCACGTATGCCTCGGCAAAATTTGGATCGAGCTTCGTCGCGGCCGAGAAGTGCTTGATCGCTTCTTCCCAGTTCTCGCTCTTGCTCTCTAATTCTCCCAATACGAAATGCGCTCCCGCATTCTTGGGGTCGATCTCGATCTCTTTTTGAAATTCCTGCTTGGCTCGCTCCGCCGCGGACGCATCCGCATCTGGGCGAGATAACAACAGTCTGCCCAATAAGAAGTGAATTCCCTGGGCGTCCGGGTGCTCCCGGATAATCCCTTCATATGCTCGCTCTGCGTCGCCCCACTTTCCCTGCATCTCCCAGGCTTCCGCATTGAGCTTTTGGGCGGCGATCGAGTCAGGTGCTTCAAGACCCAGCTGTTGTGCCACGCGGGTTGACAGATCGGAGTACGCGTGTACCAGGACAAACAGCACTTCCGGATCCTTCGAAAACTGTTTGCTCAACGCTCTTATGAAGTCCAACGAAGAGTCGTGATCGTCGAGCGCTAAGGCGCAACGCAACCCGGTGACTTCTGCCCGCTTTCGGATATCCGTAGACGTTTGCGTGCTGATTGCCTTCTTTAGCGATGGCAGTGCTTGTGTGCATCTCCCCTGTTCGGCAAGCCCAATCGCGCCTTCGACACTGACTGTGGTACTAGATGGAACGGTGCTTGTACTCTTTTGCCCTTGAGCCATGACTGGCATACACGCCAATAGCAAGGCTGCGGCGAGACTCACTGTAAATCCGTTCCCTTTTCGCATGGAAGGCGTCGCAATGACGCTGGACTCCGGCTTTCCTCGAAAAACAGCCCCCGGAAAAACAAAATGAGGCAGACGGGGGGTGAACCGCCTGCCTCATTATACGTTGTTGGTGGCTAGTAGTAGAGTTTCAACGCAAATTGAATGTTTCTCGGTGACTGCGACGTCGTAATCTGACCCATCGTTTGTCCGACAGCGACGTATCCATTGCTCACCGAGTTCAGGTTTACGTGGTTGAATGCATTCAAGAAGTCGGTTCGGAACTGCAACTTGAACCGTTCTGTCAGCTGGAAGTTCTTCTGCAAGCTCACGTCCCAGTTTTGATATCCGGGGTTGCGGAGCCATCCTAGTGCCGCTGGGCAGGAGCCGAATTGGCCGGTTGTCGGGTCGGTGAAAGCGTATTGACCGTTTTCCTGGCTGTTCACGAACCACTGAATACCGCCGGAGCCGCTGATTGGCACGCGCCCTTGTGGGTGCACGATGAAGTTGCAATCGCCGCGAGCGCCGCGAGAACCGGTGCCCGTTGGGTCGGTGTTGCCATTGATCGACAGAGGGAAGCCGGTGTAGAACGAAACGATGGGGCTCACCGTCCATCCGCCCACAACTGCGTTCGCCACCTTGTTCATGTCATTGCCAATCGCCTTGCCGCGTCCAAACGGCAGTTCATATACGGCATAAGCGCTGAGCACATGCGTCGAGTCGTAGTAGCACGGCGCCCATTCCGCCTTTGGATCATAGAGGTTCTGCCAGTAGGGCGACGCTGTGTTCGCCTGTTGGTTGCCCCATGAGCCGTAGTAGCCGCTGTTGTTCGTCATGCACTTGGAATAGGTATATGCCACCTGATATTGCAGTCCGTGGCCCATCTGCTTTTGCAGCACGACCTGCAACCCGTTGTACATCATGTTGCCGATCGAAGCCGTTCCAGAGATCTGGGACACCTCGTTCTGCAGCGTGGGATTCCCCGCCAGGTACAAGCTTGGCGCGGTGCATGGCCCTGGCGCTGGGCAATCGCTGTTCGGCAGAGAGATTTTCTGCGCATACGGCATCGGCACCATCAGGTGCGTTCCCCGCTGTCCGACGTAACCCACCTGGAGTGTGGTATCGCCCCAGAACTGATGCTGGATCGTCAGGTTCCATTGGTCGGAGATTGCCGGCTGCACGTTGGGATCCCACATGCGAACGAGCGCGCCCTGATAACAGGAGAGGTCCGCGCAGGTCGGATCCGTTATCGTCGGCACGATGATGCCATCCGAGGCCGTCGACCCAGGCAGTGCCACGTTGTTGTACCTCGTGTCCAACTCCACCGGCGTAAACGGCGGGTTCATTGGCAAGCGCAGGTTCGTGCCGGTCCCTTCCAGATAGGAAGAGATTGTAAACGCTCCGCGAAGCACGGTGTTGTGCAACTTCTCCGGCGTCCAGGCAAACCCGACGCGGGGTTGCAGCGCCTTGGCGCCGTAAACACCGTTGTACAACGCACGGCTGTTGCCATCGCGGTTCGCGTAGAGCACTTGGCCACTGAATAGGCCGAAATTCACTTGCTGGTCATTTGACTCCACCCACGGCGTGTGAATCTCATACCGCAAGCCGAGATTCAACGTCAGGCCGGAGTTAACCCGCCAGTTATCCTGGATGTACAGACCGTAAATATTCGAGGATTGGTCCCACGTCTTACCGGAGCTGTTCCCGCGGTTGAATTCGCTAGGCAACCCGAGGTAGAAGTCCGCCATGCCCTCGCCGCCGGATGGCGCGGTTGCTTTGCAGGTGTCGGAGGTTGCGTTGTTCGTGCACACGGCGCTGGACGCGGTGAAATTGTTCCGGAAGTACATGTTTCCGAATTCACCGCTGTTTCCGGCATAGAACGTATGCAGCAGCTGATGCCAGTACTGTCCGCCGAACTTTAGCGTGTGCCGGCCACGCGTATACGTTACGCCGTCTTCCGCCTGCCACACTTTGTCGTCGAAGAACTGTGCATTGTCTGCATTGCCCAAACCGCTGTTAATATTGCCGATCGTCAAGCCAAGCAGGCCTGGCAGACCCTGCGGGTTTGAGTTCTGGATGCCAATATCCTCGCCAAACGTGCCGAGATTAGAGGCAAACGTCTGCCCGTTGTCGAGTGTAATGTGGCTCCAACCAAGCCGGGCATCGTTTACCAGGTTGGTGTTGATCGTCCGCGTGTAATCGCCCACGACGTTCCAGATCGGGGCATGTGCGTAACCATTGCCCAGCAAAATCATCGAGTTCGTGCTGGGGTTATTCTGATACGCTCGCGTGAACCGTCCCGATACCCGGTCTTTGTCGGAAATAATATAGTCGACCTTGGCATCACCCTGATCGGCGTTCAATACTGACTGGTTGACATTGACCGCGTTCGATTGCAGTTGATCATTGATGGCCGCTGGGTTGAATGACGATGCAAACAGCGCTGCCGCAACCGGGCTAATCATGCTGTCTGCTGCGGGACACGCTTGGCCCACCGCCAATGTGACCGCGCAGATTTGATTATTCACAAAGGGCTGGCGTGCCTGATTCGCCGGTCCAGACGCCACACACGGATTTGTCTGGGTTCCCGTACCTGGTGCACATGGGTTGTACAACTGAGTGCCCTGCGCCAGCAGTGCCGAGAAGTCGCCGTTCATTTCCGCCGTGGTGAAAACGGTTTTGGTTTGTGGCGATCCTGGATGATCGAACCTCTGTCCCTGGTAGTCCACGAAGAAGAACAATTTGTTCTTGATCACCGGACCACCCAAAGTTCCGCCGAACATATTCCAGCGCAATTTGGCTTTCGAATTGCCGGCCCAGTCATTTTCCCAGCTATTCGCGTTCAGCACGTCGTTGCGGAAGAATTCCCACACGTCGCCGTGGAAGGAGTTCGTGCCCGACTTGATCGTCGCGCTCACGATGCCGCCCATGAAGTTGCCGAACTCCGCCGAAGCGTTGTTGGTAATCAGGTTGAACTCTTGGATGGCGTCCGGCGCCGGCGTATAACCAAGGAGGTTATCCGACACCTGGTTGTTGTCCATGCCGTCCAGCATGAAGTTGTTCGCTTGCTCGCGATTTCCGTTAATCAGCGGCCGCGAACCGCTCGCAACATTATCGCCGTTATTGAAACCTGACGGATTCGTCGTCACTGCGCCCGGTGCCAGCAATGTCAATTGCACGTAATTGCGAGTCGCGAGGGGGAGCGCCTCGTTGGTCGCCGCATTGATGACCGTGTCGACCTGCGTTGTTTCCGTCTTCAACACCGGTGCAGCCCCTGTGACCTCAATCGTCTGGCTGACCTGGCCCACCTTCATTTCCACGTCAATACGTCCCGCCTGGTTTAGGACCAAGGTGAAAGCCGGATGCAGCACCGTCTGGAATCCTTGCTTCTCCACCTTCAAGTCATAATTTCCGACAGGCAGCTGCGAAATTCGATAGAAGCCTGAATCGTTTGTGGTCGCTGTGTAGACAGTCCCGCGCTCCACCGACGTGGCTGTGATGGTCGCACCCGCGATTGCCGCTCCACTCTGATCACTGACCGTTCCCGTGATCGCCGCGGTCACTTCCTGCGCCATCGATACGTTTACACCAATCACCAACAGTGCTAGCGCAAGACAACAACACGCCAACACCGCCGACTTCACCTTTCTCATAAGGATCCTCCCGTGCTGGCTCGTGCAGAACGAGCAGCTTCTCCCCGGCTTGTCAACATGACACCAAACGGCATGCACCCCAAACCAGCGCGTTGGCTGATTCGTTTGGTTAAGCTATATAGCACCAAGAAATGCTTGTCAAGCGGAAAATCTTAATTTATAAGAGAAACAAGTTTGCGCACTATAGCAGTTTCGAATTACTGCTCTATATCACGTCGGTCGTTTCCAGGGAGGCGGTGCACCCTCCCAGGTTGCGTCGGCGCGGGCCCTACCTGGGCGGGTGTTTGTCGTCACCGAAGAGGTTTTCCAATTGTGTTATTTACAATTCATCGTTCCTTACGGACGAAAGACCTCGGCTCCCGGCTCGGCCCCGCGTTGACATCCCGTCGAGGGAATTCCTATGCCGGTCAATGAACGGAAGTCCGTTCCTGCTTACCAGCGGATTCAATTCACCATCCGCAAGACGATCGCCGACGGCGCTCTCCGGCCTGGCGATGCCGTCCCCTCCGAACGCGAACTCGCGAAACTCCATGCCGTCAGCCTGATGACCGCCCGCCACGCCCTCGCTTCTCTGGAACACGAAGGCGTTGTCGAACGCCGCCGCGGCGTGGGCACTTTTGTCTCTGCTCCCAAAATTCATTTCAACAAGCTCATGAGCTACACCGAGCAGATGGGCGCTCGCAGCCTCAGACCTGTCTCGAAAATTCTCTTTGCCCGCCTGGTCGACGATGAGGAAGAAGCGACCGCGCGCTTGGCCCTTCCTCCCAAGAGTCAACTCGTAAAAATTGAACGGCTACGTCACGCCGCTGGCGAACCCTTCGCCCTCGAAACTTGCTACTTTTCCGCCAGGCAATACTCCGGTCTCCTCACCGAACCTCTGGAGCGCGATTCGCTTTTCGCGATCCTCGAGCGCGGCTACGGCGTTGAACTGGGGTACGCCGACGAAGAGGTTGACGCTACCGCCGCCGATCCTCGTAGCGCGGAACTCCTGTGCGTTCCCAAACGCGAACCCGTCTTGCGCATTCGTCAGGTCATCTATTCCACAAAAGCAGCCGTGATCACTTATGTGCTGGGTCTCTATCGCTCCGACCGCCACAATCTTGTGATTCGCCGTTTTCGCTAGCTGCCCGTTCCGAAACCTAATTGACAGCTCTTTGCGCCGGTTATAAAGTTCCGCTCGACCGTTCCTCACTCGAGGTTCGCCCGCCTCGCAGTGCCAGGTACCTCCAGTTTCCGTAACAATCGTTGGCCCATTTTGCGCCACCCGGGAGAGCCGAGTTGAAGTTTCTCTTTGCGCTCATGCTTTGTTTCTCGATGGCTTATGCGCGCGCGTATGGTCAGGAGAATTCCTCGACTCTCGAAGTTCTTACGCTCGAACAAGCGATCTCCGCCGCGCAGGCTAATAACCGTCCGCTGAAGATGGCACAGCAGAGTGTTCTTGCCGCGAATGATGAGATTCTTGCTGCACGCACCCAGCGCTATCCTCAATTCAACGTTCAACTCACTGGATCTTCTCTGCTAACTCCCGTCAGCGTCAGTTTTCCCGAAGCTGCCTTTGGCACCATTGGCAGCGTCCCCAACCCTAGTCGCGACGTCGTAGTGACCACCAATCCGAAATTTTCAGGCATGGCCGTCGCGGAGGCCTACCAGCCTCTCTCGCAGCTCTACAATATTCATCTCAATATCGAAGCCCTACAGGTCGGCAAGCGCCTCGTCGAAGAACAACTCCGCCAGCAGCGCCAGCAGCTCACCAACTCCGTCAAGGACGCCTATTACTCGCTTCTGCAGACGCAGAGCGCACTCGACGCCGCCCAAGACAATGTCAAATCTCTCCGCCAGATTGATCTCACCACTGACGAATACCTCAAGGAAAAAACCGTTCTGCCATATCAAAGTACCGGCGTGAAAGCTCAACTCGCGCAGGCCGAACTTCAAGTTGTCACTCTGCAAGACACCATGCAAACGCAAAAGGAAAACCTGAATGTTTTAATGGCCCGTGACCTCCGCACGGACTATCGCCTCAGCACTGTACCCGACGAGTTGCCCGAGGAAACCAGCCTTGAAGCTGCCCGCCAGCGCGCTCTCGACAATCGTAGCGAGATCCGTCAGGCCAGAATCAAAGTCGATCAGGCCATCTATTCGCGCCGCATCCAGAAAGCGCAATATATTCCTCAGGTCGGCATTCAATACCTGTTCTTCTCGCCTTTCGCCATTCAGGGCCTGCCGAATTCGGTCAACGCTCTTGGAATCAACTTCAAATGGGATCTCTACGATTGGGGCTACAAGAAACATCTCATGGACGAAAAACAACGCTCAATTGACCAGGGCCAGCTCAACCTCACTGAAACGCAAAGTCAAGTTGCTGTCGATCTTGGTAACCGCTTCCGCAAATTGCGCGAAGCCCGCGCCAATGTAAAAGTCGCGCAACTCGCGCAGCAGGCCGAAAAAGAAAAACTGCAAGTTGTCTTGGATCAATACAAGCAGAAGGCCACCCTGCTATCCAACGTTCTTTCTGAACAAGCAAACATGACTCAAGCCAATTCGACATATCTCCAAGCTATCAGCGCGTTCTGGACCGCGCGCTCCGACTTCGAAAAGGCCCTCGGTGAGGATTAGTTCATGCGCCTCCACAAACGCCGAATACTCCTTGCGATCGCCGCATTCACCACCATCTACCTTGCAGGCTGCCGCCCAGAGAACAAAACAGCGGAAGCCACTCCCATTCCGGTCACCGTTGCTGTTGTCGAGCAATACTCTGGCAGCGAAGCCGTCACTTACTCCGCCAGCATTGTTCCCTACGTCCAGGTCCCGCTCGCCTTCAAATCTGCCGGTTACGTCACCAGCATCCTTCAGCGCAAAGGCGCAGACGGTCGCATCCGCAACATCCAGCAGGGCGACTGGGTCAAAAGAGACACCGTTCTGGCAACCGTCCGCCAGGATGATTACCAACACACTGTCCAGCAATACACCGGCCAGCTCGAACAAGCCACTGCTTCTGCCACCAAAGCCAAGGAAGACTTCGCACGCGCTGACGCTCTCTACAAAGTTAACGCCCTCACGCAAACCGATTACGACGCAGCGAAGGCACAACTCGACTCGTCTCAAGGTACCGTCACTACCGCACAAGCTGCTCTCAATCAGGCTCAACAAGCTCTCGAGGATTGCCAGCTGCGTGCGCCCATGGATAGCACCGTGCTCAGCCGCAACATTGAACTCGGTGCTCTTGTCGCCGCTGGCACCCAGGCCTTTACCGTCGGAGACATTCACTTGGTGAAAGCGGTCTTCGGTGTTCCCGACAATTTGCTTGCCATCATCCAGCTTGGCAAGAAACAGAATGTCCTCACCGAGACTTACCCTCAGGAGTTCACTGGCCAGATCACTTCCATCTCTCCGCAGGCAGACCAGAAGAGCCGCACCTTCCAGGTTGAAGTCACCATTCCCAACGAGAAAGGCTCGCTCAAATCTGGCATGGTCGCTACTCTCGATCTCGGCCGGTCCAAACTGCAACGTCCCGTTCTCGTCGTGCCATTGAGTGCCATCGTCTCCACAAGTGATGGTCAAAAAACCTTCAGCGTTTTTGTGGTCACCGGAGAACCGGGGCGTCAGGTCGCGCACAAGCGATCCGTGCAGCCCGGCGGCGCTTTCGGCAATAAAGTCGAAATCACCAGCGGCGTCGCCTTGGGCGACCGCGTCATCTCGAATGGCGCCACCCTGGTCCTCGATGGCCAGTCCGTGCGAGTCATTCCATGAACGCCTGCAATCGGGAAAACTGAATGGCGCATCGCACCGACAACGATTACATCCAGCACGAGCGCAACACTGCTCGTTTCTTCGTCGAAAACCGTCAAATTTCCTGGATTCTCCTGCTTGCCACCGTCGTGCTCGGCATCTACGGCTACACCCAGATGCCGGAACGCAAAGACCCGAACATTCCCGTCCGTGTTGCTTCTGTCTTGACTCAATGGCCGGGCGCAACCGCGCAACAGGTCGAACAACTCGTCACCCGCCCCATCGAATCCACCATTGCCGAAAATTCCCATATTCGCGCGCCCATGGGCGCCGATTTTGGCATTAAGTCTCTCTCCATGCCGGGGCTTTCCATCATTCAGGTTCAACTCGCCGATACCGTTACGGATTCAAAAAAGGAATTCAGCGACATGAACCTCAAGCTGAATTCCCTCAGCCTTCCCCAAGGCGCCGGCCCTATCAAATTCAATAGCGACTTCGGCGACACCGCCGCGCTCATGCTCACCATCGCCAGTCCGCTCGAAGACTCGACCGCTATTTCTGTTCGCGCTCAGGCGGTCGAACGCGCGATCAACTACACGCGGCGTCAGCGCAAGACCAATTCCGCAAAACCCGATGTCTCCATCGTCCAGTGTTTCCCCGAATCCGTTCCGGTGGAATCCGTCGCTCGCGCTCTGCGCCTTTTCGTCGCCGAGGCCCAATCCGCTCAATTGCTTTCCGACGCGAAATTCGTTCCTGGGCCCGGCTTCGTGGTCGTAGACGTGTACGCCGGTGCAGACGACGCCACGATTTATGCCTTTGGGCGCACCTTCGTCCAATCCCGTTTGCACGAATCCGAAATCCATCCCGACGCCTGGCCGCCAATCCTCGTCCACGATCCCGCCGAACTCCCGCAAGCGCTCCAAGCCAGCGCTGGAAACAAGTACACCTACCGCCAGCTCGATCAGTACACCGATCTTCTCTCGCGAGCCCTTCGCGGCGCCCCGGAAGTCTCCCGCGTCGACCGTTCCGGCGTCCTGCCCGAACAAATCTATCTCGACTACTCTCAGGAACGCCTTGCCTCTTATGGCCTCCAACCTTCCAACCTCAAGGGCATATTAAACGCTCGCAACATCACGCTACCTGGTGGCGCGCTCGAGGCTGGCTCGAAAAATATCATTCTCGATCCCTCGGGCGAGTTCACCGCTCCGCACGAAATCGGCGACGTCATCGTCGGTACCTCCAGCTTTGGTGCTCCGGTCTATTTGCGCGATCTCGTCACCATCACCAGCAGTTATCAGAGCCCCGCGCGCTATCTCAACTACTACACTTGGAAAGACAGCCAGAATAAGTGGCACCGCACTCGCGCGGTTACTCTCGCGGTGCAAATGCGCGAAGGCAAGCAGATCGGCCAGTTCTCCAAAAACGTTCAGGCCAAGCTGGCCGAGACCGTCAAGCTCCTCCCCCCCGACCTGATCATCGCTTCCACCTCCGACCAGCCCCGTCAGGTCAAAGAAAACGTCGATCTCTTCATGGACGCCCTCTACGAGGCCATCGCTCTCGTCGTCTTCGTTTCGCTTCTCGGTTTTTGGGAGTGGCGCTCCGCCCTGCTGATGGCTCTCTCCATCCCCATCACTCTCGCCATGACTTTCGGCTTCGCCCATCTTCTTGGCATTGACCTGCAGCAGGTTTCCATCGCCACGCTGATCATCGCCCTCGGCCTTCTCGTCGACGACCCCGTCGTCGCAGGCGATTCCATCAAGCGTTCTCTCGCCGACCAGCACCCGCCCGTCATTTCCGCCTGGCTCGGCCCCACCAAACTCGCCCACGCGATTCTTTTTGCAACCATCACCAATATCGTCGCTTATCTTCCCTTCTTGCTTCTCAACGGCACTACCGGCGAGTTTCTCTTCAGCCTTCCCGTCGTGATGACTTGCGCGCTCGTTGCTTCGCGGCTCGTCTCGATGACTTTCATTCCCTTCCTCGGTTATTACCTCTTGCGCGCCAATAAAAAACCCGAGCTTTGCCCGGAGGTCCGTCGTACTCGCGGTTTCAGCGGCTTTTACTACCGTCTCGGCAAGCAAGCCATTGAGCATCGCTGGCTCGTTTTTGCCGGCTCTCTTCTCTTCCTTGCACTCGGCGGCTACTTCGGTCATCTACTCAAGACCCAGTTTTTCCCCGACGACGTCCAGTACCTCTCCTTTATGGACATCTGGCTGCCCAACGACGTTCCCCTCTTCGTCACTAACCAAACTGCAAATCAAATTGAAGACGTCATCCGCGCCACAGCCAATCAATTCGGCAAAGATCACCCGGGCAAAGACGGCAAACCTCGCCAGATTCTGAAATCCCTCACCACCTTCGAAGGCGGTGGCGGCCCGCGCTTCTGGTTCTCCGTTACTCCCCAACTCCAGCAACTCAACTACGCCCAGGTCATCATGGAGTTGTACGACAAGGAAGACACTCCCAGGTTCCTCGCCCCGTTGCAGGCCGCCCTATCTGAAAAAGTTCCAGGCGCCCGCATCGATGTCCGCCAACTCCAAACCAATCCCGTCGACTATCCTGTCGAGCTCCGCGTCACCGGCCTCGCCGACGTCAGCGCTCTCGAAGAGGAAGCCGACATCGCGCGGCTCCGTTCGATCGCCTCGCAAGTTGCCGCTATCTTGCGCGAAGCTTCCCAGTCCGCTCGCGTCCGCGACGACTGGGGCCAGGATGGTTTTGAAGTCACCCTGAAAGTCGATCCCGACCGCGCCAACCTCGCTGGCGTCACCAATCAGGACGTTGCCAACTCTTCCGCCGCAGCCATGAGTGGCGTGGGCCTCACCACCCTTCGCCGTGGCGATGAACAGGTACCCGTCGTCGCCCGCCTGCGCATGGAAGAGCGCGCCACCCTCTCAGATATTCAAAATCTCTACGTCTATTCCTCCCAATCGAACAACAAGGTCCCGCTTCTCTCCGTCTCCACCCTCGAGAATGTTCTACAAACTTTGCGTATCCGGCACCTGGAGCACTTCCGCACCATTTCCGTGCAGAGCTTCACCAAGCCTGGGGCACTCCCTTCCGAAGTCTCCGCCGCGGCAGCCCCCAAGCTCGCCGAAATCCGCAAGAATCTCCCTCCCGGCTACAGCATCATCCTGAGCGGCGAACAAGCCAAAACGGAGCAAGGGTTCAAAAATCTCGCGGTCGTCATGGCGATCTCGATTTTCATGATTTTTCTTGCACTCGTAATTCAGTTCCGCCACGCCATCAAACCTCTTCTCGTCCTTGCTGCTGCCCCTTACGGTGTTGTCGGTTCGCTTGTCGCGCTCTACGCGATGGGCTCGGCTTTTGGTTTCATGGCGTTCCTGGGTATCGCCAGCTTGATCGGCGTCATCGTCAGCCACGTCATAGTTCTCTTCGACTTCATCGAAGAAATGCACGAAAAGGGCGAACCGCTCGAACAGGCGCTTCTCGACGCCGGAATCGTCCGTCTCCGTCCCGTCATGATCACCGTTGGTGCCACCGTGCTTGCCCTGTTTCCTCTCGCCGTTCATGGAGGACCGCTGTGGCAGCCGCTCTGCTACGCGCAGATCGGCGGACTCAGCGTCGCCACTTTTATTACCCTCCTTCTTGTCCCCGTCCTCTATTCCATTTTTGTCCTCGATCTCAAGATCGTAAAATGGGCGGGTCCTGCGGCGGAGCACCCGGAGGTCATTCCACCCTCGAAAGGTGAATTGCATTGAGACGTAAAAAACTGGTTTCCACCTCAGTTTCCCAACGGGCCCTTGCTCTTTCTCTCTTGCTCGCGCTGGCTCTCTTTTATCCATCGTCGACACGTTCTCAAGCGCCTTCTCCCCGGCCCGGTTCTGACGCGATCCATGAGATGAGCGCGTCTTTCGAATCCCTCGTGCGCCATGTTTCCCCCGCAGTCGTGGAAATCCTCGTCACCGGCTACGGCTCCGATGAGGAAGACGATCAAGACGACCGGGGTGGCAGCCCTCCCCCCTCCGTCGGCCGAGAACGCAGTCTTGGGTCCGGCGTCATCATCGATCCGGACGGCTACATCGTTACCAACAATCACGTCATCAAGGGCGCTGACCGCGTTCGCGTCGTTCTAACTCCTGCTGCGGTCGACGAATCTCAGCCCGCTACTGTGCTCCAAGCCAAACGCCGCATTCTCCCCGCCAAAATTATCGGCGTAAGCAAAGTCATCGATCTCGCCGTTCTCAAAATCGAAGCGACCGGCCTCCCCACTCTCCCCTTCGCTCGCTACGATCGCCTCCACAAGGGTCAAATCGTCTTGGCTTTCGGCAGCCCCGAAGGCTTGGAAAATTCCGTGACCTTCGGTGTGATCAGTTCGGTCCTCCGCCAACCTGATCCCGACGATCCCATGGTCTATATTCAAACCGATGCCGCCATTAATCCTGGCAATAGCGGCGGCCCATTGGTTGATGCGGACGGCAACATCGTCGGTATCGACACCTTCATCTACACAAAATCCGGCGGCAACGAAGGCATCGGTTTCGCTATTCCCAGCGGCATCGTGCGTTACGCCTATGAACAAATCCGGCAGTACGGGCGTGTCCGTCGCCGCACCATTGGTGCCGATCTTCAGACGCTCTCACCTGACATGGCTGCAGGACTCGGCTTCGGCGACCTCACTGGTGTAATTGTCTCGGATCTCGAGCCCGATGGTCCTGCCGAAACCGCGGGTCTTCACGTTCAGGATTTGATTCAGTCGATCGATGGCATGCCCTGCGAGAACGTCGCGCTCTTCACCTTGAGCCTCTACCTGCGCACCACCAACGATAAGGTCAATCTGCAAATCATGCGTGGCACCAAACCGCTCACTGTCACCGTTCCGGTGATCGAGCCCCGCCACGACGTTAGCCGTCTCGCGGAACTCTCCGATCCCTCCAAGGACCTGATTCCTCGCCTCGGCATCCTCGGCGCCACCATCACACCCCAAGTTGGCGAAATCCTCGGAGGCACCCGCCGCTTGTCGGGTGTCCTGGTCACCGCTACCGTTGCCAATCGTCTGGCCGTCGACTCTGGCCTGCAGGAGGGCGACATCATTCATTCCCTCAACCGCACCCAAATCAAATCCATGGACGACCTGCGTACCACTTTCACTCAACTCAAACCCGGCGACCCTGCGGTTATGCAGGTCGAGCGCGCAGGCCGCCTTACCTATCTCACTTTCGAAATGGAATGAAAAAACGGGAGGCGCGACTGCCGCCTCCCGCTTCCAACGCGCTCTCCCGCGCGTTTCTTGCCCCTAAAACACGAACTTCAGCCCCAACGTCATCGAGCGGTTGCCTCCGCTAAAGAACGATGACGCGCGCAGGAAGTTCGGGTCGAAGGGCAGAGCATACCCTTGGGTCGTTGTTGCCGTCGTGATTCCAGCCGCGTTAAAAACGTTTCCGTTGCTTAACGCGTAGCTGGGATGGTTGAGAATGTTGAACACGTCCATGCGCGCTTGCAGGTACTTCGACTCCGAGAAGTAGATCCGCTTTGCCACTCCCATGTTCCACGTGCTGAACCCCGGCGAAAAGAAACTGTTCCTCGCCGCGGACGTCCGCACTCCTGGTCCGGCGACGACGTATTTCGCCTTCGGATTGACCGGCGTGTAACCGATCGCCGGATCGAATCCCAGAGTCGCTGCTGAACTGTTGGTCGCGCAACCGTTCGTCGGCGCGGTGTTGGATACGATTCCGACCGAGCCAATGTAGGTATTCCCCACCGGCACGCCCGAACTGGTTCCCGTCGTCGACGCGCAAACTGGAAACACATCCGACCCCGTCAGGCCAACACCGCCCGGATTAACGACCACGCGGTCTCCTGCAGAGTCACCGTTGCCATTGGAATCGATTCCCGATTGCAGTGTCACCGGCTGTCCCGTCTGTGCCAGGAAGATGGAACTCACCTGGAACCCATTCACTGCTGCCTTCACAAATTTGTTGTCGCTATTCACCTTCGGAACGTCATAGGTCAACGACAGTGCAAACTTGTGTCGCACGTCCAGGTCCGAGTTGCCCCAGTCCTCCCCGATTCGGTTTGTGTCTTGCGCACGCCGAGGGTTCAGCAAGCTGGTGAAGAACTCGTTCGTTGCGTCGTCCAGCGTGTGTGAATACGTATAATTCGCGTTGAACGTCAGCCCGTGCATTCCTCGTTGCGTGAAATTCACGGATGCTGCGTGATACGTGCTGCTGCCGAGCGGCGGATCACCCGTCACGTTTCCTTGAAAGCCGTACTGCGCGTACGTGTTCGGGTTGAATGTGTAGAAGGCCGTATCCGTCGGCGTGGCCGCATTCCATGTCGCCGGGATCTGAGATGGGTCAAGGAATGTCGGCAGCGGAGTCCCGCCTCCGTCGAAGTAGCTCTCGAAATTGCGGCGGAACTGTACCGGCAACGACAGCCCGCGCGTTCCCAGGTACCGCACTTCCAGGGTCGTATTCCGATAGAGTTCGTGCTGCACGCCCAACGACCATGTCAGGATTTTCGGCATCACCGTGTCGTCGATATAGGCCGTCGTCAACGCCCGCGCGTCCGCCTGATTCGCCGGCGGAATGTATGTTGCTGGAAGTCCGCCAAGCGCCAGGAATCCTGCCCCATTCTGCGTGGTGCACCAGCCCGGCTGCGGCGTCAGCGTGCAAGCAGAATCAGGATTCAACTCAGATTGCAACTGGGGCGGAAGCGTGATCGATGCGAAGTTTTGGAATTTCACGTCGTACGCAATCCCAAAACCGCCTCGAATCGAGGTCTTCCCATTCCCAAACGGGTCGTATGCGAAGCCGATTCGCGGCGCTATATTGTTCTTGTCTGTCTTCGGCACTCCGAAGTTGATCACTCCGGGCACGCTCGAAATTGCGTTGAGCGCCTGCGTCTCGCTACCCACTGGGTTCGTCCAGTACTCATAACGAACCCCGAGGTTCACTGTCAGCCTGGGCGAGATCTTGAAGTCGTCTTGCGCGAAAAAGTAGAACGCGCTCTGCGTTCCCAGGAAGCTGCCTGTTCCTGCTCCGCGTAACGTGCGTCCCGATTGGCTCGGCAGTTCATCGTTAATGAACTCCTGTAGATCCGAATACCAGTAGTCACCGTTGCTGCGCGACAGGAAGAATTGCGGATAGATGAAGTGGTTGTACTGCGCGCCGAACTTGAAGCTGTGCTTCCCTTTGGACCAGGAGAACGTATCGGCGATCTGATACGTGTTTTGCTTCTGGTATTGATTGTCCGCCGGCCCGATTGTATTGGAGTTCAGTTCCGGAATCGTGACGTCCGGCGGGCACGACGAGCATGGATTGAAAAACCCGTTGTAGAAGAACGAATACTGCACTCGCAAGTCGTTCAACATCGTGCTGTTGATCGTCCACGCGTCGGTCAACGCGATCTTGCGGTTGTGCAACGGCGAATTCTGGTTGAACTGCGCGATCGTGGAATTCACCGGAATGATAAAATTCGCCTGGTTGAACAGGAATCGCGCCCCGATCTGGTGCTTGTTCCACGTATAATCCGCGTTTACCTGCGCGTCGTGCTCTCTCTGATATAGCGGACTTGTAATGATAAGGTTGCCGAGCGGGATTGTCGTGCCGTTCACTACGGTCGAAGGAAGGTCCCCGACTGGTGCGACAGGGAAATTCTGCAGAATGTCCAGCACCTGCTGATCCGCGGCCATCGCCTTCAATGACGCCAATCCATCCGCAGTCGGCTGAACCAGCGGCGCTGGCGCGCCATCTCCATGCAGCGTCGTATATTCATACGCGCCGAAGATAAACAGCTTGTTCTTGATGATCGGCCCGCCAACGGTCCCGCCGAAACGGTTGTTATCGAATGCCGGCTTGCCCGGAA
Source organism: Dongiaceae bacterium (assembly GCA_035499255.1). Lineage (GTDB taxonomy): Bacteria > Acidobacteriota > Terriglobia > Acidiferrales > UBA7541 > Acidiferrum. The sequence goes on along the minus strand of DATJZF010000001.1, from coordinate 63,607 downwards.
TTGTTCCTGCATCGATCGCCGCCGCCGTCAGATTGTCCAGCGCGTTGTAGTTCCGGTTCTGGTTGTACCATTCGCCCGATCCGTGCCAATTATTCGTCCCCGTTTTCGTCACCAGGCTGAACTGCCCCCCGGCCGAGTGTCCATATTCCGCGCTGAACTGGTTCGTCGTCAGGTTGAACTCGGCCACCGCGTCCGGAATCACCGTCGAGTTGTTTCCCGTCACTCCGAGGTTGTTGTCGTCCACACCGTCCACCGAGAAGTTGTTATCCCGGGGGCGCGTGCCTCCTACGCTTCCTCCCACGCCTTGCGTCCCGCCTGGCGTTGCGATCACGTTCGGTGCCAACACTGCCAAGTTAATTGGACTGCCGTTCAGAGTTCCCGCCGCGTTCGGCAACTGCACGTCTCGTGCATCGTATGTATTGTCCAGCGCCGACGACGATGTCTGCACTTGCACCGCTCCCGCGGAAACCTCAATCGTATCCGCGGCCGTTCCTAATTCCAGCTTGGCGTCAGCTACGTTATCTTGGTTCGCCAGAACAGTAATGTCATGGCGTACAAAGCCCCTGAAACCCTTCGCCTCGATGGATACCCGATACAGCCCCGGCAGCACGCTCGGCAACGTATAAGTTCCCGCTGAAGTCGTGATCACTTTCACGGAGACGCCTGTCTCCTGGTTCGTAATCGTCACTTCCGCGTCCGGCACTGCCGCATCTTGCGGATCGAGCACCTGGCCTCGCAGAGTCCCCGTTGTCTTCTGCGCGCTCGCGGGTGCTACCGCGAAGCCCAACAAGCTCAAAACCATTGCTGACAAACAGGCGAATCCCAACACGACTCGCCGCCCCAACACACGTTTACCCTGTCGCTCGGAATTGTTCATTCCCCTATCCTTTCGCTAACTACTAACGCTTCACCCCAGGCTTTCAGCGGTTGTTCGTTTGTGGGACACGACCCGAAAACGAACACCTCACGAACTGCCAGGTCAGCTGCGGAATTGCACTTCTGCGGCCATTTCGTTTATCTATCGCTTCTCTCCATCCCTCACACTTTCTGTTATTTACGGCGCGCCCCCTCATACCTCGCACTCAATCCTCAATATTTCCGGAGCTTTTATCTCAAGTTCGTTCAAAAATCTGGAGAATGCTCTAAGCCAGCTTCGTAAATTATTTGTCACCGCTCTTTTTTTGCCGATCTTTCTGACAACTTTTCTCGTATCTCTTCGTCTATAGAGGAAATGCGGGGTACGAAGTGAAGGAGGGTGTGTCGAAATTCTCAACCTGCACTCAACGTATCTCTCGCCGTCATACTTTCGTTTTCTCGACGGCACTTCGCGAGTGGAACCTTGGTGCTGCTTTGCTGCCGGTCGGTTTAAAGGTGGATGGAATGACTACGCGTCCCATGGCTTTCCAAGGTTCTGAAGAGGAATCGCGGCCCGCGCCTGCCGCATCCTCCTTTACTCAGCGTTATATTTGTTTCTCGCCTTTTGTCTACGATCTGCGCCGCCAGGCGCTCTATCGCGAAGGCACTTGCGTCAAACTTCCCACGAAGGTTCACGAAATTTTGCTCGTCTTGATCGAAAAGTCCGGCGAGATCGTCACCCGCGAAGCTCTTCGTGAACGTCTCTGGCCCGCGGATGTGCACGTCAATTTCGACGCCAACGTGAACACCACCGTCAATAAGCTCCGCCAGATTCTCGGCGATTCTCCCGACGAGCCTTCCTTCATCGAAACCATTCCTCGCCAGGGATATTCCTTCATCGCTAAGGTCGAATTCACCGACGTTCCACCTCTTGGCTCGATTCGGCCGAAGCCCTTGCCCGGCTCGCCCAACGTCAACGGTGTCGAGACCAATGGCGACACCTCGACGATTACTGCGTTCCGGCACTCCAAGTGGTTTTCTGCCGGCGTCGTCGTTCTCTTCACTCTCGGCGTACTCGTCGGTGCTGCCATCGTCTACTGGGCTCTTCGCCACTAATCAGCCTGCTTATGCAGGTGCCCCATCCTTTCCGCGGTTTGTGCGGAAAGGATGGGCTTCTCTCACTTTTTGTTCCTTGTTTTCAATCTGGAAGGCGGTGCAAGTAGATAGTTGCAACGCCAGGTGTCCCAGTTTCGGAGTGTGAACCTGGGTCCTCGCTTCAACCTAAGTGCCGCACCTTTGCTCCCTAACGGATCGGTTTTGATTTTGTCGCTATTCGTTTGTGCGCCACGCCTGCCATTGCTGCTAATTCCCTCTTCAACTAGACTTGACTCAGGTCACACCTTGGCTCCTCAGGGGGGAGCGTCACAAATGTCTTTCTTGCAGCGGCTCATGCCGCACGAAAAGGATTTCTTCGTCCTTTTCCAGCAGCAGGCGGAGAACATCGTTGCTGGTGCGTCCGCGCTCACGCGTTTACTCGAAAACTACACGTCCATTGCCGAACAGGTTCAGCACATCAAGAAAATCGAGCACGTTGGCGACGAAATCACCCACAACATCTTCCGCAAACTCAACCAGACCTTCGTCACCCCGTTCGATCGCGAAGATATCCACGAGCTCTGCGGCACCATGGACGACGTCATTGATCTCGTCGACGCTGCCGCCAGCCGCTTCGTCCTCTATGAAATCAGGGATGTTCGTTCCGGCACGACGGAACTTTCCAAAGTTCTCACCATGGCCACCATGGAGCTCTCTGCCGCCGTTCACTCCATCTCTCTCCCTACTCAGGCGATCCAGCGCGTTATCGAAATTAATCGCCTCGAAAATGAAAGCGATCGGATCTGCCGCGGGCTCATCGGCCGCCTCTTCGCCGAAGAGAAGGACCCGATTCAAGTTATCAAGTGGAAGGAAATCTTCGAGGTCATGGAAGCTGCCGTGGACAAGTGCGAGGATGTTTCCAACGTCATCGAGAGCATCATCCTGAAAAATGCCTAGGGCCCGGTCCACCACTCTTTCTCTTACCCTGCCACGGAACCACTTTAGCCGTTCGGTGTGGTCCAGATGAGTTCCTACAACTTAGCCATCGTAACGGTTTTCCTTACGCTCGCCTTCGAGTTCTCTAACGGCTGGCACGATGCCGCCAACTCGATTGCTACCGTCGTTTCCACCCGCGTTCTGACCCCCATCCGCGCTGTTATTTGGGCCGCTTTCTGGAATTTCGTTGCAGCTTTCGTCTTCGGCACCGCTGTCGCGAATACCATCGGGAAGGGCCTTGTGCACATCGAAATGGTAGACACCCGCGTCCTCATTGCCGGCTTGCTTGGAGCGATCTTCTGGAATCTCATCACGCTCTTCCTCGGCCTTCCTACCAGTTCCTCTCACGCCCTCATGGGTGGCTATGGAGGCGCCGCGGTTGCCTTTGCAGGTACCAAAACGCTCATCCTCGGCGGTTGGGTTTTCCCCGTGCTCTTTATCGTTCTCTCCCCTCTGATCGGTTTGGTTTCTGGCTTGACCATGAGCGTGCTCACTACCTGGATCGTCCGCAAGCAGAAGCCCTATCGCGTTGACCGTTGGTTCCGCCGCCTGCAGCTACTTTCCGCCGGGGCCTACAGCCTCGGCCACGGAACAAACGATGCCCAGAAGGGTATGGGAATCATTACCGCTGCCCTCGTTTCCGCAGGCCTGCTTCGCAGCTACAAAGTCCCTTTCTGGGTCATCATCTGCGCCCACCTCGCCATCGCCGGTGGCACCATGGCTGGAGGCTGGCGCATTATCAAAACCATGGGCCAGCGCATCACCAAGCTCACGCCCTTTGGCGGATTCGCTGCGGAGACCGCCGGTGCTATCACACTGCTCGGCACAGCTCATTTCGGTATTCCGGTCAGCACCACCCACACGATCACCGGAGCGATCGTCGGTGTCGGCGCTTCCCGCCGCCTCACGGCGGTTCATTGGGGCATCACTCGCAAGATTGTTTGGGCCTGGATTCTGACGATCCCCGGCGCCGCCCTCCTCGGCGCCTCTATCTTCAAACTCATCGCCTCTCTCCTGAGGTAGGGGTGCCCTGGGTTCGGTTGGTGAACCTGGGTCTCGGGGTCGGGTCCGCATTTTCCTTTCTACAAAGGGAAAGCCCGCTCAAACCGCAATTTGAGCGGGCCTTCCATCACCTGCGTTTGTCGAGCTTCTCCTAGTCCTGTTCGCAACTCACATTGTTATTCCAATCCACAAATGCACCCTGCGGATTGTCTTTCCATGCCCATACATGCAGCTCGAAAAACGAATGCAGCCCAAAACGGTTTGGCTCGCCCACAAATTGGAAATCCTGCCCATCCAACGATGGCGGCACGTTGTCGTGGTACTTCAACCAAGTCACCGCATCCACGATGAACTCGACACCCACGAGCTGTCGCTTGTTTCCCACCGGCTCGTAAATCAGCGCCTCAGGGTGCTTCACGTCGATCTCCCCGTCTCCCACCAGCGCGCCGTTCACATAGTGAATCCCCATCGCGCCGTGGTCCGGCCCGCTCACGCATCCAAACGCTGGTTCGTAACCCGCCGGCCCTGCATTGTTCACATCCAGAAACTGCCGCGTGTACTCGCGCACATCCTCAACCAATTTCGCTGGCACGTTGTGCCCGCCGTGGCTTCCTTCCTGGGCGAAACCCGGAACGGCGCTCACCGCCATGCACAGCACTCCGACCTTCATCATCTTTCTCATCCGTTGACTCACTTTGCCCATCTTGCTCATGTTTCTCTCCTTATGATTTGATCGACTCGACTCTTTCCCCAAATCTCAATCAGTCAGTTTCCCCGCTCTCGTGGGGCACGACATATGTGCCCGGTAGTTTTATGAGCTGTGTCCAGGCTTTCTCTTTGCGGGTGCCCCATCCTTTCCGCGTTTTATGCGGGAAGGGTGGGTCTTCTCTTACTCTTTTGTTCCTGCGTGTAATTTACAGACGGCTGGCCGTCACCGAAATCGCCACGCCATTCGTCAACGAATCGAACACCGGCGAGTGCCCCGTCCCGAGTTGCAGTATTTCCTGCAACTGCTCTTCGTTCACATTCGCGCGAATCTTGAATTGCGCTCGAATCCCCTGATAACCCTTGCGCACGGTTGGATCCAGCGCGAGAAACCCGTGCAAATCCAGGTCGCCCTCGAACGAAGACTCCACCGCCTCAATCTCAATCCCTCGCGCCGCGGCGTGGTACACCATCGACGTCGTCAGGCACGATGCCAACGCGTGCAGTAGATGCTCGACTGGATTCGCCGCCAAGTCCTTCCCTAACAAAATCGCTGGCTCATCCGCCTCCAGCGTAAATGGCTTGGGATGGGCTAGCTCCTGATTCGCACCGCTGTACGTCGTTATTTTCGACCTGTTCTGGCTCCCCGTCTCCCATTCGTTTCGAATCCGAAACTTGAACTTCGCGATCGACGGCGTAGCCCGTACCGCGTGGATCGTTGAAAACAGGTCATCCACCGCCACCCCGTTCACAATCTTTGAAGCTTTCAGTGCTGTCGCCATTTTCTTCCCTCTTCTTTAAGTGACTTTTCAGACGCTGCGTTTCTGATGGTTCGAAAATAGCCGTAGATTTCCCTTGCCACAAGATGGCAGATACGCCATTGTAGATAGGCGATCTGGCCATGAGCAAATTGACAAATAATACCGGACCTTGCCGCGGCAAGGTCAAAGACATCACCGTCCTGCTTCTCGACCAGATGTTTTCCTCCACCGCCGCCGGCCCCATGGAGGTCTTCCGCCACGCCGGCTCTCTCTGGAACATCCTCACCGGCTCGCAAGGCGACCCGCGTTTTCGCGTAATCACCGCATCCCACGATGGCAGACCGATCAACTGTGATGGCGGTATTCAGATCCGTCCCAATGTCGCGCTCGCCGACGTAGCCAAATCCGATCTCATTTTCGTTCCCACAACAGGCCTGAGCGTCGATGACGTCGTCGAACGGAACGCGCCCATCGTTCCTTGGTTGAAGCGCCGCAGCCGCCGCGGAGTCGCTGTCGCCAGTGTTTGCTCCGGTGTGGGTCTGGTTGCCGCCGCCGGCCTGCTCGACGGCAAACGTGCCACCACACATTGGGGTTTGGCGGAACGCTTCCGCGAAAAATATCCTCACGTGAACTGGATGCCCGAATTAATGGTCACTGAAGATCGGGGATTCTACTGCGGCGGCGGCGTGAACGCTTCCCTCGACCTCGCCATTTATCTTGTGGAACGCTACTGCGGCCACGAAATCGCTATGCAAACCGCCAAGGCTTTGCTCATCGAGACGCCACGCTTTTGGCAATCCGGCTTCGCGATCGTCCCCCTGAAAACCGACCACACCGACGACGCCATCTCCAGCGCCCAGGAATGGATGCATAAGAATTTCGCCAGAACCTTTCCCCTGGAAGATCCCGCGAAACGGGTTGGCATGAGCGTTCGCAATTTTGTTCGCCGCTTCAAACAAGCCACCGGTGATAGCCCCATCGTCTATCTACAAAAGGTCCGTGTTGCGGCCGCCAAACGCATGCTCGAAAGTCGCCATCGCAACATTGAAGAAGTCAGCGACGCCGTCGGCTACCAGGACCTCGCTTTCTTCCGTGCGATCTTTCAGCGCCACACCGGCGTTTCCCCCAGCGCCTATCGACAGAGATTTGGCTCCCAGTGAAATACGAATCACTGCCTGGGCGTCCACGACTCTGCCTCACAGCCTCAAGTTCAGACTTGGGAGGGCACGGCTTCAGCCGTGCCATAACACTCGAAGAAAATCGGGGGCTTTAGCCCCTGAGGCCTGAAGATTTCCGTCTTGGAGGATGCATGGACATCAAATCGCTTCAGAAACCCCTGAAAGATCAGTATCGCCGTGACCCGCAAAGCTCGCGCATCACCCTCACGGCAAAAGGAGGCGAAACTTCCTCGCCTTTGTCCTGCTCCATCGATATCGGCCGCGCCATCTACCAGGCCGAAGCACATATGGGAGTCGGCGGCAGCGGAACCGCCGCATGCTCCGGCGACCTTCTTCTCGGCGCACTTGCCGCTTGCGCCCAATTAACCTGCCAGCTTGTCGCCACCGCCATGGGCGTTCCCACTCGTCATATCGAAGTCACCGCCAGCGGCGATATGGACCTGCAAGGCACGCTCGGCCTCTCCAAAGAAGTTCCCGTGGGCTTCGATGCTATCCGCGTCCAATTTCATCTCGACGCCCCCGAGGCTACACCTGATCAGTTGCGCGCTCTCCAGGAAAAAACCGAACAATACTGCGTCGTCTTCCAGACTCTTCTCCACCCACCTAAAATCGCAACAACCTGGACCCCCTCGAAATGAGGTCGCAGTTCCGTGCGTGCTCTTGGTTCGGTGCGTGAACCTCTGTCTTTGGGTCGAAGTTGGGTGCCCCGTCCTTTCGCGCCTTTTTGCGAATGGGTGGGTCTGCTCTTAGCTTTTGCCGTTCGTTTTTGAACCCGGGTAGAAGTGAGGCTTTCCCTCCCACACTGGTGTACATTCTGTTTCCCAGCTCGGAGGCGCTATGCAACCCGAAAGAGCAACCGATCGCGACTTCCTGCCGCCATTACCTCTAGCCAGTTGGAAGGACACCCTCGCGACTCTGCACATGTGGACGCAGATCGTAGGCAAAATCCGTCTTAAACTTTCTCCACTGGTAAATCATTATTGGAACGTTCCCTTTTATCTCACCGCGCGCGGCCTGACCACGTCCCCTATGCCTTACGGTTCAAGAACCATCGAGGTTCGTTTCGATTTCGTTGAACACAAGCTATTCATCGAGGACTGCGACCACCATCTTGTAGTTTCGCCTTTGGTGGCCCAGAGCGTTGCCGACTTTTATAAGAAGTTAATGGCCTCGCTGGCCGAGTTGAATGTGCATGTAAACATCTGGACGATGCCTCAGGAAATCCCCGACCCGATCCCCTTCGAACGCGACCATCTTCACGCCGCTTATGATCGCGAAGCCGCCCACAAATTCTGGCGCATCCTTGTCTGGATCGACTCGGTTTTCAAGGAATTCCGCGCAGGCTTCCTCGGAAAAGTCAGTCCCGTCCACTTCTTCTGGGGAAGCTTCGACCTGGCGGTAACTCGCTTCTCCGGCAAAAAAGCTCCTGAACGCTCAGGCGCCGACCCCATCACCAGGGAAGCGTATTCTCACGAAGTCAGCAGCGCAGGCTTCTGGCCCGGCGGCGGCAACATCGACTCCCCCCACTTCTATTCTTACGCCGCCCCCGAGCCGCCCGGGTTTGCCAACCAGCGCGTCCGGCCCGACGCAGCTTACTACCATAGCCAACTAAAAGAGTATCTGCTCCCGTACGACGCTGTCCGCACCGCGCCCTCACCCAAAGCTGCCCTCTTCGAGTTTCTCCACAGCACCTACAATCTCGCAGCCGACCTCGCTCATTGGGACCGCGCCACCCTGGAAAGATGACCTCAAATGGGAATTATGAAGGGTAAGGAAAATTCTGGCGCGCCCGCGGAGATTCGAACTCCGGACCTTGTGCTCCGGAGGCACACGCTCTAATCCGCTGAGCTACGGGCGCGCCGTCTATTACAGATCTTCAGTTTATCCTTTCTCCTGGTCCTTCGCTAGTGTGCCAGCCTCGGATTCACTGTCGGAATAAGCGCAACGCCGCTGCAGATCCACACCAGCGCTTCCTGAAAAGCGTCACCTACCCTTTGCCCTTGTTCTTAATGTCCCTCGCCAGCTTCTCGATCTCTTCCGCCTTCTTCACCAGATTTAAGCTCAAAACCTTGCTCGAATCCGTTTTGTCTACTTCCGCTTTCAATTCCGTGGCCAGTTCAAATAACCGGTCAACCTTCTTCTTCATGTCTTTGTCGTTTTCTTCCAGCGCTTTCTTCTCGGCGTTTGGCGCCAGCGGATTGCTCTCGCCCTCGGACTCCTGCCGCGGATGCGGCTGTGCTGACGGGATCGGGTTCTGCGTCGCCCGCGGATCGGCGGAAGGCCATGTGGCACATGCAAGCAAGATCAGGCTAACTACAACCAGCCATCGTGTCCTCATAATGCCCTCCGTCCCTCCCTGCCTTCGCTCCGTTTGCACAACACACGTGCCTTCCCTCGCTGCACGTCGTCCCTTCCAATGTTATACTCGCCACCCGATAACACTATGTCCAGTTTTCTATCCGGATTGCCGTCACTTTCTGTCTCGAATTTTCTGCACCTCTTCGTCATTCTCGTAGGCGCTCTGCTCATTAACCGCCTTCTGAAACTGGTTACCAGGTTTATCGTCAAGCCCGCTTCCTCGCAGAGCAAAGCCGCCCAGACACGTGAACAGCAGACCCGCACGCTTGCCGCCGTGGTTTATAGCGGCGCGAGCAAAGTCGTTTGGGCCCTCGCCTTGCTCACTGCGGCACAGGAATTCGGACTGAACGTCACCCCCCTCGCCGCCGTCGCCGGACTCGCCAGCCTCGCCATCGGTTTTGGCGCGCAAAACCTGGTACGCGACATCATTTCTGGTTTCTATATCATCCTGGAAGACCAGTACGGCATTGGCGACACCATTCAGGTCGCCGATACCACCGGCCGCGTCGAGCATCTAACCCTTCGGCGCACGGTGGTGCGCGATCCGCGAGGCGCTTTGGTGACTCTTTCTAACGGAGACATTCGCACGGTCGGTAATCTCAGCCGCGACTGGTCCCAGACCTTCGTCGACGTCGCTGTCTCCCCGGACGTGCCCCAGGATGACGCTCTGCAGGCGCTGGACGCCGCAGCCACGGAGTTGCGTAACGATCCGGCTTGGTCTCAGGCGCTCGTCGATGGTCCCCGAATTCTCGGTTTGCAATCTTTTGATCAACACTCTTCCATTCTCCGGCTGCAAGTTCGCACCGCTCCCGCGCGTCACGACGACGTCGCTCGCGAACTGCGCCGCAGAATTCAGCTTCAATTCCAGCGGCAGGGTATCGCCTTGTCCAACGTACGGCGAATCGAGCTGGTGCGTCCTTCCGGCGCTCCCCACGCGGATTCGCCCGCCCCGCCCGCCTGATCCCAGGAGGATCCGCCATGTCTCAAGCCAACTATGAAGAAGTGAACCTCATGCTCCGGCTGTACGACCTTCGCCGCGAACCGCGGCTCCGCGAAGCGCGCGCCTGGTTCGTCGAGCACTTCCATGCCGGTACTCCCGAAGAAGTCATGCAGAAGTATCCTCAGGGCAGCCAGGAAAACACCTATATCCGCATGGTCATCAGTTATTGGGAAATGGTCGCCAGCATCGTCAACCGCGGGTTGATCAACGACGAGCTCTTCTTCGAGAGCAACGGCGAGATCTGGGTCGTGTGGGACCGCATGCGCGTCATTGTTCCCACCTGGCGCGCGGCCTTCAAAAATCCGTATTTGTTTTCCGGAATCGAAGAAACCTGCAAGCGCTTGGAATCCTGGCGGGAAAAACGCGCTCCCGGTTCCACTTCCGCGATGCGTCAGATGATGGAACAGAGCCGCGGCAAATTCAAATAGAACTCATTTCCGGGTCAGTGTGGTTTCTGCTCTGATGACCGTGCTCTCCTCCGCGGAAGTCTCTTCCTCTTTCTTGCTGCGTGCCATTCGCACACAGTTTCGCCCGCTTCGCTTCGCTTCATACAGCGCGGCGTCCGCTTCCTGAATAATTCGCTCCAGACCGGCGCCTTCGAAATTCCTGGACAGCGCTATTCCCACGCTGATCGTTACCGGTACCACTCTGTCCCCTTTCGTCACAGGATTTCGCTCAATCGCCTGGCGCAGGTTCTCCGCGCGTCCCAAAGCGCTTTCCGGCTTACAACGATTCAACACCACAAGAAATTCCTCTCCGCCGTACCTTCCCACCATGTCGTACGACCGCACTGAGCGCTGCAACCTTTGCGCCACTTCGCGCAGTACATCGTCGCCTACGCTGTGTCCATACTCGTCGTTCACCTGTTTGAAGTGGTCGATGTCACACATGATCACTGCCGCGCAGTTTTTCTCTCGCCTCGATCGCTCCACTTCCCGCGCCGTCAGCTCCAGGATTACCCCCCGGTTCCATAGCGATGTCAGCAAATCGTGGGTCGCCTGAAACCTCATGCTCTCCCGCGCCTCCACCAGCCGATCTTCCAGCTCCAGAATCCGCTCGCCCACTCGCAGCCGCGCCTTCAACTCTTCCACGTCGCAGGGTTTCGTCAAATAATCGTCCGCCCCCGCCTCGAGCCCCTGCACGATATCTTGTTTCGATTCTTTCGACGAAAGTACTATCAGGTACGTGTACGCTCGTCCTTGGCGTTTGCGTACCTCGCCGCACACCTCGATTCCAGTTTTGTTTGGCATTACCCAGTCCAGCAGCGCCAATCGCGGAGAGTTAGGCTGGGTCAACTGACACAATGCCTGCACGCCGTCTTCCACCGATGTCACTTCGTATCCGCTTCGATGCAGCGCGCGTTCCAGCAACGCCCGTGAGAGCGGGTCATCTTCTGCAATCAGCACTCTCATGTTTTCACCTCCGCAAGCTGCGCTTCCACCTCTGGCCGAAGTGCTTCCAACGCTTGTTCCAGCTCCTCAAGAATCCTCCGGCACTCGGGTTCCTTCCCCTGCCCCGCGGCTGTCTCCAGGCGCAGCGCGATCTCCGCGGCCCTCGGCATCGCCAGGTTTCTTAACATCCCCTTCAACGTGTGCCCCGTTCGCCAGAGATCGTGCCACTGGCCTTCTTCGAGTTGCTCCGTGGCTTTTGCCAGGTTGGTCCGGCTATCCCGGCGGAACAGTTCCAGGAGTTCATGAAGGAATTCCTGGTCGCCCTCGACACGAGCAAGCACCTCGTTCAAATTCCAATTCTCTGGCGGCCGGACCATGCCGCTCTCGTTGGCCGTTTCTGACACGGCCCCGGCCTCCTTTGCCACCCTGCCGATTTCCGCTTCCAGTTCTTGCCTGCGAACCGGTTTGACCAGGTATCCGTCCATTCCAGCCTCCATGCAGTTCGTCTTATCCCGCAAGGCCGCGTGCGCTGTCATCGCCACAATCGGTGTGTGCCCTCCCGATTTCGCCTCGATTGCCCGAATCGCACGTGTCGCTTCCAATCCGCCCATCACAGGCATTTGCAGATCCATCAGGATCAAATCGTAAGAGCGTTCCCGAAACTGCTCGCATGCCTTCGCCCCGTCACTCGCTAACGTCACTTCGTGCCCCATTCTTCTTAATACATGCAGCGCAAGTTGTTGGTTCACGGGGTTATCTTCGACCAGCAGGATTTTTTGGCTCTCCACCTGGGCCTTCGCTTTCTGAAGCTCCTTCTCTCCCTCGCTCGGTTGACTCGTACGAAGCGCGGCCCGCACACTCTCGTGTAGGGGCTCGCTGAACAACGGCTTCAATAGTCGGCTCACTTTCGATCGAGCGACCTGTGTTCCAGCGCCCGTGTCTAGCTTGGCGCACAGTAAAATCACAGGGCAGTCCTCGCGCAACCCGGTCGCCCGAATCTCTTCGGCAAGTCCGTTGCCGCTGTGTAGTTCGTTCTCGTCGAGTATTGCCATCCGATAATCGCGCTGCTGTCGCTCGGCTGCTTCCACCAGAGTGCGGCAGGCATCCAGGTCGGCTGCCGCTTCCACGTTTAAGCCCCATCGCTTCATTAGCCAGCTCAACATCGCCCTCTCGTTTTCTCCACTTGCCAGCACAATCACTGTGCCCGGCCCAAGCGACTCGCCGACAGTTTCCGGGGTCGCGAATCGCAGCGTGAATTCAAAACGGCTTCCCTTCCCCGGTTCGCTCTCCAGCCTTATCGCACCTCCCATGCTCCTGACCAGCCGTTCGGATATCGAGAGCCCCAGTCCCGTTCCTCCAAACTCCCGCGTCACCGAACTGTCCGCCTGCTGAAACGCTTCAAAAATCTTCTCCTGGTGCTCCGCTGCAATCCCTATGCCCGTGTCCCGAACCAGGAATTTTACGTCCGCGTCGTCTTTGCCCCGTCGAACGCAAAACACCTCCAGCGTCACCTTCCCGTAATCCGTAAACTTCACTGCGTTTCCCACCAGATTGATCAGAACCTGCCGCAGTCGCAAAGGATCCCCCACCACTTGCTCTGGGACATCTCCGTGCGCGGACCAATCCAGCCGGATCCCCTTTGCCTGGGCGCGCGCTATCAACGGCCGTAGTGCCGTTTCCGCGCTGTTTAGAAGAGAGAACGGGATCTCTTCAAGCTCCAGCCTTCCGCTTTCGATCTTTGAAAAGTCCAGGATATCGTTGAGGATGTCCAGCAACGATTCGGAGCACTGCCTCACCACGTTCAAGTGTTCCCGCTGGTCCGGACTCAAATTGCTCTCTAGAACCAACTCCGTCATTCCCAGAATCCCGTTCATCGGTGTGCGGATTTCGTGGCTCACGTTTGCCAGGAAGTCGCTCTTCGCCTCATTCGCCACTTCCGCTGCCTTCTTTGCCTCCACCAGCCTTTGTTCGGCAGCCCGGCGCTTCGTTATGTCTTCCACTACCGCGATGAATCCACTCAGTGTTCCATCCGGCCGGTGCAATGGCCGTGAACGCCAGTGAATCCAATTAATGTTGCCGTCGGGAAGAAGTACTCGCGCGTCGTCCGCCAGTTCTATCTCCATTTTCATCCCCGCTGTCCAGAGCCGCAAACACGATTCGCGATCGTCCGGGTGAATTGCGGTCACCCAACCTTGGCCCATAGCCATAGCCATCGTCTTTCCGGTTATCTGGCAGAATCGTTGGTTCATGTACACACTGTTTCCGTGCGCGTCGGTCCGCAAGATCCCGATCGGCACTGCCAGACTCAGCGTGCGGAACAGTTCCTCGCTCTCCCGGACCGCCGCCTCGTTTTCCATCTGCTGCGTGATGTCCAGATAAATCCCCAATTGTCCAGCAGTTCGCCCGGCCACTAGCAACGGCGCACCAAAAAACTCGATGTCCAGAAGCTTGCCGTCCTTCCTCTTCCTCCTGACCTTCCTACGCAGCACCCGCCCCTCGAATACCGCCCTTCGCATCGACTCCGCTTCCGGCTGCAGATCGCCGCTCGCTATCAATGCAACAATACTTCTTCCCGTGAGTTCGTCCGCGGTGTAGCCAAACATCTGACGGAACGCCGGATTGCATTGCCGGATCAGTCCCTCCTCCGACACCGACACGATTCCAACTGGCGATGCTTCATTGAGTGCCCGGAATAATCCTTCGCTCTCTTTCAGCAGCATCTCGGCTTTTAGCCGTTCGGCAATCTCCAGTTCCAAGGCTTTCGTCCGCTCCGAAACTCTCTCTTCCAAAAGTTCCCGCGAATCCCGCAGCTCCATTTCCCTCCGTTCGATCGCCTCCAGCATGTGGTTCAAGTCCGTGCCCAGATTCCGCAATTCCCTTCCGGCCAACGCAGGCACCCGCACGGAGTATAATTCCTCGTGGCTCACCCGCCGCGCCAGCCCGGCGAGCTCTTCGATTGGGCGCGTTATCGATACTTGCAATAGCAGCGTCAACGCCGTGATCACTACCAACGACCCGAGGAACACTGGAATGACCATCTTTGCCAGTCCGCGCTGCTCCTCTCGGATATCGCCCATCTCGGATTCCAGCGAGATCGCCCCGATCCGCCGGTGTTCGAAGAAGATCGCTCGCGACAATTGCAAATGGCCTCTTGCCCAGACGACGCTCTCGCTATCTCCCCGTTGCACGTCCGCGATCTCGTCTTGAAAATCCACCCGCCGGTATTGCGCCAACGTCGCACCGTCCGGCCGATACAGCGCACCTTGTCCAATATGGATTCTCGATTCCAGCGCTCGCAGAACCTTGGTCCCTTCTTCCGAATCGTCGAAAACCAGAGCCGCCGTGCTGCTCGTTGCAATTAGATCCGCCGCGCTTCGCAACTCTTCCACTTTGTGTTCGCGCAAAAGATGGTTGTCGTACATCACAAAGAGCGCGAACGCCATCGCCAGCCCGGCCGCGCTACTCGCTAGCGTTACCGCTACAAGCCTTATCTTCAGCGAACTGTTGCGCAACATCCTGCCCTCACCGGTTCCCGAGCTCTCTTTCCGCCCTGCCCCTCCCCGCCAACTCCAATAACCGTGCGTCTATATGCAAATGCGATTCACGCACGGCGTTCAGATTCACTTGGAAACGCATCCTGTCGTTCTCACACACTAGCTGTACCAGACCGCCGCTCTTCAGGAACTCGTCCGTTTCTCCAAACGTCAGCACCGGAGCGGGGTCCACCTTTGCCAGCCATTTCGATAGCGGCCCCCGAATTTGCCCTGAAAAGTACACTGCCTCGCATCCCTTTAACTGCTCACCCCGACTCACCGAACGGAGTTCAACCTTGCGCTCCCTGATCGTCGCTCCGCGAACGCTCTCGGCCATGGCAAAAGTCAGAAATGAATCTCCTACCACGCAGAATTCCAATGGTTTTCGCGTCCCTGCGGCTGGCCATTCCACAAATTCCAATATCCTTACGATGAACAACGCCTTTCGTCGCACCTCCAGACCCTCTCGTTGCTGCCCTTCGCAATTCACGCACCCGCAACTCAGCCACAAAACCACAAACGCCATGCAGAGCGCGGTTCGCGCGATGCCCTTCGCTGAGTGGTTTAGCCGCATCCCATCACGGGCGCCTCACCCGCTGTTGGCCACAGACGCACCGTTTCCCTCCGTCCTAGACTTGCAATGCTCGCGCCACAACCGCCAGACACACGTTTAGTAACCCTCTTTGGCGCTTCTACTTACAGGCTTTCTTTCTATTGAAAATCTCGGAGTGTGCCGAAAAGAAACGTCTTCCCAGCCCCAAATTCACTTCTGCTCCGTCCTGGAACCAGTTCCTACCCGGAACCTTCTAACTTCGATTGGTGGCTTAAACCGCTGGGTCAACGGAGGGGAGGATGATGTCGGTTTTCCTAATGGAGGCGCGGGTGAGAATCGAACTCACGCATAAAGGTTTTGCAGACCTCTCCCTTACCACTTGGGTACCGCGCCTCAACCTTTCTAGTATAACGAACTTGGGCAACCTGTGTAATCGACGCTCGTTCCCGCCGTTCGCGCAAAGCGCACCACCCGGCTAGCCCATCTACTTCTTGGCGGGCTCCTCAATCTGCGCTTCCCGCAGGAACCGTGCCGACTCTTCCGGCGGCGTTGGATTGATATAAAAACCTGTCCCCCACTCGAAGCCCGCCACTTTCGTCAGCTTCGGAATGATCTCGATGTGCCAGTGATAGTGGTCGTTTATTTCTTCTCCGATCGGCGAAGTGTGAATCATGAAGTTGAACGCCGGACGATCCAGCACTGCGTCCATCCGCATCAGCGTGTCTTTCAACATTTGCGCCAGGCTGGCATACAGCGAGCTCTGATTGTTCTCATACGCCGACCCGTGCGTCTTCGGCAGCAGCCACATCTCAAACGGGAACCGCGGCGCGTACGGCGCGAGCGTGATGAAGTGATCGTTCTCATTGATCACCCGCTCGCCGGTATCCCGCTCCTGCCGGATGATATCGCAGAAAATGCAGCGCTCTTTCTCGTCGTAGTAGTGCCAGCAATTGTCCACTTCTTCGCGAACTCGCCTAGGTACGATCGGCAGCGCAATGAGCTGCGAATGCGGGTGCTCCATCGACGCGCCCGCAGCCTCTCCGTGATTCTTGAAGATCAACACATACCGGAACCGCTTATCATTCTTCAGGTCCAGCATCCGGTCTCGATACGCCCACAATACGTCTTCCACCGATTTCTGCGGCAATTGCGCCAGGGTCGTCTGGTGCTGCGGCGTCTCCACGATTACCTCGTGCGCGCCGATCCCATTCATTTTGTCGAACAGGCCTTCGCCTTCGCGATCCAACTCGCCTTCAATTCCCAACGCCGGAAACCGGTTCGGCACCACCCGCACATTCCATCCCGCCGTATTCGCTCCAGTACCGTTCCTTCCGTACGCCAGAATTTCCGGTGGCGTCTTCATTTCATTTCCCGGGCAGAACGGGCAATTCCGTGGCGGGCCGGGGAATACGGTCTCCCGCAGGAAGTCCATCGGACGCTTCCCACGATCCGTCGATATGATCACCCATCGCCCGGTAATCGGGTCTTTTCGTAACTCCGGCAAAGCACACCCTCCGACTCTGTACTCAAGCTATCGCAATCACGACGGTCCTTGCAAATTTGATTGTACCGCACTGCCGCAAGGACATATTTCAAGCGCGGCGAGCGGAAACCACTGGGCTCAAAGCCGCACGATGTAAGCGAACCGCCGGAGGATGGCCCGGCGTATTCTCAATCGCAACGACATCGAAGCGGACGGGACACTCCCCGAGGTGATACTCCCGCACAAAGTAGTGCGCTGTCCGAACCAATACTTCGTGTTTCTCTTGTGTGATGCTCAGCTCCGGCTGGCCCCGCTTCTCTTTGTCCGCCAGCCGCGTGCGCACTTCCACAATCGCCAGCGTCTCTCCGTCGAATCCAATCAGGTCCAACTCGCCTTTCGCCCGCCACGGCATGTAATTCCGCGCAATGAAGACATAGCCGAGGCGCCGCAGGTACCAGTAAGCATACGTTTCCCCACGCACGCCAATCTGCAGCGCCTCTTGCTTCTTCGCTTGGGCAGTGGCCTGGTCCGTGCCACGCAATCCGTGCCGGGCTTTCCACTTCACCCACGCAAACCCAATCCGCGCCACTAACTGTGAATACATATTAATTTGTAGTTACCATGGAGAGTATAGACAAAAATCCCGTGGGCGTCAGCCATTGAACGCCCACGGGATTCTCCCAGACCTATCGATCTTGAGGGTGCCCCATCCTTCGCGCCATTTCTGCGCAAAGGATGGGTCTTATCTTCGCCGTTGCCTCTCTCCCGCTTAAAGTCCCTTTTCCACCTCGCGTATCGACTCTTCCATAATTCCCATTGCACAATCCGCCTGTTCCTCGTCAATGATCAAAGGCGGCGACATGCGAATCGAATTCTCGCCAGAACCTAGCGTCAACAATCCGCGCCGGAACGCCGCTTGCACCACTTTGTCCCGCAGTTCCCCGCCTTTTTCTTTCGTCTTCTGATCGCGCACAAACTCCACCCCGATCATCAGTCCCTTACCGCGCACATCTCCCACAATCTTGAACCGCTTCGTCCAATCCGCGGTTTTGGCGAAGATGTGGTCGCCCACCTTCTTTGCATTCGCCATCAACCCACCTTCGACCAGGTCCAACGTAGCCAGCGCCGACGCCACGCACACCGGATTCCCCCCATACGTGGTCCCGTGCGATCCGGGCTTCCAACGCATCACCTCTTCCTTCGCAAGGAACGCGCTGATGGGCATCCCGCTCGCGATTCCCTTCGCCGTCAGCACGATGTCCGGCGTCACCCCCGCGTGGTCGTAGGCCCACATCTTCCCCGTCCGGCCGACGCCCGCTTGCACTTCGTCCATGATCAACATGATTCCGTGCTTGTTGCAGATGCGCTGCAGTTCCTGCAGGAACTTTACCGGCGCGGGAATGAATCCGCCTTCGCCTTGAATCGGTTCCACAATGATCGCAGCTGTTTCTTCCGGTGCGAACAGCCGCTTGAAAATCTGGTTCTCCAGCAAGTCGATGATTTCGCTGCCACAATTCTCGGTCGTGTGTCCAAGCGCGCAGCGGTACGCGTACGGATACGGAATGTGCTCCACGCCGCCGAGCAACGTCCCGAAATACTTTCTCTGCGTATTCTTTGACGCCGTCAGCGACAGCGACCCCAGCGTCCGCCCGTGGAAGCATCCGTAAAACGCAATCAGCTTGTCGCGCTTCGTTGCATATCGCGCCAGCTTGATCGCGCCTTCCACCGCCTCCGTTCCCGAATTCCCAAAAAATACTTTCCACTGGTGCGATTGCGGCATCGTCGCCACCAGACGCTCGGCCAGCTGCGGCATGTGCCGGTGATAAAAGTCCGTCCCGGCAATGTGAATCAGCTCCGCCGCTTGTTTTTGAATTGCCGCCACCACCTTAGGATGGCAGTGCCCCGTCGAGCACACGGCAATTCCTGCCGCAAAATCCAAAAATGTATTTCCGTCGGGATCCTCGACAATCGCTCCGCTCGCGCGTTCCGCCACCAGCGGATAATCCCGCGACAGCGACGGCGAAATATACTTTGCGTCGTACGCAATCACCTGCTGCCCCTTCGGCCCGGGCAGCGCTGTCTTTATTTGTGGAAACTTGCTTTCTGTAGCCGTAACCATAGACGCCTCCAAGAATCTCGGTCGAAATTTGATTTATTTGAGTACAACCGTTAGGAGAGGGCAGGCACAACAACGGCGTTCGGGACGCCAACCTGCTTGAATTGTGGGACTTAATCTACGCTGAAGAGGCTGGGACGCAAATTACACGGCCGGAACTTCCGCGGCACACGCGGACCGACCGCCACTCGATCGTGCTTCAAAAAATGAAAATACTTCATTTGCGTTTCCAGCGGACACTGCCGTCTTTCGTATCTTCCAAAATTATACCACGCTCATCCAGCTGTTTGCGCACGCGATCCGCGGCGGCAAAGTCTCTTTTCTTCCGCGCGGCCTGTCGTTCCGCCACCAATTTTTCGATCTCCGCGTCATCCGGGCCGCCTGGCGCCGCTCCAAATCCGATAGCCTTCAGCTTCTCTCCGTCGTTGTCCTCAACCACCGCAAAAACTTTGTCGAACGAATCCAGGAACTCTTGCGCATCCTTCACTTCCCCGTTCCGAAACTCGCCCTTGTCCATCGCGATGTTTGCTTCCCGCACAAAATCAAACATCGCCGCCAAGGCCTGCGCCGTATTCAAATCGTCCGAAAGCCCGGCATCGAAGTCGTCTGCCGCCTTGGCAATCCGCTCTGCCATCCCCTCATTCTTCCCTGCTGGAAACTTCTCATTCTTCAGCCTGGCTGCAAAGTTCCGCAAACGTTCCACCGAACTGGTCGCCTGCTGCAAGCCATCAAACGTGAAATTCAGTTGTCGCCTGTAAGGCACGCTGGCCAGCGCAAATCGCAGCGCTGACGGCTTATACCCTTTCCCAAACAGGTCTCGCAGCGTATAGAAATTCCCCAGCGACTTCGACATCTTCTCGCCTTCCACCAGCAAATGCTCCGCGTGCAGCCAGTACCGCACGAACTTCTTCCCCGTCGCTGCCTCGCTTTGTGCAATCTCGTTTTCGTGATGCGGAAATGCCAGGTCGATTCCGCCCGTATGAATGTCGATCGTCTCGCCGAGATATTTCATCGCCATTGCCGAGCACTCGATATGCCACCCCGGCCGGCCAGGCCCGATCGCCGTCTCCCAAAAATGCTCTCCCGCCTTCGGCGCTTTCCACAGCGCAAAATCCCGCGCGCTCTCCTTCTCATACCGGTCGTTATCCACCCGCGCGCCCGCCTTGATCCCGCTCAAATCCACCTTCGAAAGCTTCCCGTAGTCCGGAAACTTCGTAATCCGGTAGTAGATCGATCCTTCCGAATCATATGTGTATGTATTTTTCTGCAGCTTCTGGATCAGCTCCACCATCGGCTCAATGTTGTCTGTGGCGCGAATCCAGAACTCCGGCGCCTCCACACTCAACGTCCGGCAATCCGCAAAAAATGCTTGCACATACTTTTCGGTGTAGTCGCGAATCCCCACCCCCGCCGCTGCGGCGTTCGCAATGATCCGATCGTCCACGTCCGTCAGATTCATCACATGCGTCAGCTTCAACCCGCGCAACTTCAAAAACCGCCGCAATATGTCCTGGAACACGAACGTCCGGAAATTCCCGATATGCGCGTAGTCGTACACTGTCGGCCCGCACGTGTACATCCGCACTTCGCCCGCTTTCAACGGAACAAACGGCTCAACTTTTCCTGAATAGGTATTGTGGACCTGGATCTCGTGCATGGACCGTCAGTAATCCCTTTCCACTCCGTAGCAAACCAACGATTGTATCCGACGCCCAACAAATGCCGCAATGAGCCCCTGGCACGTGCCTATGTCATCGTTGGCACTTTCGGTCTGTCTTGAGGGTGCCCCATCCTTTCCGCGGTGTGTGTGGAAAGGGTGGGTCTGCTCTGCGATTTTGTCTAAGGTTGCCGCGTTCTGATTCCCGCTACTTCTTACTTCCCCCTAACAACGACCCCAACACCCCACGCACAATCTGCCGCCCCACCGAACTTCCAATCGCCCGCGCCGCGCTCTTCGCCATCGCATCCATCATCGTGTCTCCCCGCCGCCCTCGTCCCCCTCCGCTCATTCCCGGAATGTTTTCCCACCAGGGCGGCGAAGCTGGCCCCGGCGCTTGCGCGGACCCAGGAGTCCCCGCCGTCGGCGCCGCTCCCACCCCGGCTCGGCTCTTCAGCACCTCATATGCCGACTCGCGATCCACCGCATTCTCATACACTCCCGCCACCACTGAGTTCATCATCAACTGTTTCCGCTGCTCCGGCGTAATCGGCCCAATCTGGCTGTGCGGTGGCAACACAATCGCACGCTCCACCACACCCGGCGTCCCTTTTTCATCCAGAAACGACACCAGCGCCTCGCCCACTTCCAGTTCCGTGATCGCTTTCGCCACATCCAGTTTGGGATTTGTTCGGAACGTGTCCGCCGCCGCTTTCACCGCCTTCTGATCAGCCGGTGTAAACGCCCGCAGCGCATGCTGCACGCGATTCCCCAATTGCCCGAGTACCGTCTCCGGGATATCCAGCGGGTTCTGCGTGACGAAATACACGCCCACGCCCTTCGACCGGATCAATCGCACCACCTGCACCACTTTGTCCTCGATGATCTTCGGCAAATCAGCAAACAGCAGGTGTGCCTCATCAAAGAAAAACACCAGCTTCGGCTTCTCCGGGTCGCCCACTTCCGGCAAATGTTCGAACAACGACGTCAGCAGCCACAGCAAAAACGTCGCATACACCTTTGGCGACTGGTACAGCTTGTCCGCCGCCAGAATATTCACCACGCCTCGCCCCTGCGCGTCCGTCTGCATCAGATCATCTAAATTCAGCGCCGGCTCGCCAAAAAACTTGTCCCCGCCTTGTTGCTGAATCGCCAGCAAACCGCGCTGGATCGCTCCGATACTCGCCGCGGAAATATTTCCGTACTGCGTCTGAAAGTCCTTCGCGTGATCACCCACATACTGCAGCATCGCCTGCAAATCCTTCAGATCCAGCAACAGCAAATGATTGTCATCGGCGATCTTGAACACCAGGTTCAACACGCCTTCCTGCGTGTCATTCAAATTCAGCAACCGCCCCAGCAGCAGCGGCCCCATTTCCGAAATCGTAGCCCGCACCGGGTGCCCTTCCTGCCCAAACACGTCCCAGAACGTCACCGGGCATCCCGCAAACGCAAAATCTGCCATCTTCAACTTCTTTAGGCGGTCCGCAATCCTCGCATTCGACGTCCCCGCCTGGCTGATCCCCGACAAATCGCCTTTAATATCCGCCGCGAACACCGGCACTCCAATCCGGCTGAACGCCTCCGCCATCACCTGCAGCGTGACCGTTTTCCCCGTGCCCGTCGCTCCCGCCACCAGCCCATGCCGGTTCGCCATCTGCGGCAACAAATTCAGCTGCGACGTACCCTGCGCAATCCAAAGTGGTTCCACCATGTCAGTCTTTCTCCGTCATAACTCGCGGCTTCCACCAACCGCGGAATCGCAATGAGTCAGCCTTTGATTCTAATACGTACTCTTTCCTTTCGCCGCGATCCCATCGACCCGCTCGGCCAGGCCAGGAACTCTGCCGCAGCCTGAAACGATACGGCGTCGAAACCGAACTCGTCACCTGCCCTCGCAAACCGCACGGCTTTCATTGGCCAGCGCGAGCGCACCTGGGAACGCCAACCGCCGTGTTGGCGCTCCAATCAGGGCAAGACGCGTTGTGCTTGTCACCCAACCAGCATCCCGAGCGAAGCGAGGGACCTCAACCGCCGCGCCTCGTCTCGCAATTCTCTCCCTGGCCGCTGATCACGGATTACCGATCACTCCCGCAGACCTGCCCTATACTGAACCTAACCCAAGCCCATGCCCGACCCCCGCCTCAACGCCGTCTACTCTTCCCGCTCCATGACCCGCCGCTACGAAGTCTGGTTCCTCCGCTGCGGCCTCGCCAACGGCTCCGGCGCCTGGTGGTTCCGTTACCTGCTGATGAATCTTGGCCGCGCTGCCCGCTCCGCCGAAAACGCGAAGATGCCCGTTCAGGTCTGGGCCACCTGGTTTCCGCGCGACGCGCAACCGCAAACGTTCATCCAGGGATTCCCAACAGACCAGCTCGACCTCAGCCCTCGTCATCAACTTCCCTTCCGCTTCAAAGTGGCCGATAACGCCATCGACGAAAACTCCTGCCGAGGAAATCTCTCCGTCAATGGCCATTCCATCTCTTGGAATCTCCGCAACCATTCCAACTTCGGTGTCACGCTTAGCAACAAAGGCTGGATCGGCTTTTCCAAGTCACCACACTCCGACGCGATTTTCTCTGGCGAAATTAACTTCGATGGTCAGCGTTTCTCAGCAGACCCGCTCGGCTTCGGCGTCCAGGGCCACAATTGCGGTTATCGTCACCGCACCTTCTGGCGCTGGATGCACGCCTACTTCCCCCAACCCGAAGGCTCCGCCACTACTCTCGAAGCGCTCATCTACGATCTCCCCTTTGGTTTTCTCTTCCGCAAGGCCGTTCTCTGGCACAAAGGAACCGCCACAACCTTCAAGAATTTGCGTGAGAGCGAAATCGTTCACCGGGAGGAACACCTCAAATGGGCTTTCGTCGCAAATCGCGGTGACCTTTCTTTCAACGCCGCCATCGAAGCATCAGATGCCGGCATTCACCGTCTTCCGTACATAAGAACCAATTGCTCCGGCTCTTTCCCGGTATCGAATGCGAGTCTTGCCCAAGCGACGATCCGCATACTCGCCAAAAATCGAGACGAATCCTTGCAGACGCTTTCCGGGGCGGTCCTGGAAATGGGAGGCAGTTAACCGTGGCGCAAGACTCTGACTGGAACGCCGCACTGTACGACGAGAAACACTCCTTCGTCTGGAAAATGGCCGCCGTTCTGCTCGAACTTCTCGAAGCTAAGCCTGGCGAACACATCCTCGACGTCGGCTGCGGCACCGGCCACCTTACCGCGCAAATCGCTGCCGAGGGTGCGCATGTCACTGGTGTCGACCGCTCCCCAGAAATGATCCAACAAGCCCGCGCCGCTCACCCTTCCATCACTTTCGAAGTCATGGACGCCCGCGATCTCGCTTTCCCCGAAAAGTTCGACGCCGTTTTCTCCAACGCCACGCTCCATTGGATCACCGATCCCGAACGCGCCGTTGTCGCCATCTCTTCCGTACTCAAACCCGGCGGTCGCTTCGTCGCAGAGTTCGGTGGCAAAGGCAACGTCGGGCAAGTCATGTCCGCTCTTCGCGCTGCTTGGCATACTCTTCGCCGGCCACAGCCCTTTCCTAGCCCCTGGTTTTACCCGAGCGTCGCTGAGTACTCTTCCCTGCTCGAACGTCACCGGCTCGAAGTCACCTACGCTCTCCTCTTCGACCGCCCCACCCCGCTCGAAGACGGCAAGAACGGCCTTCGCACCTGGCTCAATATGTTCGGTGGCTCTGTCGCCGCGAACTTGCCGGCCGATCTCCAGGAACAATTCATCACTGAAACCATCCGCGAAGCACGTCCCCATCTCTTCCGCGACGGCCACTGGACCCTCGACTATCGCCGCCTTCGCCTCCTCGCCTGCAAGCTCTAGCCGCCACGTCTTTGCAGGGGCCAGACTCCGATGCCGCAACCTAGCCAGTCCGTAGCGCCGTGGCTTTGGCCCGGCATCTTGGGTCGTAACCCTGACGCTGGGCCTAACTGACCTGAATTGCTGCCCTTGTGGCCCCCGAAAAATCCACACCATATCTTGCGGCGTGCTTTACAGCCCGATTAGCCTCATGCTACGCTTCTATCCCGTACCGCCATCCTTAGCGCCAGGCGGCTGGGCTCTGAAAGAGAACCTGCCAAACGTGTGTGGTTTCTGTACCTTACGGGCGGAAACCTTTGCTGCGAAGATCCTCCCCTCGAGGAAAGGTAAGTCGTCTCTCTTCGCGCTCCTGACCCAGGCCCCCGTGTTCCTGCATCTAGGCGTAGTATGTGCGGAACTCGATCGCGAAGTGCCAGTTTAACGACAAAAGGGGACACCTTGCTGAAGCTCCGTAAAGTCGAAATTGTTGGCTTTAAGTCCTTTTGCGAACGGACCGTCGTCACGTTCAGCGGCACCGGCACCACTTGCATCGTCGGCCCCAACGGCTGCGGCAAGTCCAATGTTGTCGACGCGATCAGCTGGGTTCTGGGCGAACAGAGCCACAAGTCCCTCCGCGCCGAGCGCATGTCCGACTGCATCTTCAACGGCACCGCGAAGCGTCCCCCCATGGGCCTCGCTGAAGTCACTATCACGATGGAAGATCCCGAACTCGCGGAAGCCGCCCGTTTCGTTCTCGAAGGCGCAGCAGATGCAACGCCTTCGGCTTCTGAGTCCGAGGACTCCGTTTCGACAGATGCCTCCTCTTCAGAAGGCATCGCCGATTCAGTGGCCATCACCGAAGTCTCCGACGCGAGCCTCGAATCTTCGGAGCCTGTTCCTGCTTCCAACGAACCTGCATTTCTCGCCAAGAAAAAGAAGCGTGCCGAAAAGCCCGCCATCTCCACCAAGCCCGGCGAAGTCGTCGTCAGCCGTCGCCTCTATCGCAGCGGACAAAGCGAGTACCTGATCAACGGCCGCGTCGCGCGCCTTCGTGACATTCAAGAAATGTTCATGGGCGTCGGCCTCGGTCCCGATTCCTACGCCATCATCGAACAGGGCCGCATCGGCCAGATTCTCGCCACCAAGCCCATGGAACGCCGCGCCATTATCGAAGAGGCCGCCGGCGTAACGAAATTCAAAACCAAGAAGCGCCTCAGCGAAGCGAAACTCGAATCCTCCAAAGTCAACCTTTCCCGCGTCAACGACATCGTCGTCGAAGTCGAAAAACAGCTCGGCTCTCTTAAGCGCCAGGCCGCCAAGGCCCGCCGCTACTCCGAAATTCGCGAACAGATGCGCGGAATCGTCCGTCAAATGCTCGCTGGCAAAGCTCGCGAACTCGACGCCGAAGCGGAGCGCGTCAATGCCCGCCTTGCCGAACTTACCGCCTCCGAGACGCAACACGCGCACGCGATTCATGAGCAGGAAGCCGAACAGGATCATCTCAGCCAGCGCATCTATTCCCTCGATGGCGAGATCCGTCAGAACCAAAACGTCCTGAACCAGACCGCTCTCGAAGTCGATCGCTGCGAAAATCGCATCACCTTCAATCGCACCCGCAGCGAAGAACTCGCCGGACGCAACACCCAGCTCGCTTCCGAGCGCCAAACCGTTCAGGCTCAGCGTCTCGAATGGGAATTCCGCAACGCGGCCCAGCAACACGCCGTCGAAGCTGCGCGCATCGAGTCCGTCACCGTCAATACCCGTGTCGAGGAACTGAATCAGCGCGCCGCTTTCCGCGCCACGCAAATCTCGGAAGCGGAAGCCCGTGTCGACGCACTTCGCCGCGCCGCCACCGAAGCCAGTGAGAGCGTTCTGCGCCTTCACGGCGAACAGAAGCAGGCCGAAGAGGCTCTCGTCCATCAAAAAGATTCTTTGCAGAAACTCGAAACCCGCGAGGCGGAGTTGCTCGAGTCTTCCATTCGTGTCCGCGACGACGCCGAGCAGGCCGCCAACGCCTGGCAAGACGCCTCAAATCAAGTCGAAGCTCTCCAGCAGCGCTCCGCCACTCTCCAAACCCGCCTCACGGAACTGCGCCTGAACCGCGAGCGCATCTCTAAAGAAGCCGATTCCCTGCGCGACTCCCTCGCGGGTATCCGTGCGCGTCACTCCACGCTCACCCGCATCCTCAACGATCACTCTTATACGGGCGAATCCGTCCAGAAACTCTTCGCCGCCAATGAACGCCATGGCGGCCAGGACTTCCGCGCCGTCGGTGTTCTTGCCGACTACGCTGAAGTTCAGGAACAGCACGAAGCCGCCATCGAACAATATCTCCGCGAAGAACTCGAATACGTCGTCGTCGAAACCTACGACCACGCCCGCGCCGGCGTGCACATGCTCCGCGAAGAGGTAGGCGGCCGCGCCACCTTCTTCGTCGATTCCCTCCGCCACCTGAAACTCGACGAGTACGAGCCCATCATCCATTTTCGTTCCGAAGACGGCGTCATCTCCCGCCTCGACAAGCTCGTTGAATTCCGCGATCCTCTCGGCCCGGCCGCGAAGCAATTCCTGCCGCGCCTGCGCTACGGCTATCTCACCGAAGCCGGCGCTGCCGAAAAACTCGCCCGCGAATATCCGCAATACGCTTTCGTCACTCCTGAAGGCACTTGCTATCAGGGTCGCATGGTCACGGGAGGACGCCCCGATGAAGCCGGCCCCCTCGGCATGAAGCGTGAACTCCGCGCCGTTACCGCAGAACTTGTCCATTTCGAAGAGCGCACCACCGCTATCCAGGCCGAACTCGAATCTATTAATGCTGAAATCCACAGCATCGAATCCTCGCAGGAAGAACTCGCCGCGAAGCTTCGCGAGGCCGAACGCACTCTTTTTGCTACCAAGCATCGTCACGAGCAGACGCAGTCGGACCTTGCGCGCCTCGGCCTCGATCTCACCGTTTGTCAGAATGAACTCGCGCGCATCCGCCGCGAAATCGACGCCGTCCAGCAGCGTGCCCAGAATGCGCAGCTCCAGCATCAAGCTGCAGCCACCAGCCGCGCCGAAGCCGAAGCCGAAAGCACCCGCCTCACCGAAGAAGTCGCGCAACTCCGCGCTTTTGTCGAAGCCGAACGCAACGAACTCGCCACCGCTAGGGCTGAACTTGCCGCCATGAACGAGCGCCTCGCTTCGGCAGAAGCCATCTCTCGCCGCCTCCAGGAAGAGTCCGCCGATCTCGACCGCCGTGAAGCTGCGCTCCGCCAACAGGAATCGTCCATCAGCGACGAAACCGCCACCATGGCTCGCCAGACCGAAGAATTGACCCAGCAACTCGAAGTTCTTCGGGTGGAAAAAGTTCGCCTCCAAACCCGCCAGACTGAACTCGAGCAGGAGTGGGACTCCGCGCGCAATCGCGTCACCTCCGCCGAAGATCATCTCCGCGCCGCGCGCCAGACCCTTCAGGAGATGCGCGACGAACGCGGCAAATTTGAGATCGAAAAGGCTCGCAACGATTCCGACCGTCAGCACCTGCGCGAAACTTGCCTCACCGAGGTCAATGCTCAACCCGAAGACCTGATCGCTTCCGAAGCTGTCTTCATGTCCGGCGAAGAACTCGCCGCCGCGGAAACCAACTATCGCGAGATGAAGCAGCGCATTGACAACATGGGCGCCGTCAACATGATGGCTCTCGAGGAATTCAACGAGTGTGAGCAGCGATTCACATTCCTCACCCGTGAACGCGATGATCTCCTCCAGTCCATTGCCGACACGCAGCAAGCCATCAAGGAACTCGACCTGATCACCAAGGAAAAATTCGAGCAGGCTTTCGCTTCCATCAACGCCAATTTCACTTCTGCGTTTCACACCATCTTTGGCGGCGGCACCGCAGAAATGCGCCTGACCGAACCAGACAGCTCCGGTGACGCCGGCATCGATATCGTCGCTTCGCCTCCGGGCAAGCGCCTGCAGAACGTGCTCCTGCTTTCCGGCGGTGAAAAGGCTATGACGGCGCTCGCGCTTCTGATCGCCATCTTCCGGTATCAGCCGAGCCCCTTCTGCATCCTAGACGAAGTCGATGCCCCTCTCGATGAAGCCAACGTCGGGCGCTTCACTCGCCTTATCGGCGACATGAGCTCCAACACCCAATTCATTGTCGTCACTCACAATCGCAAAACCATGGAAACCGGCAGTGTCCTCTATGGCGTCACCATGCAGGAGCCTGGTGTCTCCAAGCTAGTCAGCGTCCGCTGGGAAGGCGACGAGGCATCTACACCAAAGCAACGCGCAGCCTCCGCCGCCTGATTTGGACTTTGTAGGGACGACCTTCCGAGGCCGTCTGCTTTCACAGAAATACACAACTACAAAAACAATGTTTGTCATCCTGAGGAGCGTCGTTTGCGACGAAGGATCTCAACCGCTGAATCTTGCTTCTCGAATATCCTGCCGCCCCAGCCTCCGTGACAAATTTTTGCGTTGAGCGGGCACGAATCACGCCTCGCGCATCGAATTCTGCCTGTCCAACAATTCTGCAATGGCACTTCCACCAAACTCCACTCACTTCTTTCCTCTTCCCGCAAGCGAAAATTTGTCGTAACCAAATTTTCCACCGTTCCTTCGCATCGCATGACCTTCGTCACATTGACTTCGCTTCTCGTTGCGCTAGAATGCTCCACACTTTCTCAGGGGAAAGCTTCCCGTGACCGCAACTTCCGCAACTCGTGTCGTTCGTGAAACTCATTTTCCCGGCATCTCTCCTTCCGCCCGCGGCAAGGTGCGCGACATCTACGATCTGGGTGACCGCCTTCTTCTCGTCGCCACTGACCGCCTTTCCGCCTTCGATGTCGTCATGCCAACCCCCATTCCCGACAAGGGCCGCGTCCTCACGCAACTCTCGCTCTTCTGGTTCGATCTCCTTCGTGACGTCATTCTCAACCACGTCCTCACTGCCACTGAATTTCCCGCCCCGTTCGATAAGCACCTCGACGAGCTCGCCGGTCGTTCGATGATCGTTCGCAAAACGCATCCTCTCCCCATTGAATGCGTCGCGCGCGGCTACCTTTCCGGTTCTGGCTGGAAGGAATATCAAGTGAACGGCACCGTCTGCGGCATCAAACTCCCGGCCGGCTTGCGCGAATCCGAACAGCTCCCTGAACCGATTTTCACTCCCGCCACCAAGGCCGTCAGCGGTCACGACGAAAACATTTCCTTCGAACGCGCATCGGAGATCATCGGCAAGCCGCTCGCCGAAGAAGTCCGCAATATTACTCTCGACATCTATCGTCGCGCCTCCGCTCATGCCGAGCCTCGCGGCATTCTCCTCGCCGACACGAAATTCGAATTCGGCCTTCTCGACGGCAAGCTCATTTGGATCGATGAAGCCCTCACGCCTGACTCTTCCCGCTTCTGGCCCGCTGCCAAATATTCCCCCGGTGGCCCACAGCCCTCCTTCGACAAACAGTTTGTTCGGGATTACCTCGAACGCATCCGCTGGCCCAAGACTCCCCCAGGCCCCGACCTGCCTCCGGATGTCGTCGACGGCACTCGCGCAAAGTATCGCGAAGCTTTCCGGATTCTCGTCGGCCACGAATTAGATTAGTCCAGCCCAGTGAGAGTGTTCCTACTCCGAAGGGGAGAGTGGCGCTGTGAAAGATCAATTGGAAGGTCTGATATTGCAGATGGTCGAGCGTGGCATCCTGTTTGACGAAGCGGTGGGTGAATTTGAAAAGCGTTTCATCCGCCGTGTCCTCGATCGCACCAATGGCAACCAGTCCCGCGCCGCGGAACTCCTCGGCATTCACCGCAACACCCTCAGCCGCAAAATGACTGAGTATAAGCTCGACCATCGTCGCCCCCGCCCCCGCTAGACCAACTCGTACTTCAAGAATCTGTCATACTGAGGAGCGCTTTTTTGCGACGAAGGATCTCAACTTAAGCTCGCCCCGTACCGTTCGCGCAGCCAAACCCTCCAATCAACTGCTCACTGATGCCTTCCTTCTCTACCCAAAAACAAAACGGCCCCGGTTTCCCGAGGCCGTCTTCACTCCAAATTGATCTGAACCTTTACGGCTTCTTTGCCGCCGGTTTCTTCGCTGCCGGCTTCTTGCCTTCCTTCGGCAAGTCATCCGGGTTCACTTTCGCTTTATCCCAATTCAACATGAACGACGGGTCTGGCGTGTACGATTCCAGCGTCCCCGTGAACCGGGGCGCCGTGTCCTTCTCCAGCTTCGCCGCATCCGGTTGATCCGCCGTTTTGATCTTGACGTCCATATCCGGCGTGGTCTTCGCGTCAAACTCCGCCTCGCTCGTCACGAACGCCAGTTTCAGCTCAATCACATCGGCTCCCGGCGTAATCTCAATCAGCTTGCCCGGCACATCCGGGAACTCCAGCCCGCATGCCGCCGTCCAAGTCAGCTTGGCCTTGTCACCACCGGCTTTCAGGTCCGTGACCACCGACGCGATGGTCATGTCTTTCCGCGCGGTGTCTAGATCGGCCGCGCTGATCAGCTTGTAGCTAGCGGGACGATCCACGGACGTCGACGCCAACTGCAGTAGTTCATTCAGTTCCGCATCGGTCAGTGCGTCGCACACTGTCCCACCCTGGTACTTCGGCAGCGCCGTGCCCCGCAAATAATCCTTAACCTGCTTGGCCTGTTTCTCGTTTGCTGTCTTTGAAGAAGCCGCACGCGCGAACGACCACATGGCATCCAGCTGTTGCGGTGGATTCATCGCCGAATAGGCCCTTCCCAAATAGTAGTTTGCGACGAAATCATCCGGGTTCGAGGCCAGCACAGTCTTATATTCGGTCACCGCATTTGGGTAGTCTTTCGCTGCCATTGCCGCCGCTGCCGCCGTGCTGTGGAAACCCAGTATTGCCTGTTTCTTCTGGTCGGCCCATTTCGCGTCATCCATCCCCTCGGGCTTCGGCAACGCATCCACCGACTTGGCCCCCTCCAGCGCCGCCTTGTACGCCGCTTGTGCCGTCGCCGCGTCCGGATTCGGCGTGTTGTTGAAGGCGTATGCCCGGCCTGAGTAAGCCTGATACTTCTCTCCCGGTGTCAACCGGTCGCCGAGCCCCAGCATCTTGTCCACGTATTCCACGACTTTCGGAAAATTTTTCTGCGACGCGTAATTCTGGTAGTACAGCGGATAAATGTAATTCATCAGGCAGGAATTCGGATACTTCGCCGCAAAATCGTCCAGCGACTTGACCTGCGCTGCCGCATTCTTCTCGTTCGCCGCGGCCGTATACGCGTTATACTCCGCCACTGTGTAATGCTGCCCGGGACCTGCGCACGGATCGCCTCCCGCGGCAGGCGCCGTCTGCGCTGCTACCGGCACCACTCCCGACGCAAGAAGACACATACCTAGCACCAACGCAAGGCCCGCCAACCGTCGTGTCACATTCATTCCGTTATCTCCTCGCTCCACTTCATGAAAATTTAAAGTAACGAAATCTGGCAGCCGTCATCAAAAGCTGATAGCCAACAACAGGTTCCGCTCATCCCTGCGAGAATCCTGTCCATCCCTGGAAGCCTTCGAATTATAGGGGCAGCTTATCTTCATCCGCAAGTCGCTGCTCACCAGCGGTCGTGCGTCTGAAGTACACTTTGCTGATTTCTTCCGTCCCCCGAATGCACCTCCGAGGCATCCGAAGTAGGGCGACATTCTTGGGAGTAACATGAGTGTCGCACAAAACTCACTCTCTCCGTAAGGAAGAATTCATCGATGCACAGCATCAATAATCCTGACCTTCAATCCCTTCGCGGTCGCGTCGCCCTTGTCACCGGCGGTAGCCGCGGTATTGGCAAAGCCATCGCCTCGAAACTCGCTGGCCTTGGCGCTTCCGTGTGCATCTGCGGGCGTCATTCAGAAAACTTGAAGGCGACCGCAGCAGAAATCTCGTCGACAGGTGTGAAGATTCTCCCCCATTGCGCGGACGTCACCGATGCGGCCGATATTCATGCCCTTGTTCAAACTGCTGAATCACAACTCGGCCCAATCTCCCTCCTCGTCAATAACGCCGGAATCGGTAATCCCGGCTTCGGCCCCGTTCATACAAAAACGGAATCCGATTGGGATGCCGTTCTTGACACTAACCTCAAAAGTGCGTTCCTCGTTTCCCGCGCGGTGGCTCCTTTAATGATTCAGCGCGGCCGCGGCGACATCATCAACATTAGCTCCCTCGCTGGCAAGAATACTTTCGCAGGCGGCGCTCTCTATTGCGCATCGAAGTGGGGCTTGCAGGGGCTTACTGGCTGCATGGCTGAAGATTTGCGCCAATACGGAATTCGCGTCAGCGTCATCTGCCCAGGCAGCGTCGCCACGGAATTTTCCGGCCGCGGTCCAAAGGATCCCGCCAAAGTGCTCACCGCCGGCGACGTAGCCCATGCCGTCGCGATGCTCGCCATGCAAGGCGCACAAAGTTTCATCAGCCAGGTCGACCTCCGCCCCCTCGCCAAACCTTAGCGCCGCGGTCCCTCTGCCACTTCGTAACGCCGTGGCTTCAGCCCGGCATCTCGCATCGCGCCGTGTAGGGGTCCAGCATCCCTGGACCCCACCTCCGCACATTTCTCTTTGGCCTTTGCCCCGTCATTTTCCTCTTGACAATAATCGTTATAACGACAATAATGCCGCCATGACTCGCCAACACCTCCCGTCCGGCTCCCTCGAAGATCTGCTCTTTGTCCGCGTTCTCAAGATCGCCGACTTCCTCTCCCAGCAGGCCGAGCAACTCATCAAGCCTTTCGGCCTCACCGGAACGCAATATAACGTTCTTCGCATCTTGCGCGGCGCCGAACCTGATGGCCTTCCCTGTCGCGTCATTGCCGACCGCATGATTTCCCGTGATCCCGATATGACCCGTCTGCTCGATCGCTTGGAAAAGCAGCGGCTCATCACCCGCGAGCGCCAGAAGGACGATCGCCGCGTTATCAAGACCCGCATTACTGCTGAGGGCATGAAGCACTTGAAGAAACTCGACCAGCCCATACACGAACTACACAAAGCCCAGTTCGGCCACATGAGCGCGGCGCAGCTTAAGCAACTGGGAGAACTTTTGCAGCAAGTTGGATTGCGCGAATCGGATTAGTCTTTTCGTGCATCTAAGTTGCACTTTCACTGATGACAAAAAAGGAGACCAAATGAAGGGGTACTTTTCGAAAGGGGTAGCTGGTGCAGGGCTTGCGGCGGTTCTTTCACTCCCGGCCTTCGCCGGTGTCACAACCTATAAGATCGACCCGCGGCATAGTTCCGCGAACTTTGCGGTTACGCACTTGATGATCTCCACCGTCCGCGGTGAGTTTCACGCCGTGAACGGCACCGTGACTGTTGACGACAGCGACCTCGCCAAGTCCTCGGTCGAGGTTACCATCGACGCTTCCACCGTCGATACCCGCGAACCGGACCGCGACAAGGATCTCAAGAGCCCGAACTTCTTCGACGTCGAGAAGTATCCGGCCATCACTTTCAAATCCACCAAGGTCGAGAAGAGTCCCGTTCCCGGCCATCTTAAAGTCACCGGCGATCTCACTCTTCACGGCGTCACAAAATCCGTCACCCTCGATGTCACTTCTCCCAAACCTGCCATCAAGGATCCCTGGGGCTTGCAACGAACCGCCGTCTCCGGCAGCACCAAAATCAATCGTCAGGACTTTGGCATGAATTACAGCAAGACTCTCGACAATGGCGGCCTGATGGTCAGCAATGATGTCGACATCACTCTCGACGTCGAAATGATCGTTCCTCCACCCGCAAAGTAAACTTTTCCTCGCGGGGCGGGTGGATACGCGGCCACCCGTTCCGCGATAAACTCAACTCCCGCCTCAGCGACCTGGAGCCACGAAATGCAAAAGCCTGCGCCAACCGATCATCCTGTCTCTGATCTTGTGAAACATCGCTGGAGCCCGCGCGCATTTTCCGATAGGCCGATCCCTTCCGATGTTCTGCGAAGCCTTTTTGAAGCCGCCCGCTGGGCGCCCTCCAGCAGCAATGAGCAGCCTTGGGCCTTTCTCGTCGCCACCAAGGACGAACCCGAAGCCCACTCCAAGCTCCTCAGCACCCTCGTCGAAGCCAATCAGATCTGGGCCAAACACGCACCCATTCTTGGCGTCGCCATTTCTCATTTGGTTTTTGCGAAATCCGGCCAGCCGAATCGTACTGCTTTCTACGACACCGGCGCCGCAACTGCGTATTTGACCGTCGAAGCAAGTTCTCATGGCCTTTTCGTTCATCAGATGGCCGGATTCGATCCCAAAAAGGCCAGTGAGCTCTTTCATATTCCGGACGGCTGGGACCCCATCGCCGCCTTTGTGATCGGTTATCCTGGCGACCCAGAATCCCTGCCCGAACCTTACCTCTCGCGCGAAAAGAATCCGCGCACGCGCAAACCGCTCAGTGACTTTGTCATGTCCTCCGATTGGGGACATTCGGCCAGCTTTTTGCGATCTTAGTCCCGCGAGCCACTATGCCTCACCACCCCATCCTCGAAATCCTTCTCGCTCATGGTTACGCGCTCCTGCTGGGGTGGGTGTTCCTGGAACAACTCGGCCTCCCCGTTCCCTCCATCCCCCTGCTCCTCGCTGCCGGAGCGCTCGCTGGCCTCGGTCGCCTCAATTTCGCCGCCTGCCTGTTCCTCGCGATGACCGCCAGCGTAGTTGCCGATGTTTTCTGGTACGAACTTGGCCGCCAGAAAGGCGTCAAGGTTGTTCAGTGGCTGTGCAAGATCTCCCTCGAACCCGACTCCTGCGTTCGCCGCACCGAAGGCGTTTTCGAGCGTCTCGGCGCCAAATCACTGCTCATCGCCAAATTTGTTCCCGGCCTGAATGCCGTGGCCACGCCTCTCGCGGGCATTTTCCGCATGAAGGTTGGCAAATTTCTCCTCTACGATGCACTCGGCGCGACGGCATGGGCTGGCACCTATTTGCTTTGCGGTTTCCTCTTCAGCAATCAACTGGAACTTATCGGCAAATGGATCGGCAAGCTAGGCGGCTGGACCTTCCTCGTTGCTGTCGGCGCACTCGCTGCTTACATCGTCTTCAAATTTTACGGTCGGCAGAAATTCCTTCGCGAACTGCGTATCAGCCGCATCACTGTCGACGAGCTAAAACAGAAGATCGACGCAGGCGAAGACATTACAGTAGTTGATCTACGCCATTCTCTCGATTTCGAAGCCGACCCGGAAACGATCCCCGGCGCTCTTCATTTCGATTCCGCCCAACTCGGCACCTCTGTGCCCCCTTGGCCGATCGAACGCCAGATCGTCGTGTACTGTACTTGACCAAACGAAGCTACCAGCGCCCGTGTGGCGCTGCTCCTCAGGAAGCGCGGCGTGAAACATATTCGGCCTCTGCAGGGCGGCCTCGAAGCCTGGCGTGAGCGCGGCTATCCCTTGGAGATCATGAAATCTTCTTCAACAGGCTCGGTTTCCCCAATCTCAGATTCACCGGAGGCATCATGAGCATCAAAGTGCAGGTCATCTTCTACAGCATGTACGGACACGTTTACAAAATGGCAGAGGCGGTTGCGGAAGGCGCGAAACAAGTTTCCGGCGCAGAGGTCAGTCTTTCCCAAGTTGCCGAACTCGTCTCCGATGATGTGCTCGAAAAATATGGCGCCAAGGCTACGCGCGCTGCCTTCGCGAAGGTTCCCGTCGCAAAGGTTGAACAACTCGCCGACGCCCACGCCATCATCTTCGGAACCCCTACGCGCTTCGGCAACATGGCGGCGCAGATGCGCAGCTTTCTTGACCAGACCGGCCCCCTCTGGATGAAAGGCGCCCTCGTCGGAAAAGTGGGCAGCGTGTTCGCTTCCACCGGCACCCAACATGGCGGCCAGGAAACCACCATCACCAGCTTTCACAATACTCTGCTGCATCACGGCATGGTCATTGTCGGCGTGCCTTACACAGAACCCGGTCTTACCTACATGGGCGAGATTTCCGGCGGCACGCCTTATGGAGCAACGACTATGGCGGGCGCCGACGGTTCTCGCCAGCCCACCGAAAACGAATTGAAGATCGCCCGCTATCAAGGCAAACACGTCGCCGAAATTGCTTCCAGGCTCTTCCGCTAGCGCCTACGTCATTCCGAACGGAGTCTGCGGAGTGAGGAATCTCTCTTTATTCTTTCGTGCTCCTTCTCAGAGAGATTCCTCGCTTTGCTAGGAATGACGGAAAACGGCACTCAAGGTCGTCGATTTCACAAACGGGTTGTCATCCTGAGGAGCGCTGTCTGCGACGAAGGATCTCAACGTGAAGCGCTTGCAACCATTAAAAAAAGCGCGCCTCGAATAACCGAAGCGCGCGCTGATTCTGTTCGTATTCTTCGTTACAGCCTCGGCAGCACAATCCCGCCCTGCGCCTGATACTTTCCTTTTTTGTCCTTGTAACTCACTTCGCAATCTTCGTCGCTTTCGAAGAAAAGCACCTGGCATAAGCCCTCGTTCGCATAAATCTTCGCCGGCAGCGGCGTGGTGTTGCTGATCTCGAGCGTTACGAAGCCTTCCCACTCTGGCTCGAAGGGCGTCACATTCACGATGATTCCGCAACGCGCATAGGTGGACTTCCCCAAACAAATCGTCAGCACGTTTCGCGGAATCCGGAAATATTCCACCGAGCGCGCCAGCGCGAACGAGTTCGGCGGCACAATGCACGCGTCGCCCTTGTAGTGGACTAACGATCGCGGATCGAAGTGCTTCGGGTCTACAATCGTGGTGTTCACATTCGTGAAAATCTGGAATTCGTCGGCCACGCGGATGTCGTATCCATAGGACGAAACACCGTAACTGATCACGCCCTCGCGCACTTGCCGGTCCGTAAACGGCTCAATCATCTTGTGCTCCAGCGCCATCCGGCGGATCCACTTATCGGGCTTGACGGACATCCATCTCCTCCTCAGATAATGAAGAAAGTCTTGTTCTCTCAAAGAGATAAAGTGTAGATTAGCCAGTGTAGATTAGCCCGCAAGTCTTGACAACCTGGGTAGCAACCTCTAGCATCTGGCCCACGGAATACGGGGAGGGCGTGTGATCAAGCTGGATATTGTGAACGCGGTGGTGGCCAAAACGAATATCAGCCGCACCAAGGCCGAACAAGCGGTCGAAACTGTTTTTGAGTCGCTCAAGAGCGCCCTCGGACGTGGTCAACGAATCGAACTCCGCAAATTCGGCGTGTTCAGCGTGAAGCCGCGCAAGACCGGCATCGGCCGCAATCCTCGCACCGGCGAAGAAGTCAGCATCCCCCCGGGCAAGGCCGTGCGTTTCAAGCCGGGCAAAGAACTGCAGGGTCTCGAAGACACAGCCGCCGCCGCAAAGTAAATTGTTGTGAACCCCCAGGAATCCGAACAGAGAAGCCCCGTTTTTTTACAACCCTCCGTGTGGGCTAACGCGCAATCGTCCGTTCCCTACTACTCACAAATTCGCCCACACCCCTCGGTGCGGTCGCTGGTTCTGGCAACGCTGCTGTTTTGCCTCACGCTGGGCACATGCCTCGTCGCCGGTGCCCATTTTTCAGCGGCCTACTCTCACAACCAGGCTGCTTCGTTCGACGCGTTCTTTCAGTCGTTTCGCATGGCTTACAGGCATCCGTCATTTTTGCTGACCGGTGTTCCTTTCGCGCTGACCTTGCTCACCATTCTGCTTGCGCACGAATTGGGCCACTACTTCGCCTGCCGCCATCACCACATCCATTCCACCTACCCATTTTTTATTCCCGCTCCCACGCTGATCGGCACGTTTGGCGCGTTCATCCTGATTCGCTCTCCCATCCGTTCTGCGCGAGCGTTGTTTGATGTCGGCGCCTCTGGTCCCCTGGTGGGTTTTCTTTTCGCGATTCCGCCGCTCGTCTACGGCGTTCTGCATGCGCGGGTCGTGCCGACGTTGAGTTACGACAATAATGCGGACGTAATTTTCGGTGTCCCTCTCGTACTCCGGCTGGTCGCCGCGATTGTCCAGCCGAATGCCAACGCTTATGACTTGCTTCTCCACCCGGTTGGGCGGGCGGCCTGGGTCGGTTTATTTGCCACCGCGCTCAATTTGTTGCCCGTGGGTCAGCTCGATGGCGGCCACATTGTGCGCTCGTTGAGTCCCCGCGTTCATCGCTGGATCTCGTTGTTGTTGCCGCTGGTTCTGGTGCCACTGGGAATATTCCTGTGGCGCGGCTGGCTGATCTGGGCTTGCCTGCTGCTCGGGTTACGCTTCTTCCGCGTGGCTCCGATCTATGATCCAACTCCGCTGGATCCGAACCGGCGCTTCGGCGCGTTTGTCGCGTTGGTTGTCTTCATCCTCTGTTTCATGCCGAGCCCGATCTGATGGCCTCATCCGATCGCCCTTCTCACAAACTGGCGCGCACCCTTCGTGAACGCGACCTGCTCCTCCTGTTCATCGGCTCCGTGATTGGTTCGGGAATTTTTCTCACCCCGGGATTGATTCTTCGCCAGCTGGGCGGCTCCGTCGGATATTCGTTGCTAGTCTGGCTAGTGGGAGGCGTGCTCTCGCTTCTCGGTGCGCTGACATATGCGGAGCTCTCGGCGGCAAATCCTGAAGCGGGTGGTTTGTATTGTTACATCCGCGACGGCTTCGGGCGCTTGCCCGCCTTTCTCTACGGCTGGTCCCTGCTGCTCGTCATTTCCAGTGCGTCCATTGCAGCCCTTGCCCATGCATTCACGGCACACTTGCAGGAAATCATTCCCCTTTCGCATGTCGGAGAACAGTTGATCGCAATTCTGATGATTGCGGTCGTGACGGTCATCAATGTATGGGGCACGCGAAAGAGTTCCGACGTGCAAAATGTGACCACCATCATCAAAGTGGGAATTATCGTGGTCCTTGGCTCAATCCTGTTGGCATTGGGATTGACTCGGGGACACCATGCCGCTGAATTGCCCGCTGCCATGGGCTCATCAAAAACGGGCGTGGCTCTCGCCTCGGCTTTCGCTTTTGCAATGATTCCGGTGCTCTGGGCGTACGAGGGCTGGCAATTCGGGACGTACAGCGCTGGCGAAGTTGAGAATCCACAAAAGAGTTTTCCTCGCGCATTTTTCACCGGCTCCGTGTTGCTGGTTGGCCTGTATCTGTTCGCGGTGATCGGCTATCTGGTCGCGCTTGGGCCGAAAGAGGCGACCGCCAGCAACACCATTGCTGCAGAAGCGGCTACGACGGTACTTGGCCCGTGGGCAGGAATGCTGGTTGCCAGCACGATTCTGGTGTCGACGTTCAGCTCCACGAACAGCATCATGCTAACCGCGCCGCGGGTGTTTTTTGCCATGGCCAACGACAAGTTGTTCTTCAAGCAACTCGCCGAGGTTCATCCGCGGTTCGGCACCCCCGCATTTGCAATCGTTGTGCTCGGTGTGTGGTCGTGCATCCTCGCGCTAGCGGGCGGGTTTGAATGGTTGACCAGCGGAGTGGTGCTGATCGGCTGGATTTTTTATGGCCTGGGCGCCGCCGCGATTTTCCCGATTCGCGCCGCAAATCGCAGCAAAGCGTTACCGTATCGTGTGCCCGGGTATCCGCTCACGCCGCTGCTGTTTGTTGCGGCAGCCGCGGCCATCGTCGGGAATGCGATTTATCGGGCTTTTGCCGGACCGAAAGAGTTTCTGTACCTACTCGTGGCGATCGGTATCATGCTGCTGGGCCTGCCTGGCTACTTCTTCTGGTCGCGACGCCGGCAGTGAAAATGTCGGCGCGCCGACATTTAAAGTAATACTTTAACTATCAGCGTTTCTTCGTTCGAATGGAAAAAAGATTCGAGAAACTTTGAGGCTGCGCTGACAAAACGAGGCTTCGCGCACTCAAATCGGACGGCGGACGATGACTACTAAAGCAACGTCAACGGATCCATATCGACGAGAACCGCCGTTTGCGGGATTTCATGCGCGTCGCAGAACGCCAGAGCGCCGCTGAGCACCCTCGTGATCAGCGACTTCTTTGGCGATTTCAGCAAGAACTGATAGCGGTGCTCTTTCTTTAAGCGGGCTAACGGCGCCGACGCCGGGCCCAGAACGCGCATTCCTTTGTTATCGTGCGGCGAAAAGTATTCTGACAATTTACGCGACCACTGAATGGCTCGCTCCAAGCTGGCATCGCGGACAATCACGTTGGCGAGTGAACTGAACGGCGGATAACTCATCATTCGGCGGAACTGCAGCTCGCGTTCGTAAAACGATAGATAGTCTTGCCGCACCGCGTCTTGAATCGCGTAGTGGTCGGGATAGTAGGTCTGAATCAACACGCGACCCGGCAGGTCACCGCGGCCAGCACGTCCTGCTACCTGCGTCAGCAACTGAAAGGTGCGCTCCGCCGCGCGGAAATCGGGCAAACTCAACGACGAATCCGCGGAAATCACGCCGACCAGTGTGACCCGCTGAAAATCGTGGCCCTTGGCGAGCATCTGCGTACCGACCAGAATGTCCAGTGCCCCATTGGCGAATGCGCCCAACGTCTCCTGATACTGCTGCTTGGTGCGCGCGGTATCGCGGTCGAGCCTCGCAATTCGCGCACCCGGAAATTCCTTCCGCAGGCGTTCTTCCAAATGCTCGGAGCCTTCGCCGAAAAAATGGACGTACTTGGAATCGCATTTCGGGCAAACCTTGGGCACCGCCTGGATCGAGCCGCAATAATGGCATTCCAAGCGGTTGCGGCTCTTGTGATACGTCATCGAAATACTGCAATTGGCGCATTGCACGGAAGCACCACAACTGCGGCACAAAACGGACCACGAATAGCCTCGCCGATTGATGAGCACCAGGGCTTGGGTCTTGAATTCCAGGCACTCCGCAATACCCGCATGCAACGTCTTCGAGATTGGGCTGGTCTGATGCGTCTGGCGAAAGTCATCGCGGAGATCAACAATCGAAACCGCTGCCAGCGAACGGTTCTCCACCCGCTTCTCCATGCTCAGGAGCTCGTATTTCCCATTCACCGCGTTGTGATAGGTTTCCAGGGAAGGCGTGGCTGAACCGAGCAGCGCGAGCGCGTTCTCCATCTTGGCCCGCACGATAGCCACGTCGCGTCCGTGATAGCGCGGCGTTTCTTCCTGCTTGTAGCTGTTCTCCTGTTCCTCATCGACAATCACGAGACCAAGATTTTCTAAAGGCGCAAAGACTCCGGATCGCGTGCCCACCACGACGCGCGCCTCACCGTTCCGCACGCGCCACCACTCGCGCGCACGCTCCACGTCGGTCAGCGCCGAGTGCAGCACCGCCACGCCCTCAAAGCGCGCGCCGAACCATGCACGGCATTGACGGCCGATCCACAGCGTCAGGGCAATCTCTGGCACCAGCACGATCGCGGTCTTCCCGCGCGCGAGCGTATCCTGCACGCTGCGTAGATAGACTTCCGTTTTGCCGCTGCCGGTCACGCCGTGTAGCAACTGCACGCCGAACTCTCCCAGTTCAAATCGGGAGCGGATGGCATTGAACGCGCGCTCTTGCGTTTCGTTCAACGTGTGAGCTGGAGGAGAATAGCCGGTATCGAAGGGATCCTCCGCCGGGTCGATGGTTTCCTCCCAGCTTTCCAAGACTCCGTCGCGGACCATGCGTTCAATAACCGCACGAGACACGCTCGCCAGCTTCGAAAGCTGTGCAAGCGGCAGAGGTCCTCGTTCGGTGAGCAGTTCGTGAATCCGCGCTTCCTTGGCCCCCAAATTCGCGGCCGCGGCTGTCGTCTTCCACGCGACGATCTTTTGCGTTTTTCGCCTTCGCCCCTGAACGGATTCGCGGATTTCCACATATTCCCGTTTCTGCAATCTCTGCAATTGGGCTGCATCGATCCCCAACTTGCTGCCCGGACCAATTCTCCACTGGACCTTTTTTTCCAGCATCTTCGATAGGAATTCCGTTTCCAGGCCGCTCAGATCGGTGAGCGTGCCTCCGGCCTTCCATTGCCTGACGAAATTTCGGCCAGCCTCGGTCAGCACAATTTGCCGCTTCGTGGCAATTTCGGTAACGGGAGGAAGCATCGCGCGAAATACTTCTCCAATCGGAGCAACGTAATAGCCAGCGATCCACTGCCCAAGTTCGATCAGCTTCGGTGTGAGTGCGGGAGTGAAATCGATGACCTTGGAAATTTCACGAATTTTCGTTTCTTCGGGCGCCTCCTCGGCGAACTCAATC
Organism: Dongiaceae bacterium; assembly: GCA_035499255.1. Taxonomy (GTDB): domain Bacteria; phylum Acidobacteriota; class Terriglobia; order Acidiferrales; family UBA7541; genus Acidiferrum. The sequence goes on along the minus strand of DATJZF010000001.1, from coordinate 21,001 downwards.
ACCACGCCGACGAGTAATTTCTTGCGAAAGGGAACCAAGACCCGCGAGCCGATTTGGACCTGCTCGATGAGCGCCGGCGGTACGGCGTAAGTGAAGGCCGTGCGCAGCGGCACCGGCAACGCCACGTTGCAGAAGAATCGATTCATCTCGTGTGGATAAACTCGACGTTTGCGGACGGCCTCAGCTGACCACCGCCCTACAACACTAACGCTCATTCATCAGGCAGGCAAATTAGGGCATCTAGCTATTTCACCGGCTGATCAGCACAATCCCGGTAAAAATCGCCGCGATGCCCAGCCATTGCAGACGCGAAACCTTTTCTTTCAGAAAGGCAGCAGCCAACCCGACGGTTACTGCTCCATACAACGAAGCCAGCACACTCACGACCGAAATCTGTTCCAGGAGCATTCCCTGATTGTTCAGGATGTATGCGCCGGTATCGAGCAGGCCGATGCCCAGGATCCATCGGCTGGTGCTCCGCGGCGGCAATTTCATCGACTGCTTCGCGCCTAGCATTACCAGCGCCGTGGCGAGCACACCCATCAGCCGGATCAACCACACCGAAGGCGCAGCGCCGAGCTGTGGCACGACACGAGTTCCCAGCAGCCAGAACATTACGCCAAACGCTAAGGCCGAGAGCATGGCCCAGCCAACGCCGAGCTGTTTCTTCCCGGGCCGGAGGTCATCCAATGGATTGGCATCTTCTACCGGCTGCTCTCCCCGCGCCACCGCCACCACACCGGCGATGATCAACGCAATTCCGGCGAATCGCGCTCCCGTCAATCGTTCACCGGTAATCGCCGAAAGGATCATGGTCAGCGCGGGATAGGCGGCGGAGATCGGCGCGACTATCGACATCTTGCCAATTTCAAACGAACGATAGAGTGAAAGCGTTCCCAGCGTATTTAGCAGCCCAGCACCGATTCCCCAAGCCCATGCGTGTGGGCCGGAGCCATCCGCCAGGTGCCCCCAGCCGAGCCAGTGCATTACGCACGTGAGCAGCAAGAGTCCCGTCAACTGCATATACAGCATGGTGCGGAACGTGCCGATGCTGCGCGTGGCAAAGCGTGCGCAGAAGTCCGCACTTCCCCAGGAGAGTGCCGTGGCTAATCCAAACAGGATCCCCATGGGAGGATTATGAGGACTTCTTCTTCGGCGGCTGCAGGCCGAGCTCGGCCATTACCTTTTGCAGATCCTTCCAGACCTCCGCCTTTGCCGGCGGATTTCGCAGCAAGTAAGCGGGATGATATGTGGCCATCAGCTTGCGGCCGCGCCACTCGAGCCATTCGCCGCGGAACGATGTGATGCCACGGGTGGTGTTGAGCAGCGCTTTCGCGGCAGTCGCACCGAGACACACGATCACCTTAGGATTGATGGCATCTACTTGGCGCAACAAATAGGGCGAGCACGCCGCAACTTCGTCCGGCTCGGGGGTGCGATTTTCCGGCGGGCGGCACTTGACCACGTTGCAGATATACACGTCTTTGCGTTGCAGGCCCATGGCTTCGATCATTTGGGTCAGCAATTTGCCCGCGCGTCCGACGAACGGGAGACCTTGCGCATCTTCCTCCGCGCCGGGCCCCTCGCCGATGAACACCAGCCTGGCATTCGGGCTGCCGTCGCCAAAGACGATGGTGTGGCGCGCCTTGTGGAGTTTGCAGCGGTCGCAAGCAGGGCCAATGTCCTGCTGAATCTTGAGCAGCGAGTCGTCCTGAATTTTATCGACGGCTTCGAACAGGGACGTTTCATTCGGCGCGACTACCAGCTCAAACCTAGGCGAGGGTTTCGCAGGTGCTTCCGACTTCCGCTTAGGCAAAGGAGGCTCCTCCGCAACAGTGATCAGTCGTGTTTGGGGAACTGTGGGCTTTGCAGGGGGAGCGGAAGTAATTTCGCCAGCAACGCGATCGCGATAGAACAAACGGATTCCCAGGTCTTCGTAATAGCGCAGGCGCTCTTCAAGTCGCTGCTGCAGGGTTGGCTTCAGGATTTCCGGCATGGTCGGTCAGTCGCCCACCCGTTGCGAGGCCGGCTTGCTGCGCAGCGTGCCACGCAGCCGCAGGACTTCATCCAGAATGCGATTCGCCACGTCGGTCTTGCTCATGCGCGCCAGCGGAAGTTCGCGGTTATCACGCGGGAACAGCGTCACGATATTTGTGTCGATATCAAATCCCGCGCCTTCGGCGCTGACGTCGTTCGCAACAATCAGGTCGGCATTCTTGCCTGCGAGTTTCTTGCGGGCATTTTCGCCTACATTTTCGGTTTCGGCTGCGAATCCCACGATGAGGCGCTCGTCTTTTTCATTAGCCATGGTTGCCAGAATGTCCGGATTCGGCTCAAGCTTCAGGGTCAAGGATTCTCCGCTGTGCTTAATCTTTTGGCTCGCCGGATCGACAACACGATAATCCGCCACGGCAGCTGCGAAAATCGCGATGGTACTCTCAGCAAATTTTCCGCGCACCGCGTTCAGCATCTCTTCGGCACTGCGTACGTCCACGCGGTAAACGTCCTCCGGACACGCCAGAGCAGTCGGGCCACTCACCAGGACAACTTTCGCGCCACGCTTCGCCGCCGCTGCGGCAATCGCATAGCCCATCTTGCCGGACGACCGGTTCGTCAGGAAGCGCACGGGATCAATGTCTTCGCAGGTGGGCCCGGCCGTCACCAGCACCGACTCGCCACTCAAATCATGGTGCGCTATGACGGTATCGCGCACGGCGGTCAATATCGCATCCAACTCCGCCAACCGGCCCGAACCAATCATACCGCAGGCCAAATAACCCGCACTGGGCTCCACAATGCGTACACCGCGCGCAAGTAGCGTCGCCACATTTTCCTGTGTTGCGGCGTGCTGCCACATATTCACGTTCATGGCAGGAGCCATGACCACCGGAGCGGTACATGCCAAGTACAACGTACTAAGAAAATCATCGGCTACACCGCGGGCAAACTTCGCCAGGATGTCGGCTGTTGCTGGCGCCACTAACAGCAAATCGGTGCGTTGTGCCACAGCAATATGATCAATCGCAGACTCGAGACTTGCCGAGCCGCCCGGCTCGTTGGTGAAGAGATCGGTGATTACGCGTTGTCCGCTGAGCGCGGCGAAAGTGAGAGGGGTAATAAATTCGCGGGCCGCGCGGGTCATGACCACTTGAATGGAGTGGCCTTCATCCTGCAACCGGCGCACCAGTTCCGCTGACTTGTACGCCGCGATTCCGCCCGTCACGCCGAGGGCAATGCGCATGAGTACCTCGCGGGCAGACTACTTCCGCCGCTTGCCGTCCTTGTCCTCATCGATCGATGATGGCTGGTGAAATTCGTATTCGATGAGGCCGTGGTTCACTTCATCGCAGGCGATGCGAGTCGCCTTTTGCGTGCGGATGTTCTCCACCATGGGTGGCGCACCCGCCATAATCTGCCTCGCTCGCCGCGCCGCCAACACGACATACGCAAACTGGCTCTCGGGAGCTTTGCTCTGCACGGTCATGAGTGTCTTACCCTCCAAACGACGCCAGTACTTGATTTAACCGACTACGGCCCCGTGCGCTCGAGCATCGCGCTGCGATTACGATCGCCTGCGCTTCCCTTCCCGCACGTTCCACATCGTCGTTCACTACAAAAAAATCGTAAAGCTTCTCGCTCGCCGCGATTTCCGCCTGGGCTTTCGAAAGCCGCCGCGCGATTTCGTCGTCCGCGTCCTGCCCCCGGCTGCGCAAGCGATGCTCCAACTCTTCGCGCGAGGGAGGCAGTATAAAGATCGCCACCGATTCCGGCAACTTGCGCTTCACCTGCTCGGCGCCTTGCACGTCGATTTCGAGCACCAAATCCAACCCGCGCTTCTTCGATTCCGCGAGCCACTTCTTCGGCGTTCCATAAGAATGCTTACCGAAGACCTTGGCGTGTTCGAGGAACTCGTCGCGCGCCACCATGGCCGCGAATTCGGGCTCAGTGACGAAATCATAACATTTCCCACTCGACTCCGTCGCCCGAGGCGGCCTTGTAGTACACGATCGCGAAGCCATGGTCCCGGGGTCCTCCAGGATTTTCTGCACCAGCGTGCTTTTCCCGGAGCCCGACGGGCCGGAAACAATAATGACCAGTGGATCCGTCGAGGCGCCCTCGCTCATTCGATGTTCTGGACCTGTTCCCGCAATTTTTCGATTTCCGCTTTAATCTCCAACGACAGTCCGGTGATGGCCAGCGCTTCGCTTTCCACTCCCGGCGTTTTCGAGAGCATGGTGTTGGCTTCCCGGTGCATTTCTTGCAGCAGGAAGTCCAGCTTTTTGCCCAACTCGCCCGCGCCGGCCAGCAATTTCGTGAACTGTTGCAGATGACTGCGGAGTCTATCTAATTCTTCACTGATATCGCTCCGTTCTGCAAGGAGCGCGGCCTCCTGCGCCAGGCGGGCAGGCTCCACGTTGGTGCCGTTCAATAAATCGCGCAAGCGAGCTTCGAGGCGTCGCGCAAACGCCGGCCGCAGGGTGCCCACCAGTTCGCGCACTTGTTCGGTCATCCCGCTGATGTTCGCCACGCGCGAGCGCAACTCCTCGGCGATGTGCCGGCCCTCGGTCTTGCGCATTTCGTCCAGCTTGGTGAGGGCTTCGAGCAGATACTTGTCCAGGACCTTGCCGAACTCTTCCTGCTCCTCTTCGCTCTCCGGCAAGACGGTCGCGAGCCCGGTGATGACTCCCGGCAAACGCAACAGCGAAACGTAATCCAATTCGCTTTTTCCGCAGCTCTCGTCGCGCAATTCCTGTGCCGCGGTGGTATAGGCTTTCAGCAACGCACGATTCACGTGGACCGGAGCGGCTTCGCCAGGGTCGACGCTCACATGCACATCCAGATGCCCGCGATGGATCCGCCCGCGTACCGTTTGCCTAAGCCGATGCTCGTAGGGTTCCAGCGAATCGGGAATGCGCACCTTCACATCGAGGAAGCGATGGTTGACGCTTTTCACGCTGACGCGAATCAGCCAGCCCGAGTACTCCCCGCGGACCATCGCGTAACCGGTCATGGACCGGCACTCCGCTTTGTTTCCCGCCATCACTGCCGCCGCTTCACTCACGGTTTTCGAACTCATTTCTGGCCGCCTGTCCTTGTTGCGTTGGGAGCGGGCGCATCTGCCGGAGCCGGAGCCAGCAAATCTTCTTCCGCGAACTGTAGTTCGTGCAAACGGGCGTAAATCCCACCCCGCGCCATCAACTCGGCATGGGTGCCACCTTCGCGAATCGACCCATCTTCCAACACTAGAATCTTATCGGCTTTCCGTATGGTTCCCAAACGGTGAGCGATGACGAAGGCCGTTCGTCCCACCAACAAATTGCCCAGGGCGCGTTGTACGAATTGTTCGGACTCAGAGTCCAGCTCCGAAGTCGCCTCGTCCAGAATCAGAATTGGCGAGTTCTTCAGAATCGCGCGCGCAATCGCGATGCGTTGGCGCTGGCCGCCGCTCAGCCGCGTGCCGCGTTCGCCAATAATCGTGTCGTAGCCTTGCGGCAGCTCCATGATGAAGTCGTGCGCCAGGGCGGCTTTAGAGGCTTCGATCACGCGGTCGCTGTTCACATCCGCCTGGCCATAGCAGATGTTGTTGCGCACCGTGTCATGGAAGAGGATGGTCTCTTGCGTGACGATGGCAATCTGGCTGCGAAGCGACCGAATCGTGACTTCACGAATGTTGTGGCCATCGATGCGGATCGCGCCCGAACTCAGTTCATAGAATCGCGGAATCAGATTGACCAGCGTGGTTTTCCCCGCCCCGCTTGAGCCCACGAAGGCGACGATCTCCCCTTTGCGCGCGCTGAAGCTCACATCTTTCAACACCGGCGCGTGGTCGTAGGAAAAGCTCACTTGATCGAACTGAATCTGTTCGCCGAACGCGGGCAATTCTTTCGCGCCGGCTGCGTCACGTTCTTCCTCTTTCAGGTCGAGATACGCAAACACCTGCGTCGTGGCTCCTTCGGCCTGCTGGAACTGCTGATACACGGCGCCGAGGCGTTTCACCGGCTCATACGCCTTGAACAATGCACCGATAAAAGTGATGAACAGGGGGATAGTCATCTGGTGGTGTTGGATCTTGTCGCGCGCGTAGAGCAGGAGCAGGCCGATGACTACCGGTTGCAGCATGTCCATGATCGGCGAGGTGACCACCTGGGCGCGGACCCAGCGCATGGTCTCGCGCAGAAACCGGCGTGCGGCAGCGCCAAACTTGCGTGTCTCGGAGTCTTCCATCCCAAACGCTTTCACTACGCGATTGCCGCTGACCGTTTCCTGCAGGATCTGGTTCAGTTCGCCCAGCTTCGATTGACTGCTCTCGACCGACCGGCGGATGCGCCGCCCCAGTTTGCCCACGGGCCACAGAATCATCGGCAGAAAAACGCCGCAGGCCAGCGTCAGCTTCCAATCAATGTTCAGAAGCACAGCGATCAAGGCGATGAACGTGAACGATTGCCGGAAGATGTCGGCCAGATATTCGGAGACCGCTGGGCGCGCACGCTCTACGTCATTAATCACCGCGGACATGATCCGGCCGGTCGGCTGCTGCTGAAAGAACGCGATGGGCTGGCGGATGATCTTCTGATAAACGGCATTGCGCAGATCGGTGATGGCGCGGTGGCCGCACCACTGCACCAGGGTATTTCCGCCGAACTCCGCCAGCGACTTCACCGCGAACACGATGAGCAGCGAGATGGAGACAACTGTCCAGACGTTGTGAATGCTGTGCGGAAAGAATCGATTCAGATAAATGGCGGGTCCGCCGTGGGGCAGTTGGAACAGCAGCACATCCGAATCCGGCGCGGCCGGGTTCAGCACTCGGCTCAGGATCGGGAAGATCATCAGCATGATGATCCCCTCCGCCAGGCCCACGACCGCCAGTAAGATCACGCCCAGGGCCATCGAAAAGCGGTAGGGCGACACGTAGCCCAGCAGCCGTCGAATCTGCGGTGAAAACAGATACTTCACTCTACCCCCGGGAACGAATTGGCCAACACCCTTCTAGCTACGCTATGCGGCCCGCTAGGGTGTGTCAAGTTCGCGGCGTGCGTCTGCGGCGGTTCACAATTCCAATTCGGCGAGACGTTTCAGAAGCCGAATGAGCGTGGCGCGTTCGGTTGCGGTCAGCGCTTCTCGTGCCTTTTCATCCGCAGCGCGCCGGTGCTCGACTAAGTCTTGGTGGTATCTCTCCCCTTTCAGCGTGAGGTGCAGCAGCAAGGCTCTGCCACGTTTGGCTTTTCGTTCCGACACCAATCCGTCCTTGAGCATGGTCTTGATGGCGCGGTGCACCACAGTGCGGTCGAAGCCAAGCTGCGTGGCGATCTGGTTTTGGTTCATGGCAGCGCCATGTCGCAGGCTGAAAAGTACGAAGCCGCGGGTTGCGGAGCAGCCGGTCTTTCGCTCGAGCCGTTTGCTGACCGCGAAGTAGGCCGCGGCCAGATGCGCCAGGACGGAATCCTTGAGAATGTCATCGGGAATCTTCGATTGCGGAACGATGAGCGAATTTTCCGTCATAGGACCGCCACAGTAGCTTCGAGTGGCCGCCGCCACTGCGGCTGTTCAATGTAATCGGCGGATTTCTTGCCAATCGCAATCACCATGACGATTTCGTGGTGCTTTCGCGAAAGGCCAAGGTCGCGCAACAGACGTACTCCGTCGAAGCCTTCCATGGGGCAAGTGTTCAGGCCGAGTACTTCCGCGGCGATCATCAGATTCTGACAGGCCAGCGCCGTGCTTTTGCCGGCCCACTTGAATATATCGCGGCGCGTGAGAGGTGGCATTCCGGCAGTCATGAGGACGTGCAGCAGCCGGAAGAGCATTCGTTTGAACGTGGCAAAAAGATGCAGCGGCCCGGGCATGAAGAGAATGCGGCCAATCCGCGCGGTGCGTTCGTATTCATTGATCTTCTTCGCCGGGAAACCGGCCTGACGCATCCACGCCGCTTGCAGCTGCGCTGTGGAATGCAAGGAACCGATGTCGGCAACAGCGACGACCAGGGCGGAAGCGGTCTGCGCCGGATTCTGACCGAGGCAGAGTTTCGATACGGCCTTTAGTCGCTCGGGAGATTCGATCCAGAAAAGCCGGTAGGGTTGCATGTTGAAGCTCGACGGCGCCTGCCGAGCGCACCGCAAGAGCAGCTCGCGGGTAGAAGCGGAAATTTCCACCGGTGCGAATTGCCGAATCGCCCGGCGCTGGAAGATGGCTGGGAGGATAGGGTTGGAAATGGGGTTGAAAACGGGGTTGGCGTCGTTCATGTTGCTATTACAACATACTGATGTTGCCAATGCAACATAAAAAAAAGATGCACGCCGACGGTTGGCCGAGAAACAGCCTAGTCTGTCATGCCTGCCGATGGTGGCCGGTAAGTGCGCTTCTTTGGCTACCAACTTGTCGAGGCTCATGTTTTCCAGTACTATCCGGGCGCGGCGGAGGAAGACCGGGTGCCGTTCGACGTATTCATCAGCTACTCCTCAAAAGACAAAACCGTTGCGGACGCGGTATGCGCCCGGCTGGAAGCGGCTGGGATTCGCTGCTGGATTGCGCCGCGCGACGTGCTGGCCGGAACCTCTTACGGCGAAGCGATCATCGAGGCAATTCACAGCGTAAAAATCATGGTGCTGGTGTTTTCCTCGAACGCCAACACTTCCGGGCACATTCCGAAGGAAGTCGAACGCGCCGTGAGCAACGGGCTGACCCTCCTGCCATTCCGTATCGAAGACGTGCCGCCGGGCAAATCGCTCGACTACTTCATCGGCTCCGTCCACTGGCTGGACGCGATGACCCCGCCAATGGAGAAGCATCTGGATGCTCTGGCCGCTACGGTGCAACGGCTGCTGCCTGCGGGAGAAAAACGCATTCCGGTGCCGTCCCCGCCACCACCTCCTCCGCCACCGCCGCCGGTGCACAAAACCTCTAAGGCGCTGTGGATCGGAATCGGTGCTTTAGCGGTGCTCGGGCTGATCGTTCTTGGCGTAGTGCTGTCTCCCAAACCACCAGCTCCGGTCACGCCGCTACCCGACGCGCCGCACAATGTGAATGCCGCGCCGCCTCCGAGTGGTCCGGCTTCGAAACCGGCGTCCGATACGACGGACGTGGCTGGCATGGTGAAGAAAAGATTGGGCGAGGTCCAGGAAATGGTCGCCAACGAAACCCTCCCCGGCTGCTACCAGTGGTTCAACAATCAGCCGGTGGTGATTTATCGCGACGGGCGAATCGTCGGCGGCCCGTTCACCGGCCACTGGCGGCTGATGACCGCAAGCGCGGACAAAAGGACGTACACATTTACGTGGCCTGAGGCGACAGACACGGTCACCGTGGCGCCTGACCAGCAATCCCTCAGCGGGGGAAATCAATACGGATTCCCTACTTCCGGAACACGCATATCGCCCGGCGCTGGCCTGGTGGGGGTGTGGCGCTGGCCCAACGGAGTTCCAGTCACCGTAGCGCCGAATGGCACATTCACAGCGGCGACCTTCCATGGCCGGTGGAAGGCCGTCGACGCAGCGCGCGGCATCTACACGCTGACGTGGCCAAGCCCCGTCGATAGCGTCGCGCTTTCTGCCGACTCCACGCACATTTCCGGCTCCAACCAGTATGGCATCGCCATTTCGGGTGTTCGCACGCAACCCTGCTCGGTACAGTAGCCCCGCAAACCCGCAAATCTCGTTGCTCTTCCGGGCACACAGTGTGACCATGGCAGGACCATGCTGTACCTGCACCGAAGGCCCGCTCCGCCGCTCGATGCTTTCGTCGAGGCGATATGGTTTTGCCGTAGCGAGCCTCGACCCCACGCGCTCGAACGTGTCCTCCCCAGCGGGTCGGCGCAACTAATCATCAACCTGGCCGAAGATCAGACCCGCATGTATGACAGCACGGCCCGCGGCCTTGTCTGCCGCATTGCTCCCGGCAGCGTGCTGAGCGGCGTGAGCACGCGCTATCAGATCATCGATACCGCGGAAACGCAGCATGTGGCGGGAATCGTATTTCGCCCGGGCGGTACCCTTCCATTCGTTGTGCCACCGGCCTCCGAACTGAGTAACCTCGACGTGCCGCTCGAGTGTATTTGCGGCGCCGCAACCACCCGGAAACTTCGTGAGCAGCTACTTGCCGCGCCTCGGCCGGACGCAGCATTGAACCTTCTCGAGCGCTGGCTCGCGGCCGCCTTCCGCGAGCGCGCCTGCCATCCAGCCGTCACGTTTGCGCTGCAACAATTTCACGGAGAGCCGTCGGTCGCGCGGATCGCTGCTGTCAAAAACGCCATCGGTCTCAGTCCCAAGCGTTTCATCGAGCGATTCAAGGCGGAAATCGGCGTCACGCCGAAACGGTACTGCCGGCTGCTGCGGTTCCAGCGCGCCGTGAAAATCGCGCATGCCGGAACGCCGCTTGATTGGGCGCAACTCGCCCTGGAATGCGGGTATTTCGACCAGGCGCACTTCATTCACGAGTTTCGCGAGTTTTCTGGACTCACTCCAAGCGCCTACCAGGCCGCCACTACCTCCTTTCAGAACCATGTCACTTTTTTACAATCCAACTGAAATTCATTCCCGTAGAATTCGCCCATGACCGACAACATGCAAACGTACCGAACTGTTACGCCCTATCTCGTGGTGGCCAACGCGGACGCGGAGATGCGCTTCCTCAAAGCCGCTTTTGACGCCAAAGAGGTTTTTTGCGACCGCAAGCCCAACCAGGAGGTCACTCACGCGGAGATGCGCGTGGGCGACTCGCTGATCATGCTGGGCCAGGCCGGCGAGCAATGGAAAGCGTTGCCCGCGGCGCTGTACCTCTGGGTGGCGGATGTGGATGATACGTACGCGAAAGCGGTGGCGGCCGGCGCCACGTCGCAGTCCGCGCCGGAAGACAAGCCCTATGGGCACCGGAATGCCGGGGTGGTCGACCAAAGTGGGATTACGTGGTGGATCGGCTCGCCGGTAAAGCAGTCCAGATAGCCCGGACGCTCCCATTTGTCATTCCGAACGGAGTCTGCGAAGTGAGGAATCCCTCTATTCCCTCACGATGGAACAAAGAGAGATTCCTCGCTTCGCTCGGAATGACGGGGAAGGCTCTGTTCGCCCTGGCGACGGACCGGTCTACTTGCGTTTCGGGACGAACATATCGGCTTCGATCAGGCCGCATTTGTCCGCCATCTGGTAGCAATAGTAGAAGTGCGTGGCGTTCTGGTTGCGCGAGTCGGTGCCGAACGTAAATTTCAAGCCGGCGCGTTTAGCCGCAAGAACGAAACTCTCATCGGGAACGTGGGCCACTTCGTTGATTTCGATGGCGATCTTGCGGGCCTGCGCGAGTTCGATGATGCGGTCCACACGCGGGCGGGTCCAAAGCTGCGTGTATTGCCGCGCGATCGGCACGGGCAGGAAGGTCGGCCAGCCAAAAACGTCAATAGGCTCGGTGGTCAGCACCTGCTCGATGAATTTCATGTAGACGCCCATGAACTCCTCTGCGTCGTCCACCATGGTGTCGATCTGCCAGATGGCCCATCCACTGCCGTCGGCGCGAGGCAGGGTCAGCGCATCCATCAAGATGTAGTCGAGCTGATCGAGGGCAGCCTTTGAAAAGCTCTTTGACCAACCCGCATAAACTGGCTGTAGGCCCACGCGCACGGGATACTTCCGCAGTCCATCGATGTACTGCTTCAGGTCCGCGTCGTTCTGAATCTTAAAGCCTGGTCCCGGATGTTCGAGGATGCCGATGCCCACACCGCGCTCTTTGCCAAGCTGGAGAGCCTGCTCAATCGTCAGCGTTGGACTCAGGTGGACATGGAGATCGAACACCGGAAATGACGGCTTCTTTACCTCTGCGGCCGCGAACAGCCGTTTAGGGATGGCCAACGCCGCCCCGGCCATCATGGAAGCTTGAACGAAAGTCCTTCGCGAAGTCATGTGGTCCACAGTTGTCTCCCCGAAACGCATTGTTCATTCTGCGCTGAGCAATATAGGACTGTATGTGTGCACAGTCACCAAGCTGTTGTGCGTTCGGAGTAGAATCCAGGCCATGACCACGAAGAACCGTTCCGTACCTGCGGACAGCGTTCTGCCCCATGTGCATTACCAGAACCTCAGCGAGGCGATCGCGTGGCTGGAGCGCGTCTTCGGTTTCCGAGAGTCCTACCGCTACGGCGGCGGGCCGAGCGGAGGGCAAATGTGGGCGGGCACAGCCGCGATTCAGGTGAGGCAGGCTCGCAAAGAGGAAAAGTCGCCGGCACAACTCGGTTACGGAACACAGTCGTTGACCATTTTTCTCGAAGACGTTGATGCGCATCACGCCCGGGCGAAAGCCGCCGGCGCGAAGATTCTTGAGGAGCCTCACGAAACGGAATACGGCGAATATCAGTATGCCGCCGAGGATCTCGACGGACACCACTGGCTTTTCTCGCGCCACGCGAAGGATCGCAGCCCGGAAGAATGGGGCGCCATCGTAAAGAAGTGACGAGCTATTTTTGGTACCCTCCACCATCCACGCGAGCAGCGACGCCTTGGGGCTTTGCGTTCGGCCGGGTCAGGTAGAGCATGAACGGAGTCACTTCAAAGGACATCTTTTCGGCTTCGCTCATCGGCGCTTCGGGCCTGGACTTCGCGAACTGCAAACGATCGGCCCAAGGATCGACTTTAACGCGTCCGCCAAGCGGCAACGCCGCCGTCACTGCTTTCTTCGCAGGCGATTCCGCCGTTTGTTCAGACGGCACTGCGGCTGCGACAGCCCAGTCCGTCGGAATGCGATCGCCGAGATGCGGGCTCACGAGGTTTGGAAAATCCTTAGACCGTTTCTTCAAAGTCTCGAGGAACAACCGCGCGGTCCCGGAAGACTCGCTGTACGGTGACTTTCGCAAGAGTTCGTTGGCTTTCGTCTGTGCCGCCAACTCCTCTTCCTTGCTTCGAGCAAAATCAAATCGGCGGAAAGTATCTTTTTCCTTGTAGTCCATGCTGTTGAAAAACGCGAACTCGGTGTTCAAGCCCTGCGCCAGCACGACGTGGCTCAACTCGTGCGCCAGAATGGCGGCAAGGCTGGCTTCATCCGGAAGCACATCGACCAGACCGCGACTCAACACGATAGTGTGCCCGATCGTGAACACTTCCAACGTGGAGGTCATCAGCACGCGGCAGCGAATTTCCGGCTGAACGTCGAGGTCATTGGTGACCTCCAGGTTGTTCACCACGGTTTCGAGCACCTGGTCGACTTCGCCGTGAGGCGCCAGGAGGCCTTGCCACTCGAGATGGTCGGTCACGTTGGTCTCGGCCTGGCGTTCGAAGGCGCGCTGCGCTTGCAACGGGGAGAGATCGTTCGCCGGTTGCGTGGTGTCATGCATGGGAGTCTCGATCGTGAGCTTGCTCATCTCCTGCTCTTCCCCGGATCGCGCCAGGTGATAACCCCAGAGGCGGGTCTGTGCGCGGAAGGGCTGGAACGCCAGCTTTTTTGTCTGTGGGTCATGCAGATTGCCCTGTTCCGTATAGACGAACGCGGGCAGCCACTCGCCGTTGTCCGTGTTGGTGCGCCAGCTATCGAAATTGAAGTAGTAGCTCAGAACGAACGACTGGCCGTATGAGCCGTTGAATCGCACGATGTGATAATCCCGGTCCTCGACCCAAATTCGCCCGACGAATCGCCCCTTTTCCTGCTTGTTCAGCGGAGCGATGTCAAACACCAGGCAGCGCACTTCTCCTAAAAACTCGCGGCGGATGTAATCAAATTTGTAGTGCTGGCGATCGAAGCCCGAGGCGTCGACATAAATCATTTGCAGGAAGCCGCCGGGAACGAAACCGACATTCAGGAATTCGCGCCAATCGTCAGAAGCTTTTCTTTTCAGCGGAGTCTCGATGGCGAGCGGTTCCAAAACCACACCGTTGGCCAACTTGGCGCGGCCCAGAAAGTACCTGTCGCCATCCGGCACGGCGATCAGCTCTTTATCGGGACGGATGTATTGAATATACGTTTCGACCAGAGGCGCGTAATTACGGAGCTGCTGCACTTCCAGTCGCTCCTGTGCGACTACTCTATCGACAATTTCGTCGTTGCTGTTGGGTTGTTGCGCGGCAACAATCAGCGGCAAAACACAAAATGCCAACGCTGCGGGCAGACTCGCACGCCAGAACATAGGTCCTCCATGCTAGGGCTGGATGTTTGGAAAATTTCCGGGCGGCGAGGAGCCTCGGGGAGGCAAGAATCTGACACGGTTTCGGATTCGCGTCAATGCGAATCGCAACAAAAAATCTGCAGCTTCTCGCTCCAGTGAGTGCAACTTTTGATTTGCAGCTGTGTTTGTTTTTAGGTTGCCGACGATTTCCTGGGCCGCGTCGAGATCAGCGCGGTGGAGCTCGCTGGCTTTAACAGCCAGCTGCGCATCGAGCGCACCAGCCCGTCTCTCACAGATACCCGGGCCGTTTTTGCCGGCGTCGATGTGGTCAGCCATTGGCGAATCGGTTCGACCAGCTGCTGGCCATCGCGCACAAACGAACTGCTGACTTCCCGCCAGTACTCCGTGATGGTGGAACGGCTCGTTGCGATAGCCGGTTTGCTTAAGGAGAGAACCGGCTCGATGTGTTTCACCAAGGGCGTAGATCGCGTCGGGCTCCGCGTCTCTTTCGCGGTGGCTGTCGATGTAGCCTGCACGACGACCGTCATGGCGTGTTCCTCGGGCAAATTCGCCGACGTTGCATCAAAGGTTGCCGGCGATGGTTCGACGGCCCTGGCTGGCGCGGGTTCTGCGCTCGCAATGGCGAGTTCGGCGAAGTGGCCCAAGCGGCAAAATACATTCGTACGCGCCATTTCCTCGCCGGGATTTTGTTCGGCATCGAGTTCAAACTGGCGCACTACACTGGCCACGTCCTCAACTTCTACAAAGCGCCGCCGGTCCGCGTAACATGTCAGCAAGGCATGCTCACACAGAAGATTGATGACCCGAGGAATCCCGTGCGAATACCGGTGAACCTCGCGCATGGATTCCGGAGGGAATACAACCGGCCCCTGTCCGCCGGCCCGGGCCAGCCGTTTGCGAATATAGCCTTCCGTTTCTTCCAACTTCAGGGCCGCCAGCCGCCAGTAGCACATGATCCGCTGACGTAGTTGCTCCATCTGCGGCTGCCGCAGCTTGTCTTCGAGCTGTAACTGTCCGGCCAGCACAATCTGGATCAGTTGTGCGCCGCGTGACTGGGCATTCAGAAGCATCCGCACTTCCTCGAACGCGGCGTTCGTCAGCGATTGCGCTTCGTCGATCACGATCACCGGGCGGTCGCCCATCTTGTGGCGCGACAATAACCAGGTCATCAGTGCGATCACCATTTCGCCTTTCGAGCGGCCCTCGAAAGCCAGTCCGAAATCCTTCAGGATGAGCTGCAACAAATCGGTGGAGTGGACAAACGTGTGATAGATGTAGGCGGTCGAATAATGCTCTCGTTGTTGCAACCAATCGAGGAAGTAGCGCAGCACGGTGGTCTTGCCGGTTCCCGGTTCGCCAGTCAGGACCATCAATCCCTGCTGGTTCTTTACGCCGAAGGCGAGCTGCAACAAGGCTTCATCGTGCGCCAGAGTCGAGTAGAAGCTGGCGGGGTCCGGGGATACGGTAAATGGATTTTGCCCCAGCCCGAAATGCCCAAAGATCTCTTCATACATTTCTGCCACCTGGCAATCATGGTCTCTAGGGCGCGCTAGGGCGTTCGGTTGATTCTAGGCCAGGAAACGGCAGACGGGGCACCCCATAGATACCTTAGAACTCCAGGTACCCGAAGCGCCCGTCGCAGGTTGGTAGGATTCTTAACGGCCGGTTACAAGTGCTTGCTCAGAAGCGCAATACGACGCCGCCGGTGACGTCACCTTGATGGATGAAATGGTCGTTGGGCACGACCCAGCAGTATCCCCACCAGTTGCACCACACGCCTCCGTTTGAGGTGTAGGCGTAGGTCGGCGTGTAGCGTGCCTGTGCTCGAAACCCCAGGTGGCGCGTCATGAAATACTTCACGCCGCCGCCTACGCCGAAGGAAAACTTGGTGGTAGACGATCCGCCGCCGTGCATGTCCGAAGCCCCGAACCCGACCAGAACAAATGGTTCCACCTTGCTTTCATGATCTGCAAAGGAAAACAGGATATTGCCGTGGTATTGGTCCATGGTGAAGCCAATCTTCGTCGGATATGTGCCGCCGCCGGAGAAGGAGCCGGTGGCGTGCGTTGGCTGGCGGTCCCACAGAAACTCGAATCCCAACCTGGCTGCTGGATTAAACGTGGCCGTCGCTCCATAGGAGACGCTGCTGTCGACGTTAATGCGGTTGATGCCGAGTAGATTGGGTGCGACGTCGACGCCACCTCCATACTTGTAGCCTCCGAAAGCCTGTAATTCAAACTTCTGCTGCCCGACGCAGGAAAGTGCGCTGGCTAATGACAAAGCCACCATCACCCCAACCATACCGACGATTCGAACTGCCATTTTTGTCCGCTGATACGTTTCACCCGTCTTTTTCATCTGTATACCTTGCCTCCATCGGATAGGGCATTCGGGGGCTGGCAGCCGTGCGCGCCCAAGTGAGGAATCCGCACAGCTCCGTTCGCCGGAAGGTGGAAACTTTCCTGGATTGTACCGGCTTTATGCGGTTAGCGTGACATGTTCCGTGAGGACCGCGCACCTGTTAAATCTGCTAGTTGGTTGGTGACCGCTCGCGGGCCGAATCAGTGCCGCTTACCGGTAGCCGGGGCAAGCAACTAGGGCTGCGGCGAGTTCTTGGTGGCGTCGATTTTGGCCCGCTCTGCTTTCTTTTCCTCGATAGCCTTCTGTGGAGGCGGGTAGCTTTTAAACGCGTTTTTAATGTTCTTATCTGCAGTCTTCCAAATCTTATCGGGGTCGTTGTGAATGATTTTCTCACTCACAAACAGGCGCCACGCCAGATCTCGTACTCTCGTATCGATGAGTTCAATACCAAGCAGGCCTTTGTGGGTCACCGGCGTGCTCATCGTGGTGTACATGATGGTCCAATAACCGTAATAGTAGGAACCCCAAACGCCCCAGTGTGCGGAGCCGGTCACCTGTGCGTTGGACTCCGCCTCAACCCAATAGCGCACGACCAGATCCGGATTTTCTTCCGGCTGCACCTCGCGCAGTCCCTTCGCCGTCAGCTCGCGAACCACCGCGCGGTGCATGCGGTTGTTCAGCAGCTCTGGGTTCAATTGCATGCGGACGAGAGACTCCACGCCTCCAAGGTACGCAAAAGTCTTATACCTGGAAAAATCGAGATTGGGATTGAAATCGATGGCCATTTTCGCATCTGCCGCCGTCGCGCACAGCAAAGCGAAGAGAAGAGCGGTGATCAGGAGACGTAGTCTCACGCGCGCCTTCTCAGCCGCCGCGGTCCGATTCCCGGGTTTCCTTGGCACATCAGTCTGGGGCCACCTGCTCGAAACATCTCGCGCAGCAATACGCACTCACTTCTTGTCTTTGGTGATGATGAAGTTTGTGAGGTCCCACGGGTTCTGATAGGTTTCAATTTCGACCTGCTTTGTCTTTTTGTTTACCGTAAGTTTGCAAGCAGGTAGCACGGTCCCGGTGCCCTTCCCGTCCGGCGTCAACTCCAACTCGATCGCGCCCACGTCGTAATCGCGGGAACGCGTTCCCGCATACAACTCCGCGAAAGCCAGATTCCGGTCCGTCACCAAGCGCAGCTTGCGCCCCTTCGCGGAAGGCGGTAACTCGAAGATGTACTTGATGTCGTTGCCTACTCCGCCGCTGGCAAAGCGAATGCGGCCTTTCGGTTTCATATCCGAGAGAACCTCTACCATTCCACTTTGGCCCTTCGTTTTAAAGGCATTGATCAACGCGGCGCGGTCCTCCGTGGTCGAGTAACTCTCAATGTAGATGTTCACGTCGGCGATTTTGCCCATTTGTGTGCTGGTGCCTCTTGCAGTCGCCTGAATGGTCATACCTTCCTGGGCCTGGGCAATTGTCGCGATGCCCAACAGCACAAGCAACAGGCCAACGACAGGAGCCTCCCGAAGAAATCCCTTGATGATTCGCATCCCAGATTCTCCTTTTTTTTCATCCAGCTTGAATACCAGATCACGGCCGATGCGGGAAACGATGAACAGGACGGAACAATGAGAAGAAGTCTCCCTATTTCCAGCGAAGGATCAAACTGTCAGAACTGACAGCCATCTATAACGCTACTTGACCGGAAAGTTCGTCTTGGCCCCGACCATGGTGGCAGCAAAAATCCTACTTGTCGATATCCCGGTGCACCACGCGCGTGGCGAATCCCTTCTTCTCCAGCGCGTGCTTCATCCATTCCGCCATCATCACCGAGCGATGCTTTCCCCCGGTGCAGCCGAATGCAATCGTCAGGTAGCTCTTTCCTTCTTCGATGTAGTGCGGGATCAAATAAGTCAGTAGCCCTTGCATACGCCGCAAAAACTCCCCGGTTTGCGGAAACGACTGGATGTACCGGCGCACGCGGCCGTCCTTGCCGGTGTAGCGCCGTAGCTTCGGCACAAAGTGAGGATTCGGCAAGAACCGCACGTCGAACATCAGGTCCGCGTCCGTAGGCACACCATACTTATAGCCAAAGCTCACCAGCGACACCAGCAGCGGCCGCTTCCCTTCGGACTTGAATCGATCATTGATGAATTGTCGCAGCTCATGCACGTTGAACTGGGAAGTATCGATCACGACGTCCGCGAGTTTGCGGATCGGCTCCATCAGCACCATTTCGTGCCGCAGGCTTTCGCGCACGGAAAAAGCCTTGCCCAGCGGGTGCGGCCGGCGAGTCTCGCTATAGCGCCTCAACAGCGCGTCTTCGTGCGCCTCGATGAACACGGTGATGATGGGATGCTCGTGCCGCAGGTGTTTCAAAAGGCCCGGCAGCTTTTCCAGCTGCAAACCTTCGCGAGCGTCCACGAGCAGAGCGGCTCTGGCATAGTCGCTCTCGCCTGCCGCATGCAATTCCGCAAAAATCGGAATCAGTTCGACGGGCAGATTATCGACACAGTAGTAGCCCATATCCTCAAAGGCCTTGAGGACCGTGCTTTTCCCCGACCCAGATATGCCGGTGAGAATGACGAGTTGACGGCCTTGATTTCTCGCGTCACGTGATTGGCGGGCAGTAGTCTTCACTCTTGTCCTGGGCGGAACAGTAAAGCACGGGTCTGAAAACCCGCCACTACATTATCTTTGCGAACTAGCTCTTCACGCGGCGCTGGTGCGTGCTCGGGATGCGCATATCTTCCCGATACTTTGCCACCGTGCGGCGCGTCACATGAATCCCGTTTTCATCCAGCTTCTTGGCAATCTGTTCATCGGTCAGCGGCTTGGTGGCATCCTCTTCGTCGATCATTTTCTTTACCAGGCGCTTGAGAGTCAGCAGGGACATCCCGCCGCCCTCCGGACCGTTGACCGCTTCGCTGAAGAATGACCGCAACTCAATCACGCCCTGGGGCGTGTGCGCATACTTGCTGGCCACCGCGCGGCTCACTGTCGAAGGATGCACGCCCACTTCTTCCGCCACTTCCTTGATCATCATCGGCTTCAGCGCATCCGGGCCTTGATCCAGAAATTCGCCCTGACGTGCAATGATGGACTGGCACACGCGCAGAATGGTGTGTTTGCGTTGCTCAATATTCTTCATGAGCTGAATCGCAGCGGTGAATCGTTCCTTCACATAATTGCGCACGTCTTTGTCGGCCGCATCACGCACCAGCAGCCGGCGATACGTGGGGCTCAGCCGTAATTGCGGCATATCATCTTCGTTCAGGAAGACTTGCCACATATCGTCGACCTTGCGGAAGTACACGTCCGGCTCGACCAGGCGCGGCTCCGTCTTGTTATAGCGCAGGCCCGGGCGGGGATCGAGCTTCTTGATGGCGTCGATCGCGTGCTTCACGATATCTGTAGGGCGGTTCAGCGCCCGTGCAATCTCTTTCAACTGGTTGGACTGCACCTGCTTCAGGTGGTCCGCTACAATCTGCTGGCCCAGCGAGTTCTGCGGATCGAAAGCCTTCAATTGCAGCAGCAGGCATTCCCGCAAATCGCGAGCGCCCACGCCAATCGGATCGAAGTCCTGTACCACCGCGATGGCATCTTCCAGGTCGTCTTGCGAATACTTGCCTTCCTGCGCCAACTCTTCTGTGGAAGCGGTAAGGTAACCGTTCTCGTCCAGATTTCCGATGATGTTCTCGGCGATCTCCTTCACGGCTTCGGAGCAGATCGTGACACTCAATTGCCACATCAGGTGGTCGGTCAGTCCCGCGGGCGATGACAAGAACTTTTCGAAGGAAGGCCGCTCGGAAATTTCGCGCTCTTGCGATTGCCCACCGTCTCCGCCGGTATCCAGATATTGATTAAAGAACGTCCCAACATCGAATTCGTCGAAGGGATTCGCCTCCGGCTTTTCCGGCACCTTCTCGGTTTCATTTTTCAGGAAATTCTCGTCGCTGTAGTTGTCGGTTTGCGTGGGCTCTTCGCTCAACTCTTCCAGGACGGGGTTGGCAATCATCTCCTGGTTGATCATTTCCCGGAGTTCCAGGCGGTTCAGCGCGAGCACGCTGACCATCTGCACCAGGCCAGGCGTCAGAATCTGCTTCTGCGTGACCTTCAGGTTAAGTTTGAGTCCCTGCCAAGCCATCGTGCGATCTCAGCCCCTAGGATAGACCTAATTCAGGCGGAAGTTATCCCCCAGATAGACCCGCCGGACTTCCGGGTCGCTGCTTAATTCTACCGGGGTGCCCCGCTTCATGATTTTCCCATGATTCACGATGTATGCGCGATCCGTTACGCTAAGTGTTTCGCGCACATTGTGATCGGTGATTAAAACGCCAATGCCGCGGTCTTTGAGATGCTTCACCAGCTCGCGGATTTCGTTGATCGCGATCGGGTCGACGCCGGCAAACGGCTCGTCGAGCAGCATGAAATACGGCCGGGTGGCGAGCGCGCGCGCAATCTCGACGCGCCGCCGCTCACCGCCTGAAAGCGCAATCGCCGGCGTGCGCCGCAAATGGGTGATCGAGAACTCGGCCAAGAGGTCGCCGATGA